>DATAYM010000059.1:0-11880 GCA_036272595.1 Caulobacteraceae bacterium
GCCCAGCCCCCATCCTCGCTCAAGCCGGCGCCTTGGCCTATCCGGCGAGGTTGTACGGCCCGCCCTTGTCGATCGCGCGCCGATAAGCTTCCCGCGCCTGCATCCGCTCGACGTAGGAAGCGAGGTTCGGGAAGGGCGCCAGGCGGCCGAAGGCTCTAGCGACCTCGACGACAAAACTGACCTGGATGTCGGCCCCGGTCAGGGCGTCGCCCATCAGGAACGGCTGATCGCCGAGCGCGCCGGCGATGTAGGACAGGTGGGTGTTGGTCTCGCTGTCGATGCGCTCCGCCAGCGGCGCGCCGGCGTCGCCCAGGCGCATGACGTAGAGGCCCAGCATCAGCGGCAGCATGGCCGAGCCCTCGGCATAGTTCAGCCATTCGACATAGCGCCAGTGGGCGTGGGAGTGCGGGTCGGGCTGCAGGGCGCCGTTGCCATATTTGGCGACGATGTATTCCACCGCGGCGCCGGACTCGGCGATGGTCAGGTCGCCGTCGGTAATCACCGGCGACTTGCCGAGCGGGTGGACCTGCAGCAACTCCGGCGGCGCCAGATTGGTCACCGCATCGCGCTGATAGGGGATGATCTCATACGGCGCGCCGAGTTCTTCCAGCAGCCAGAGCAGGCGCTGGGAGCGCGAATTGTTGAGATGATGAACCTTGAGCATGACGGCTGTTCCTCGCGGCGGATCGGCGGCGATCCTCTGCGGGTCCGGCCGGGTTTGCAATCGCGCCCTTACGGCCGGTCCTTCTTGGGCAGGGCGGCGTATTCCGCAGGGGTCAGTTTGTGGATGGCGGTGACCGGGCAGCGCTCGTGGATGCCGTGGTCGTTGTAGATGATGGTGGCGTCAAGCGCCGAACAGATCCACGGATTGCCGGGCGTGCGCTCAAGGCCGATGCCTTCGCGGAAGCTGAGACCGGTGCAGGAGCCCATCAGGTCGAGCCGGTAGACGTCGTGGACGTTGGCCGAGAGATAGACCGTGTGGTCGTCGGGGGCGTTGAAACCATCGACGTTGGCGCTGAGGAAACATTGCTCGGACTTGCCACCGTCGCCATGCGCCGGCTGGGCGTTGCCAACCAGCGGCGTGGCGACGATCAGCGCGCCGAGGACGAGGGTGAGTTGAAGACCTTTGGCGGGGGTCATGGCGTGGGCTCCAGAGGCGTTGGGCCAGCATAGGCCTGGCTGGCCCGCATCTGGATTTCAACGCGGGAGACGCCGTTTAGATCGGATAGGCGCGCTCACCGTGCTCGGAATAATCGAGACCGTCCTCGATGGCGATATCGCTGGCGCGCAGGCCGACCAGGCGCCTGACCACGAACAGGATGGCGACGCTGGCGATCGCCGACCAGGCGATGACGGCGACGACGCCCAGGCCCTGGACGCCGGCCTGGCGCAGCATGGTCATGCCCGGCGCATAGCCCGTGCCGCCGAGCTTCTGGAGCGCGAACACCGCGACCAGCAGGCTGCCCAGGATGCCGCCGACGCCATGCACGGCGAAGACGTCGAGGCTGTCGTCGATCTTGAAGCGGTGGCGCACCACCTCGACCGCGCCGAAGCAGATCAGGCTGCCGAACGCGCCCAGGGCCACGCCGCCAAGCGGGCCGACGAAGCCGGACGCGGGGGTGATGGTGGCCAGGCCCGCGACGACGCCGGTGACCATGCCGACCATGCTGGAGCGGCCAAAGCGCAGCCGCTCGAGCAGCGCCCAGACCAGGCCCGCCGTCGAGGCCGAGATGTGGGTGACCAGCAGCGCCATGGCCGCATCGCCGTTGGCGGCCAGCGCGCTGCCGCCGTTGAAACCGTACCAGCCGACCCACAGCATGCCGGCGCCCATCATCGTCATGCCGGGATTGTGCGGCGGGTGCAGGTCGCGCGGAAAGCCGTCGCGCGGGCCGATCATGATCGCCGCCACCAGGGCCGAGACCCCGGCCGTGGCGTGCACCACCAGCCCGCCGGCGAAGTCCATCACGTGGCGCTGGGCAAGCCAGCCGCCGCCCCAGACCCAATGGGCCACCGGCGCATAGACCAGGGCGAGCCACAGACCGCTGAACGCCAGCACCGCGCCGAACCGGATCCGCTCGACATAGGCGCCGACGATCAGCGCCGGGGTGATCACCGCGAAGGTGGCCTGGAACATGAAGAAGGCCGGCTCGGGAATGGCGCCGACCACCGAACCGCGGCCGACCGAGAGCAGCAAGGCCTTGCCCAGACCGCCGATGAAGGGCGCGGCGCCGTCGAAGGCCAGGCTGTAGCCGAAGGCCAGCCAGAGCACGGAAATCAGGCAGGCGACCGCGACGCAATGCATCATCACCGACAGGGTGTTCTTCACCCGCACCAGGCCGGCGTAGAACAGCGCCAGGCCCGGCAGGGTCATGAACAAGACCAGCGCCGTGGCCGCCAACACCCAGGCCGTGTCACCGGAATTGATCGCCGCAGATCCCATGCCGCCCGCCCTCGACTCGAAGGCGCGACACCGCATCGGCCTTAAGGGTGCCTAGCTTGGGCGCAGTCGTTGATCAAGTTTTGGGCAGGGCCTCAGGCCCGCCGGCGGGCGCAGGTCAGCTCCAGGTCCCTTGCCTTCGTTTCGTACTCGACCGCCATCAGGCCCAGGGTGTCGGCGATGCTCTGGTCGCAGGCGCCGGCGCCCAGCCGGCGGCAGCGACGGGCCTGGGCCCACAGTTCGTCGATCTGGCGATCGTCGGTGACGTCGACCAGCATGTTGATGGCGCCGAGCAGTTCGCCGTTGGCGCCGAACAGCGGCGTCGGGAACGGCACGAAGCTCACCCGCGACCCGTCCGGCCGCTCGGCCACCGCGCTGACGCCGCGCACCGGGCTTCGGCTGCGGATGGCGGCGGCCATCGGACACTGGTCGTGCGGCAGGAACTCGCCATCCTCGGTGTAGAGCTTCCAGGTGACGCACCAGCGGTCCTTGCCGACCGCCGGCGTGCGGCCGGCGAGCCCGATGCAGGCGCGGTTGAAATGGGTGACCACGCCGTGCGGGTCGGTGACGTAGATCGGCGCCGGCAGGGCTTCCAGGACGGAGTAAAGGTCCGGGCCGCCACGCTCGACCGCGTCGATGGCGCGGCTGAGCATTTCGTCAGCATACGTGGTGGAAGACATTCGACGCCCCGGGGGCCTTTCCCCAGGATGGACAACGACGTCGAGTCGGACAAGTTCCACGAAAAACCCGGCGCTGGCAGTCCCTAGCGGAGTCGAACCGCTCTTCCTAGAATGAAAATCTAGTGTCCTAACCGATAGACGAAGGGACCTTAGGCCGGCTGGGAAGGGCGATATATAGGCCTTGCCGCGCCCCTGCAAGGCGCTGGCGCGCCCGCGCCGTTCCTCAGGCCTCAGGCGCTCATGCGCGGATCGGCGGCGTCTTCGATTTCCAGCTGGACCCCGGCCCGGCCGTTCCAATCGTCCGGCTTCAGGCGGCCGGCGACGTGCAGCGAGCCGCCGGCCGCCAGCCGGCGGCCAAGCTCGCTCTCCCCGGCCCGCCAGGCGACGGCGCGCAGCTTCGCGCCCGAGGCGTCGGCGAGCTGGCAGCGGATGTGGTCGCCGCGCATGGGGATGGGCTGTTCGATGCGAACGTCGGCGAAGGCGAACAGCGGCTCTGGATTGCCGGGCCCGAACGGCTGCATGCGCTCGAACTCCTCGACCAGCGGCCGGACCGCCGAGCGCGGGGTGATCACCGCGTCGATCTCGATGGCGTCGGCCAGCGCCGCCTGGGTCCGCTCATCGGCCATGGCGGCGCAGAGGAATTCGCGCAGTTCAGGCACGCCGTCGCGGCGCACGGTCAGCCCCGCGGCCATGGCGTGGCCGCCGCCGCTCATCAGCAGGCCCTTGTCGAAGGCCGCCTGCACCGCCCGGCCCAGGTTCATCCCCGGCTGCGAGCGGCCGGAGCCCTTGCCGACGCCGGTCGCCGGGTCGAGGCCGATGATCACCGCCGGCTTGCGGTAGCGCTCGCGCAGACGGCTGGCGACGATGCCGATGACCCCCGGATGCCAGCCCTCGGCAGCCACCACCAGCACCGGCGCCTCGGGATCGAGGTTGGAGCCGCGCTCGACCACCGCGATCGCCTCATCGAGGATGGCGCGCTCGACGTCCTTGCGGGCGGCGTTCAGCCCGTCGAGCTCGAGCGCCAGAGCGCGCGCCTCGTCCATATCGTCGGTGGAGAGCAGCCGCGCGCCGAGGTCGGAGCGGCCGATGCGGCCGCCGGCGTTGATGCGCGGTCCCAGGATGAAGCCGGCGTGGAAGGTGGTCGCCGGCCCCTTGGCGCCGGCCACCTCCATCAGCGCCTTCAGACCCGGATTGGCCCATCCGGACATCACCTTCAGCCCCTGCGCCACCAGGGCGCGGTTGAAGCCGGTCAGGCTGGTGACGTCGCAGACCGCGCCCATGGCGGCCAGGTCGAGCCAGGCGCGCAGGTCCGGCTCGGCGCGGCCCTCGAACAGGCCGCGCCGCCGCGCCTCGCGGTTCAGCGCCGCCAGCAGCACGAAGGTGACGCCGGCGGCGGCCAGCACGCCCTGGCCGGACGTGCAGCCCGGCCGGTTCGGATTGACCACGGCGGCGGCGGCCGGCGGGTTCTCGCGCATCAGGTGATGGTCGATGACCACCACCTCCAGGCCGATCTCGGCGGCGGCGGCGATGGCGTCATAGGCCGCGGCGCCGCAGTCGACGGTGACCACCAGCTCGGCCCCCTCCTCGCGCAGCCGGCGAAAGGCGGCCGGGCTCGGGCCGTAGCCCTCGGTCATGCGGTCCGGCACATAGATCGGCAGCTCGCGGCCCATGGCGCGGAACCAGCGGACCAGCTGGGCGGCGCTGGAAGCCCCGTCGACGTCATAGTCGGCGAACACCACGCTGGGCCGGTCGCGGACCACCGCGTCGACCAGGATCTCGGCGGCGCGGTCCATGTCCATGAAGCTGGACGGATCCGGAAACAGGGCCTTCAAGGTCGGCGCCAGGTAGCTCTCGGCGGATTCCGAGGACACCCCCCGCGACGCCAAAGCCCGCGCCAGGGGCTCGCTCAGCCCGAACCGCAGCCCGTGCCTGCGCGCCAGCTCCTCATCCGCCGCCCGCCGCCGCCAGGTACGGCCGCTGAGGGATTTGGAAACGCCGAGAAATGGAACGCTCTCTGATTCGGCAAGCATCACTCACCTTCTCCCTTCCCCCTCGATGGGGGAAGGGCCGGGGTTGGGGGTGTTCGCACTGCGATTGCCGGAAACGACTCGTTCGGCGCCGATCTCGGCCCTTCCTTCATCTCGGCGGCCACACCCCCACCCAACCCTCCCCCATCGAGGGGGCTCAGTTGGTGGTCCCGCTGACCGGAGACTTCACTCATCTTCTCCCTTCCCCCTCGATGGGGGAAGGGTCGGGGTTGGGGGTGTTCGCACCGCGATTCCTGGAAAGGGCGCGTTCGGCGCCGACCTCGGTCCTTCCTTCATCTCAGCGGATACACCCCCACCCCACCCTCCCCCATCGAGGGGGAGGGCTTTGCCTGTGATGGCCGCCTCGATCTGGTCGGCAACGCCGATTGGATCGTTGAGGACGGCTAGATTCCGGAATCTGATGACCTGGTAGCCTTGGCTGTTGAGCCAGAAGGTTCGCTCCGCGTCGCGGAGATTTTCGTCGGGAAGATCGTGCAAAGGGCCGTCGATCTCAATAACGAGACACGCTCCGTGGCTGGCGAAGTCGGCTATATAGCGGCCGATCGGCGCCTGGCGTCGGATGTTCAGGCCGCGTTTGCGCAACACGGCCCACAGCTTCTTTTCCGCTAGCGTCATCGCCCGCCGCAGATGGCGCGCGCGGCCGACGGCGCCTGGAGCGTGACGCTCCCTCACGGCCCTAAACTGGCCGCTTCATCCTGACTTCGCGCACCGTGCGGCTGGCGGAGTTCATGACCAGGGTGTGGGTGTGGACGAAGCCGGCGTCCTGGCGGACTCCGTCCAGGAGGGCGCCGGTGGTGACGCCGGTGGCGGCGAAGATGGCGTCGGCGCGGATGATCTCGTTCAGGGTATAGACCCGGTCGAAATCCTTCACCCCCAGCCGCTCGGCCCGGGCCCGTTCGTCGGAATTGCGGAACACCAGCCGGCCCTGGAACTGGCCGCCGACGCATTTCAGCGCCGCGCAGGCCAGGACCCCCTCGGGCGCGCCGCCCTGGCCGATATAGAGGTCGACGCCGGTCTGCGGCTCGGCGGTGTTGATCACGCCGGCCACGTCGCCGTCGGTGATCAGATAGACCCGCGCCCCGACCTCGCGCAGGTTGGCGATGATCTCGGCGTGGCGCGGCCGGTCCAGCACGCAGACGGTGATGTCGCTCGGCTTGACCCCCTTGGCCTTGGCCAGCGCCTTGACGTTGTCGGCCGACGAGGCGTCCAGGTCGATGACGCCTTCCTTGTAGCCCGGCCCGCAGGCGATCTTGTCCATATAGGTGTCGGGCGCGTTGAGCAGCGTGCCCTTGGGCGCCCAGGCCATCACCGCCAGGGCGTTGGCCATGGCCTTGGCGGTCAGGGTGGTGCCTTCCAGCGGATCCAGCGCGATGTCGATCTTGGCGCCTTTGCCGCGGCCGACCTTCTCGCCGATGTAGAGCATCGGCGCCTCGTCGCGCTCACCCTCGCCGATGACGATCTCGCCGTCGATTTCCAGGGTGTTCAGGGCGTTGCGCATGGCGTCGACGGCGGCCTGGTCGGCGGCCATCTCGTCGCCGCGTCCCACCAGTTTCCAGGCGGCGATCGCTGCGGCCTCGGTCACCCGCACCGCCTCCAGGACAAGGCTGCGGTCGAGATCGGTCGCGCTCATAAAGGCCCTCCTGCCCTATTCATTTCAGACGCGCGCGATGCGCAGCATCCTGGGCGCCTGCAGAAGCGCGGGCAGCGCGCCGATGCGCCGGATCGCGTCAACAAGCGCCGATTCCGGCGTTGCGTGGGTGGTTAGCACGATCGGGACGCCCCCCGCATCATGAACCGGCTTTTGCAGGAAACTGTCGATGGAGACCCCCGCTTCCGCCAGGGTTTCGGTCACCGAGGCGATCACCCCCGGCTCATCCCTCACCATCAGCCGCACATAGGCCTTGCCGACCGCATGGGCGGCGTCGAGGGCGGCGAAGGGCGCCAGGGTGGTCGCCGGGGCCTGGAACACCGGCCGGCGCGCGCCGGTCATGATGTCGGCGATGTCGGCGGCGACGGCGGCCGCCGTGGGGCCGGTGCCCGCGCCCGGGCCCTGTATGAAGATGCGGCCGATGCGGCGACCTTCGATGAACAGGGCGTTCAGCGGCCCCTTGGTCTCGGCCAGGGGATGGCCGATGGGCGCCAGGGCCGGATGCACACTGACCGTGACGCCGGCCTCGGTGCGCGTCGCCTGCGCCACCAGCCGCACGCGATAGCCGAGGTCACGGGCGAGGTTGATGTCCAGCAGTTCGACCTGGTCGATCCCCTCGATCTGGGCGGCGGCGTAGTTGGGCGCGCAGCCGAAGGCCAGGGCGGCCAGGATGGTGATCTTGTGCGCGGCGTCGAAGCCGCCGACGTCGGTGGTCGGATCGGCCTCGGCGTAGCCGAGGCCTTGCGCCTCGCCGAGCACGGCGGCGAAGGAGCGGCCGGTCTCCTCCATCTCGGTCAGGATGTAGTTGCAGGTGCCGTTCAATATGCCGGCCAAGGCCTCGACCTGGTCGCCGACCATGGCCTCGCGCAGCATCTTCACCGCCGGCGTGCCGCCCATCACCGCCGCCTCGAACAGCAGCGGCGCGCCATTGGCCTCGGCCAGCACCGCCAGTTCGGCGCCATGCACGGCGATCAGCGCCTTGTTGGCGGTGACCACCGGCTTGCCCAGCCTGAGCGCCGCCTCGACCGCGTCCTTGGCCGGGCCTTCCGAGCCGCCGATCAGCTCGACGAAGACGTCGTTGTCCGGCGAGGCCGCCAGGGCGATCGGGTCGTCGAACCAGGGCAGGTTCGAGATGTCGGCCGAACGGGCGCGGGCGCGCGAGCGGGCGCAGACGCCGGTGACGGCCGTGCTCGCCCCCGCCGGCGCGAAATCCGGCCGCTCGGCGAGGAAGTTCAGCAGGCCGCCGCCGACCGTGCCCAGACCGGCGATGCCGATGCGCAAGAGCTCCTTGCCCATGCCTAGCGCGCCTCGGCCGGGGCGGCGTCGCGGGCGCGGCTGAGCACCTGGCCGGACTGGGCCAGGAATTTCTTCACGTTGCGCGCCGCCTGGCGGATGCGGTGCTCGTTCTCGACCAGGCCGATGCGCACATAGCCCTCGCCGTGTTCGCCGAAGCCAACCCCAGGGGCGACGGCGACGCCCGCCTCCTCGATCAGCAGTTTGGAGAACAGCATCGAGCCCGCCTCGCGGAAGGCCTCGGGCAAGGGCGCCCAGGCAAACATCGAGGCCGGCGGCGACGGGATCTCCCACCCGGCCCGGGCCATGGAATCCACCAGCACGTCGCGGCGGCGCCTGTAGGTCGCGCGGATCTCCTCGACACAGGCTTGCGGACCGTTCAGGGCCGCGGCCGCCGCCACCTGGATCGGCGTGAACGCGCCGTAGTCGAGATAGGACTTCACCCTGGCCAGGGCCGCGCACATGCGCGCGTTGCCGACCACCATGCCGACGCGCCAGCCGGCCATGGCATAGGTCTTGGACAGCGAATTGACCTCGACGGCGATGTCGCGCGCGCCTTCCACCTGCAGGATCGACGGCGGCGGGTTGTCGTCGAAATAGATCTCCGAATAGGCGATGTCCGACAGGATCAGCATCTCGTGCTTCTTCGCCAGCGCCACCGCCTCCTTGTAGAAGTCCAGGTCGACCCACTGGGCCGTGGGATTGGACGGATAGGAGACGATCATCACGCTGGGCGGCGGCGAGGAATTGCTCACCGCCCGGCTGATGCCGGACAGGTAGCCCTCGGGGCTGAGCGCCGGCACGTGGCGGATGACCCCCTCGGCCATGATGAAGCCGTAGGCGTGGATCGGATAGGCCGGGTTGGGGCAGATGATCACGTCGCCGGGCGCGGTCAGGGCCTGGGCCAGGTTGGCGAAGCCTTCCTTGGAGCCCAGGGTGGCCACCACCTCGGTCTCGGGATCGAGCTTCACGCCGAAACGGCGGTCGTAATAGCCGGCCATGGCGCGGCGCAGGCCGACGATGCCCTTGGACGCGGAATAGCGGTGGGTCTTCGGTTTACGCACCGTCTCGATCAGCTTCTCGACGATGTGGTCGGGGGTCGGCATGTCGGGATTGCCCATGCCGAAGTCGATGATGTCGATGCTCTGGGCGCGCAGGCGGGCCTTCAGGCGGTTGACCTCTTCGAAGATGTACGGCGGCAGGCGCCGGATGCGGTGGAAATCGGGGGTCATGGCGTGGCCCTCCTTGAGGGGGCCTGGAATCGGGGGATTTGATGGGAATGAATAGACGCCGCGTGGCGCCTGTTCCAGGGTGCAGGACGGTGGCCCCCGCGCTCGCCTAGTTGGCCGGCGGCGGGGGCTTCGTAGCTCGCGCGCGCACGCTGGCGGCGTAGGCGTCGCTGGCCGAGGCGGCGTCCGCGGACGGCGGCGCGGCCTCGGTGGCGGGAATTCGCGCATGCTGGGTGTCGGCGAACGCCTGCGTGTCCTGCAGGGTGTAGGGATAGGCGGCGTTGGCCGCATCGACCTGGCGCTTTTCGGCCAGGGTCTGGCTGACCCTGGCGCGCCAGGCGCTCAACGGCCGCACATCCTTGGGAAGGGCCGGAATCTGCGAGAACCTTGGATAAGGGCCGTGTTCCTGCTCAGCCGCCCTGACCTGCGCAGCCACCGCCGATCGCTGATCGACGCCGCCGGGCAGGAAATAGTTGTTCCTGGCCAGGGTGTCGCAGCCGCCCAGGCTCGCGCCCGCGATGAGCAGAACCATCGCTCTCGCCGGTCCGCTGGACCACCCGGTCTTGTCGTCGGTGCGTTTGACGTACACTTGAGGGCCTGAAGGCTCGTCTTATAACTGGGCTAAGCTCTTATGCGATGATGGCGTCCAACAAAAGGCCGCCGGTCGGATAGGCTGACCAGGCCAGGGAGGTTTGCGACATGACCGACACGCCCGCGCGCGCCAAGGCCGCCAAGGTCAAGGCCGCGCCAAAGCCGAAAGCTGCCAAGCCCGAAGCAGAGCCCGCCGAGGGCGCGGCCAAACCGGCCGAAGCCGCGCCGGAAGCGCCGGCCGCCGGCGTCGCCGCCTTCCGCGCGCTCACCGCCGCCCAGCGCGAGGCGCTGGAGAGCCTGTCCATCAATCTGGCCCGCGCGGCCCTGACCGCCCAGGGCGCCATCGCCGAGGCGGCGCTGCGCCAGGCCGACCGGCCGGCGGCGCTCAGCCCCGACCCGTTCCATGTCGGCCCGGCCCTCACCGACGTCATGGGCCGGCTGGTCGCCCAGCCCGACCGCATGATGCGCGCCCAGGCGGATCTGTTCAGCCGCTACATGGACCTGTGGAAATCCACCACACGGCGGATGGCCGGCGAGACGCCGGAACCTGTGGTCGAGCCCGGCAAGGGCGACAAGCGCTTCACCGATCCCGACTGGTCGGAAAACCCGGTCTTCGACGTGATGAAGCAGTCCTATCTGCTCACCGCCAACTGGCTGAACGGCCTGGTCGCCGAGGTCGATGGCGTCGACCCGATGTCGAAGCGGCGGGTCGAGTTCTTCATGAAGATGCTCACCGACGCCTTTTCGCCCTCGAACTTCCTGGCCTCCAACCCCGCGGCCCTGCGCGAAGTCATCGCCACCAACGGCCAGAGCCTCTTGAAGGGCATGGAGAACTTCGCCGGCGACCTGGAGCGCGGCGGCGGCCAGCTGTCCATCAGCCAGACCGATTTCGCCCCGTTCAAGGTCGGCGAGAACATCGCCACCGCCCCCGGCAAGGTGATCTTCCAGAACGAGCTGATCCAGATCCTGCAGTTCGAACCGACCACCGAGCAGGTGCACGAGACCCCGCTGCTGATCTTCCCCCCCTGGATCAACAAATATTACATCCTCGACCTTCGGCCGGAGAACTCGATGATCCGCTGGCTGACCGCCCAGGGGTTCAGCGTCTTCGTCGCCTCCTGGGTCAATCCGGACCAGCGGCTCGCGGCCAAGACCATGAGCGACTACCTGGCCGACGGCATCTATGCCGGCACGCATGCGGTGATGACCCAGTGCCAGGTTCCGCATGTCAACGCCGTCGGCTACTGCATCGGCGGCACCCTGCTCTCGTGCGCCCTTGCCCACATGGCGGCCAAGGACGTGCAGCCGATCGCCTCGGCCACCTTCTTCGCCGCCCAGCAGGACTTCAGCGAGGCCGGCGACCTTCTGCTCTTCACCGACGACGCCTGGCTGGAAGAGGTAGAGAAGCAGATGGACGCCGGCGGCGGCATCCTGCCCGGCAAGTCCATGGCCGACACCTTCAACGCCCTGCGCGGCAACGACCTGATCTGGTCGTTCTTCGTGAACAACTACCTTTTGGGCAAGGAGCCGAAGCCGTTCGACCTGCTCTATTGGAATTCCGACCAGACGCGGATGCCCAAGACGCTGCACCTGTTCTATCTTCTGGAATTCTACAAGGACAACAAACTGTCCAAGGGCGAGCTGACACTGGGCGGCGTGACACTGGACCTGGCCGACGTGAAGATTCCGATCTTCGTCCAGTCCAGCAAGGAGGACCACATCGCCCCCCTGCGCTCGGTCTACAAGGGCGCCAAGTTGTTCGGCGGGCCGGTGGAGTTCATGATGGCCGGTTCGGGCCACATCGCCGGGGTGATCAATCATCCCGACGCGAAAAAGTACCAGCACTGGACCAACACCGCCCTGCCCGGCTCGGTCGACGACTGGATCGCCGGCGCGGCGGAACACCCCGGCTCCTGGTGGCCGCACTGGGGCAAATGGCTGGCCGAGAAGTCCG
>DATAYM010000060.1:0-47149 GCA_036272595.1 Caulobacteraceae bacterium
CGCTTACGGGAAGGGGGAATACAAGTATTTCAGCTATCCGCTGCCTGAGACGGTCGCGGCATTGCGGGCGGCGCTGTATCCGCCGCTGGCGGTGGTGGCGAATGCATGGCGGCGGACGCTGGGGGAGACGGAGATGTTTCCGGACTCGCTGGATGCCTATCTGGCGCGGTGCCATGCGGCGGGACAGACTCGGCCGACGCCGCTGTTGCTGCGCTATGGCGCGGGTGGGTTCAACTGCCTGCATCAGGACCTGTATGGCGACCTGGTGTTTCCGCTGCAGGTGACGGTGCTGTTGAACAAGCCGGGGGTGGATTTCACCGGCGGCGAGTTCGTCATGGTGGAGCAGCGACCGCGGGCGCAATCACGCGCGATGGTGGTGCCATTGGGGCTGGGGGACGCTGTGATTTTCCCGGTTCATCATCGGCCCGGGGTTGGCACGCGGGGGCCGTACCGGCTGACGATGCGGCATGGGGTGAGCCGGATCCACACGGGAAAGCGGCATACGCTGGGGGTGATTTTTCACGACGCGGCGTAGGAGGGCGGAAAAGTCGTGGGTGGCCGGAACAAGCCCGGCCATGACACAAAAAACACTAGGCGGCGGCTCGGGCGTCTTCCTGGATCATGTCGGAGGCTTTCTCGGCGATCATGATGGTCGGGGCGTTGGTGTTGCCGGAGACCAGCCGCGGCATGATCGAGGCGTCGACCACGCGCAGGCCTTCGACCCCGATCACCCGAAGCTGAGAATCGACCACCGCGTTCGGCCCCGACCCCATCTGGCACGTGCCCACCGGATGGTAGATGGTCGATCCGGCCATCCGCGCGAAACCCAGCAGCATCTCGTCGTTCTCGAAGTCCGCCCCGGGCAGCACCTCGGTCTCGATCCACTTAGCCAGCGCCGGCTGGGCGGCGATCTTGCGGGCCCATTTGAGCGAGGCCACGGCCACCTGCTGATCGATGGGATCGGAGAGGTAGTTGGGCTGGATCGCCGGGTATTCGGTGGGGTCGGACGACTTGATCCGGATCGTGCCCCGGCTCTCCGGCCGCACCTGGCAGGGGGCGATCATGAGGCCGGGCTGGGTTTCCAGCTCCATGATCCCGGTCTCGGCCATCTTCTGGACGTCCGGGGTGGCGGGCAGGATGTGGAACTGGATGTCTGGGCTGGAAACATCCGGCCGCGACTTGCAGAAAACCGCGATGTGCGCCGCTGAGAGCGTCAAGAGGCCCTTGCGCTGGAAGATATATTTGAGCGTCTCGCCCAGGAAGCGGGTTCCGCGGGTCAGTTCGTTCACCGATACGGTGCCCGGCTTCAGCCGATAGCTGTTGGCCAGGACGTAGTGATCCTGCAGGTTCTCGCCGACCCCGGCGCTCTCGGCGACCACCGCGACCCCTTTCTCCCGCAGCAGCTCCCCGGGACCGACCCCCGAGAGCTGCAGCAGTTGCGGCGAATTGATCGCCCCGCCGGCCAGGATCACCTCGGCGGAGGCGGTGGCCCGCTTGGTCTCGCCATTCTGGATATATTCGATGCCCACCGCCTTCTTGCCCTCGAAGAGGACCCGGGTGGTGAGCGCGCCGGTTTCGACGCGCAGGTTCGCCCGGCCCATCACCGGGTGCAGATAGGCCACCGCCGCCGAGCAGCGCTGGCCGTTCTTCACCGTCAGCTGGTAATAGCCGGCGCCTTCCTGATCGGCGCCGTTGACGTCCGGATTGCGCGGGATGCCGGCCTCGACACAGGCCTCGATGACCGCGTCGGAGACCTCGTGGGTCTGGGTCACGTCCGAGACGTTCAGCGGGCCGCCCTTGGCGTGCCAGTCCTCGCAGTCGGCGCGCTCCTGGTGCTCGGCGCGCAGGAAGTAGGGCCGCACGTCGTCCCAGGCCCAGCCCTCGCAGCCGAGTTGACGCCAGCCATCGTAGTCGGAATGTTGCCCGCGGATGTAGAGCAGGCCGTTGATCGAGGATGAGCCGCCCAGCACCTTGCCGCGCGGCCAGATGTGGGTGCGCCCCGTGGCCGGATCGGCCTCGGTGGGGTAGAGCCAATTGACCTTCGGGTCCTTCAGCGTCCGCGCATAGCCGACCGGCACGTGGATCATCAGGTTGGACATGAACTGGCCGGGATTCCTGGTCGGCCGGTCGTCGCCGCCGGCCTCCAGCAACAGCACCCTGGTCCTGCCGTCGGCGGTCAGCCGGTTGGCCAGCACGCAGCCCGCCGATCCAGCCCCCACCACGATGTAGTCGGCCAATATTGGCTCGGCCATGACGCTTCCTCGAAGATTATCGTTGTTGAACCGTTTATGACGCGCGGCCGGGTCGTCCGTAAAGGCCCGGCTTGACTGCCCAAGCGTCAGCCGGCGAGACCTGGACGCCGTCCAAGGGAGAAGTCCAGATGCCGCAGCCCACCTTCGAGACCCTGCTCTATGCCGTCGAAGACGGCATCGCGACCATCACGCTCAATCGGCCGGACAAGCTGAACGCCTTCACCACCCAGATGATGGCGGACATGATCGCCGCCTTCGACGCCACCGACGCCGACGACGCGGTGCGGGTGGTGATCGTCACGGGCGCCGGGCGCGGCTTCTGCGCCGGCGCGGATCTTTCGGCCGGCGGCGGGACCTTCGACCGCAGCGGCGGCGCCGAACCCGAGCGCGAGGCGACCCGGGTCAACGGCGTGCTGCGCGACGGCGGCGGCCGGCTCACCTTGCGCATCTACGAGAGCCTGAAGCCGGTGATCGCGGCGGTGAACGGTCCGGCGGTCGGGGTCGGCGTCACCATGCAGCTGGCCATGGATATCCGCATGGCCTCGACCGCGGCGCGCTACGGCTTCGTCTTCGCCCGCCGCGGCCTCGCGCCCGAAGCCGCCTCGTCCTGGTTCCTGTCCAAGCTGGTCGGGATCCAGACGGCGCTGGAGTGGTGCTACACCGGCCGGGTCTTCCCGGCGTCCGAGGCCAAGGAGCGCGGCCTGGTCCGCTCGGTGCACGAGCCGGAGGACCTGTTGCCCGCCGCCCGCGCCCTGGCCCGCGAGATCGCCGACAACACCGCCCCGGTCTCCGTCGCCCTGACCCGGCAGATGATCTGGCGGCTGGCCGGCGCCGAGCATCCGATGCTGGCCCACCGCGCCGACAGCCGCGCCATCCAGATGCGCGGCGCCCAGGCCGACGTGCGCGAGGGCATCAACGCCTTCCTGGAAAAGCGTCCCGCCACCTTCCCGGACACCATCTCCGCCGACCTGCCCGACATCTGGCCGGACTGGAGCCCGCCCGAGTTCGCCTGATTCGCCTGAGCGGCGCCTGTCGCATCCGGTTCTCGCCCTTCCAGCCCCGAAATGGGCCCTGGCTCGTCGCCGGGCTGGACCGTCCGCACCGGGAGGGTCTTGATGCGCGAGCGCCGGACTGGCACTTGCCAATTTGGCGAGTCCGCGCGGAGCCCTGGCGACGATGACAACCGAGGTATCGGCCGTTATGGACGGCCCCGCCGACATCGAGCCGGCGCCGCTCTCAACCCCCGTCCGAACGAGGATCCTGCTCTATCTGGGCGTCCTCATCCTGCTGGTCGCCTTCGGCGCACCGTTCGCCGGCCTCATCGATGTGCCGATCAGCTTCTTCCTGAAGAACAAGCTGCACCTGAGCGCCCACGAGGTGGCCAATTTCAGGTTGATCGCGGCGATCCCGCTCTACCTGTCCTTCGTGTTCGGCTTCATCCGCGACACCTGGCGTCCGTTCGGCATGCGGGATCGCGGCTTCATGATCGTGTTCGGGACCCTCTGTGCGGCGGTCTATGTCGCGTTCGCCTTTGTCCCGGTCACCTACGCGAGCCTGCTGACCGCGGTCATCCTGCTGACCACCACCTTTCTGTTCGTCCAGAGCGCCCAGGCCGGCCTGACCTCGACCATCGGCCAGCAGAACGTGATGTCCGGCCAGATCAGCACCATATGGAACATCTTCCTGTCCGTGCCGGTGCTGGTCGGTTTCGTCATCGGCGGCGCGCTCAGCGACCAGCTCGAGGGCAGGAACGCCGACCAGGCCGCCCGTATTCTGTTCCTGGTCGGCGGGGCGATCATGGCCGCCGTGGCGCTCTACAGCCTGTGGAAGCCGAAATTCGTCTACGCCAACGTCCACGCCGAGACCGGGCCGAAGATGCATCCCTGGACCGACTTCAAGCGGCTGCTGCGGCACTGGCCGGCCTATCCGGCGCTGCTGATCTGGACCCTGTGGAACTTCGCGCCCGGGTCGCAGACACCGCTGCAATATTATCTGCAGAACACGCTGCACTCGAACGACGCCCAGTTCGGCGACTGGTACGCCATCTTTTCGGCGTCCTTCATCCCGACCTTCATGCTGTTCGGCGTGCTCTGCCAGCGCTTCTCGCTGCGGCCCCTGCTGTTCTGGGGGACGATCGTGGCGGTGCCGCAGATGGTTCCGCTGGCCTTCATCCACTCGGTGACCGGCGCCCTGATCGCCGCCGTGCCGATCGGCTTGATGGGCGGCGTCGCCACCGCCGCCTATATGGACCTGATCATCCGCTCCTGTCCCCGCGGGCTGCAGGGCACGACCCTGATGATGATGTGGGGCCTCTATTATCTGGTCTCGCGGTTCGGCGACGTTCTCGGCACCAACCTCTACGACCATTTCCACAGCTTCACCGTCTGCGTGATCGCCATCACCACCGTCTATGCGCTGATCCTGCCGGTGCTGCTGCTCGTGCCAAGGCGGCTGACCGCGACCGCCGACGGTCAGGCGCCCGAGGTCGCGTTCACCGCCGACTGAACCCCGCGCCGCCTGGTCAGTAGCGCGACCGCGCCGAAGATGGCCAGGCCTATGCCCGCAAGCACCGCTTCGCCGGCCAGCATGGCGGTCGAGCCCCAGCGCGTCTGCACCTGCCCCTCGATCAGCGCCACGTAGAGAATCGGCGCGTTCGAGAAGCAGGCCAGCAGGTTGTACTTGGTCGCCGCCGCGCCCTTGCCGATGGTCTCCAGGGTCAGGGCCGAGAACCCCGCATAGGCCATGCCGTTGGTGGCGGCATAGGCCAGGGCGAAGACGATGAACATCGAAGGCGTGTGCGGCGCCAGGCCCATGCCCAGCGCGCAGAGCCCCTGGACGGCCGAGAACAGGGCGTAGGCGCCCTTGCGCTCCAGCCGGTCGCAGACATAGCCGCCGGCGACGGCGCCGAAGGTGGCGAAGACCCCGCCGGCGACCCCGGCCACCACCGCCACCAGGTCGGCCGAGGCCTTCCAGTCGCCCGAGATCGAGGCGAACAGGTTGGAGGCCGTGCCGGTGCCCAGCGGCAGGATGAAGATCAGCAGCGCCAGGAAGCCGGCGCGCGAGCGGGCGATGCTCCAGACGTCGCGGGCGACGCTCCAGAGGCTCTCCAGATAGCGTGGCCGGCGATGGTCCATGGACGGTTCGGGCAGGGCCAGCAGCGCCAGGCTGCAGGCGAGGATGGCCGCGCCGAGCACCGCGCCCGCGATCCAGGGCGCCGCCAGATGGGTGGCCATCCACAGCCCCGCGCCGCCGCCGAGGCCCGCCCCGCCGACATTGCCGGCCTGGCTCCAGCCGCCCGCCTGGCCCTTCTGCCCGGGCGTGGTGGAATGGGCCATGAGGATTTCCGCCGCCATGCCGACGAAGGTGGTCGCCAGGTTGAGCAGGAAGACCAGCGGCCCCAGCCAGGCCAGCGAGGCGGGCCCCAGCGGCAGGGTTCCGGAGAGCGCGACGCTCGCGGCGACGACGACGGAGCCGGCCAGGTACCAGCTCTTCGGCTTGAAGGTCGTATCGACCAGCGGCGCCCACAGCACCTTGAACACATGCGGCGTCAGGGCGAAGGCGATCAGCCCGGCGATCTCGGCGGTGCTGACCCCTGATTTCCTGAGCTGATAGGCCAGGGCGACCGACAGGTAGCCGGAGACCGCGCCGAACGGCAGGTAGAGCGCCAGAAAGACGATCGGGTGTATCGCCCGCCTTGCCGTGAGCGGCCTCCCGTCCATGCCATCGCCCCCCTGAGGCGCACGGTAGGTCAGCGCCTGTCCGCCGACCAGTCCCCCACATGCGCAACCGCGCAACCGCGCAAACGCGGGATTAACCTAAGATCGCCCACACTGTCGCTCTACCGGAGCGGCCGATGAGCGATCCCGCGCCCCTTGATCTGGCGCCCGAAGATATGGAGCCGGCCGAGCCGCGGCCTTCGAAGGCGCGCCTGGCGCTGCTGAAGCGGCTGGCCGACGTGGTCTGCCTGCCGTCCAGCCGCGTCAACGCCTTCGAACGCTCGATGACCTCCGACCTGCTCATCGAGATCCTGCGCGACGCCAGCATCGACGAGCGCAGCCGGGTGGCCCAGCGCCTGTGCAGCCTGATCGACGCCCCCGCGGCGCTGGCGCGGCTTCTGGTGCGCGACGTGATCGAGGTGGCCAGCCCAGTGCTCGAGCTGTGCACCTCGCTGGGCGACACCGAGCTGATCGACTGCGCCCGGAACGCCACCGTCAAGCACCGGCTGCTGATCGCCGCGCGCCGCGACGTCTCCGAACTGGTCTGCGAGGCGCTGGTCGAGCCGATGGAGGCGCCGGTGATCGAGGCGGTGCTGCGCAACGAGACCTCGCGCCTGTCATCGAACGCGCTGGAGATCCTGGTCGCGGCCACCCGCACCCACACCCGCATGATCCCGCTCCTGCTGCGGCGCGCCGAGCTTCGCCCCAGCCACGCCTACATCCTGTTCTGGTGGGCGGACGCCGATGCGCGCCGCACCATCCTGCAGCGCTTCGCCGTCTCCCGCGAGGTGCTGCAGGAGGCCGCCAGCGACGTCTTTTCCCTGGCCGCGGCGGAAAGCTGGGCCGATCCGCTGTCGCGCAAGGCGCTGCAGTTCATCGAGCGGCGCCAGCGCAACCGCGCGGCGATCGACAAGAGCCCGTTCAACAGCCTGGAGGAGGCGGTCGCCGCCGCCCAGGGCGGCATGAGCCGCGAGATCGCCGAGGAGATCTCCTATCTCTCCGGCCTGAAGCCGACCACCGGCGCGAAGATCTTCACCGACGCCGGCGGCGAGCCGATCGCCATCCTGTGCAAGGCCACCGGCCTGCCGAAGGCGGCGGTCAAGGCGCTGTGGCGGGGCCTGCGCCGGCGCGAGACGGACTCCTCCGGCGAGCTGTGGCCGGCGCTGGAGCGGGTGCTGATCATCTACGACATGATCGCCGTCGATCGGGCGCAGACCGTGCTGCGCTACTGGAACTGGTCGCTGACCTCGGCGCTGACGCCCGCGCTGCTCAAGGCGATCCGCGACGGCGACGAGGACGGACTCGACGAATTCTCGCTGCCGCAGCGCGCCGCCATGCTGGCCCTGTCCTCCGACTTCGGCCGCTGAAAGCCGGCGTCAGGACAACGTTTCCGCTACGCCAAGCAAGACGGCCACGCCCACCTGCAACGACGCTCTGCTCAACCATCATCTTCATCATCTACAATTGTTCTTCGATTGCGTTTGTTGATCGGATTCGGCCGGTTGGTTGTTGTCTCGCTTTGACAATCTCGGTATGAAAATTTTCAAGGTGCGCAGGAATCAGCACTTCTCATAAAACGCAAGCGTCGACAGGCAAGATGAACATGGACGACAAATCGGAAATCATTGAGATGACGGCGGATATCGTTTCCGCCTATGTCGGCAACAACTCTGTATCGGCGGCCGAACTGCCTTCGCTGATCCAGAGCGTTCATCGCGCCCTGGCCGGAGTCTCCAACGGAACCGAGACGGTCGAAACCACGCCGAAAGAGCCCGCCGTGCCGGTGAAGCGCTCGATCACCCCCGACCACCTCGTCTGCCTGGAGGACGGCCGCAAATTCAAGTCGCTGAAGCGGCACCTGCGCACCAAGTACAATATGAGCCCGGAGGACTACCGGGCGAAATGGGGCCTGCCGAAGGACTATCCGATGGTCGCCCCCAACTACGCCAAGGCGCGCTCCGAGCTCGCCAAGCAGATGGGCCTCGGCCAGGGCGGCCGTCAGGCGCCGGCGCGGCGCGGCCGCTAGCCCCGCCGGAACGCCGCGAATCGTCGCGAATCGTCGCGAAACGCCCGCCGCCTTGTCGCGGCGGGCGTTTTCGCTTGCGCCGGATTCGCCGGTTAAGCGATAGTGAATCAGCCTGATTCCAAAGACTTCGCTGTGACTCTGCAATGATCGCCCAAATCGGCGGCCCCGCGACGGCTGTCCGCGCCCACGAGGAGATCTTCGCCTACTGGGCGTCGCTGCGCCGGGGCGGCCGTCTTCCTGGCCGGGTCAACATCCATCCCGCCGATTTCAAGCGGCACCTGCCGACGGTCAGTCTGATCGAGGTGCGCTCGGACCCGCGCGACTATCGTCTGCGGCTCGCCGGCACCGGCCTCTACGGCGTCTATGGCCGCGAGATCACCGGCCACACCCTGGAAGAGGTCTACAACACCGCCGCCACCGACTATTGGCGCGCTGAGCTCGACAAGGTGGTGGCCGAGCGCCGCCCGGGCGTCGGCGTGCACAATTTCGCCTGGCGCGGGGCAGGGCACCTGTCGATCCTGTGGCTGCGCCTGCCGCTGGCCGCCAACGGCGCCGACGTCGACATGATCCTCGGCTACGACGCGGTGCTCGGCGTGCAGGGCGACCGCGTGATCAGCGGCATCCGCGCGGCGTAGCGGGAGCGAATTGCGCGAGGGCTGTTGCGAAGCGCGACGGGCGCTGCACGCCAGATCCTCCCCGTTGGGGGAGGGGGACCATGCGAAGCATGGTGGAGGGGGCTCGCCGCGCCGCAGCGCTGAAAGGCGCTTCCTAGGTTTTTCCGTGAAACGGGCTCGGGCGGCATCGCGCCCCCTCCACCGCACTGCGTGCGGTCCCCCTCCCCCGACGGGGGAGGATCCAAGCGCCGACGATGCCCTACACCGCCGCTTTCGCGGCCTCGGCGTCGCGGCGGATGCGCTCGACCATCGAGAACAGGCCGTTCGAGCGCTGGGAGGAGAGGGCGCCGACCAGGCCCAGCTGCTCGAAGCCGGCGCGGGCGTCGATCTCCAGGATCTCGGCCGGCGTCCGCCCCGAATAGAGCCGCAGCAGGATGGCGATCAGCCCGCGCACGATGTGGGCGTCGGAATCGCCGCGGAACGCCAGCCGCCCGTCGGCCTTCGGCTCCGTGATCAGCCAGACCTGGCTGGCGCAGCCGCGCACCTTGTTGGCGTCCGACCGTTCGGCGTCGCTGAGCGGCTCCAGCGTGCGGCCAAGGTCGATGACGTGGCGATAGCGCTCCTCCCAGTCGCCGAGCAGGTCGAACTCGGCGGCCAGGTCCTCGAAGGCGATGTCGGTCTCGGCGTTCATCCATCGGGGACTTAGGGCGTGGGGCGGCGGCCGGCAATGGCTTGTCCCCAGGCGTTGTCCCGGCTCGTCCCCAGTCGTCACGTCGCCTCGCGCGCGAGCGGGCTCGCGCGACTCTCCGCGCGCCGATAGTCTCAGGCCCAGACGCCATGACCCTTGCCGCAACGACAGAGGTGAATTCGATCGCCGAGGACGACGCCGCTTCGCCGGTGAGCGAGGCCCTGCGCAACGCGCTGTGGTGGCACTGCGGATGGGCTCTCGCCCTGGCCGTCGGCGCGGTGGTCGTCTCGCTGGCCGCGCCCTGGTCGAGCTGGGCGCCGGGCCTGGCGCTGATCGTCGGCGCCGCCCCGGCCATCGCCGCCATCCTGGCGCTGCGCTGGGAGACCCATTGGGCCAGGATCGGCCTGATGGCGGTCTGGGCCGCGGCCGGCGCCGTCGCCGCCATCCTGACCGGCGGGGTGGCCGGGCCGCTGGCGGTCTGGTGCCTGACCCCGCTGGCCGCCGCCATCCTGCTGGGGCCGCGGCGGATCGCCTGGGGTGCGGCGCTGAGTGTGCTGGCCCTTGCCGGCGCCGTCCTCGCCCAGGCCGCGGGCCTCGCCCAGCCGGCCCCCGGCGGCGTGCTGGCGGCGGCCCTGGCGCTGGTCGGCCTCTCCACCACCGCCGTCGGCCTCGCCGCCGCCATGCTGATGCCGCGCGAGGCCCATGCGGCGGCGCCGACGCTGGCCCCTTCGCTCGCCCAGCCGGTCGGCGACGAGGCTCCGCTAACGGCCCTGGTCGCCGCCCAGCCGGTCCTGATCGCCATGCTTTCGGCCAATGGCCGGATCGAGCAGGCCCAGGGCGGCCTGCGCGCCGATCTGGTCCGCCGTCTGACCGATCGCGGCCTGGTCGGCGCCGCCGATCCCACCGCCCAGGCGGCCCTCAAGACCGCGCTGGCCGCCGCCGTCCAGGGCGGGCGCGCCGCGCTGCGCTTTCCGCTCGCCGGCGATGAGGCGACCTGGCTTGGCCTCGATCTCGTCGGCCTCGCGGACGGGCGGCTGGTCGGGACCTTGCGCGAGGCCACCGCCGAGCAGGCCCGCGAGACCGACCTGGAAGCCGCCCGCGCCAACGCCGAGGCGCTGAACCTCGGCAAGTCGCGCTTCCTGGCCAATATGAGCCACGAGCTGCGCACCCCGATGAACGCGATCATGGGGTTTTCCGACATCATGCGGGAGCGGATCTTCGGGCCGCTGCCGGTCAAGTACGCCGAATACGCCGACCTGATCCACGACGCCGGCGCCCACCTGCTCGACCTGATCAACGACGTGCTCGACATGTCCAAGATCGAAGCCTCGAAATACGAGCTCGACCTGGAATATCTCGACACCCGCGAGCCGGTCTCCGCGGCCCTGCGGCTGATGCGGCTGCAGGCCGACGACGCCGGGGTGCAGCTGCGCGGCCTTTTGCCCAGCGAGCCGCTGGAGGGCGAGGCCGACCGGCGGGCGCTGAAGCAGATCGTGCTGAACCTGGTCTCCAACGCCTTGAAGTTCACCCCGCGCGGCGGGCTGGTGACCGTGTCGCTGCAGAGCCTGGCCGGGGCGCTGGAACTCTCCGTGGCCGATACCGGCCTCGGCATCGCCGAGGGCGACCTGGAGCGGCTCGGCCGCCCCTACGAGCAGGCCGGCGACGCCGGGCAGCAGTCAAAGGGCGCCGGCCTCGGCCTGTCCCTGGTGCGCGCCTTCGCCGAGCTGCACGGCGGCGAGATGTCCATCGAAAGCCGGCTGGGCGAAGGCACCGCCGTGACCGTGCGCCTGCCGGTGCTGGCGCCGCCTGAAGCCGCGCAGCCGGCCGAACCGCCGATCGGGCCGCCGATCGGGGGCGGCGCCGAGGTGATCGCCTTCAAGCCTCAGCGCTGAGACGAGGCCAGGAAGGCGCGGCCGGCGGCGAAGTCGCCGACCTCGACATAGGCGGTGCGCACCTGTTCGGCGCCGCTGGGCGTGGCGATCAGGAAGTCGATGGCCACCGCCTCGCGCGGGTCCAGCGTGGCCAGCGTCTGGGCGGCGGACTTGGGAAAGCGGAAGGCGACCCCCTGGCGCGCCCCGGCCGGCAACAGGGTCGGATCGGCGTTGGCGCGCGCCTCGGCCATGAAGGCGCGGGTCGCCGAGCGCGGCGGCGTGCGGGCCGACAGCGGCGCCTTGCCGGCGCCGGCCTGGATCATGTTGATGAAGGCTTCCGGCGCCAGGCTGGCGTCGCGCATCACCAGCCGCGCCGCGTAGGGCTGGGCCCCGTCCGGAAAGCTCGCCACCGCCACCAGCGCGCTGGGCCCGTCCCCGCCGGCCAGGCCGAACACCAGCCGGCCGCCACCGAATTGATCGGCCTGCGACAGCTTCCAGATCGCTACGCGCCGCGAGGTCGACCGGTCGGCGGTCCAGCCGGCCAGATCGCCCGGATAGCTCATCCGCTGCAGCTTGGCATAGCCGTCGAAGGCCGCCCGCACGCGGGTTGCGGCGGTGGCGATGTCCGGCGAGCCGCACGGCAGCGAGGCGATCTTGGCGTCGGCCCGCTGCTCCACCTGGCTGAGCGTCGTGCTGTTGTAGCCGGAGCGCAGCGCCGCGCCGCGCGCCTGCGCCTCGGCCGCCTGCAGGGCCGAGCCCAGTTCGGGGCTGAACAGCCGGCAGCGCTGGTCCGCCGCCGTCATCACCGCCCGCTCATAGAAGGCGTCGACCGCCGTGGCCTGGGCGAGCGCCGGCGCGACCAGCCCACCCAGCGCGGCCAGGGCGCCGAGCCACGGGCGAAAACGACGGGTGGGCGCGCTCGGCATGGATTTATCGGCCCTCGTCTCGGCGGAAAGGCGCTAATCTTAAGCTCGGCCGTCTTTCCCGACCGTTAGCGGAGCTTCCGAGGCCTCATGTTGCTGTCCAGCGACCTCTGGGTTGCGGCCCTGATCCGCCGCGCCGAACAGGGCGGCGCCTTCGCCGTGGTGGCGCGCAAGGGCGACCCGCGCGCCGGGGCGGTGCTGGTCAAGCTGGTCAACCGGCGCGAGGGCTGGACGCGGCTCTATGTCGAGGCGGTGCGCGGCGACGGCGAGCGGGTGTGGATGCGGCCGGCCGCCTCGGAGGCGGAGGCCGACCTCGACGCCTATGTCGAGCGCAGCCGCCGCATCGACCCGGACCTCTGGGTGGTGGAGATCGACGACGTCAAGGGCCGCCACTTCCTGACCGAGCCGGTCGAGGGCGAAAGTCGGGCCGGATAACGGTGGGGAGGATGACAGCGCCGACGGTCCGGGCTATCCCCGCGCCCCCATGAACGCCCTCACACCCGCCGCCGAAGCCGCGCGCCGCCGCACCTTCGCGATCATCTCCCATCCCGACGCCGGCAAGACCACGCTGACGGAGAACCTCCTGCTGGCCGGCGGGGCGATCCGCGCCGCCGGCGCCGTGCGCGCCCGCGGCGAACAGCGGCGCACCCGCTCCGACTGGATGAAGATCGAGCGCGAGCGCGGCATCTCGGTCTCGGCCAGCGCCATGACCTTCGATCACGCCGGCCTGATGTTCAATCTGCTGGACACGCCGGGCCACGAGGACTTCTCGGAGGACACCTACCGCACGCTGACCGCCGCCGACGCCGCGGTCATGGTGCTGGACGCCGCCAAGGGCATCGAGCCGCAGACCCTGAAGCTGTTCGAGGTCTGCCGCCTGCGCGATATCCCGATCATCACCTTCATCAACAAGATGGACCGCGAGGCGCTGGACCCGTTCGAGCTGCTCGACGAGATCGCTTCCAAGCTGGCCCTCGATCCCGCGCCGCTCTACTGGCCGGCCGGGTCGGGCGGCCGCTTCAAGGGCGTGCTGGAGCTGCGCTCGAACCGGTTCCTGCCGTTCTCCAAGGGTGGCGAACAGCCGGCGCCGGTGGCGTTCAAGTCCAACGCCATAGCCCTCAGCCTCGATCCGGACGAACAGGGCGAGGTGGAGGAGGGGGCCATGCTGGTGCAGGAGGCGGCCAAGCCGTTCGACCCGCAGGCCTTCCTCGAAGGCCACATGACCCCGGTCTTCTTCGGCTCGGCCCTGCGCCGCTTCGGCGTGCAGCAGCTGCTGGAAGGCCTTGGCGCCTACGCCCCGCCGCCCAAGGCGGTGAAGGCCGAGCGCGGCGGCGAGGAGACCCACGTCGCCCCGGGCGATCCGGAGGTGTCCGGCTTCATCTTCAAGGTCCAGGCGAACATGGACCCCAACCACCGCGACCGGGTGGCGTTCCTGCGGCTCTGCTCGGGCGAGTTCAGGCGCGGCATGAAGCTGAAGGTGCAGAACACCGGCCGGCAGCTCTCGGTCAACGCGCCGATCATGTTCTTCGCCTCCGACCGCGAACTGGCCGAGGACGCCTTCGCCGGCGACGTCATCGGCATCCCCAACCACGGGGTGCTGCGCGTCGGCGACAGCCTGTCCGAGTCCGGCCGCCTGCGCTTCGCCGGCCTGCCCAACTTCGCGCCGGAGATCCTGCGCCGCGTGCGGGTCAAGGATCCGCTGAAGGCCAAGCACCTGAAGAAGGCGCTGGAAAGCCTGGCCGAGGAGGGGGTGACCCAGCTGTTCCGCCCGATCATCGGCTCGGACTTCATCGTCGGCGCCGTCGGCCAGCTGCAATTCGAGGTGATGGCCGACCGGCTGGGCGGCGAGTACGACCTGGAGGTCGAGTTCGAGCCGGCGCCCTTCGCCGAGGCCCGCTGGCTAGGCGGAACGCCGGCTGAGATCGAAGCCTTCTCCAGCACCCACCGCACCGCCATGGCCGCCGACCTCGACGGCCAGCCGGTGTTCCTCGCCAAGTCCGCCTGGGAGATCGGCTACGTCACCGAGCGCTTCCCGAAGGTGGAATTCCTGCGCACCAAGGAGCGGGGCTGACCGGCCCGGCGCCATCCCGCCCTGGGATTCCACCGCCGCGGGGTGCAACCTTCGTCGCCGTGCGGCATTTGCCGCTCAGGGTGCTTGCGTCCACCGAGGAACCTTAATGGATCGTCCGCATCCGTCGCCGGCCAGCGCCAATGACGACGGACTCTACCGGCTTCTGGTCGGCGCCATCACCGACTACGCGATCTACATGCTCGACGCCGACGGCCTGGTGACCAGCTGGAACCCCGGCGCCCGGCGGTTCAAGGGCTATGAGGCGGACGAGATCGTCGGCCAGCATTTCTCGCGCTTCTATACCCCGGAAGACCAGGCGGCGGGCGCGCCGGCCCGCGGGCTGGCGACCGCGGCGACCCAGGGGCGCTATGAGACCGAAGGCTGGCGGGTGCGCAAGGACGGCGAGCGGTTCTGGGCCCATGTGGTGATCGACCCGATCCGCGACCCGTCCGGCGCGCTGATCGGCTACGCCAAGGTCACCCGCGACCTGACGGAGCAGAAACGCGCCGCCGAGGCGCTGCGCCGCACCGAGCAGCAGTTCCGCCTGCTGGTAGAGGGCGTCACCGACTACGCCATCTACATGCTCGACCCGTCGGGCCGTGTCTCCAGCTGGAATTCGGGCGCCCAGCGCATCAAGGGCTACCAGGCCGATGAGATCATCGGCGAGCATTTCAGCCGGTTCTACACCGACGAGGATCGCCAGGCCGGGGCCCCCGACACCTTTCTCGGCGCCGCCCGGGAGACCGGCCGCTACGAGATGGAAGGCTGGCGGGTGCGCAAGGACGGCACCCGTTTCTGGGCCCACGTCGTCATCGACACGATCACCGGTGAGGATGGCGAGGTGCTCGGCTTCGCCAAGATCACCCGGGACGTCACCGAGCAGCGGGAGGCGCAAAGAGCGCTCGAGCAGGCCCGCGAAGCGCTGTTCCAGTCCCAGAAGCTGGAATCCATCGGCCAGCTGACCGGCGGCCTCGCCCATGACTTCAACAATCTCCTCATGGCCATCCTGGGCAGCCTGGAGCTGGTGCAGAAGCGGACGCCCGAAGATCCGCGCGTCAGCCGCCTGATCGACAACGCCATCCAGGGGGCCAAGCGCGGCGCGGTGCTCACCCAGCGCATGCTGGCCTTCGCGCGCCGCCAGGAGCTGAAGCGCGAAGCGGTCGACCTGCCCAGCCTGGTGCTGGGCATGGCGGGCCTCCTGGAGCGCACGCTCGGTCCCTCGATCTCGATCGAGACCAAGTTTCCGCTCGGCCTGACGCCGGTGGAGACCGATCCGGCCCAGATGGAGGCGGCGCTGTTGAACCTGGCGATCAACGCCCGCGACGCCATGCCGGGCGGCGGGACCATCGTCATCGCCGCCCGCCGGGCCAATGTCGCGGCCGATGAGATCGTCGATCTGGCGCCGGGGCCTTACGTCTGCCTCTCCATGACCGACAACGGCGAGGGCATGGACGACGAGACCCTGGAGCGGGCGGCCGAGCCGTTCTTCACCACCAAGGGCGTCGGCAAGGGCACCGGCCTCGGGCTTTCGATGATCCACGGGCTGGCCCTGCAGTCGGGCGGCGCCTTGCGGCTCAACAGCCGCCTTGGCGAAGGGACGACGGTCGAGCTGTGGTTTCCGGTCGCCAAGGTCGCCGCCGAGCCGGTCCCCGCGCCGCCGCCGCAGCCGCCCGCTTCCCGCTCCCGGCGGCTGACGGTGCTGGCGGTCGACGACGACGACCTGGTGCTGCTCAACACCGTCGCGATGCTGGAGGAGCTCGGCCATGCGGTGCTGCAGGCCGACACCGGCGCCAAGGCGCTCGATCTGCTGCGCCGCCAGGCTGGCGTGGACCTGATCGTCACCGACCAGGCGATGCCCAAGATGACCGGCGCCGAGCTCATCGACGCCGTCAGGGCCGAACGGCCGCACCTGCCGATCCTGCTGGCCAGCGGCTATGCCGACCTGCCGCCCGACCTCGCGCCCGGCCTGCGGCGGCTCGCCAAGCCGTTCGGCCTCGGCGATCTGGCCAGGGCGATCGACGAGCTCGATCTGGAGCCGGCGGACTGAAACGCCTGTCGAACGGGCAGGCGTCGACGCCTTCGGCCGCCCGCTGCAACCGGCCGCGCATCACCAGCCCGTTAACCATTCGGTAAGATTAATCACTTGTTAAACCCTTCGGCTCCGGCTTTGCTCCTTCCCTGGCGCAGCCGTCCCGGGCGTTCCGGAATGGCGCGGAATTCGCCTCGGAGCCGCATTTCATGTTCGAGTTCGGTCGGGAGATCAGGCGGCTGTTCAGGGCCGAGTCCTTCAAGGACGGCTTGACCGGCGGCGACGCCAGCCTTTTGGAGCTCCTGGATCTCGACCTGCTGCGCGTCGAGGGCCGCGCCGCCGACGTCGCCGCCGGCCGCATCAGCGCCAAGGACCGCCCGCAGCGCTATCTCGAGGCCGCCCGGGTCTGGCGCGAGGTCGCCCGCCGCACCGGCGACGTGGCCTGCCTGCGCAAGGCCGCCTCGGCCGCCGAAAAGGCCGCCGCCGGCTTCGATCGCGACCGCCGCGCCGCCGCCTGGGCCGCCGCCCGCTGCGAGCAGGCCGGCATCGGCCTGCTGGGCGCCGAACTGGCCGGCGACGACGGCTTGAACGCCGCCGCGGCCGTAGCGCTGGAACAGGCGCAGGCCTCGGCCGGCCATGGCGTCACCGCCGCCCATGCCGCCGCCGGCCGCGCCGCCATCGAGGCGCGCGCCCTGCGCCCGATCGGCAATCTGAAACAGGTGCTCGCCGCCGCGGCGCGGTTCGACGCCCCCATCCAGGAACTTGAGACCCACGGCCGCCGCCGCGCCGCCGGCCGGCTGCTCGCCGCCCAGGCCAGGGTCGACCGCGCCGAGTTCCTCGCCTCTTGCGGCGCGCGGTTGAAGGAGGCCATGCCGCTGCGCATGGCCGTCGACGGCGCCAGGCTGGCCGCCCGCAAGCTGGACCCGGCCTATGAGCCGCTGAGCTGGGCGCGCGCGGAGACCGTGCGCTGGTCCGCCGAGGCGGCGCTGGCCGTCCTCGACATCGACATCGCCGCCATCGCCAAGGCGGTGAACGGCTTGGTGGCGGCGCTGGAGACCCTGAACCGCGACCAGAGCCCGATGGACTGGGCCGGCATCCAGGCGGCGCTCGGCAACGCCCTGCAGATGCTGGGCGAGGCCACCGACAGCGACGGCGCCTTCGGCCAGGCGGCCGGCGCCTACAGCCGCGTGCTGGTGGTGCTCGACCGGTTGCCCAGCCTGCCGGCCCGCGCCGAGATCGCCTTCCAGCGGGCCCTGTGCCTGGCCAGGCGCGCCGAGCTGGCCGCCGACCTGAAGGGCCTCCGGCGGGCGGAAAACGAGCTGCGCAATGAACTGGCCGCCGGCCATCCGAACAAGGATCCGGTCGGCTGGGCGGTCCGCCAGCTCAGCCTGGCCAGCCTGCACGAGGCGCGCGCCACCATCTCCGGCCGCGATCGCGGCGATCGCCGGCGCGCGGCGCTCGGCATCGCCCTGTCGCTGGACGTCTTCAAGGAGCACGGCCTGCGCAGCCTGGCCGAGGAGGCCTCGCGCGCCCTGGAACGCGCGAAACAGCCCTGGCCCGCCCAGACCTCCCCCGCCGCCCGCGGCGGCCGCCGCTAGGCCGGACGTAGTCGCAACGCCGCCAGAAGTCCGCCTCCGCCCGACGGAGAGGTGACAAATGCACACTGCCGCGAGCACCGACTCTTTCTGGCTGGGCGAACGCATCCGCCTGCGCCCGCTCTCCAAGGCGGACGCCGTTCACTGGCTCGCCTTCGACGAGGACTCCGAAGCCATCCGCCGGCTGAATATGGGGATCAGTCCGCCGCGGTCGGCGGAACAGGCGGCCGAGTGGGTCGACCGGTTCGCCGATTTCAAGAATGCCGACGAGGCGATGATCTTCACGGTCGAAACCCACGACGGCCAGTACATCGGAAGCCTGAATCTCGGCGGGATGGATCGCCGCCACGGCACGTTCTCGACCGGAACGCGGCTCGCACGGGAGTATCGCGGCAAGGGCTACGCGCTGGAGGCGAAGCGTATCGTCCTTCGCTACGCATTCCACGAGCTGCGTCTTCAGAAATACAACCTGCGCTGCCTGGAGACCAACGTCGCGGTGGTCCGCCATGCGGCGCTGTTGGGCTGTCAGCCGGAAGGCCGTATCCGCCGCAACGTGTTCACCGACGGACGCTTCTACGACGAGCTGCTCTTCGGGCTGACGCGGGAGGAGTTCGAAGCCAAGGAGGCTGAACGGCAAGGCTAGGTCGTCCTGTTGCGGTCCGCTCGCCACCACGGCCGACCCTGGCGATTTCCGCTCGGGGCGAGGGCGCCGCAGGACCGGCAAGTCCGCTTTCGCCCCCCCCCCCACTCCCCGCCGCTCACGACCATAGCGGACCTGCAAGCGTCACTCTCGACGGCGGAGTAGTGCGAAGCCGGAGTGGCGACTCCTGTCGGTCGGCGGGCTAAGCTCGTCCCTCTCTCCACCGTCAAAGCTCGTCCAAGGAGCCGTTTAGAGATGGCTGTAACAAGGATTGTCGCCAATCTCGCCGCGTCGGACCCGATGACGTTGGCAAAATTCTACCAAGAGGTGTTCGGCCTGGACCTGACCTTCGACATGGGCTGGATCGCATTCCTGAGCAGAGACGCGGCTCAGAAGATTGAGCTTCACACCGCCTCGGAAGGAGGCCGCGGAACAGAACTGCCCGTGATCTCGATTGGCGTTGACGATCTCGACGCTACTGAGGCGGCGATCCGCGCCGCTGGGGCGGAAGTGGTTTACGGACCGGTCAAGGAAGCCTGGGGACTTCGTCGCTTTTTCTTCCGCGATCCCGCCGGCAATCTCATCAACGTTGTTGATAGCTGATGCCAGTCCTGCGAGGTCCGGCTTCGGTCGCTAGGCAAGCGCGCGTTCCATCGAGAGCCACGCTATTTTTGACGGCGCGCTCTCAGCCTTCGGAGGATGCGACCTAGTCCGCAGACCGGGCCGGGTCGCCGGCGACGAGCCGGCCGCCCTCCAGCCATGCGGCAAGCGCTGGCGTGAACTCGCGATCTTGGCTTGGTACGCCGCGAGGTCCGCCTCGGCGAACGTGCTGCGCCAGCGACCGTTGACGCCCTTGTTCAGGAAGGTCCTCGCGCCCTCGACCCGGGCGTTCTCCGCGCCTCGGGGTTCCGCTTGTGAGCGCGGACGGCAATGTCGGATTGTGCCCGCAAGCCTACCCACGCCCAGTCATTTCTTGGCCTGCCGCGCTCGCAGCGGCCAGGATAACATCCACGCGCTGGGCTGAGGTGTGCTCGGTCGCCACCCGCTTCTGCCCTTGCAGAGCCATTGCATGCGCCGCCTCAGGATCAGCGACCAGTCGACCCAGTTGTTCAAGGCCGGCGTCCAGGGCCTTCCACCGATAGAGCATGATCTCGGCGCCCTCTCGGAAACGGTCCGCAAAGAACGTGGTGTGGTCCGAAGCTGCGGCGGCCCCGGACAGCATCGCCGTCAAAGGACGTTCGTGGGAGCCCATCCCAAAGTTTGCATTGACGCTGACGACCACGCGAGAACGCCGCATGTTGGCGATAGTCTCGTCAAAGTCAGCATCGCCGCAGTAGGTGAGGTTTTTGAATCGATAAAGGTCCTGATCATAGCCCTTGCCGTAGATATGAAGCGGCAGTGACGCTTTATTCGCGGCATTCAAAAACTCGAAACGCCGTTGCGCTCGAACGTGCTCGTGAATGAAACCCGCGTTCGCAAGGAATGCTCGATTGGTGGTATCTTCCAGGCTCAAGCCGTTGACGACCATGGACTGTGCCAAGGCTTCCATCGGCGCTGTCCACTCGCTTGCCAGCGCAATCTCCAGTGCCTCATCCATGATCTTCCGAGGCAGCGGGTCGACCGCCGCCCAGGGCTTTTCGCCAGGCTTGTAAAACGTTCCGCAGAACAGCAACGGAATCGGCCGAGCGGCAAAGGCTTCCAAACCTTCGGCCGCCAAGTCCGGCCCAGCACCGCCAATGGCCGCATGAGGACAAAAGCCGACGTATGCAAAGCGATCAGGTCCATAGACCGCCTGAATGGCGTCGACGTGGCTCTGATCAACGACAAGCACCGCGCCGGATCGAGGCGTTAGTCCGAGCCTTTTGCCGGCAAGACCGGCAAGCGGGTAGTCTACGTATTGGACGACGTGCGGCGCTCCGATCAAGTCCGCGATCGAGCGCCCGCGCGCATCCCGGAACTCGCCCCAGATGTTGAAGGAAAACGCGAGGATGACAGGACCGCCAGCCGCGATAGCCTCTAGCGACAGCGTCGGGTCCGGCGTCTCGAGCGCATCGACGATGACCGGCTCGAAACCTCGGCTCGCGAACGCTTCGGCCAGGTCGTCCACGAAGACTCGCAAGGCGTTGTAGGCAGACCCGCCCTTGAAGAGGATCGCACGCAAGCGGATGGCTTTCTTCGAAAAACTGACCACAGCGCCAGCTTGCAGTTGTATCGGACGTTATGAAGATTCGCCTCAACCCGAATCTATCATCACCGCATGCCCGCTTTCCACCGAGGCTGTGTGAGAAAGCGCCGGCTGCGGTCCTCACCTTCGACGAAGCGCTCAGACGCCTCCAACCCATCTCGGACGTTCCGAGACTCCGCTTTGTGCAACCTCGCCGGCGAGCTTGGCGAATCCCCAGCCTAGGCGGCGGCGACGTCGCCGGTCTGGCGGCGCATGCGCCAGAAGCGGACCGTGCGGCAGGCGGAATCCCTGGGCAGGTCGGCATAGAGCTGGCCGTATTCGCGCGCCCGGCCCATGGCGTCGTCCTCGCGGTCCAGCACCAGCACCGCGAAGGTCAGGAACAGCGACCGGTCGAAATCCGCCGCCTTGCAGACGATGGCCAGGGCGTCGAGGTCGCGGCGGGCCAGGATGCGGCGGGCGGTGTGGAAGTCGACGTCGGCCATCTCCGACAGGGCGACCAGGAACTTGGTGGTCTCGCCGTTGCGCAGGAAGGCGGCGATGGCGCCGGGGCCGATGCCGCCCTTGGCCTTGAGCGCCCGCACCGCCGCCTCGGCGGCGGCGTAGTCGGCGGGAAAGGCGCCGTCGCGGGCGGCGACGCGCTTGCGTCCGACCTCCAGCGCGGCGTCCAGCGCCGCCGGATCGATCTCGGCGTTCTTTTCCATGATCCGGTCGCGCAGGCGCGCCTCGACCACGAAATACATCTCGTTGAGCAGGTCGATCGGCAGCGACTGCCGGTCGACCACCGCCTCGTGCAGGCTCGGATTGGCGAAGGCGCGGTCGACGGCCGCCTCGTGCGCGGCCCTGGACAGCTCGGCGTTCTCGTTGCGCAACAGGACGTTCAGGGTGTCGTCGTCGCCGCGCTCGACGATGGCGTCGGACACCGCCTCGGGCACGCGGAAGCGGCGCGAAATGGCGCGCAGGTGATCCTGGTCGCGGGTGCGGGCGACCTGCAGCAGGGCCTCGTCGGTCAGCGCCGGCGAGCGGGTCAGCACCGGCTCGGCCACCGCGACCGTGTCGTTGGTGAAGCGGCCGATCAGCTTTTGCGGCGGCTGCGCGACATCGGCCATCCGCTCGGCCAGTTCGGCGCGGACCGCCTCCTCCATCTCGCCGGCGAGCTGCGACAGCACGTCGTCGAACAGCGCCAGTTCCGAGGCTTGCCGGCCGTCGACGCCAACGAAGAAGAGGTCGGTCACCTCGCGCAGCAGCTCGCGCCGGCGGTCGCTGGACGGCTCCTGGGCCAGCGAGATCAGGTCATGGAGCTTGGTCTGGGCCATCATCAATTGCCGCTGTCGTCGGGGCTGGGCGTATCCAGGGCGATCGCCCTGGCCCGGTTGGAGGCCGTATTGGCCGAGGCCGTCGAGTTGACGGACTGCGATCCCGGCACCGGGCGCGGCGGGAGCGGCGGCGGCGGCGCGGCCAGGTCGGAACTGCCCTGGTCGGCGAAGAACTGCGCGGGCAGCGGGGCCGGATCGGGGTCGGGCTGCAGGCCGAAGTCGCGGACCGTCGAATAGAAGTGCGCCGGCACGCCGCCCGGCCCCTTCGGGCTCCAGGGCTTGTATTCCGGCGCCGGCCCGTCGGAGGCGGTCGGCGCGGCGGGCGCCGCGGAGGCCATCACCACCGGTTTGGATTTAGCCGCGGTGGCCGCCGCCGGCTTGGCTTTCGGCGCGACGGCGACGGTCACCGGCTTCGGCTTGGCCGCCGCGGCGACCGGCTCCGGGCCACGCAGGGGCGCGGGCGGCGGCGGACCATAGGCGGCGGCGGGTTGCGGAGCGGGGATCGGCGGCGGGGGCACATAGCTGCGCGCGATCTGCGGCGTCGGCTGCGGCGGCGGGACGGTGACGCTCGCCGGTTGCGGCGATGGCGCCGGCGGCGGCGTCTCGGCGAGAGGCGCTGGCGGCGCGGCCTCGGGCGGCGGCAGGGCGGCGCTGGCCGGCGGCGGCTGCGGCGCGGGCGCGGCGTTCGGGTCGGGCGCCTTGCCCGGCCAGGTCAGCATCGGACCATAGCGGTCTTGCGCCACGGCCGGGCTCGCCAGGAGCGCGGAGGCGGCGATCAAGGCCGTGGACATGGCGATTGCGGCGCGGCGCATATCGAACCCGGGTTGAACGATCTCAACCCAAGGCTTAACGCGGTCCGCTTAACCCCCGCCTAACGCCCGCGCCACCAGCGCAGGGCGGCGCGCTCGCCGACCTGCATCAGGGCGTTGAGGCCGACCCCCATCAGCACCAGAACCAGAAGCGCGGCAAAGGTTTTGTCGGTCTCCAGCCGGTTCGAGGCCTCCATCAGCCGCCAGGCCAGACCCCGTGAAAGGCCGGATCTGGCGACGAACTCGGCCACAACCGCGCCGATCAGCGCCAGGCCCGCCGCCACCTTTAGTCCCTCCAGCAGGAACGGCACCGCCGAGGGCAGCCGCAGGCGGAACAGCCGGTCCATGGGCTTGGCGCCATAGAGGTCGAACAGCCGCTCCAGGTCCGGATCGGCGGATTTCAGCCCGGTCAGGGCCCCGGAAAAGATCGGGAAGAAGGCGACGATGGCGGCCAGGCCCACCACCGCCCGCCCCGGATGGTCGAGGCCGGCCCAGATCACCGCCAGCGGCGCCACCGCCATGATCGGCGTCACCTGCAGCCCGACGGCCAGCGGCTGCACCGCCCGCTCGGCCAGCGGATTGGTCGAGATCAGCAGCGCCACGGCGAAGGCGATGAGACTGGCCAGGACGAAGGCGAGAATGGCCATCGACAAGGTGTTCAGCGCCGCGCCGATCAGCATCGGCGCGTTCAGCCAGGCGGCCACGGCGATCTGCGACGGCGCCGGCAGCAGGAAGACCGGCACGTCCAGCAGGCGGCAGGCGGCTTCCCAGATGATCAGCAGCAGCACGATCAGCGCGAACGGCGCCAGGCGGTAGGCGAGCCTCGTCATGCCGCCGCCTGCATGGCGTGGGCGAGGTGGGCCGAGACGTGCTCGCAGGCCTCGCGGAAGGCGGCGGTGGTGCGGAAGCCGGGCGGCCGCGGCAGCGGGCCCTCGACGAGGGTCTCGCCAGCGAAACGGCCGGGGCCAGGCGACATCACCACCACCCGCCCGGCCATGTAGCAGGCCTCCTCGACATTGTGGGTGACGAAGACGATGGCTGCGCGCGAGGCGGCCCACAGCGCCTGGACGTCCTCGCCGAGGGCGCGGCGGGTGATCTCGTCGAGGGCGGCGAAGGGCTCGTCGAGCAGCAGGAGCTGCGGGTCGGTGACCAGGGCGCGGGCCAGGGAGACGCGCATGGCCATGCCGCCGGAAAGCTGCGCCGGCTTGGCCGCCTCGGCGCCGGCCAGCTTGACCCTGGCCAGGGCCGCGTCGGCGCGGGCGCGGGCGGTGCGCCGATCCACCCCGGCCATCTCCAGCGGCAGGGCGACGTTGGCCCGCGCCGTGGCCCAGGGCATCAGGGTCGGCGCCTGGAACACCACGGCGGTCTCGCCGGCCGCCGCGCCGCGGTGCACGACCCCGCGGGTCGGCTGCTCCAGGCCGGCCAGCAGGCGCATGGCCGTCGACTTGCCGCAGCCGGACGGCCCGACCAGGGCGACGATCTCGCCGGCCGAGACCGCCAGGCTGAACGGCCCCAGCGCCCGTCCGCGCGGATAGTCGACCTCGACCTTGTCCAGTTCGGCGAGCGGCGGCGTCACTTCACCCCGGTCGGCAGGAACTGCAGCGTATAGGCCTGGTGGTAGTCCAGGCTCTTCGGATAGTCGGCCGGATCCTGGCTGGAGACGGTGTTGAAGAAGGCGGCCCAACGCGCGTCGGTCATGGCCCCGATCCCCTGGGTCGCCGCATCGCCGGACAGCACGATGCCCTTCTTGCGCATCGCGTCGCGCGCATAGGCCAGAAGGTCGGGCGTCATCTCCGGGTTGTCCTTCAGGATCAGCGCGTCGCCGGGGCTCGAGTCGCCGTAGAGATAGGATTTCCAGCCGGCCGCCGTGGCGTCGACGAAGGCCTTCACCGCCGCCGGATTGGCGCCGATCAGCTTGCCGTTGGCCAGCACCATGGCCGAGTAGCCGGGATAGCCCTCGTCGGCGAGCAGGAAGACCGCCGGTCTGACGCCGCTGGCCTTTTCGATCGTATAGGGCTCGCTGGTCAGATAGCCCTCCTCGATCACGCTCGGATTGGTCAGGAAGACGGCCGAGGTGGTGTAGGGGCGGATCTGCGCGTCGGTGAAGCCGTACTTGGCCTTCAGCCACACCCAGAAGGCGGTGATCGAGGCGTCGGAGAGCAGGATCGGCCGGCCCTTCATGTCGGCGATCGACCGGATGCCCTGGCCCTGGTGGGCGATCAGCACCTGCGGGTCGGACTGCATCGAGGCCATCACCGCCTTGACGCCGGTCTTCTGCACCGCCTGGTTCAGGGCGATGAAGCTGTTGGAGCCGATGCCGAGGTCGATGGCGTTGGTCGCCAGCAGCAACGGCACGTTCACCGCCGGGCCGCCCTGGATGATGGTCACGTCCAGCCCGCGCTTCCGGTACTCGCCGGTGGCCAGCGCCTGGTAGAAGCCGCCCTGTTCGGCCTGGGCGCGCCAGTCGGTGGCGAAGCGGATCGGGGTCAGGCCGTTCGCCGACGGCGCCGGCGACTTGGCCGGCGAACAGGCCGCCAGCACGGCGGCGACCGCGATCGCCAAGAGGCGCAAGGCTTTCAAATCGACCCTCCCCGAAACCAGGCCGCACCCTAGGCGCCGCGAGGAGTTTCGCCAAGCCTTGGCCGGGCGGGGCGCCGGGGACAGGTCTGAAGAGAGGGTCTTACTGGTCCGCGTGGGCGCCGAACTGGTCGGGGTTCTTCGAGCCCTTGGCCCGCCGGCCGGTCGCGGCCGGCGCAAGTCCGGCCAGGAAAGTCCAGGCCTCTCTCGTCCATCTGGCGTCGGCCAGGGCGTGGTGGCGCTGGCCGACCTGGCGCGGCAGCTCCGGATCGCCCAGCTCGATCGCCCACTGCTTCACGTCCAGGCAGAGCTGCGGATAGTGGAACGGCAGCTCGGTCATGGTCCCGAACAGCCAGGCGAAGGCCACCCAGTCGTAGGCGGGGAAATAGCCCCAGAACACCGGGTCGTGGTCGCCGTCGGTGAAGTTGCGGACCGCGTAGCCGATCTCCTCGCGCGGCATGGCCGCGCCGCTCAGCTGTGGGCGCACGGTCTCGAGCGTCCATTGGCTGGCCTTCGACCAGTCCACCTCGCTGCTCTCGGCGTAGAACTCGCGGCCGTCCTCGGCGGCGATGCCGATGCTGATCAGGTCGATGCTGAACGGCCGCTCGATGAACTCGGTGTCGATCCAGTATTTCACAGCCATCGCTCCCTTGGCCGGGCTTCAACCGGTCCGGAACCGTCCGATGGCCTTGATCTTAGGGTCGTTGGCGAAGTCAGCGGGAGCGATAAAGCCGCGGCCGTCCCAAGGAATCCTGATCCCGACCCGCTCGAAGCACCTGGCGGCGTATTCCGAGCAGATGAAGGCCTTCTTCGAACCCATGAACTTCGGCATTTCGCGATTGAGCCGGCCAAAGGTGATGCGCAGGGCGATCTTGGCGATCTCGCCGGGTGCGAACGGGTCGCCGAACCGGTCGACGGCGAAGTCGGCGAAACGGCGCGCTTCGTCGGAGGTGTGCGGGCCGCGGCATTGGGCGAAATCCTCGTGGCGGGCCAGGATGATCTTGCCGGGATAGGGCTTCTGGCCGCTGCTGCTCTGGCGGATGAAGCTCTGCAGCGGCACGGTGCGCACGCCCAGTTGCTGCACCGCCTCGAAGGCCATGATCCGCCCAAGCCCCGGCCAGCGATAGGCGATGGCCACATGGGTCCAGGGGCTCTTGGTCGCCCAGCCGATCAGCCGCGAGAAGGGGTCGTTTCCGGCGCAGAGCAGAAGGTCGCCATCGCGCACCCGCCGCGAAATGGTCCCGAACGGCTCCGGCTTCATGTGCACAAGCACGTCGTCGTCGATCGCCATGATACCGCCGCTGCCCCGTCGTCCGGCGATTCAAACGCGCCCGCGGCGATACGGTTCAGCTTGATGTGGCCGGGCGGCGCTCACTGCCCGATGGCTTGATACTCAATCGCGGCGGGGCGAAAGCCATCCCGCCACTAGCCGCACCGAGATCTTATCGGGTGCAGGCCGCTGCACATACCCTCGACCGCTGTCTCAAATTGCTTGTAGTCATTGTCGATCCGAACCACGCGCGGAGGCCCGCCCGGTCCGAAATGAATCCTATTTCCGTCCGCCTCAGGTAGCTTATATCGGATGTCGTGGCCGGAGACCTCTGCCGGAGGCGCGCCATCTATGTCGTATTCGCCGACATATCTTCCAGACGCTGTCATTATAACCAAAGCCTGTATAGCATGGTTGTCTTCAAGATTATCATGATTGTAGTAGTAGATTATATAGGTCGTGCGACCGCCGCGGACCTTTCCCATATTCTTGAACGTCGCTCCACTATGGTGGGGGCCTCTATTAAGCGCCGACGCAAATCCCTGACGCGCGAGAAGCGCCCGCAGTGGGCCCATATCCGACGCATGTGTGGCGTTACCTGAGACACTCAAGATACACAGGACGGCGATCGTGCATTGTCCGAGGGACCTTAGGCGGTGCGCAAAGCAAGGCATGGCGATTCACCAACGTGGGGGCGCGCTTCCTGTCGATGGTACGCCAGCAGCAGCAGCGGCGTTGGCCAGCGAGAGAATTGTATCAGCATACCACTGATTATGAGGTAGTCCATGGGACTGTGGTGTTATGCTGGTCTTGCCATTATATCTGGAGAGTGCGTCGTGATAAGACCGAAAGGTGCTGTCAATCCCCGAGTTGTCGTGCCGCCACCCTTTGTGGTCGAGCCATTGTAAGCCCGCCGTAGCGCTAAGTTTTGGGTTCATTGGTTCGCCACCGTCAGTGAGATCAGTATAGTCGATTTTCCGTTTGTCCAAATCTCCACTTTTATTTACTTGAAGGGGCTCGCGAGCGAATTCGTCTGGATCACCGCCGGATTCGATCATGGCTTGCGCCTCTAGCTAGCATGTCGGCCGTCCAATAGCCCGGATCTCCAGGCAGCGCCGGCGCCAAGGAAGCAGGTCCGGAAGTCCCCATCCGCCACCGCAGCCTAAGGTCAGCGCCGGGCCGGTCAGGGGAGGGCTGGCCGCGGCGCGCCGCCACAGCGTCAGCCGCCCGCGTTCAGCGCCTCGCGCTTTTCTTCCAGGGCGAGCCACTCGTCTTCCGCCGCGGCCAGCTGGTCGCGCAAGGCCGTCAGCGCGGTCATGGCGGCGTCGAAGGCCTTGCGGTCGCGGGCGTAGAGGCCGGGGTCGGCCAGCCGCTGTTCCAGGGCGGCGATCTCGGCGGCGAGCTTCGGCGTCAGGGCCTCCAGGGCCTTCAGGCGGTGTTCGTCCTTGAACGACAGCTTGGCCGGGCGTTTCGGCGCCGGCGCCGGCGCCGGCGCCGGCGCGGGGGCAGGGGGCGCCGCTTTCGCCGGCCTGGCCGCCAGCGGCGCCTGGGCGGGGGCGAAGAAGCCGGGGTTCTGCGCCGTAAAGTCGGTCCAGCCGCCCGGCGTCTCGACCACGTCGCCGCGGCCGTTCAGGGCGATGGTCGAGGTGGCCAGCCGGTCGATGAAGTCGCGGTCGTGGCTGATCAGGATCAGGGTGCCGTCGTAGTCGCCGAGCCGCTCCTGCAGCAGGTCCAGCGTCTCCATGTCCAGGTCGTTGGTCGGCTCGTCGAGCACCAGCAGGTTGGCCGGCTGGGCGAGGGCCCTGGCCAGCAAGAGCCGGTTGCGCTCGCCGCCGGACAGGCTGCGCACCGGCTGGCGCAGCTGCCGCTCCTGGAACAGGAAGTCGCGGGCGTAGCTGGAGATGTGGCGCGGCGCGCCCTGGACGATCACCTGGTCACCGCCCTGCGGGGCCAGCGTCTCCCAAAGCGTCGCCTCCGGGTTCAGCTGGCCGCGGGCCTGGTCGAGATAGGCGATGACGAGGTTCGAGCCCAGCTTCACAGAACCGGAATCCGGCGCGACCTCGCCCAGCAGCATCTTTACCAGGGTGGTCTTGCCGGCGCCGTTGGGCCCGACGATGGCGACGCGGTCGCCGCGCACGATGCGGGTCGAGAAGCGCTTGATCAGGGTGCGCGTCCCGTAGGCCTTGGTCAGGTTGCGCGCCTCGATCACCCGTACGCCGGAGCTCTGGCCGGCTTCGATGGTCATGTTCATCGGCCGACTGAGGTCGCCCATCAGCGTGGCCTTGCGCTGGCGCATCTCGGCGAGCGCCCGGGCGCGGCCCTCGTTGCGGGTGCGCTGGGCGGTGATCGAACGGTGGAACCAGTAGGTCTCGCGCTCGATGGCCTTTTCCAGCCGGCGCAGGTTTTCCGCCTGCTCGGCGGCGATCTTCTCGGACCAGGCGTCGAAGGCCTCGAAGCCCTTGTCCAGCCGCCAGACCCGCCGGCCCTCCAGCCAGAAGCACCGCTCGGTGGTGCGGCGCAGGAAGGCGCGGTCGTGGCTGACCATGAGCAGGGCGGCGCGGCTGGCGCGCAGCTCGGCCTCCAGGGTCTCGATGGCCAGGATGTCCAGGTGGTTGGTCGGCTCGTCGAGCAGCAGCACGTCGGGCTTCTCGGCCAGGGCGCGGGCCAGCGCCGCGCGCCGGCCCTCGCCGCCGGAAAGGCCGGGCGTCGGCCGGCCGGGGTCGAGGTCGAAGGTCATCAGCGCCGCCTCCGCTTCGTGCGGTTCGGCGCCGCCGGCACTGGCGTAGTCCAGCAGGGTCTCGCCGGTGAGGACAGGCTCCTGCACCGCCAGGGCGACGCGGGTTCCAGGCCGCACCGAACGGTCGCCGCCGTCCGGCTCGATCAGTCCGGCGATCAGCCGCAGCAGGGTCGACTTGCCGGCGCCGTTGCGGCCGACCAGGCAGGCGTGGACGCGCGCGTCGAGGGCCAGGTCGACGCCGTCGAACAGCATCGTCGGCCCGTCGGCCAGGCGCACGTCTTTCAGCGCGATCAGGGGCGGCCTGGCGCTCAGCGGTTGGCGTCCTGCGGCGGCGGATCATCGCCCGGCGGCTGCGAATAGTCCGGCGGCGGCGGCAGGTCGGCGTCCTCGTCGCGTTGGCGGCGCGGACCGGCATAGCGGTAGGGCGGCGGCCGGTCCGGCGGCGGCGGCAGGTCGAGATCCTCATCGCGGCGCGGGCCGGCATAGCGGTCGGGCGGCGGCCGATCGGGCGGCGGCCGATCGGGCGGCGGCGGTCCCGCCTCGTCCTGGTACGGGTCGTCCGCCTGCGCCTGCTCGCCGTCGGCGGCGCGGCCGAAGTCGTTGGAAAGCCCTTCGTAGAAGTTCGAACGCGCATCCTCCTGCGGCGGCGCGTCGGAGGCGGCGATGTCGGCGGTGGTCTGGTCGGCGGGAGCCTCGGCCGGCAGCCAGGCGAAGTCGTGGATCGGCACGTTCTGGTGCGCAGCGATCATCATCCGCCGCCAGATCTCGGCCGGGACCTCGCCGCCGGTGACGCCGCGGGTCGGCGTGCTGTCGTCGTTGCCGACCCAGACGCCGCAGACCCAGTCGGGGGTGAAGCCGACGAACCAGGCGTCCTTCCAGTCCTGGGTGGTGCCGGTCTTGCCGGCCGCCGGCCGGCCGAAGGCGGCGCGCGTGCCGGTGCCCATGGTGATCACCCCCTCCATCATCCGCACCATCTCACCGGCGTAGTTGACGTCGTAGACCATGACGCCGGCGGACGACGGGTGGGAAAAGATGACGTCGCCGCGCTGGGTGGCGATCTGGTCGATCAGGTAGGGATCGCTGCGCTGGCCGCCCTGCTGGAAGACCTGGTAGGCCGAGGTGAGCTCAAGGAGGTTCACCTCATAGGCCCCGAGCGCGATCGAAAGCTGCGGGTCGTCGGGGATGCTCTTCAGGCCGAAGCGGTGGGCGACCTCGGCGATCTTGCCGGCGCCGACCTCGTTGGCCAGTCGGACCGCCACGGTGTTGATCGAGTGGGCGAGGGCCGTGGCCACGGTCACCGGCCCGCGATAGCCGCCGCCGTAATTGCCCGGCGACCACAGGCCGATCCGGATCGGCGCGTCGTCGCGGGTGTCGGTCGGCTTGACCCCGTTCTCCAGCGCCGCGGCGTAGACGAAGGGCTTGAACGACGATCCGGGCTGGCGCTGGGCCTGGGTGGCGCGGTTGTAGGCGGAAAGCTGGTGGTCGCGGCCGCCGACCAGGGCGCGGATCGCCCCGCCCGGCGCCAGCAGCACCAGCGCGCCCTGGTGGATGTTGGTGCGCCGGCCCTCGCTGTCGATGGTCTGGCGCACCACCGACTGGGCGGTGGTCTGCAGATTGGAATCGATGGTCAGCTTCACCACCAGGTCCGGGGCCTGGCCGCCGGCGATCTGCACCGCCTGGGCGGCGGCCATGTCCAGCACATAGCCGAAGTCGCCTTCGCCCGGCGCTTCCGGCGCCAGCTTCGGCGGATTGGCCAGCGCCGCCTGTTCGTCGGCGGCGCTGATCCAGCCCTCGGCGTGCATGGTGGCCAGCACCAGGTGCGAGCGCGCCAGGGCCGCGTCCATGTCGTTGGTCAGGGCCAGCCTGGTCGGCGCCTTGGGCAGGGAGGCGAGCAGGGCGGCCTGGCTGAGGTCCAGCTGGCTGGCCGGCTTGCCGAAATAGGTCTGCGAGGCGGCGTCGATGCCATAGGCGTTGTCGCCGAAGAAGATGCGGTTGAGGTACAGCTCCAGCACCTCGTCCTTGCTCATCTGCTGTTCCAGCCGATAGGCGATCATCGCCTCCTCCAGCTTGCGGCGGATGGTCTGTTTCGGCGTCAGATAGAGGGTGCGGGCCAGCTGCTGGGTCAGGGTCGAGGCGCCCTGCACCGTGCGGCCGGCGCGGAAGTTGACCCACAGCGCCCGGGCTATGCCTTTGAAATCCACCGGCCCGTGCTGGTAGAAGCGCCGGTCCTCTGCGGCCAGGAAGGCGCGCGGCACGTAAGGCGGCAGCTCGCCCAGGGTCACCGCCGAGCCGTGCTTCGGGCCGCGCGTCGCCAGCACCTTGCCGTTGACGTCTTCGAAGGTCATGCCGGGCGCCTGGTTGACCACCATCAGCGCCTGCCGGTCTGGCACATCGGGGATGCCGTCGATAAAGGCCTTGGCGGCGATCACCCCGGCGGCGACGACGACCAGCAGGCCGGCGACCAGGACGGCGACCACCAGCGGCCAGGCGCGGCGGCGTCGGCGCGGCGGCGGAGGCGGCGGGACCGGCCGGCGCGGCGCGGCGCGGCCGAATCGCGCCGGCGGCTCGCCTTGCGCCGACGCGGGGTCTGGGTTGGGTGGCTCACTCACGGGTCAGGCTTCTATACTGGACGCATCGATGCAGTTGGCGGTTTTAACGGCAATGACACGCAAACCTTTCTGGGAGGCCAAGTCCCTGCGGCAAATGACCGTGCCGGAGTGGGAGAGCCTCTGTGACGGTTGCGGCCTCTGCTGCCTGATCCGCTTCGAGGATGAAACGACCGGCGAGATCATTCCGACCCGCGTCGCCTGCAAACTTTTCGACACCGGGGTCTGCCGTTGCACCGACTATGCCAACCGCAAGGCGTCCGTGCCCGATTGCGTCAAGCTGACGCCCGACAATATCGACGACCTGCCCTGGATGCCGAAGAGCTGCGCCTATCGCCGCCTGAACGAGGGCCGCGGCCTGGCCTGGTGGCATCCGCTGGTCAGCGGCGATCCGGAGACGGTCCATACCGCCGGCGTCAGCATCCGTGGACAGACCATTTCCGAGACCCGGCTGGCCGAGCCGGAGGACGCGATCGACTTCGAGGCGCTGGATTTGATGCGCGAGCGCGGCGATGACTGAGCCGGCGGGGGCTGTTGCAATAATGCCACAACCGGCCTTGCATGGCGCGGCGAACCGCTTAATTGAGGGGCTGAAACCAGCTCCCAGTCAAAGGCGATCTTAGCGGTGGCGCAGGACCCCTATCAGGAACTCGGCGTCTCGCGGCAGGCGAGCGCGGACGAAATCAAGCGCGCCTTCCGCAAGCTGGCCAAGCAACTGCACCCGGACAAGAACCCGGGCGACAAGGCGGCGGAAGAGCGCTTCAAGCGGGTCTCGGCCGCCTTCGACCTGCTTGGCGACGACGAGAAGCGCAAGAAGTTCGACCGCGGCGAGATCGACGCCGACGGCCGCGAGACCATGCGCGGCTATGCCGGCGGCGATCCGTTCGCCGCCGGCGGCTTCCGCGGCGGGCCGGGCGGCGCCGGCGCCGGCGCGTCGTTCGAGGGCGTCGACATCAACGACATCCTCGGCGAGATGTTCGGCGCCCGCGGCGGCCAGCGCGGCGGCGGTTTCGGCGGTTTCGGCGGCGGCCAGCCGCAGCGTGGCGGCGACGTGCGCGCCACCCTTGAGATCGACCTGGAAGACGCCATCCAGGGCGCGCGCAAGCGGCTGAGCTTTTCCGACGGCCGGACCATCGACGTGACCATCCCCAAGGGCGCCGCCGAGGGTCAGGTGCTGAGGCTGAAGGGGCAGGGTTCGCCGGGACGCGCCGGGCCGGGCGACGCCCTGATCGAACTGGCCTTCCGGCCGCACCCGGTGTACCGGCGCGAGGGCGACAACCTGGTCATGGACCTGCCGGTGTCGATTCCCGACGCCATCCTCGGCGCCAAGGTCTCGGCGCCGACGCCGGAAGGTTCGGTGACCCTGACCGTGCCGAAAGGCTCCAATTCCGGCTCGACCCTGCGCCTGAAGGGTCGCGGCCTGCCGCACGCCCGCGGCGGCGGCCGCGGCGACCTTATGGCCCGGCTGCAACTCGTCCTGCCGGACACCATCGACCCCGAACTGGAAAAGTTCGCCGAAACCTGGCGCAAGGAACGCCCCTACACGCCCCGGCGAAGGGGCTGAGGAGAAGCGCCGTGATTGGCGCACCTTCTCCCGCGAGGGGAGAAGGAACGCGTGGCTCGGCTGAGGCAATTCTGCGCGGCATGCGGGTGCTGCAGTCGAGATCCGTCCCCGGCGGGTCGCCGACAACCGCCGCTTGGGCTATTCAGGCCCTATTCAGCGGCGCGGGTGCAAGGAAAGGGCGTTATGAAACTGATGCCCGCCATCGCCGCCGGCCTTGTGCTGGCGGCCCTCACGGCGCCTGTCGGCGCGCAAGGATGGAACGGCGGCCGCGGCGGCGGCGGTCCTCACGGCGGCGGCTTTCCGGGGGCGCGGGGCTTTTCCGGCCCCCATGGCGGCCCAGCGCCGCAGGCCTATCGCGGAATGCCGCCGCAGGCCTATCGCGGAATGCCGCCGCAAGGCTATCGCGGTCCTCCACCGGGCTATGGCGGCGCGCCGCAGCCGTTTCGTGGGCCGCCTCCGGGCGGCGGCTGGGACGGCGATTCCCTCGGCGCCGGCTGGGGTCCGCAACAGGACGTGGTGCGCCAGGGCGTGCGGCAAAAACGCTTCGTGCCGCTCGGCCAGGCGATCCAGTCGATCCGCCGCCACGGCCCCGGCCACGAGCTTGACGCCGGCCTGGAAGACTGGGGCGGCCGCCCCGCCTATCGCGTGCGCTGGGCGGCGCCGAACGGCCGCCGGGTCGACTATATGGTCGACGCGGAAACCGGCGCCATATTGAGCGCCGACGGAGGACATTAAACCCCATGCGCATCCTTTTGGCCGAGGACGACCCGGACCTGTCGCGCCAGCTGAAGCAGGCCCTGGCGGACGCCGACTATGCCGTCGACCACGCCCCGGACGGCGAGGAAGCCCACTTCCTCGGCGACACCGAGCCCTATGACGCGGTGATCCTCGATCTCGGCCTGCCGAAGATCGACGGCGTCTCGGTGCTCGAGCGCTGGCGGCGCGACGGCAAGCAGATCCCGGTGCTGATCCTCACCGCCCGCGGCGCCTGGAGCGAGAAGGTGGCCGGCTTCGACGCCGGCGCCGACGACTACCTGACCAAGCCCTTCCATACCGAGGAGCTGCTGGCTCGCCTGCGCGCCCTGCTCAGGCGCTCGGCCGGGCACGCGGCGGCCACCCTGTCCTGCGGCGGCCTGCGGCTCGACCCGCGCGCGGCGCGCGCCTCGGTCAACGGCGAGCCGCTCAGGCTGACCTCGCTGGAATACCGGCTGATGCACTATCTGATGATGCACCAGGGCCGGGTGATCAGCCGCACCGAGCTGGTCGAGCACCTCTACGACCAGGATTTCGACCGCGACTCCAACACCATCGAGGTGTTCGTCGGCCGGGTGCGCAAGAAGATCGGGCCGGACCGGATCGAGACGGTGCGCGGGCTGGGCTATCGCCTGATTCCGCTGGAGGGCGAGGCGGAGGGCGCGTGAACCTCGGCGCCCTCTGGCGGCCGTCGCTGGCGCGGCGGCTGGTGCTGCTGGCGGCGGTCTGGAGCATCCTCGTGCTCGCGGTCAGCGGCCTGGTGCAGACGGCGCTGTTCCACCAGGCCTCGGTCATGCGCTTCGACGACGATCTGCACGAGGACGCCGAAAGCCTGTTCGCCGGCTCCAGCGTCGACGACCAGGGTCAGGTCGACGCGCCGCCGCTTACCGACCCGGCCGCCACCCGGGCCTATTCGGGCACCTATTGGGAGATCGCCGAGCCGGCCGGGGGGCGGCTGCACGCCCTGGTCCGCTCGCGCTCGCTGTGGGACTCCGAACTGCAGGGCCCGCCGAGCGGCCCCGCCGCCCTGCAGGCGAAGCCGGGCAGGATGATCTACTACACCACCGTCGGTCCGGCGCATGAGCCGCTGCGCGCCGCCGCCATGCAGGCCAGCCTGCCGGGCCGCGCCAAGCCGGTGATCTTCATCACCGCCGAGGACCTGACGCCGGTCGAGGCCTCGTCCAAGCGGTTTGCGCTGGAGACCGCCGTCAGCCTGATCGTGCTCGGCGCCGGCCTGATCATCACCGTGCTGATCCAGGTCCGCGTCGGCCTTGGCCCGCTGTTCGCCCTGCAGCGGGAGGTCGCGGCCGTGCGCACCGGCAAGGCCGACCGGCTGGAGGGCGACTATCCGGCCGAGATCGAGCCCTTGGCGGCGGAGCTCAACGCCCTGGTCGCCCACGACCAGGAGGTGGTCGAGCGCCAGCGCACCCACGTCGGCAACCTGGCCCATGCGCTGAAGACCCCGCTGTCGGTGATGCTGGCCGAGGCCGAGCGGCATCCTGGGGACTTGGCCGAGGTGGTCTCGCGCCAGGCCGACGCCATGCGCGACCATGTCGACCACCACCTGCGTCGCGCCCGCGCCGCCGCCCGTTCGCAGGCGCCGCGCGAGCGGACCGCCGTCGCGCCGGTGCTCGAGGAGTTGGCGCACGCGTTGGAACGCATCTTCCAGGACCGCGCGGTGACCATCGACTGGCGCTGCCCGGACGGCCTCTATTTCCAGGGCGAGCGGCAGGATCTCCTGGAGATTCTCGGCAACGTGCTGGAAAACGCCTGCAAATACAGCGCCCGGCGGGTCAGGGCCGAGGCCGCGCCGGCCGCGCCCGGTCGCCTGAGCATCGTCATCGAGGACGACGGGCCGGGCCTGCCCAGCGAGCGGCGCGGCGAGGTGTTCAAGCGCGGCGAGCGGCTGGACGAGAGCGAGCCGGGCTCGGGCCTCGGCCTCTCCATCGTCGACGAGCTGGCCAGGGCCTATGGCGGCGCCGCGTCCCTCGGCGATTCCGCCCTCGGCGGCCTCAAGGTCGCGCTCGACCTGCCGCGGGCGGAAACCTGATCCATGGGCTTTTGATCTTCCTTAACGCCAGCTCATCATGATGCGCGCCAACGCCACCCTGGCGCGCGAGCGATGCGGCATGCCCGGCCTGACTGGAAGTCAAACCCAAGGCCTGAAGACCCTGTTCGGGGTGGTCACCGACGGGCTGGTGCGCAGCCTGCAGATCGCCCTGGCCGAGGAAGCGACGCTGGGCGGCCCGATCGCCGCCGTGCACGAACTGCTCTGCAATGAAGCCGCCGACCGCCGCTTGCGGCGGCTGGTGCTGGCGCCCGTCGGTTCGCTCTGCCGGCCGTCCGAGTGGAAAGCGGTGTCTTTTCCCGAAGCCGTGCCGCTGCTGCTCTGGCGGGCGCTGAAGGAGACCTCGCCCGAGCTGGTCGAGGAGGCCGCGGCGGCCAGTTGCCGGCCGCAGGAGCCCGACACGCCGACCGATCCGGTCTATGACCAGCTCTGCCTGTTGGCGGCGCAGGGGCTGCGCTGCGAGGCGAGGGCCTTCCAGGCGGCCGGCGACCTGCTCAATGTCGCGGGCAGGGAGGGCGCGGCGACCTTCGCCAGCTATCTCGACATGGCCCCGATCACCCGCGCGGCGCTCACCAAACTGCCGGACTGGATCGGCCGGATGAGCGACGACCGCGCCGCGGCGGCGAGGCTCGCCTACAAGGACGCCGTCGAACTGGCCGACGACGCCGGACCGCAGTTCTTTGAAATGCTGTTCGCCCATCTCTCCGAGCCGTGGCAGATCCTGCGCGTCATGTCGGCGATCATGGATCGTCCGGGCGACCGCTACGTGATGGTTTCCGAGCTGGCGCGCTTCGGCGACTATGTCATCGACGACATCGACCGGCGGCTCGCCGCCTTCCGCGCCTTCGATCCGAACAAGGGCATAGACGCCGGCGTCGCCGCCGGTCAGGCCCTGCAGATCGCCGCCGCCGAGATCGCCGAGTTCGAGACCTCCATCGAGCTCAGCCGCGATGGGCCCTGGGGCTTGCGGATCGCGCAGCAGAAGAAGCTGCTGGCCGAGTCGGCCGAGGCGCGGCTGAACCAGATCGGCAAGGCGCTCGACGCGGCGCTGCCGCTGCGCATGGTGCGGCTTGGCAAGGGCCTGCGCGGCCTGCCCAAGCTGGCCGCCGACCCCGATCCCGCCGCCATCTGCCGCGCCGAGGGGCTGATGGCCTTCTTCGACCATTCGCGCGGTTCGGCGGCCCAGTCCGGCTACGGCGCGGCGCGCGCCAAGGCGGCCGAGATGATCGAGGAGCGCCTCGACCAGTACGTCGAGGATCTGCTGGAAATGCTGCGCGCCGAGGAGGTGGAGTCGATCGGCCGCGTCCACGCCTTTCTCGAGGTCAGCGCCGGTTTCATGTCTCAGGCCCACGGCGAAAAGGCCGCCCAGATCGTCCGCCGCCGCGCCGCCGCGGCCTGAGCGGCGCGAACAAAAAGAACCGCACGCACGAAAAAGGACGGCGCGTCGGCCGCGCCGCCCTCCGCGAATTCACATCCGCGCTTCGAAAGTTTTAGGCCGCCTTTTCGGTTTCGATCAGACTGGCTTCGCCGCCGGTCTTGATCTCGATGCGGCGCGGCTTCAGCTGCTCGGGCAGCTCGCGCTTCAGCGAGATGGCCAGGAGGCCGTCGGTCAGCTGGGCGTCGGTCACCAGCACGTGGTCGGCCAGCTGGAAGCGGCGCTCGAAGTTGCGCTCAGCCAGGCCACGGTGCAGGAAATGGCGGTTCTCGTCGTTGGCCGCCTTTTGGCCCTGGACGGTGAGCACGTTTTCCTTGGCTTCGATCGTCAGGTCCTGCGGCTTGAAGCCGGCGACGGCGATCTCGATCCGGTAGGTGTTCTCACCGGTGGTCTCGATATTGTAGGGCGGATAGCCCGAGGCGCTGTCCGACGCCGCGGCGGCGTCCAGCAGCGCGGCCAGCCGGTCGAAGCCGACGGCGGAGCGGTAAAGCGGGGTGAAATCGATCGTACGCATGAAGCATCCTCCTGCTTGAGCAAGGTCGCGATTTGAGTACGGAACCCGGGCGTGAGCCTTGAAGATGGCCTCACGCAGGCCCGGAAGGCCCGGACATCCAGCGCCTTCGCCAAATGAGTTAGGGGCGGTATTTCGTCGTTCAAGGGGGGGTTCTGACGTTCCGGCGCACTTGAAATGCCGCCCTGACGCGCTCAAGGCTTGCCGCATGATCAATCGCAGAACCGCGGTCCTGGCCGCCATCGCCTCGGCCGCTTTCGCCGCGCCCATCGCCGCCGCCGTGGCGCAGGACAATCCGATGCTGCACGCGCCGCATGCCGGCCCGCCGCCGCTGACCGACAACGATCCGGCCCTGATCGCCCTGATCGGCGGCCCGCAGCGCTCGGCCGCCAACAAGGCGCGCGATCCGTGGCGTCACCCCGTGGACACGTTGGGCTTCTGGGGCCTGCAGCCGGGCCTGGTGGTCGCCGACATCGATCCCGGCGGCGGCTACTGGACCGAGATCGTCGCGCCCTACGTAGCCCAGGGCGGCGGCCGCTACATCGCCGGCATGACCGACCCGAACGATCCGGCCGCCTCCGACGGCGCCAAGCGCGCCCGCGCCGCCTTCGAGGCCAAGTACGCCGACCACGCCGTCTACGGCCCGATCGCCTATGCGCCGTTCAGCATCGCCGGCGGCTTCCGCGCCCCGCCGGGCTCCATCGACCTGATCATCTATTCCCGCTACGTCCACGACCTGATGGGCGTTCCCGGCGCCCTGCAGCGCGCCCTGGGCGACTTCTATTCGGCGCTGCGGCCCAGCGGCATCCTGGCGGTGGAGGAGCACCGGGCCGACCCGCGCGCCATGGTCCCCAACGCCACCGACGGCTATGTCGCCACCGACTTCGTCATCGGCGAGGCGCGCAAGGCCGGCTTCGTCTTCGAACGGGCCTCGGAGATCAACGCCAACCCGAAGGACACCAAGGACCATCCGTTCGGGGTCTGGACCCTGCCGCCCACCCGCCGTAGCGCCCCGGCCGGCCAGCCGCCCAATCCGGCCTTCGACCACGCCAGGTACGACGCCATCGGCGAGAGCGACCGGATGACGCTGAGGTTCAGAAAGCCGGCGAGCGCCTAGCCGCCGGATGCTGGACGCCGCCCCGATCCGATCCCACCCCGAGGTCGCCGAGCCGACCGGCGGCAGCGCCGAGTGGATCGAGGCCGCCGGCGGCCACCGCCAGCGCGCCGCCCTCTATCCGGCCGCCGATCCGGTCGGCACGGTGGTGCTCTCGTCAGGCCGCACCGAGTTCATCGAGAAGTATTTCGAAGTGATCGGCGAGCTGCTGGCCCGCAATTACACCGTGCTGATCCACGACTGGCGCGGCCAGGGCCTGTCGACGCGGCTCCTGCCGGACGCGCTGAAGGGCCACGCCGACCGCTTCCACGACCTGGTCGCCGACTTTGGCCGGCTGCTCGACCACTATCAGGACCGCCTGCCCAAGCCCTGGATATCCCTCAGCCATTCCATGGGCGGCTGCCTGACCATGTTGGCCCTGGCGCGGGGCGAGCGGCGCTTCGACGCCGCGATCCAGTCGGCGCCCATGCTCGGCCTCAAGCCCCAGCGGCAGCCGATCCTGCGCGCCGTCGCCTGGCTGATGGCGGGGCTGGCGCCCAACGGCTACGCGCTCGGCGGCCCGGGCGATCCGTTCACCGCCACCTTCGAGGCCGACCGGCTGACCCACGACCGGGCGCGCTACGGCCGCACCCACATGCTGATCTCGGAGCATCGAGACCTGGCGCTGGGCGGGGTGACCTGGGGCTGGGTCGAAAGCGCCTTCGAGGCCGTCGGCTGGCTGCAGCGCACCCGGGCCCTGGCCGGGGTTTCGATCCCCGTCACCCTGATCGGCGCCGGCCAGGATAACCTTGTCGACATCCGCGGCCAGGAACGGGTGGCCAGCCGCCTGCCGCATTGCCGCCAGCTGGTGATCGGCGAGGCCTTCCACGAGATCCTGATGGAGACCGACGACATCCGCGCCGTCTTCTGGCGGGAGTTCGACGCGCTCGCCGCCTCGATTCCGGCCGGCTCTACTTCGCCGAACGCCTGAGCGTCACCAGCGCCTCGTCCAGGCAGGCCGGGTCGCCGGCGATGGCCACCTGTCCGGCCTCGAGGCCGAGCGGCTCGCCTCGCCAGTTGGTCACCCGCCCGCCGGCGCCGGCGATCACCGGGATGGCCGCCTCGATGTCCCAAGGCTTCAGGCCGGCCTCGATGACCAGGTCGAGCGTGCCCAAGGCCACCATGGCGTAGGCATAGGAGTCGCAGCCCAGGCGGGCCAGCTTGGCCGCCGCGTGCACCTGCCCCCAGGCGCCGCGCTCGGCGCCGTCGAAAATGGCCGGGTCGGTGGTGGCGATCACCGCGTCGGTCAGCAGCGGGCAGGGACGCACCTGCAGCGGCCGGCTGGCCCCGCGCGCGATCAGCCGCGCGCCGGTCGGCGAGCCCAGGAAGATCTCGTCCAGATAGGGCTGGCCGATCGAGCCCAGCACCGGCCGGCCCTGGAACCGCAGGCCGATCAGGGTGGTCCACACCGGCAGGCCGGCGATGAAGGCCCGCGTGCCGTCGACCGGGTCGATCACCCAAACGAATTCGGCGTCCGCCCGCTCCTCGCCATATTCCTCGCCGATGAAGCCATGCTCGGGGAAGCGTTCGGAGACCCGTTTACGGATGGCCGCCTCACCCCCCTTGTCCGCTTCGGTGACCGGGTCGAACCAGCCGGCGTGGCCCTTGTCGACCAGGCCGTTCTCGACCCGGAACAGCGGCAGGATCGCCTCGGCGGAGACGGCGTTCAGCTCGAGCAGCAGGGTCTCGAGCGTCTCGAGGCGGTCGGGCGAAAGGGTGTCGGCCATGCGCCAAGGCTTAGCCGCTCGCCGCGCCCGCGCAAAGGCTTCAGCTGAGTTCGGCCGCCCCATGCAGCGACTTGGCCAGGTCGAGCAGCCGCCGGCGGGGCCGTTCGCCCAGCTGGTAGTAGGCGCGGACCAGGTCCAGAGTCTCCTTCCGGGCCAGCACCTCGCCGCCCTCGCTCTGTTCGCCGCTGGCGTCGCAGCGCGGACCCTCGGCCAGGCCGTCGTAGAAATAGCCCACCGGGACCTCCAGCGCCGCGGCGATCCGCCAGAGCCGGGCGGCCGAAATGCGGTTGGCCCCGCACTCGTACTTCTGGATCTGCTGGAACCGCACGCCCACCACGGCCGCGAGCTGCTGCTGGGTCAGGCCGAGCAGGCGCCGGCGGCGGCGCAGGCGACGGCCAAGGTGAAGATCGATATCGTTGCCCACGGGCTGGCCTTTCAATACACCTTGCCGTCCCAAACCAGGACGGCTGAGTGAATCGATGGCAATCCACATGCCGTGGCGGTTGAACCCCTGTGAGGTGAATTCGCGCCGGCGCCGGCCCCGCGTTTCGCTCGGCGCGCGATAGCCGATGGCCAGCAAGACCGGGCGGCGCGCCCAAGACCTGATCTGGCGCCTGGAGGCGCTCGGATTCGACGTCGCCGCCGTGCTCATCAGGCTTTTGCCCACCGACGTCGCCTCCGGGATCGGGGCCCTCCTGCTGCGCTGGATCGGGCCTTTGACCAGCGCGCAGAAGACCGTCGAGCAGAACCTGCGCATCGCCTTTCCCGACATGGCGCCGGAAGAGCGCAAGCGTATCGCGCTCGCCCAATGGGAGAATTTCGGCCGCTACTGCTTCGAAATGGTGCTGATGGACCGGCTGACGCCGTCAAAGGGCCGTGTCGAGGTGGTCGGCGCCGAGCGCCTGGCCGAAATCGCCAATGGGACCGAGGCGGCGGTCTACGTCTCCGGCCACCTGGCCAATTTCGAGGTGATGGCCGCGGTGCTGATGGACGCCGGCGTCAAGTGCCAGGTGACCTACCGGCCGACCAACAACCCCTATTTCGACCAGCGCATCATCCAGAGCCGGCGCAAGTACGGCATCAGCATGTTCGCGCCGAAAGGCGAGGCGGCGGCCCTGCGCGGCCTGTTCTCGGCGCTGGACCGCGGCGAGTCGGTGGCGCTGCTGAACGACCAGAAGTTCAACGAGGGGGTCACCGACCTCTTTTTCGGCCAGCCCGCCCGCACCGCCACCGGCGCCATCCGGCTGGTGCTGCGCACCGGCGCGCGGCTGCAGCTGGGCTATATCGAGCGGCTGAAGGGCGCGCGCTTCCGCGCCGTGGTCTGCGAGCCGATCTATCTGCAGAACAGCGGCGACCGCGCCGCCGACCTGGCCAGCGGCGCCAGGCTGATCAACGCCTTCATCGAGGAGCGCATCCGCGCGCGGCCGGAGGACTGGTGGTTCTGGGTGCACAAACGCTGGGCCGACCAGGTCTATGCCGCCCTCGGCGACTGACTCGCGGGCCGCATCGGCGTACCGGTGATAGTTCGCTATGCTGGCCCCACGGGTCGAGCGCGGCCGAGAGCCTGACGGAGCGGACGGTTGGAGACGGCGGACGACAGCGGGCGCACGCGCGGCCCACCGGACCGGTTGCGGATCTCGCTGCGGTTGGGCACGGAATACTTCCTGCGCTCCATGCAGCTGCTGGTCGAGTTCGTCGGCGGCGATCTGCTCACCGCCCTGGTGTTCATGGCCGTCGTCTCCGCCAACGTCGCGCACCTGAACGCCGACGGGCCGGACGGGCCGCTGCACGCCGATTCCGACGACCCGCCGCCCGACGCGCTGCGCAAGCCGGTCAGCGTGCTGGCGCTGTCGGGCTCGCTGAACCTGCCCTACGAAACCACCCGCCGGCATGCCGCCAAGCTGCTGAAGGCCGGCCAGTGCGAGCGGGTCGCCGGCGGTCTCATCGTGCCCGTCAGGGTCCTGGTCAGCGAGCGGCACGACCAAGTCCTGCGCGCCAACATGACCAATCTGCGGCGCCTGTTCAGGGCCCTGACCAAGGCCGGCGTCGATCTGGCCTAGCGCGGCGGCTTGTCCGCGTCAGGCGGTCTGCAAGGCCCCGGCGCGGGCGATGACGCTCTGCACGTAGTCGCGGCGGGCGTCGAACTCCTTGGCGATGGTGTCGTCGCTGTCCTGCAGCGCCTGCACGTCGGTCTGGGCGAAGCCGATGATGCCCATGGCCTCGTAGCCGTCGCGGATGGTCTGGCCCCACAGGCCGATGTCCTTGACGATCGGCACGATGCGGGTGAACAGCGACGAGCGGAACATCTCCATGAAGCCGGAATCGTACATGTGCTCGGCGCACTTGACCGGATCCAGGCCCAGCGTCTTCCACACCTCGATGGCGTCGAAGCGGTCGCGCATCAGGTAGCAGGCCTCCAGCAGGAACTCCTCGCGCTCGTCGCGCTCGTGCTGGGTCAGCTGCGGATAGAAGTCGCGCAGCGCGAGCCGCCCGAAGGCGACATGGCGGCTCTCGTCCTGCATCACATAGGCGTTCACCGCCGCGGCCAGCGGGTTCTGCGCATGGTCGCGGATCTGCTGGAAGGCGGCCAGGGCCAGGCCCTCGATCACCACCTGCATGCCCAGATAGGTCATGTCCCAGCGGCTGTCGCGCAGCACCTGGTCGATCAGCTCCTGCAGCGGCGCGGTCATCGGATAGGCGACGCCGAACTTTTCCAGCAGGCGCTTGTAGCTCTCCACATGCCGCGCCTCGTCGATCACCTGGGTGGAGGCGTAGAACTTGGAATCGATGTCCGGCACCTGGGTGACGATCTTGGCGGCGCAGATCAGCGCGCCCTGTTCGCCCTGCATGAACTGGCTGATCTGCCAGCCCTGGAAGTGGCGGCGCACCTTGGCCTTTTCCTGCCGCGACATGGCTTCGTACTGGGCCATGCCGCTGATCGGCAGCATCGCGTCGGGCAGTTGCTCGGGGTTGTCCTCGTCCAGCTCCTGGGTCCAGTCGATGCGGGTTTCGGCGTCCCACTGCATCTCCACCCCCTTGCGGTAGAGGCCCATCATGGCGGCGCGGCCGTCGTCATAGTCCCAGTTGAAGGCGACGTCGAAGTCCTGCGGAACGGTCCAGTTGGAGCCCTCGGCGGCGGGAAACGGGTAGCGGTCTGCGAGCTTGGGCACGGGCGGTGTCCTCCCATCGGCGGCTCTAAGCGGCCGCACATCGCCCATTATGCGCCCGAAAACCCCCACCGCAATCGTCACGGCTGCGTGAGCATCATCCGCTCACCACCCCACCCGTCATGGCCCGACTTGTTCGGGCCACCCATGATCACCGCGAATCCGGTTTCACACGTGCGGCCCCGTGCCGGTTGGACAGCCGAATTTGACCACAAAGGGCACGAAGGACACCAAGGACACAAAGGAGCGACGCTCCAATTCCGTTCTTCTTCTTCTTCTTCGTGCCCTTGGTGACCTTTGTGTCCTTCGTGGTCGAATACCGCTTCGCGGTTACAACCGCGCCCCGAACGATAAGCGTCAGGCGTATTTCCGGTCCGTCATCGCCGCATAGACCGCCTTGGCCGAGATCTCCCGCACCGGCGGCGTGCCCGTTCCCGGGGTCGAGCCGTTGGTGTTCTGGATCATGCCGATGACGATCAGTTCGTTGATCGGGTCGATCCAGAACCAGGTGCCGAACGCGCCGCCCCAGTAGTAGCTCTGCACGCCCTGGCTGGTCTTGGCGGCGGCCGGGTCCTGGACGATGGCGAAGTCCATGCCGAACCCCAGGCCGACGGTGTCGCGGGTATAGAGGGTGACCTCGACCCCCGGCGCCAGCACGTTCTGGTGCATCAGGTCGACGGTGGCCTCTTTCAGGTATCGCCGGCCGTCGAACGCGCCGCCGTTCGCGATCATCTGGGCGAAGCGCCAATAGTCCTGCGCCGTCGAGACCAGCCCGCCACCGCCGGCCAGGAAATTCGGTTTCGAGGTGTTGAAGATGTTGGACGGTCCCGCCGCGGCGATCTTGCCGTCGACGTATTTGTGGATGCGGGAGACCCGCGCGCCCTTGGCCGCATCGACCCAGAAGCCGGTGTCGGCCATGCCGAGCGGCGCGAACAGCCGCTGCTCGAAGAATTCGTCAAGCCCCTGGCCGGAGAGCTTCTCGACCAGGTAGCCCTGGATGTCGACGCTGGGGCCGTAGCGCCACTCCGTGCCCGGCTGGAAGCTCAGCGGCAGTCCGGCCAGGGTGTCGATCATGTCCTGAAGGTCGCCGGCGCGCAGGTTCACGTCGGCCGGATAGTCGCCGGCGCGGCCGAAGCCGGCCGAATGGCTCATGATCTGGCGCATGGTCATCGGGCTGGCCGGGTCGACCAGCGAGCCGTCCTTCGCCTTCACCTTCAGCCCGGCGAATTCGGGGATGTGCCTGGCCAGCTCGTCGTCCAGCGCCCACTTGCCCTCTTCCCACAGCATCATCATCGCCGCGCCGGTGATCGGCTTGGTCATCGAGGCGATGCGGAAGATGGAGTCCGTCCGCACCGGCGCCGGCGCGGAGACGTCGAGCACGCCGTAGGCGTCGAAGTTCACGATCTCGCCGCGGCGGGCGACCAGGGTGACGACGCCGGCCAGCTGCTGGTCGTCGAGCAGGCCGTGCATCTGCTGGTTGAGGGCGGCGAGGCCGGAGGCGGAAAAGCCGGCATGGACCGGGTCGGCGCGTTCGGCGGTTGCGACGCCGGGATCATCTGGAGACATCTGAAATTTCCCTATGGATGTGGTTTCAATGCCCCCATCCTGTCGGAAATCCCGCCCCGCCGCCAGCTATCCGCTCATCCCCGCGCAGGCGGGGATCCAGGTTTTTTGACCACGAACGAACACGAACGTTCACGAACATTCAGCTTCAGCCGCCACGCCTGCCTGTCCCTTTCGTGTTTGTTCGTGTTCGTTCGTGGTTCAAATTCTTTCAAACCCGGCGGAGCCGCCGAGGTCGAAACAAAACCTGCGTCTCGCTTCGCGAGGATGAGCGGTCTAAGACCGGTCGGAGCCCATCCGGCTGGCGCCGAAGACCAAAAAGCCGAGGGCGATGCCGACGCCCAGCGCGATGGCGGCCACCAGCACCGGGTTCTGGTCGATCACCTGTTCCAGGTCGCCGCGGGCGCTGCGGGCGCGTTCGGCGGCCTGGCGGACGGCGTCGCGGGCGGTGTCCGAGACCCGGCCATAGGTGTCCTGCACCGTGCCGACGGCGTCGTCGAGCAGCCCCTTGGCCTGCAGGCCCGGGTTGCCGATCGCCTCGCCGATGGCTTCCTTCGCCCGTCCGACCCCTTGCTTGGCCGTCCCCTGGATTTGGTCGAGCGTCATAGCGGTCTCCAATGCATCGAAAGAGGATCGCACAAGAGAAAACGCCAGAGCCGATCCGGTTCCGGCGAAGCTGGGCGCTATTCGGTGATCACCACCGGCTCGGGCAGCACCACGTGGATCAGCACCTCGGTCCGCGCATACAGGGTGTGGCCCTCGCCGGGCGGGGTGAAGATGAAGTCGCCCGGCCCGAAGGCCAGGTCGTCGAGCCGCCCCTCGCCGGAGACCACATAGATCTCCTCGCCGCCCGGATGGGTATGGGTCGGCGAGCGCGACCCGGGCTCGTAGCGCATCAGGAAGGTCCCGGCGCCGCCCTGCATCCGCAGCGAGGTCAGCGTCACGCCTTCGCGAACCGGCCGCCACGCGGCGTCCTTGGTCGAGGTGAGATCCATGGCCATCGCCGCCTCCAACGTCATTTCGAACAGGATGCGGCGACCGCAATGGCGGCGCAAGCGCGGCGGCTATTCAGCCGGAACCAGGATGGCGCGGGCTTCCAGATGGGCCTCGAGGCCAAACCGCCCATACTCGCGGCCGATGCCCGACTGCTTGAAGCCGCCGAACGGGGAGTCCGCGCCGAACCAGGCGCCGCCGTTGACCCCGATCGTCCCGGTGCGGATCCGCCGTGCCACCGCCAGCGCCCGCGACTCGTCCGCCGAGAGCACGCCGCCGGACAGGCCGTAGAT
>DATAYM010000061.1:0-58939 GCA_036272595.1 Caulobacteraceae bacterium
CAGGAAGACGCCCGGACCCCTCAGCCAGATCTCGCCCGACTGGCCGGGCCTAACATCGCGCCCGTCCTCGTCGACGATCCTGTGGTCGCCGCTCGCGTCCGGGCGCCCGACCGTGCCGGCGAGGTCGTCGACGCCATCCTCCGGCCCGGTCGCGCTCACCACCGCGCCGCCTTCGGTAAGGCCATAGTTGGTGAAGAGATGGGCCCCGGTCGCCTGCATGCGCCGCACCAGGTCGCGCGCCGCCGGCGCGCCGCCCCAGCCGATCGCCCGGACGCTGGAAAGGTCGGCGCCGGCGAACGCCGGGTCGGCGAACATGGCCTCCAGCATCACCGGCACGCCGCCGAAGAGCGTGATGCGCTCCTTCTCGATCAGCGCGCCGGCCTCTGCCGAGTCGAACCGCTCGGCGAAGACCACCGTCCCGCCGCGGATGATCGCATTGCCCAGCATTTCGGAAATGCAGCCGATGTGATTGGGCGGCAGGTTGCAGAGGATGCGCAGACCCTCGCGCAAATGCTCCTTGCCGGCGAAGGAGCGGCTCACCTGCTCATAGCAGTAGATCAGGTTGCGGTGCGCCAGCAGCGCGCCCTTCGGCCGTCCGGTCGTGCCCGAGGTGTAGACGATGACCGTCGCATCGTCGGGGCTCGCCGCGACAGGCCCCGGCGGAAAGCCCTCGGCGGCGGCGAGGAATTGCGCCAGCGATCGGCCGACGCCCGGCAGGGCCTCGGGAAAGGTGATGATCTCGCCCAATCCGGTCGCGTTCGGCCCGGCCAGGTTGGCGGCGATGGCGCGCAGGTCGGGTTCGAAGCTTCGGTCCTCCGGCGTCTCGCCCACCGAGATCAGGATGCGCGGCGCGCAGTCCTGCAAGATGTAGTTCAGCTCCGGCAGCCGGTAGCGGGTGTTGAGACCGACCCAGACGGCGCCGATCCGTTGCGTCGCCATCAGCACGACGGCGAATTCAGGACGCGGCGTGGTCAGCATCGCCACCCGGTCGCCGACGCCGACGCCGGCCTTCTGCAGCGCCGCCGCGCAACGGTCGACCAGCCGGTCAAAGGCGGCGTAGCTCAGCCGCGTCTGGCCGAAGACCAGCGCCTCCCGGTCCGGCGCCGTCTCGGCGTAGTGGCGGACATAGTCGCACAGGCGGGTCAGTCGCGGCGCGCCGCCGGCCAGGGTCTCGCTCATGTCAGCCTCCAGGCTGGTCGTCGGTCTTCGTGTCCGGCCACAGCATATTGACCCATTCGGCGACCAGCGCAGGGCCTTCGACGCCGCGCACCTCGAATGCGTTGCGCGTGACGATGATCGCCTTGCCGTCCGGACGCCGCTGGACGCGCAGCAGGTGGATGCGGTTGCGCAGGTCCGCGCCCACCGGCACCGGCGCGACGAAGCGCACACGATCGAAACCATAGTTCATCGCCAGCTGCACGCCGGCGATGTCGAGCCCGCTTCCGCGGCTGAGATAGGGCAACAGCGACAGCTGGTGCAGGCCGGCCAGCACCGTTCCCCCGAACGGGCTCTCCGACCTGGCCCAGGCCGGATCGATATGCATGGGATCGGGATCGTGGGTCAGGTGGCCGAAGGCCGTGACGTCCGGCTGTTCGACCCGGATCCAGTCGGTCAGGGCGAGCTGGCGCTCGATGTGATCTTCCAGGGTGTCGAAGGAAAGCATCGTCGCGGGGGTGCTCATCGGGGGCGCTGTCGTGGAAGGGAGGCCGGATGATAGCCGGGCAAGGCCTGCACGCAATAGAAAAAGAATTCTGGTTCTGTTATTGGATATCGAGGGCGGATCGCGACGACGGCGGCCGTCGTGTATCCTCGGCCCCGCGAGCCCGGGGGAATTTGACGCGGGCCGGCGGCGTCGGCATGGGGTGACGAGGCGGATGGAGACCACGGACCTGTCAGCGGACAAGCCTGAGCGGGCGCGGCAGGGCGCCAAGGGCGAGCGCACGAAGCAGCGCATCAAGGCCGCTTTCGCCGACCTGCTTGCCGGCAAGAGCTTCACCTCCATAACCATAGCGGACATCTGCCGGACCTCGGACATCACGGTCGGCGGCTTCTATTTCCATTTCGCCAGCCAGGAAGACCTGCTCGACGAGGTGATCGCCGAATACATCGACGTCCTAGTCGGCGATTTCGACGCCGCGATCGACGACCGTCGCGGGACCGCCCTGGCCGAGGCGGTCTGCGGCGCCTTCCTGAAGGCCTATTCGGAACAGGCCGGTCTCGCCAGGACCTTCCAGCAGCTGACGCGCATGCGATCCGACTATGCCTCGCGCTGGCGGGTCGCCAGCGAGGGCGGCATGCGGCGGCTGGGCGAGAGCCTCGCCGTCGAGCGACCGGACCTGGCGCCGGACCGCGCGCTGTTCCTGGCCCATGCGCTGGTGACCATGATCATGAGCAAGCTCGACCTGATCTACGTCTATCGCGACCGGTCGGGGAAGACCGCCGCCGCCTCGTCGGCCACGCTGGCCAGGGACCTGACGCAACTGTGGCGGCGCATGGCCGAAGCCGGGAGCGCCGGATGACCGGCGCCGCGCCGCCCGACTCGCCCGGCGTCGCCGAGCTGGCGCGCAAGGCCGGGCGCCGGCAGCAGCGCGGCGAACGCACGCGCCTGAAGATCAAGGAGACGCTGATCGGCCTGCTGAACGAGCAGGACTATTTCGACCTGACCATCACCGACATCTGCCAGGCTGCGCACGTGGCGACGGGGGGGTTCTACTTCCACTACGCCAGGAAGGCCGATTTGCTGGAAGAGGTGATCCGGGAGCACAGCGCCGACTTCTGGACGACGCTCGACGCGGCCCTGCACTATCAGGACCCTTACAGCGCCTTGTTCCACGCCAGCACCGCCCTGGTGCGCGCCTATCGCGACGCTCCCGGCCTGGTCCGCTGCTTCAACCAGCTGGCCATGACCGACAGGCTCTATGTCGACATATGGGAGAGCGCCGCGGCCAGCTGGGTGTCGCGCCTGGTCGAGAAGCTCGGGGCATCCGAGGCGGACGGAATGGCGCTGACCAACGCCAACGCCTACAGCCTGCTCAGCTTCGTCGACCTTTTGCTGTTCAAGATCCATGTCGAGCGCGATCCCGGACTGGTGGAGTCCGCCGGCGGCGTCGACGAGATCACCGAGAACATCGCGGTGCTCTGGCACCGGGCCCTGATCGGACGCTCGCCGGATGCGGCGCGGCTGGCCTACGCGGCGCAGGGCAGGGGCGTCTGAAGCGTCATCCGCCAGGCCTCCGAGAGGTCGCCGTCCGCTGAACCGTCATCCCCGCCGGAGCGGAATGCGGGGGATACGTGGACGCTGATCTTCGACGGTGATCATGGGGGCCGCGATCAAGTCCATGACGAAAAAAAGCCGCGCTGGACGCCGCCGGGGCCGCCGCCGTCGTGCAATTGACACGTTTTTGAAAACAGAATACGAATTCGGATTATAAGAAGCGCCGAACCCATTCGGCCGAAGACCGGGGCCGGTCGCCTGGGCGGCGGCTACCGCCTGCGACGACGTCACCAGAGGGGGCCTGCATGGCAACGGCGCGATCGACTGATTCCATCCGCGGGCTCGCGGCCCTGCTGCTGGCGGGCGCGGCGGCCTGCGTCGCCGGGCCGGGCCTGGCCCAAACCGCCCAAGCGACCGCCCAACCGGCGGCGGCCAACGCCGCGCCGGAAGCCAACGCCGCGCCGGAGGCCGCGCCGCAGGCGACGGACGTCGTGGTGACGGCGGCGAAGCGCAGCCAGCACCTGCAGAAGGTCCCGATCGCGGTGACCGCCCTGACCGGCCAGGTCATCGCCAAGATGGGTGGCTCGGACCTCGCCGACATCGCCGGCGCGATCCCCGGCCTTTCCCTGCAAAGCGACCGCGCCGGCGAGAACCACACCTATATCCGCGGCATATCCGAGGTCGCCGGCGGCGCCCCGACGGTCGGCGTCTATATGGACGAGATCCCGATCACCACCTTCTCGGGCGAGCAGGTCAACCTGAAGACCTTCGATATCGACCGCATCGAGGTGTTGCGCGGCCCGCAAGGCACCCTCTACGGCGAAGGCTCCGAGGGCGGCACCATCCGCATCGTCACCAACAAGCCGGACGCGACCGCTTTCCACGCCGCCGTGTACGGAGTGGCCTCCTACACCGATCACGGCGGCGCCAACGGCGAACTGGACGGCATGGTCAATGTGCCGCTGGTCGCCAACGTGCTGGCCCTGCGGGTGGTCGGGCTGTCGTCGGACTACGACGGCTGGATCAACAACCCGGTCATCGGCAAGTCCCACTACAACACCGACACCGACGTCACCGGCCGCGCCGACCTGCGCTTCACGCCGGACGACAAGACCATCATCGACCTCGGCTACATGCATCAGTACGCCAACTCCGGCGGGCCGAGCCAAGGCGACGCCGACTATCGCGACTTCGCCGGCACCGCCGAGCCGCGCAACGACCGCTTCGACATCTACAGCCTGACCGCCAGCCGCGACTTCGGTTTCGCCACCCTGACCTCCGCCACCGCCTATTTCGTGCGCAGTTCGCTCAGCCACAACGACTTCACCAGCGTCGCGCCGATCCTCAGCTTCCTGTTCTCCGAACCGGTGAACACCGCCGACATCATCCGGCCGAACAACCAGAGGTCCGTCACCGAGGAGGTCCGCCTGGTTTCCGACCCCGGCGGCCCGCTCGCCTGGACCATCGGCGGCTTCTACAAGAACGACACCATCGACATCGCCAACGCCGCCCGGACCAATCCGGTGCTGCCGGTCTCGGTGTTCACCCTGAACGTCGACGACACCTCCAACCAGTACGCGGTGTTCGGCGAGGGCGATTACGCCTTCACCAGCCAGCTGCACCTGGTCGCCGGCGTCCGTTATTTCGACGAGCAGCGCAATACGACCTCGGCCGTCGGCGGCCTTTTGCCCCTGGTGCTTTCCGGGACCGGGTTCAACGGCCTCAAGCAGAGAGCATCGACCTCGGACGTGACGCCGAAGATCTCGCTGAACTACAAATTCACCGACGACATCCTCGCCTACGCGACCGCCTCCAGCGGCTTCCGCGCCGGCGACATCAACCCCTACGCCTTCCTGTTCCCCGGGGCGCCCAGCAGCTTCGGGCCCGAGCATCTGTGGAACTACGAGATCGGCGCCAAGACCAGCTGGCTGGACAAGCGTCTGGTGGTGAACCTGGCCGCCTATCACATCGACTGGCAGAATGTGATCATCAACGCCAACGCGCCGAGCGCGCTGTTCGGCTATTCGGTCAATGGCGGCGACGCCCACAGCGACGGGGTCGAGCTGGAGATCACCGCCATACCGGTGAGGGGCCTGACCCTGTCCTTCTCCGGCGACTATAACCAGGCGAAGATCGTCCAGGCGTCCAAGGCCGGCGCCGGGGTTCTGGCCGCCGCCGGCGCGACGCTGCCGTTCGCGCCGCGCTACAAGGTCTACGGCGGCGCCGAGTACGACTTCCCGGTGCTGGACGGAAGCTGGACCGGGCGGGCGCGCATCGACGTGAGCTATAACGGGCTCAGCTATTCGTCGGTCAGCGACCTGCCGGCGACGATCAACCAGCCCTACACGACGGTCAACCTGCGCGCCGGGATCTCCCGTGATCGGCTGGACCTGACGGTCTTCGCCGATAATGTCGGCGATGCGCGGGGCGAGCTGATCGCGCTGGACAACGGCACGGGCGAGTCGGTGCTCATCCGGCCTCGGACCATCGGCGTCAGCGTCAGCAAGCAATTCTGATCCCTTTGACGCGCCGTCGATGGTCGAAAGGCGCCCGCACGGAGACGCGAAGGATGACATCCGCCAAGCCGCGCCTGAAACGGCTCATCGCCCTGGCGGCGGTCGCGGCGGCGTGGCTCTGCGCCTCGTCGTCGCCGGCGCAGACCGGTCCGGCGCAACTGGACCCGGCGGCGGTGCAGCGGTGGGCGGACAGCTTCTTCCAGACCACCATGGCCGGCAGCCACGTGCCCGGCGCGGTGGTCGTCGTGGTCGATCACGGCAAGATCGTCTTCATGAAAGGCTATGGCGTCACCACGCCGGTCGCCGGCCATCCGATCGACCCGCAGACGACGCTGTTCCGGCTCGGCTCCATCACCAAGGTGCTGACCGCCATCACCGCGACCCAGCTGATCGAGGAAGGCCGGATCGATCCGGCCAGCGACGTGAACCGCTATCTGAAGCGGATCCAAATCCCGGCGACCTATCCGCAGCCGGTGACCGTCACCGAGCTTTTGGCGCACGAGGGCGGCTTTGGCGCCGACCTGCGCGGCGTCGACGCGCCGACCAACGCCGAAGCCGACATCTCGCCCGCCAGGATGCAGCGGCTGCTGGTGCCGCGCGTGCGCCCGCCCGGTCGTTACATCGCCTATGACAACAATGGCTGGGGCGTGCTGGGCCTCACTCTCGCCGACGCCACCGGCACGTCCTATGCCGACCTGGTCCGCCAGCGCGTGTTTCAGCCGCTGGGCATGACCCATTCGACCATCGGCATTCCAGACCAGGACGCCGGCCGGGCCATCGGCGAGCACTATGTCCTGCCGGACGGCCGGGTAAGGCGCATCGACCACTCGCTGCTGCGGCCCATGGAACAAGGCGCGGGGGACGCCTCCGCCACCGGCGCCGACATGGCGCGGCTGATGATCGCCCTGCTGCAGGGCGGCCAGATCGACGGCCAGCGGGTGCTGTCGCCCGCCGGCTACGCCGCCGTCACCGATTTCGACGCCCACCGGCTGCATCCGATGCTGCCGGGCTATGGGCGCGCCCTCTATGAGGACCGCCCATTGGGCCACTTCGCCATCCGCCACGACGGCGGCATGGCCGGCTCCGCCGCTTCCATGGAGCTCTATCCGCGCGAGCAGATCGGCGTCTTCTTCGCCGTCAACGCCAGGCCTTACAATCCCTTCGACGGCGAGACCCTGACCGGCCTGCTGCGCGGCGTGCGCATGTTCCTGTTCGACCCCAAGCCGAAGGTCAGCATGGCCGAATTCCTGCCCTTCCTGAAGATCCACGAGTCCTTCGCCAGAACCTTCCTGCCGGCCGCGCCGCCCCAGCCGATCGACACCCGCGGGGTCCGCACGCTGACCGACGCCGACATCGCCGCCCTCGCCGGCAAGTACGTTCCGACCAATTCGAGGTTCGCCAGCTTCGTCGGCAACCTGCAGGTGGGGCTGATCGAGGGCGTCCAGGTGCAGCCGGCGGGCCATGGCGCGGTGAACATCGGGGGGCAGGTCTACCGGCAGATCGAGCCCGGCCTGTTCGAGGACTCCAAAACCAACAACCGCATGGCCTTCCACACCGACGCCTATGGCCAGTTCATGGGTCCGGCGGCGCTGTGGATCGACAAGCGTGCGGCCTGGTACGAAACGCCGCTGCTGACCATCGCCCCGCTGGTGGTCCTGCCGCTGCTGCTGGTTTTGACCGGCTTCTACGGCTTCAGCGCCCGGCCGCTCTATCGCCGGCTGGGCCTTTCGGCCGCGGTGCTCGGGGCCCTTTATCTCGTCGGCCTGGTGCTCGAGGCGCAGTACGCCAACCAGGTCCTGATGATCGACCAGGGCTGGATCGCCCACCTCTGGCGGCTGCCGCTGCAGCTGGTGCTCGTCGGCCTCTGCCTCTGGCCGTTGGCGCTGGCCTGGGGCTGGCGCACGGCGCCGCCGAAGCTCACGGTGCGCGGGCTCGCGGCGGCGGTCGATCTCGGCCTCATCGCCGTGGCGTCGTGGGCCCTGGTGGCGCTGGCCGCCTACTGGAAGCTGCTTGGCCTGATCTGATGGGGCGCTGGCGTCCATGGGGGTGCGCATTGGCCCTGGCCGCGATGGCCTCCGGCGCGGCGGCGGCGACCACACCCGCCGCGCCATCGCCCGCAGGCGCTTCGGTGACCTCGCCGACCATCCAGACCCCCGACGGCGTCAGGCTCGCGGCCGACCTCGTCCTGCCCGCCGGCGCGGCGGCGAAGCGCCTGCCGGCTATCCTGGTGATGACGCCGTACGGGCGCGCGACGCGGCTGAGCGGCGGCGCCGTCCAGGCCTTCACCGTCGAGGGTTTCGCCATCGTGCTGGTGGACACGCGCGGGACCGGCGCCTCCCAGGGGCATGTGACGGCGATCTTTTCCCGCCAGGAGCGGGCCGACATCGGCGTCGTGCTCGGCTGGATCGCCCGCCAGCCCTGGTCAGACGGCCGGGTCGTCGCCACCGGCGCCTCCTATGACGGCAACCTCGCCGCCCTGAGCCTGGCCGCGCCCGGCAAGGCGATGGCCGGCGCCGTCCCGCGCTTCATCGACTTCGACACCTACCGCGACCTGGCCGTCCCCGGCGGCGTCCGCAACGAGATGCTGCTGCGCGAATGGGGCGCGATGACCGACGCGCTGGATCGCGCAACGCCGTGCCTGCTGAGCGCGTCCGCCTGTCCGGCCATGGCCAACCTCAAGCCGGTGGACGGCGATACCGGCGACACGGCCCTGCGGGCGGCGCTGCTGGATCACCAGCAGGACTGGCGCGCCTACGCCGATACGCGCGGATACCAGTTCGAGGACGACCGCACGTCCTCCGGCCATGATCTGCGCGATGGCTTCCTCTCCACCCAGACCGCCGCGCTGCGGGCCTCGAGGGTCCCGGTCCAGCTCTGGGGCAGCTGGTTCGACGCGGCGACCGCCGACAGCGCGCTCGATTGGTATCGCGCAGCGCCCGATGCCCCAATCGAGCTCTATCTCGGCGCCTGGACCCACGGCGGCGGCGCCCGGGTCGATCCGTTCGTGCGGGACGCCGCCGAGGACGAGCCCGGCGCGCCGTCTCCGGCGCGGACCTTCCTCGGCTTCGCCGAGGACGCCGTGACCCGGCCGGCCGCCGCCCGCCGCCTGATCCATTACTATACCGCCGGGGCGCAGCGCTGGCGGACGACGACGCAGTGGCCGCCCGCCGGCGTCCGGCCGGTGCGCTGGTTCTTCGCCGCCGGCGGCGCCCTCGACCGCACCGCGCCCACCCAGGCCCGGGCTGCCGACACTTATGCCGTCGACTTCACCGCCACCACCGGCAAGACCAACCGCTGGACCACCCAGCTGGGCGGCGGTCCGGTGGACTATGGCGACCGCGCCGGCCCGGACAGGAGGCTCTTGACCTACACGTCGGCGCCGCTGGATCGCGATATCGAGGTGACCGGCTCGGCCGTGGTCAACCTCCCCATGGCCTCCAGCCGGCCGGACGGTGCGGTCTTCGTCTATCTGGAGGCGGTCGGGCCGGACGGCCGCGTGGTCTACCTGTCCGAAGGCGATCTGCGCCTGGCGTTGCGCGGGCCGGCGAGCCCGGCCAATACGCCGGCCGGCGTCGCGCCCTCCTTCCTGCGCGCCGATGCGGCGCCGCTGGTTCCGGGCGCCATGACCGAGATCGGGCTCCGGCTGCACGCCGTCTCGGCCCTGGTCCGCACGGGCTATCGGCTGCGCCTCGCCATCGCCGGCGCCGACGCCGACACCTTCGCGCGCTATCCCGAGAGCGGCGACCTGACCTACACGATCAGGCGATCGGCGGCCGCGCCCGCCTGGGTGGAGCTGCCCCAGGCCGACTGGACCGGCGCCGACGCCGGCGTCTCCAGTCCCGCGCCCTGACATGAGCGGTCTCCGCGTCGCCTTCCACAAGGAAAGCTGGCCGCTCGCCGCGCCGTTCCGCTTCGCGGGCCATACCATCGCCTCCAGCGACGTGGTGGTGGTCACGCTCACCGACGGGGCGTTCCGCGGCCGCGGCGAGGCCACCGGCGTCATCTATCTGGGCGAGACTCCCGACTCCATCTGCGCCCAGATCGCCGCCGTGGCCGGACGGCTGGAAGACGGCCTCGGCCGCGGCGAGCTCGCCGCCGCGCTGCCGCCTGGCGGCGCGCGCAACGCCATCGACTGCGCCCTGTGGGACCTGGAGTGCAAGCGCGCCGGCCGGACGATCTGGGAGCTGCTGGGCCTGAAGCCGAAGCCGGTCCTCACCTGCAACACGGTGGGGCTCGATCCCGTGCCGACCGCCCGGGCCCGCGCTGTGGTCCTCGGCGACTATCCGCTGCTCAAGGTCAAGGTCGACCGTGAAGACCCGGTCCGGCGCGTCGCCGCCGTGCGCGCGGCGCGGCCGGACGCGCGGATCATCATCGACGCCAACGGCGCCTGGGATAGGGAGACCCTGGCCGAGGTCGCCGGCCCCTTGCGGGCGCTGGGCGTCGAGATGATCGAACAGCCCCTGCCGCCCGGTGCGGATGCTGCGCTCGCCGACTTCAGTTCGCCGATCCCGCTCTGCGCCGACGAATCCTGCCTCGTCGCGGCGGACGTACCGGCGCTCGTCGGCCTCTACAGCCTGGTGAACATCAAGCTGGACAAGTGCGGCGGCCTGACCGAGGCGCTTCGGCTCATGCAAGCGGCCGAAACGGCGGCCCTGGGGACCATGGTCGGCAACATGATCGGCACCTCGCTGTCCATGGCCCCCAACCTGGTGGTGGCGCAAACCTGCCTCTACGCCGATCTCGACGGCCCGCTCGCCCTGGTTCGCGATCGCGCAGGCGGCCTGGAATACAGGGCCGGCCGGGTCTCGATCCCGCAACCACGCCTGTGGGGCTGAAGCCGCCCGGCGCGCCCCGCTAGGGCGTGCTGGTCAGTTGGTGGAAGACGGCGAGCAGCACCATCAGGGCGAAGGCTCCGATCGCGATCTCAAGGCCGCCGAGAAACCCGCCGCGCACCCCGCGCCCAAACAGCGGCGCGTCGCTCGCATCCTGCTTCGCCGCGGCTTGCGCCCGGAGCGCGGCCTTCAGATCCGCCACCTCCGCACGCAGGACCGCGATCACCCGATCGCGCTCGTCATGCCGCGGAGCAACCGCCATGCGCCACCTTGCCGACCATTGCGGCGCCGTTTCAAGCCTAGCCGGAAGGTTGGCCGCCTCACAGACGCCCGAGGCCCAGCTGGATGAAGCCGAGGGCCAGTTCCGCCAGGATCAGGATCACCACCAGGATCTCCAGCCGCAGGAAACGGGCGGTGTCCTGCAGGTCGACCAGGGCGGTCGCGGTGGCGGCGATCACCGCCAGTTTGCGGTCCAGCGTCTCCGCCCGTTCGATCAGCTCATATTCGTCCTCGAGCCGGCCGTAGAGGCGCTCGAGGTCGGGCCGGTCCCACAGGATGTCCGGCTTCTCGCGCACGGCCACCCTGCCCGACAGGCGGTGCTGCACCAAGAGCGCCTGGCCGATCAGCCGCACGATAGCCTGCCGGCCGCCGGGCGCGCGTCCGCCGGTCGCCAGGCTGGCGGCGAACGGCTCGATGGCGTCGAACACCGCGGCGAGGCGCCGCTCGTCGCGCGCCAGGGCGACGCTCTTGGCCAGTGCGTCGGCGACGATGAGCAGATGGTCCGCGCCGGCGTCGCGCAGCTGGATCGCCCCGGCGGGGGTGATCTGCTCCTCCTGGCCGGGCCGCACGACGATCCGGGCGGTCTCCTCCTCGGGAGCCGGCTCGCGGCCCACGACGCGGTCGGAAACGGCGGCAAGGACCTCGGCCTCTTCGGCGTCGCTGAGGCCGATCAGCACCGCCGCGCCGTAGCGGAACAGGGCGGCGAGGCCGACCTTGCCGGACTTGAACGACAGCGGGGCGGTGGCGACCACCCCGTCATGTTCCAGGCCGCTGGTGCCGATGCGGTCGCCCAGCAGCAGGGCGTGGGCCCGAAGGGGCGGGGCGGGGGCATCCTCGGCCCGCGGCGGGCTGGCCGTTGAATGGGGCATGGCTCCGACAGCCTAGTCCAGCCCGGGGCGCCGCGCCGCAAAAGATGGGCCGTTGCGGATCTCTTCTTGCACATCGGCGCGTGCGGCGGCCAAGTCATGCACCGGAAAGGCGATGTGGAAAGGGCTGAGTGGGTTGCTCATCGCAGGATCCCATCGGCACGCGGCCGCGCCGAGCGACTAGCGGGATGAGCGGTTTTTGACTCAACGCGGACGTCGCGACAGTCCGCTTATCGCGTTGGGGATCGAAGCCTTCCGAGGCCACGGTTGAGAGTAGTCGATTGCACGACCAACGCGCGCGCCCGCTTAGGATGGTGCTCAGAACTTGCGCCTGCCGCGCACAGCTTGGCTACGCGGTGTGTAGGACATTTGAAACCGCAGCTTCTCCGTGGTCGTGGAGCAGTTCAGGATGGCGGAACAGATAAGTCGGATAACCACGCATTCGCTAGCGATTGCAGCCATATATGTGATCTCGTAATGTACAGTGATCAGCGTCGCGTCGCGGCGAACGAAGGTGAGCGGGGATCGGCGACAGATGGCCAGACGTGCGGCGGAGATCAAACTCCCTGTCATCGAACACGACACGCTCCACGGGCGAATCTATCACGAGTTGCGGAAGGCGCTGATGTCGGGGGCGGTGCAGCCGGGGCAGTCGCTCTCCTATCGCGGCCTCGCTGACGCCCTCGGCACCAGCCCGATGCCGGTGCGCGATGCGGTCCGGCGACTGATCACGGAGCGGGCGCTGGAGGCGCGGCCGAACCGCACCATTATCGTCCCCAAGCTGAGCATTGAGCAGATCGAAGAGGTCTACAAGATCCGCATTGAGCTCGAAGGCTTGGCGACCGAGGAGGCGGCGGCCAAGGTCACAGACCGCGACCTAACGGAGCTACGCGGGTTGGAGGAGGAGATGGAGGCGGCGCAGAAGGAGGGGGCCGTGCGCAAGTACGTCGACCTCAACTGGCGCTTCCACTTCAAGATCTATGCCCTGGCGGGCATGCCGCAGCTGACCGAGCTGATTGAGTCGCTGTGGCTGCAGATCGGGCCGATGATCAACAAGCAGCTAGCAGCCTTCGACCATCATCAGGCGGCAGTCGACGGCCTATCCCGCCGCGATGGCGCTGCCGCGCGCCTGGCCATTGCAAAGGATCTGTCTGAGGCCCGTGAGACGCTGATCTCCCGCCTACGCGCGGATCAAGAGGAAGCGCCTCGGCCAAGCCGCGCCCGCCGCGCCCGTTAAGACATATGAGATCACAGTTGATGTGATCACAATAATGAGGGATGCTGGGCCCCTGGTTGGGTGGGCGGGTCGGTTGCGTGCGCGAGAGGCGGCTGAGAGTTGGACTAATCGGCCTTGGCGCGGTCGGCCGGCTGCATCTGGAAGCTTATCGCACGGCGATGCGCATCGAAGTGGTCGCCGTCGCCGAGCCCGACCCTGACCGGCGGGAAGCGGCGAGGGCGCCGGAGGTGCGCCTCTACACCAACGCCGCCGATATGCTGGCGCAGGAACAGCTCGACATCGCTTGCGTCTTAACACCCGCGGCCAGCCACGCGGCCATGACCCTGCTCTGCGCCACAGCCGGTGTCCACGTGCTCTGCGAAAAGCCGTTGGCAGGATCCCTGGCGGAGGCGACAGCGATGATCGACGCCTGTCAGACAGCCAACGTTCAGCTGGCGTACGGCGCTTCCTATCGTTTTCTGCCGGCCGTGGCACGAGCCCAGGCGCTGATCGCCGAGGGCGCGGTTGGGCAGGTGGTGCTGCTGCGCGAGCAAGCGATCGGGGGCGCCGGTCCAACGAACCGCCAGATCATGCCCCCCGACCACTACTCCCCGGGGCAGCCCGGCGGCAGCCCCATGGGTCTCGTGGACCACGGGGTGCACCTGATCGATGCTTTCGCCTGGATGACCGGGGCGCGCGTCGTGTCCGCGCTCGGCCGCGGCAATGTCTCCGGGCGCGCTCTCAGCCCGGAGTACCTGTTGATGACGCTATCGAATGGCGCGGTCGGCTCGCTGCTCTATGACGAGGGGACCTACCCGACCGAGCTCCCGGCTGAGGGCTTGTTCAGCTGGGGCGCGTCCTGGGATGCCGACGGCTTCCATTCAGGCGGCCTTTGGGCCGCCTCGCCGGGCACGATCCATGTGCATGGGACAAGGGGCGCACTGCGCATCGCCCACTACGCGAACGCGCTTTTCCTCACCGACAAAGACGGCCAGCGGCAGTTGCCGCTCGAAGGCCGGCCGGCGCCCCACCATTTCGCTGCCCAGATCGACGCTTTCGCCGAGGACCTCCTGGCCGCCCGTGCGCCGCGTAGCAACGCGACGGACGGACTCATTGCGCTGAAGGTGCTGATGGCCGCCTACAGGGCGAACGGAGGGTTTGTCGCGATCTAAGTTCGCGCGGAGCGTCGGCGCTGCCCCTCCGAATCCCCCAATCAGAACTTGGCTGACAGGACCACCCCGAGGGTGCGCGGCTGGATGGGGATGGCTGTGAACGGGACATTTTGGCCGGCGAAGGCCCGTAGCGCGCTGCCGTTGAAATAGGCCCGCTCGTCGCCGACGTTGCGCGCGTAGAGGTCCAGCCGATAGCGCCGCCACATCAGTCCGGCGCGCAGGTCGACGGTGGTGAAGCCGGGCAGGTCGACCAGCGGGTTGGCCGCATTCAGCGCCTGGCCGGCCTGGCGGTCGCTGTTGTACTTCACGGTCATGCCAAGGTCGCCGATCAGGTCGGCGAACAGCGGGTGCACGTAGTCGATGTCGCCGCCCACATCCCAGCGCGGCACCGCCGGCAGCCGCTCGCCCTTGGCGTAGCCGGCGACCAAGGCCTGCGACGTCAGATGCGCATCGGTGTAGGCGGCGCGCAGGCTGACCGTGAGGTCGGGGGTGACCGCGTAGCTGCCGTTGAACTCGACGCCCTGGCTGATCGCGCCGCCGCCGTTGGAGAGCACGTTGAAGCCGGCGATCAGGGTCGGCAGCTGGATATTCTGCCAGTCGATGTAGAAGACGTCGGCGTCCAGCGACAGCCGCTTGTCCAGCCACAGACCTTTGACCCCGCCCTCGTAGTCGATGACGGTGTCGGAATGGTAGCTGGTCGGCGCGCCGGCGGCGAGCTGGGCCGGCAACAGGCCGATGGGGCCGCCGGGCCGGTAGCCCTTGGCGACCCGGGCATAGGCCATCTGGTCGGGGGTGAAGTTCCACTTCGCCGAGGCTTCGAAGGTGACGACGCTTTCCGAGGACGTTCCCCGCATGACGCTGGGAGTGAAGGGATTGCTGGTGCTGTTCAGGAGCCCGGCGGAGGTGGCGTAGGAGTTCTGGTCGTTGTGCGACCAGCGCACGCCGCCATCCAGTTCCAGGGTCTTGGTCACCGCCCAGCGCGCGTCGCCGAATACCGCCTCTTCCTCATAGCTGGCGACGGTGCTGGCGGTGGACAGGGGGCCGAACACCGAAGGCAGCTGGTGCAGCGTGGTCGGATTGAGACCCAGCACCTGGGTGGCGATGTTGAAGTTTTCCTTGGTGTAGAAGGCCCCGATCCGCCAGTTCAGCGGGGTCCAGCTGTTGGAGTCCAGCCGCACTTCCTCCGTGAACTTGTTGGAATTGAAGTTCTGCGGGCCGGTGATGTCGCCGCTCGGGATGGCGCCGCCGGAATAGAGCGGAATGATGAAGGCGTAGGCCGGGGTGAAATCGAACAGGATATTCGAGGTGATCTGGCCGTAGCCCGTCGCCGAGACCAGCGTGACTGGGCCGGCGTCCCACTTGGCGGTTCCGGAGAACAGGTTGTAGCGCGACTTGAAGAAGTCGTCGGTCACCCGGGTGTTGGTGAGGTCGCCGGCAATGGGCCGCAGCGTCGTGGGATTCAGGTCGACAGAGCTGGTGGCGATGGTCCGCGACTGCTGGGTGAAGGCGTCCAGCCGCACCGACAGCTGCGGGGTGGGGTAAATGCCCAGGGAGAGGCGCCCGCCGGCCACATGGCTGCCGTTGTCGTCGCGGTTATGGTCGACCGGATCGTCGATATAGCCGGGATCGAAACGGCTGAAGGCCGAGCCGCGCACCGCGAGCCTGTCCTCGACGATCGGCAGGTTGAGTTCGATCCGTCCGCTCGCTCCCGCGCCGCCGTGGTCGACGGTTTCGCCGCCGACGCTGGCTGCGCCGCTGAACTGGCGGGGATCCGGCGCATAGGTGACGTACTTGATCAGCCCGCCCAGGGTGCTGGCGCCGTAAAGGGTGCCTTGCGGGCCGCGCAGCACTTCGATCCTCTGCACGTCGGCGGGGTCGATGTCGGGCTGCAGGCTGGAGGTGCCGATGGAGCTGGCGGTGCCGAAGGGAACCTCGTCGACATAGATGCCGACCGTCGGGCTGGTCTGTTGGCCGCCGGAGGTGATGCCGCGCAGGATGATCTGGTTGAAGCCCACCGCGCCATGGGACGAGACGTCCAGGCCAGGCACGACGCTGGTCAGATCGGTCAGGCTGCTCAGGCCCTGCACCTGCAGCTGGCTGGCCGGCACTACGGTCAGCGAGGCTGGGACGTCCAGCGCGCGGCTGGGCCGCTTCTGCGCCGTGACCACCACCTCTTCGGAGCCGGCCGCGGCCGGCTCCGGCTTGACCGATGCGTCCTGAGCGTGGGCGCAGCCGCCGGCGGCGGTCAGCATGGCCGCGGAGGTCAAGGCGAGCGAGCGCCAGGATGGATGATGAGCCGGGCGCCCGCGCCCGTGCCGCAAAGCCCTAGAAACCCGCATCTCCGAACCCCCGTCTTATGATATCTGTGATCTCATATCAACATTGTGAAGCCGGGATGACAAGTCCCTTTGTGACGCGGCACGGCGCTGCTGCAGGCCCTTGAATTCTTTGGCTATCCTAAGAACGCGCCGGCCGGCCAGGCCCTGCGGCGGGCCGCGCCGGGGTCGAGCGCGACTCGATCTTCAAGGCCGTACATACGGGTGACGCGGTCGGCCGGCGCGTAGGCCGGCCACTCGCAGCGGCCGGTGCGGGCGAACTGGGCGAGGTCCCGGCGCATCCGGCGCGACAGCGCCTGCTCGGCTTCGGTCGGCGGCCGACCGAACAGGAAGGCCTGCAAGGGCGAGGCGGCCATGGTCCCGAACCAGAAGGCCAGATCGGTGGCGTGGGTGCTTATCCCGCCCGCGATCTCGGAGGCCGCGCCCAGGGTGAACTGGTACATCCAGGTCGGCGAATGGGCGGCCTGGGCTTCCGCGGCGACGATCGCCGGCATGCGATAGTAGCGGTCGCTGCGGATGTGACCGGCGATGGCCGCGTCGGAGGCGTCCGGCGCCGCGTCGCGGTAAGCGTCGCATATCGCCGACGCCCTGCCGGCGCCGTAGGCCGTCGCCAAGGTCCGCAGCGACGCTTCGCGGGTGTGCATCGCGTCCAGCCAGCCGATGCCGGCGCGGAACGGCGCATAGCCGAGCTCGTCGGCGGTCGATCCGATCAGCAACGGGATGCGCATCGCCTTACCGGCGACCGCCACGGCCAGGGGATCGTCGGCGAGCATGATTCCGTCGCGCCAGGGGCCGAAGGTCACGCCTTCCTCGACCAGCCGCTCCGGCGCGTTATTCTGGGCCTCGAGATAGGCCTTCTGCGCCTCGAGCAGGACGGCGACGCCAGCGTGCTCTGGAGCCCCGGCCAGCCGGCTGAGGAAGTCGGCGGCCAGCCGGTCCTGGCGTAGCCGCGAGGCGGCGGTGAAGGCGCTGCCGCTCTGCGGCGCGGCCTTGTGGAAGAGGCCGCTGGCCTGGGGAGCGGCCATCAGCGCCAGGATCGACCAGCCGCCGGCCGAATAGCCGAACACGGTGACGTTGCCCGGATCGCCCCCGAAGGCCGCGATATTGTCCCGCACCCATTCCAGGGCCGCGATCTGGTCCAGGAGGCCGAGATTGTTCGAAACCGCCTCGCCACGGGCGCGGAACGGCGGCCAGCCGAAGACGCCGAGGCGATAGTTGATGGTCACCACCACCACGTCCTCGTCGACCGCCAGGATCGAGCCGTTCTGGGTCGCGCCGCCGCCGCCGCCGGACACGAAGGCGCCGGCGTGGATGTAGAACAACACCGGCCGCCTGGCTCCATCGGCCGCCGGCGTGAAAACGTTGAGGTTCAGGCAGTCCTCGCTCATCTCCGGCAGGGTCGAGAGGTTGAACTCCGGGTCGTTCTGCGGAGCCATGAAGCCGATGGTCGTGGCGTCGCGGATTCCGCTCCAGGCCGGCGCCGGCCTCGGCGGCGCGAACCGCCCGTCGCCTTCAGTGGAAGCGGCGAACGGCAGGCCACGGAAGGCGAGGACGCCGTTTTCAGCCGCTCCGCGCACCTTGCCCTGGCGGGTCTCGACAACTGGGCCGTCGTTCATGCCGGCATCCTCCTTGGGTTTGTCAGGCTCAGACGGGCAGGGCGCCCATCTCGACCTCGGCGTTGCGCTGCAGGACCAGCTGGTCAGCCTGCTCGGCCGCCAATTGGCGGGAGATGGGAAAGCGCCAGATCAGCCAGGCGCCGAGCAGCTGGAACGGCAGCGGCGCGTAGACGTAGACGAAGCGCAGCGCGTGCAGCCCTTGCGCCGAGCTCACCCCGGCCGCCTTGAACCCGGCCCATTGCAGCAGCGGCAGGACCATGGCGAAGGGCAGGGCGCCGGCCAGTTGCGAGATGATCGAATTGGCCGAGATATAGGTGCCGGCGCGTTCCTTGCCGGTCTTCAGGACGCCGTAGTCGATGGCGGTGGCCATGATGGCCGAGGCCAGGATCAGGGTGCCCGAGAACAGCACCGCGCCGACCGCCTGGATGGCGATGAAGGCCATGGGATGGCCCGGCTGCAAGAGGCTGTAGGCGGTGACCCGGAAGAGCGCCGAGACCAGCACCGAAAAGCCGATCAGCCGGTGCAGCTCGATGCGCCGCGCCAGCACCACCCAGACCGGCGCGGCCAGCACGGTGCAGAGGCCCTGGGCCAGGAGGGCGAGGCCGAACATCTTTTCAATCATCAGCACCTTGCCGAGATAGAACAGCGTCACCGACTGATCGGTGAAGATGGCGAAGTTGATGATCGCATAGGCGAGGGCGAGTTGGCCGAACGGCCGGTTGGTGACCAGCGCGCCCCAGAAGTCGCCGAACACCTCGACCAGGTCGAACCGCTCCGGCGCCGCGGTGCGGATCGGCCGGTCGGGAACGAAGACCAGCAGCGCCGCCAGGGTGACCGGCGTCAGCACCGCCAGCGCGACGAAGAAGAACAGCATGGTCTGGCGGCTGGCGGCCGGGAATCCGGCAGCGTGGGCCAACAGCGGGATGATCCCCGAGAAGGACAGCGCCAGCATGCCGGCGGCCTCGCGCATTCCCAGTAGACGGGCGCGGCCGAAGGCGGTGGCCGGCGTCTCGGCGCCAAGGGCGTAGTAGGGGATCATCACCAGGCTGGAGCCGGTGTAGTAGATCAGCAGGGCGACGGTGAGATAGGCGGCGCTGGCGTGCGCGACGGGCGGCGTGAACACCAGCCAGAGGCCGAGGGCCAGGAGCGGCGCCCCAGCCAGCATCCAGGGCCGGCGGCGGCCGATGCGGGTCACGGTGCGGTCCGACATCACCCCCAGGATCGGATTGAACACCAGGTCGTAGATCCGAAGCGCGCCGACGATCGCGCCGACGGCGGCCAGCGAGACGCCCATGGTCTGGGCGTAGAAGGCGGGCAGGACGAGGCTCAGCGGCGGGATCATCAACCCCATCGGCAAGGCGTAACCGGCATAGGCCAGGCTGACCGGCAAGCTTGGCCTGGTCGCGTCTCGCGCCATCAAATCCCCCATTTGTGATCTGTGATATCAGTTGCATCGCACCGGGCGCCCGTCAAGCCGGCGCAAAGCGGCTGGAGCGACGCCTGACGGGCCAGCCCTTGACACCCGAGCCGTTCACCTGAAATCTGATATCACAGATCACAAGTATTGCGGCGGGAGTCGGCGGCATGAAGAAAAGCGGCAAGGTCATCATCACCTGCGCGGTCACGGGGTCGGTGCACACCCCGTCCATGTCGCCGCACCTGCCGATCACGCCGGACGAGATCGTCGCCGCATCGGTGGAGGCGGCCGACGCCGGCGCGGCGATCATCCATCTGCACGCGCGCGACCCCCGCGACGGCCGCCCGACGCCGTCCGCCGACGTGTTCGGCGAGTTCCTCGGCCGCATCAAACAGCAGACCGACGCGGTGGTGAACATCTCCACCGGCGGCAGCAACGGCATGACCCACCAGCAACGGCTGGAGGCGGCCAAGCGGTTCTCGCCCGAGGTCGCCTCGCTGAACATGGGCACCATGAATTTCGATTACACCGCCGCCGCCGAGCGGGTGACCACCTGGCGCAACGACTGGGAGAAGGACTACGTCGCCACCTCTGGCGAGCGGATCGCGGTCAACACGCCCGGCTTCATCGAGACGGTGATCCACGAACTGGGCGACGCGGAAGGCACCCGGTTCGAGTTCGAATGCTACGACGTCGGCCACCTCTACATGCTGGCGCATTTCGCCGACCGCGGCCTGGTCCAGCCGCCGTTCTTCGTCCAGGGAATCTTCGGCATCCTGGGCGGCATCGGCCCCGACGTGAGCAACCTGACCCACATGGTGCAGGTGGCCGACCACCTGTTCGGCGAGGACTATTACCTGTCGGTGATCGGCGCCGGCCGCCACCAGATGAACATCGCCGCCGTCAGCCTGGCCATGGGTGGAAATGTGCGGGTGGGGCTCGAGGACAGCCTCTACATCGGCAAGGGCCGGCTGGCCCAGTCCAACGCCGAGCAGGTGGCCAAGGTCAGGCGCATCGCCGAGGAGTTGTCGTACGAGATCGCGACGCCGGAAGAGGCCCGCGCGCTCCTGAAGCTGAAGGGCGGATCGGCGGTCGGATTCTGAGGCGCGTCGCCCTAGCTATCCAGTCCCAGCGGGTCGTCGACCTTCGGCCAGAAGTCGTCGTCGCGCTTGGTGTAGGCGATGGTTGCGAAGTTCGGGGCGATCGCCCCGGGGCTTGAGACATAGAGCACCGCTTCGGCGACCGAGGCGAAGGCGGCGTGGAAATGCTGGGTCGATTTGACCGCCACGATGCGGCGCTCTTGCAGCGGCAGGCCGAGGCCGGTGAAGGCGTCGGGCGAGAACACCTGCTCTCGGCGCGAGACCAGGACCACGTCGATGCCGGCCGCTTCGATCCAGGCGGCGCGGCCCAGCGGCACGCGCTCGCCGCTCAGCCCCTGCTGACTGTGCGCTTCGCTGACCGCCCGCACCGTCGCCATGAGGTCCACCGGCGGGCCGGAAGCCGGGCCGGTCTTGCCGCCGACGCGCAGCGCAAACCGGGCGCCGACTCCGGCCTCCATACAGAGGGCGACGGCCTGCGGATCCCACATGGCGCCGATGGCGACGCGGTCGAGCCCACGGTCAAGGCAGGCTTGCAGGATGAAGGTGCTGTCGGCGGCCGCGCCCCCGCCGGGATTGTCCGCCATGTCGGCCAGCACCACCGGGCCGCGGTTGAACCGGCCGGCCTCGGTCAGGGCCTCGCCAACCTCGAGCGCGGTCGGGCGGGTCTGCGCGCGCATCCGGTAGATCCGCTCGCCCAGCCGCCGAGCCTCCGCTTCGGCCTTGGCCCTGTCCCCATCGGCGATCACCCACATCCTGGCCCCGGCGAAGGCGGTGTCGCTCCAGGGAAAGCCGTGGCCGAACGAGACCGACAGCACGCCGTCCCGGCCCTCGGCGGCCTGCATCTCGGCGACGAAGCCGCGCATCGGCTCCTCGGTGGTGCGCCACAGGCTGATCATCGCACAGTCAAACACGGCGGTGACCGGCCGTACCTTGCCGAGCGCCGCGTCGCGACAGAGGGCGTAAAGTTCGCGGCCACGCTCCAGTTCATCCGTGTGCGGATATTCCTTGTAGGCAATGATGGCGTCGGCGGCCTCGAACATGGCCTCGGTGACGTTGCAGTGCAGGTCCAGCTCCACGCCGACGATGGTCCTGGAGCCGGTGAGGGCGCGGACCCGCGCCAGGATGTCGCCCTCGCAGTCGTCATACCCCTCGGCGACCATGGCGCCATGCAGGTTCAAGAGCACCACGTCCAGCGGCAGGGCGGCGGCGAGCTGTTCCAGGATCTCGTCGCGCAGCGCTTCGTAGACCCCTCGCAGGGTGCGGCCGCCCGGCTGAGCGGCGCATGCGGTTCCCTCGGCGACCTCGATCCCGTCCTTCTCCGCCAGCCCCCGCCACTCGGCCAGCAGCACCCCGGTCGAAGCATCGGGATGGCGCGAGGCGTCGCCCTTGAAGTAGCCGCTTTCCTTGAACGCAGCCCAGCCGGTCGGCAGCGGCGCGAAGGTGTTGGTCTCGGTCGCCAACATCGCCATGAACAGGCGCATCGGAACTCTCCAGGGCGTGCGGCGAACGGGGAAGGGTCGGATTGACCGTCCGGGGCTCACCCTATAACGATATATGTGATCACGAAAGCCGCGCGGGTGCGGCGGCGATTCCAGGCGGCGGACATGGTCGAAGCTACACCCGAATTCGCCGGCGCCAACAGCCGGCGCTATCCCGACGAAGCCTCGCGCTCGGCGCTGCTGCACCAGCGGGCGCGGGCGGTCATGCCGTCGGGCAACACGCGCGGCACGGTCTTCTTCAAGCCCTATCCGGTCTATGCCGCCAGCGGCGAGGGGTGTCGCGTCACCGATGTTGACGGCGCCGAGCGGATCGATTTCGTCAACAACTATTCGTCTCTGCTGCATGGCCATCGCCCCCCGGAAGTCATGGCCGCCGTCCGCGCCCAGCTGGATAGGATCGTCGCCATCGGTCTGCCGACCGAGCATGAGATCGCCCTGGCCGAACTGCTGGTCGATCGGCTGGCCGGAGTCGAGCAGATCCGCTTCGCCAATTCCGGCACCGAGGCGGTGATGCTGGCGCTGAAGGCCGCGCGCGCCTTCACCGGCCGGCCGAAGATCGCCAAGATCGAGGGCGCCTATCACGGCGGCTACGACTTCGCCGAGGTCAGCCAGACCGCCATGCCTGACGCCTGGGGCGACCCGGACCGGCCGAACAGCACCGCCACCTCAGCTGGCGCGCCGCAATCGATGCTGAACGAGGTGGTGGTGCTGCCGTGGAACGACGTCGATGCGGCCTGCGCCCTGATCGAGGCCCACGCCGCCGACCTGGCCTGCGTGCTGGTCGACCCCATGCCGTCGCGGCTCTGTTATGCCGCGATCAAGCCGGAGTTCCTGCTCATGCTGCGGGAGACCACGGCGAAGATCGGTGCGCTGATCGTCTGGGACGAGGTCTACAACCTGCGGCTCGGCTACAACGGCGCCCAGGGTGCCTATGGTTTGGCGCCCGATCTGAGCGCGCTCGGCAAGATCATCGGCGGCGGCTTTCCGGTCGGGGCAGTGGGCGGCAAGGCCGAGGTCATGAGCGTATTCGCCTTCGACGAAGGCCGCGCCAAGGTGCCCCACGGCGGCACCTACAACGGCAACCCTATCAGCATGGTCGCGGGGCTGAAAACACTGCAGATGATGACGCCGGCCGCCTTTGAGCGGCTGAACGGCCTTGGCGACCGGCTGCGCGAAGGACTGAAGGCTGCGCTGAAGGATGCCGGCGCCACGGGCCACGTCTCCGGCCAGGGATCGTTCGCCATGCTGACGCTGACCGAGCGGCGGGTGGAAAACTACCGCGACCTGTTCCAGCCGGGCCCGTTCGTCGAGCGGCAGGCCGCCGTCCATCGCCAGCTGCTCAACACCGGCGTGCTGACCTCGCCGGCGCTGCTCTTCACCCTCTCGACCCCCATGGGCGACGGCGAGATCGAATTCGTCCTTGGCGAGGTTCGCGCGGCGCTCGGGGCGCTTTAGCCGTCCCGGCCGAGCACGCCGACCGCGCTGTCGGGCCAGTTGGTGTTGACGCGCCCGAGGGCGGGGGCGATGCGGCCGAGGCCGCGGTTGTGGGCCTCGAAGCCGACCTGCGCCTTCTCCGCCTCGCTCAGCGCTCGATAGACCTCCTCGTTCAGCGAGACCGGCAGGTTCTCCTGCTGCCGGACATAAGGCTGGCAATAGTAGGAGAAGATCGCCGGCCGGGGCGTTTCGGTGGTGTTGGCGCCGGCGCCGTGCCAGATGCGCCCGTCGAACACCAGGGCCGAGCCGGCCGGCGCCTCGGCGATCACCGGCTCGGCGTCCACCTGCACCAGCCTCTTCGCGCCATCAGAGCCGGTCTCGAACCGTATCGTCGGCGGCGGCAGCCGGTGGGTTCCCGGAACCAGCCGGGTCGCGCCGTTCTCGCGGGTGAAGTCCACCAGCATCCAGACGATGTTGCAGACCAGGGGCACCGGAGTCTGGAACGGCGCGAACTGCTGGTCCGAATGCAGCACCTGGGGGACGCCGCCCCTGTTCATGATCATGGCGCTGAGGCTGGAGAGCAGATAGCGCTTGCCGATGATCTCGGGGGCGACGGCCTGGACCAGAGGGTGGGTCAAGAGCTCGCGGAACACCGCACCCTTGTTCAACAGATGCCCCAGCCGCTGGTTAGGCGCCGCGGCCGAGCCGCCCTTGGTCGCCGGCATGCCGGTCTGGTCGTCGCCGAAGAAAAACGCCACGCCGGCGTCGCGTTCGCCTTCCGCCTGGGCCAGGACGCGGGCCTTCAATCGTTTGAGCAGGTCCGGGGACAGGGCGTCCAGCATCACGCCGTAGCCGCACTCGGCGATGTCGGCGCGCAGCTGCTCGAGATCGCCGGTGGGGACGGGGACGCGGGTTCCGGCGACCACGGCGCGGGTGGTGGTGGCGTCTGGGGCTGTTTCCGCCATGGACCGTTCTCGACAATTGTGATTTGTGATCTCAATGTAACCGACCGATGACGGATCAGGCAAGCCGGAGGGCGACGTGGAACTGTTGGAACACTGCATCGCCGAGACCGGCTGGCCGGGCGTCACCGGCGCGTTTATCGGCGCCGACGGCGTGGAGACCGCGCTCGCCGCCGGCTTCGCCAACCGCGAGACCGGTGAGCGAATGGACCCGCGGGCGCGCATGCTGGCCGGCAGCGTCGGCAAGACCTTCGCGGCCGCGGCGGCGATGATCCTGGTGGAGGCCGGGGCGATCGGCTTGGACGAGCCGATCACCCGTTTCGAGGACCAGCTGCCCTGGATCGCGACCTTGCCGAGCGCCGGCGAGCTTACCCTGCGGCGCGTGCTGGCCCACCGCACCGGGCTGCAGGACTTCATCTACACGCCCGACTGGCGGCTGAACTGGGCCAAGGCCGTTGCGAACGATCCCGACTATGCCCAGTCGATCGAGGACGGGATCCGCATCGCCGCCGAGGCCGGTCCGCTCGGACCGCCGGACGCCGAGACCCATTACGCTGACACCAACTACCTGATCGCGGGACGGCTGATCGAGGCGGCGGCAGGCGAGGACTACTACGCGTGGCTGCAGCGTACCGTGCTGGAACCGCTGCGGTTGGGCGCCACCGGCCCCTCAAACACGCGCCGGCTCCCGGGGCTGGCAGCGGGCTATCTGCGGGAAAGCCTAGTCCCGTTCTGGGGGACGAAGACCCTCGGAGCCGACGGTGCTCTGGTCTATAATCCGTCCTGGGAATTCACCGGCGGCGGCTTGGTCTCGACTCCGGTCGATCTCGCCCGCTTCGTTAAGGCGCTGGCCGAGGGGCGAGTGGTGTCGCAGCTCATGCTGGCCGAAATGGCCGCCGGCTGGCCGATGGAATATCCGCTGCCCAACCATCGCTACGGCCTGGGTGTCCAACTGTTCGATACCGAGCTTGGGCCGGTGCTTGGCCACTCCGGACAATTTTCCGGCTACCGGTCGTTGGCCTTCTATTTCCAGGACAGCGCAATCAGCGTGGCGCTGCAGATCAACGCCGACGTCGAGGGCCTAATGCCGACTTTCATGCGACTGGCTCGCCACGCTCACGACACGGCACGCTAGCTCCCTCCCCGCCGATATCGAGTCGACTGCGCCACTAGCCCCTATGCGTAAGTCCCTGAAAAGGCTGGTGGGTGCAGTAGGATTCGAACCTACGACCCGCTGATTAAGAGTCAGCTGCTCTACCAACTGAGCTATGCACCCGCACCGTCGAGGCGGGTGCAGACGGCCCGGCCTCGCGAGGGCGCGGACCATAGACGGTTTCGCTTTGTTGACAAGCGCTCCCGCGCGCAGCGGCGGCGATGACGTGTGACGGCCGGTCCGGCCTTCGGCTAGGGTCGAGGGCGGCGAGTCGCCGAAAGGATCATCGATGGCCAGGCGCGATCTTACCGGCGCGGTGAACTTCAAGCACCTGGAGACCTACGCCGCCGGCGACCAGGCGGTGGTCGACGAGGTGCTGGCGATCTTCCGCGAGCAGGCGGCCATGTGGATCCGGCTGCTGGATCCGGCGGCGGAGGGCGGGGCGTGGCGGGACGCGGCCCATACCCTGAAGGGCTCGGCCCTCGGCGTCGGCGCCTTCGCCCTGGCCGACGAGTGCGAGGCGGCCGAGCTCGCCGAGGCCGATGTCGGCCAGCGGACCCGGCTTCTGGAATCGGTGCGCACCGAGCTGGACCGCGCCCTGGCCGACATCGCCGCCTATGCCCACGAACAGGCGCTGAGGTCGCTGCGCAGCCCGCCGGGCTAGATTCCCGCGCCGTTGTCGATGGTGGCCAGCACCGCTTCGTGGGTGGCGGCTTCGGCGGTGATCCAGGTGATGAAGGCCTTGACCTGCGGCAGGCGGCCCTTGGTCTTCGGGTGGACGAGGTAATAGGCGAAGTCGACCGCGGTGGCGATCTGGAACGGCGCCACCAGCCGCCCGGCGTCGAGATCGGCCTGGGCCAGGGTGCGCTTGGCCAGGGCCACGCCGCGGCCGCCGACCGCCGCTTCGATCACCAGGCTGGACTGGTTGAAGCGCGGCCCGCGCGCGCCGTCGACGCCTTTGACGCCGCGCGCCGCCAGCCACATGGTCCAGTCGGGGCAGGACTCGTCCGCGTCCGGCGAGCCGTCGTGCAGCAGCACGTGGTTGGCCAGGTCGCCCAGCTGCTCCAGCGGCTGGCCGGCCAAAAGCTCGGGGCTGGCGACCGGGATCACCGTCTCCTGCATCAGCCGGATGACCTCCAGGCCCGGATAGCGGCCGGCGCCGTAGCGGATCGCCAGGTCCACCTCGCCGCTGGCGAAGTCGGTCAGCTCCATGCCGGCGGAGACCCAGACGTCGACCTCCGGATGCAGCGCCTCGAAGGCGCCAAGGCGCGGCAGCAGCCATTTCGACGCGAACGACGGCGGCACCGTGACGGTCAGCCGCCGGCCGTCCACCGCGGCGGTGAGCATCGAGGCGGCCTCGGCCAGCCGGTCGAAGGCCTCGCGCAGGGCAGGCAGGGCGATCTGCGCCGGGTCGGTCAGCAACAGGCCCTTGGGCGTGCGCTTGAACAAGGCGACGCCCACATAGTCTTCCAGGTTCTGGATCTGCTGGCTGACCGCGCCGGGGGTCACCGACAGCTCGTCGGCGGCGCGGCTGAAGTTCAGGTGGCGCGCAGCCGCTTCGAACGCCCTCAGTGCGTTCAGCGGCGGCAAACGGCGTCGATGTTCCATCAATTTTCCTGCACAGCCCGGCAGAAGTCCTTGGTTGCGAAGTGGCGGGCCAGCGACCATTTTACAACCACCGGCGTCACATCGGCCCTTTTGGCGACGGCAATTTGGCGGGGCGGGCGGAAACGCACGTCCCGCTCTTAGCATTGAGTAGGGGTTTAGAGGACCTATTGATGTCAGCTGCGCAAGGCCAGCATCGTCGAGGCGGCCGGCTGGTGGTCCTGAAGGGCCAGCCGGCGCGCGCGGGCGTGGTCTGGCTGGTCGGCGCCGGGCCGGGCGATCCAGATCTTCTGACGATCAAGGCGCTGCGGCTGCTGCAAGGCGCCGACGTGGTGGTGCATGACCGCCTGACCCCGCGGCCGATCCTCGACCTGGCCGGGCCGCACGCGCGGCTGATCGACGTCGGCAAGCGCAAATCGCATCACACCCTGCCGCAGGACGACATCAACCAGTTGCTGGTCGCCCTGGCCCGCGAAGGCCTGAGCGTGGTGCGGCTGAAAGGCGGCGATCCCTTTCTGTTCGGCCGCGGCGGCGAGGAGCTGCAGACCCTGCGCGCCGCCGGCGTCGAGGCGCACGTGGTTCCCGGCGTCACCGCCGCCCTGGCCGCGGCGGCCGGCGCGGGCGTCGCCCTGACCCATCGCGGCCTCGCCCAGGCGGCGGTGTTCGTCACCGGCCACGCGGCCAAGGGCGGCGAGCCGGACCTGGACTGGGCGTCGCTGGCGAAAACCAACCAGACCGTGGTGGTCTACATGGGCCTCTCGACGGCGCCCGGCATCGCCGCGCGCTTGATCGGCGCCGGCCGGGCGATCTCGACGCCGGTGCTGGTGGTCGAGAACGCCAGCCTAGCCGACGAGAAGCGGCTGCTGACCACATTGGGCCAGCTTGGCGGCGACAGCCAGGGCCTGGAAGGCCCGGCGCTGCTGGTGATCGGCGAGGTCGCGGCGCTGGCCGACGTCTCGCCGGTGATTTCCGAGGCCGTCTCGTACGCCGGTCCGGCCGATGCGCGGGTGCGGTCATGAGGGCGCTTACAGCCAACCGGCTGGCCGACGGCGAGGTGGTGTTCTGGTCGCGCGGCCGCTGGGTCGAGCGTTTCGGCGATGCCGAACTGTTCACCGCGGATGCGACGGCGGAGGACGCCGAGGCGCGGGGCAAGGCCCAGCCGACCCTGGTGGTCGAGCCCTATCTGATCGAGGTGGTCGAAACCGACGAGGGCCCGGCGCCGGCCGCCTATCGCGAACGGCTGCGCGCGCTCGGGCCGACCAATACGCCGCAGCACGGCAAGCAGGCCGAGGGCGGCCGCGACATCGCCGCCCTGAGCCACGCCACCGTCACGGCGCGGGCGTCCGGCGGCCGCACCAAGCTGATCAAGCGTTAAGTGAGGCCGGCCATGTATCGATACGACACTCTGGACAAGGAATTCCTCGCCGACCGGTCCGCCGAATTCCGCCATCAGGTCGCCCGCCGCCTGGCCGGCGAGCTGACCGAGGACCAGTTCAAGCCGCTGAGGCTGAAGAACGGCCTTTATCTGCAGCTGCATGCCTACATGCTGCGCATCGCCATCCCCTACGGCACGCTGGACGTGCGCCAGCTGCGCCAGCTGGCCCATATCGCCCGCACCTACGACAAGGGTTACGGCCACTTCACCACCCGCACCAACCTGCAGCTGCACTGGATCAAGCTGCGCGACATGCCGGCCATCCTCGACGCCCTGGCCGAGGTCGACCTGCACGCCATGCAGACCTCGGGCGACTGTGTCCGCAACGTCACCGCCGATCCGAGGGCCGGCGCCACCGCCGAGGAGGTCGACGATCCGCGGGTCTGGGCCGAGGTGATCCGCCAGTTCACCACCCTGCATCCCGAATTCAGCTACCTGCCGCGCAAGTTCAAGATCGCGGTGACCGCCTCGCCGCACGACCGCACCGCCGCGAAGACCCACGACGTCGGCCTGGCGCTGAAGCGCGGCCGCGACGGGGTGCTGGGTTTCGAGGTCATGGTCGGCGGCGGTCTCGGCCGCACGCCCTATATCGGCCAGACCATTCGCGAGCACCTGCCGGTGGACCGCGTGCTGTCCTACCTGCAGGCGATCCTGCGCGTCTACAACCGCTACGGCCGGCGCGACAACAAGAACAAGGCCCGCATCAAGATCCTGGTGGCCCAGATGGGCGCCGAAGCCTTCGGCCGCGAGGTCGAGGCCGAATGGGCGCTGATCGACGGCGCGAAGGTCGACCTGCCGGACACCGAGCTGGCCCGCGTGCGCGCCTTCTTCGCCGCCAGCTTCGAGGCGCTGCCGGCGGTCTCGGCGGCGTTCGAGGCAGCCAGGGCGGCCGATCCGGCCCTGGCCCGGTTCGCGCGCAACAACGTCCACCCCCACAAGGCGCCCGGCTACGCCATCGTCGACGTGTCGCTGAAGACCGTCGGCGAGACCCCCGGCGACTGCAGCGCCGAACAGATGGAAACGATCGCCGACCTGGCGGAACGCTACTCCATGGGCGAGGTGCGGGTGACCCACGAGCAGAACCTGGTGCTGCCGCACGTCAAGCTCGACGATCTGGCCGCCGTCCATGCCGGCCTGAAGGCCGCCGGCCTGGCCAGCGCCAACATCAACCTGGTCAGCGACATCATCGCCTGCCCGGGGCTGGACTACTGCGCCCTGGCCAACGCCCGCGCCATCCCGATCGCCCAGGACATCGCCAGGCGCTTCGCCGATCCCGACTTCGCCGAGCGCATCGGCGAGCTGAAGATCAAGATCTCCGGCTGCATCAACGCCTGCGGCCACCACCATGTCGGCCACATCGGCATACTGGGCGTCGATAAGAAGGGCGAAGAGTTCTACCAGCTGACCCTGGGCGGCTCCGGCGCCGAAGACGCCGAGGTCGGCAAGATCCTCGGGCCGGCCCTGCCGGCGGAGCGGGTCGCCGGCGCCATCGATGATCTGGTGGCCGTCTACCTGCGCGAGCGCCGCGACGGCGAGCGCTTCCTCGACACCTATCGCCGCACCGGTCTGCAGCCGTTCAAGGAGGCGATCTATGCCGAAGCTCATTAGGCTGATCGGCGACGAATTCGTCGCCGCGGACGACCGCTTCACCACGGTCGCAGACGATGCCCCGGCGCCCAAGGGCGACGTGATCATCTCCCTGACCCGCTTCCAGGCCGACGGCGAGGCGCTGTTCGCCGACGGCCGCGACATCGGCGTGCGGGTCGAGGCGGGCGAGTCGGTCGATGCGCTGGCCTATGATCTGCCGCGGCTTTCGGTGGTGGCGCTGGTCTTCCCGACCTTCCGCGACGGGCGGGCCTATTCGTCCGCGGCCCTGCTGCGCGAGCGCTATGGCTTCAAGGGCGAGGTGAGGGCGGTCGGCGACGTCTGGCGCGAACAGGCCAGGTTCATGCTGCGCTGCGGGTTCGACGCTTTCGAGCCGAACGACGGCTCGACCCCGGAAGCCTGGGCGCAGGCCTCACGCGATTTCCGCTACGTCTACCAGCGCGCCGCCGACGCGCTGGAACCGATCTACGTCGAACGGGAGGCGAACCATGGCCTATGACGGCGAGGACGCGGCCAATCTGGTCGCCAGGCTGAACCGGGAGCTGCGCGACGCCGAGCCGCAGGCGATCCTGCGCGCCGCCATCGAGCATTTCGGCGACAAGGTGGCGCTGGTGTCGTCGTTCGGGTCGGAATCGGCGGTGCTGCTGCATATGGCCGCGCAGATCAAGCCGGACATCCCGGTGCTGTTCCTCGACACCGGCATGCTGTTCGGCCAGACCCTGGACTACCGCAAGACCCTCGTCGCCCGGCTCGGCCTGACCGACGTGCGCGACCTGCGCCCGCAGTTCCAGGATCTGGCCATCCACGATCCGGCCGCGGACCTGTGGAAGACCAGCACCGACGCCTGCTGCCATATCCGCAAGGTGCTGCCGCTGGACCGGGCGCTGGACGGCTTCGACGGCTGGATCACCGGCCGCAAGCGTTTCCAGGGCGGCGAGCGCCTGCGCCTGCAGGTGGTCGAGCAGGGCGAAAACCAGATCAAGTTCAATCCCCTGGCCAACTGGACCAAGGCGCAGCTCGACGCCTACGCCGCCGAGCACGACCTGCCGCCGCACCCGCTGGTGGCGTTCGGCTATCCTTCGATCGGCTGCTGGCCCTGCACGGCGCCGGTGGAGGAGGGCGAAGACACCCGCGCCGGCCGCTGGGCTGGATCGGACAAGACCGAATGCGGTATCCATCTTGACCACGCCACGCCGGCGATCGAAGTGGGCGGCGATATCTAGGGTCGCCAAACCGCTCACAAGCCGCTCAAAATGTTGGAAGAGTTGATGCAAGACGCCACCGCCGCCGCGCCGGTCAAGGCCCGCGGGGCCTTCTATGTCGAACGCGTGACCAGGCTGCACCACTGGACGCCGCAGCTCTTCTCGCTGCAGACCACCCGCGACCCCGGCCTGCGTTTCCTCAGCGGCCAGTTCGTCATGCTGGGCCTGGAGATCGACGGCAAGCCGCTGCTGCGCGCCTATTCCATCGCCAGCGCCCACTATGCCGACGAGCTTGAATTCTATTCGATCAAGGTGCCGGATGGGCCGCTGACCTCGCACCTGATGAAGATCCGCGAGGGCGACGAGATCCTGGTCGGCAAGAAGCCCACCGGCACGCTGATCCTCGATGGCCTGAAACCCGGCCGCACCCTTTACCTGCTCGGCACCGGCACCGGCTTGGCGCCCTTCCTCAGCCTGGTGCGCGATCCGGAGGTCTATGAGCGGTTCGACCACGTGGTGGTCACGCACACGGTGCGCGAGGTCGCCGACCTCAACTACCGCGAACTGCTGTCCGATGGCTTGCCGAACGACCCCGACCTTGGCGAGCTGGTGGCGCCGAAGCTGATCTACTATCCGACGGTGACCCGTGAGCCGTTCGTCAACCAGGGCCGGATCACCGACCTGATCCAGTCGGGCCGGCTATTCGCCGATATCGGACTGCCGGAACTCGACCCGGATCGCGACCGGCTGATGCTTTGCGGGGGACCCTCCGTCCTCGCCGACCTCAAGGCTCTGCTGATCGATCGCGGCTTCGACGAGGGCTCCGTCGCCAACCCCGGCGATTTTGTGCTCGAGCGCGCCTTCGTCGAGACCTGAGGGCTGCTGCGGCCCGGACGGCTGGGACGCCGGAGGCTGCGGCGTCGTGGCGGCCGCTATGGTCGTCGCGGCGGCGCCGCCGTCGATCGGCGGGCAGCCCTTGAACTCGCCGACCTTGGTGACGGTAAGCGTCTTCAGGTTGAGCGGCTCGGCCGCGCGCATGGAACCGGCGCCTGGGCCGGTGAACAGGTCGATGCGGGCGCCCTTGATCGCGCCGCCGGTGTCGGAGGCGTACCAGTAGCCGTCATGCTTGCCGCCGCCAGGCAACAGCATCCCGACGGTCTCCTTGATGAACAGGATGGCGCCGCGGGTGATCAGCGCCCGGTCGATCGCCACCGTGCGCATGGGCGAGACCCGACAGCCCATGGAGTCGCGGCTGCTCATGCCGCCGCCGCCGTGGTAGAGCGTCGCTTTGAGCGTCCAGTCGTTGGCGTTCTCGATCGCCGACTCATTGGCTCCGGCGATGATGTCGCCGATCGGGTCGTAACCCTGGGCGTGAACGCCCGAAGCCGCCGCGGCCCCAATTGATAGCGTGGCGAGGCATGCCAGGATGCGCCTCATCAGCGTTCCCCCGTCCGTTTCTCGTCTCGATGCGGCGGCAAGTCCTACAGGCATGACCGGGGGGGTCAACCCTTTATGTCTGATTGTAACAATTGGTCACAGGGGCGGCCGGTTCGCTCCCGGGACGGAACTGGAGAGAGCGATGGCCTTGCGGATCTACGGCGACTCGATTTCGGGCAATTGCCTGAAAGTCAAATGGACAGCAGAGCTTATGGGACTTTCCTACGATTGGATCGAGACCGGCGTGCTGACCGGCGAAACCCGGACCCCGGCCTTCCTGCGGATGAACCCGGCCGGCCAGGTCCCCTTGGTGATTTTTCCCGACGGCCGTCCGCTCGCCCAATCCAACGCCATCATTCTGCACCTGGCGGAGGGGTCGCCGCTGATTCCGGCTGATTCGTATCAGCGGGCGAAAATGCTCGAATGGCTGTTCTGGGAGCAGTACAGCCACGAACCCTACATCGCCGTCGCGCGATTCCAGCTGAAGTTCCTGGGCAAGCCAGCCGACGCGCTGGAGCCCAGGCTGGTCGAGCGGGGGCTCGCCGCCCTGCAGCGGCTGGAAGACGGCCTCGCCGGCTCGGATTTCCTGGTCGGAGACACGGTCAGTCTCGCCGATGTCGCACTGGTCGCCTATACCCGCTGGGCCCACGAGGGCGGTTTCGACCTCGGCCCGTTCCCCGCCGTGCGCGGCTGGATCGGCCGGGCGGAGGCTGCGCTCGACATCACCGATCCGAGCCCGTCATGATCCCGCACCGCCTCGCCCGTCCGGCCGCCGCAGCTTGCGCCCTGCTTCTCCTGGCTTCCGCGCCGCGCGCGCTGGCCTGGGGCGCCACCGGTCATCGGCTGATCGGCCAGGCCTCGGCCCTGGCCTTGCCGCCCGGTCTGCCGGCCTTCCTGCGCACGCCCCGCTCGGTCGAGGACCTGGGCGAGTTGTCGCGCGAGCCCGACCGCTGGAAGGGCTCGGGCAAGACCCATGACTCCATGCGCGATCCGGCCCATTTCCTCAACATCGATGACAACGGCAGGATCCTGGGCGGTCCGGCGCTCGACGCCTTGCCGCAGACCCGCGCCGAGTACGAGGCGGCGCTGCGGGCGGTCGGCTCGGACAGCACGCGCGCCGGCTATCTACCCTATTCGATCATCGACGGCTGGCAGCAGCTGACCAAGGACTTCGCCTACTGGCGCGTGCTGACCGCGGCCATCCCGCGCGAGCGCGATCCGGCGCGCAAGGCCTGGCTGCAGCACGACCTGGAGCGGCGCGAGCAGCTGATCCTGTCGGACCTCGGCGACTGGTCGCACTATGTCGGCGACGGCAGCCAGCCGTTGCATGTTTCCATGCATTACAACGGCTGGGGCGACTATCCGAACCCGCATGGCTACACCGAGGACAAGGTGCACGCGCCGTTCGAGGGCGACTTCGTGCGCCGCGAGGTCAGCCTCGATGCGGTGCGCGCGGCCATGCCGCCGCTGGCGCCCTGCGAGGCGATCGAGGTCTGCACGGCGGCCTATCTGGCGCGGACCGAGGCCAGCGTGGTTCCGTTCTATGAGATGCAGAAGGCCGGCGGTCTCGCCGGTCCCAATCCCACGGGCCGCGCGTTCACCGTCGAGCGGATCGCCGCCGCCGCCGCCGAGCTGCGCGACCTGACCGTCGCGGCCTGGAAGGCCAGCGCCGGGGCTCAGGTCGGCTGGCCGGCAGTCAGCGTCGAGGCGGTGGTCGACGGCGGCGTCGATCCTTACGACGCGCTCTACGGCGAGGATTAGAGATGGCGATTTCCCTTCGTTTCGGCGAGGCCAGGCCCGGCCTGGACTATCGCGACCGCCCGGCCGCCTATGGCCTCCTGGAGCGGGACGGGCGGCTGGCGCTTGTGCATGTGAGCCTGCCCGACCGGGCGCCTTTCTTCGACCTGCCGGGCGGCGGCATCGACGAGGGCGAGACCGAGGCCCAGGGCCTGGTCCGCGAATTCGGCGAGGAGACCGGCCTGGTGATCCGGCCCGGCGATCTCGTCACCCGCGCCGAGCAGTACATGATCAGCGCCCACGACGAGCCGTTCCTGAGCCAGGGCGGGTTTTTCGAGGCCGAACTGATGGCCGAGCGGCCCGAGCTGAAGACCGAGGACGAGCACGCCCTGGTCTGGCTTGAGCCGAACGAGGCCCTGCTGCGCCTGCGCCACGACAGCCACGCCTGGGCGGTGACCGCCTGGCTGCGCGCCCGGATCCCGCTGCGGTAGCGGCTATCTCTGTCGCGGCGGAAACCAGGCGTTCACGGGATGGCTCTAGCCACCCTCCGTGATCCCAGGTCTTCCAGCGCCTTTCTGGCTCGGTGTTTGCGACGGCGGGGGCTCCGGTCCCAATTCGAGCCCGTCCGATCATGTCCGCAGCCCCCCGGAACCTCAAAGCGCTGACGACGCTGCGTTATTTCGCGGCCATCTGGGTGGTGCTGTTCCACTATTGGGACAGCCTGACCACCGCGGCCATGCCGCCGCTGATCGCCAAGGGCTATCTCGGCGTCGAACTGTTCTTCGTGCTGTCCGGCTTCATCCTCTGCCACGTCTATCTGCAGAGCGCCGGCGAGGGCGGTTTCCGCTACGGCGGCTTTCTGTGGACGCGGCTGGCGCGCATCTATCCGCTGCATCTGGCGACCCTGCTCGGCCTCGGCCTGATCGCTATCGCCGCCCGCGGCGTCGGCATGGACATGGGTGACAAGGTGCTGGTCTGGTCGTCGCTGCCGGCGCAGCTGGTGCTCGCCCAGGCCTGGGGCCTGGCGCCGAACGGCGGCTGGAACCATCCGTCCTGGTCGATCTCGGCCGAGTGGATGGCCTACCTGACCTTTCCAGTCTTCGCCTGGGCGGCCTGGCGGCTGCGCGGTCGGCCGCGCGTCGCCGTCGCCCTGTCTCTGGTCTTCACCGCCGCGCTTTACTTCGCCTTCAGCCGCATCACCGGCCAGTCGCTGACCCGGGCCACCATCGCCTGGGGCGCCCTGCGCATCGTTCCCTGCTTCGCCTATGGCTGCGCCCTCTATCTGGCTTGGCGCGCCGAGCCGGTGAAGGACTCCCGCTGGGCGCCGCTGGCGGCCCTGGGCTTCCTGGCGGCGATCGTCGGCTCGGTGGCCGTGAGCGCGCCGGACGCGCTGAGCGTCGGCCTGTTCGGCGGCCTGATCTTCTGGCTTGCCCGCTTCGCCGCGCGGCCGTCCGTGATGACCTCGCCGCTCGGCGTCTATCTGGGCGAGGTCAGCTTCGCGGTCTACATGGTCTGCATCCCCTGGCAGCTGGTCTTCACCCACGTCGCCGGCCGGGTCCTGCATCTGCCCGCCGGACCGCTGCCCTGGCCCGTCTGGGCCGCCATGCTGGTTGGCCTGACCCCGGTGGCCATGCTCGCCCATCACCTGGTCGAGCGGCCGGCGCGCCTGGCCATGCGCGGCTGGAGCTTTGGGCCGTCCATCGCCAAGACCCCGCAGCCGGTGATCTAGCCATGGCGCGCGCCGATCGCTCGCCCAGCGCCTATGTGCCCGGCCTCGACGGGCTGCGCGCCATCTGCGTGACCCTGGTGGTGCTGAGCCATCTGGAGTTCGGCGCCGTCGTGCCCGGCGGCCTGGGCGTGACCATCTTCTTCTTCATCAGCGGCTATCTGATCATCCGGCTGCTGATGGCCGAGCACGACGCCTTCGGCGCGGTCGATCTGCCCCGGTTTTACGGCCGGCGGCTGCTGCGGCTGCTGCCCGAACTGATGGTGCTGATGGCCGTCCTCGGCCTTGGGCTCGGGCCGTTGTTGAACCAGCCGCTGCGGCCGAGCGCCCTGGCGGCCGGCCTGTTCTACTGGACCAACTACTACGTCATTTTCGGCGCCGGAGCCGCCTGCGATCACTGCGCGGTCACCGGCCATCTCTGGTCGCTGGCGGTGGAGGAGCATTTCTATTTGCTCGCCCCGCTGGCCATGGCCGCGGCCGCCTTCGCGCCGCGACGCCTGCTGGCCCTGTTCGGCGCGGCGATCGTCGGGGCGATGGCCTGGCGCGCCGTCGCCTATTACGGCCTGCACCATTCGGAGCTCTATACCTACGAGGCCACCGAATGCCGGCTGGACTCCATCGGCTGGGGCTGTCTGGCGGCCGTGCTCGAGCGGCATAGCGCCGGCGTCGCCGGCCTGATCCGCCGGCGCGGCGGTGTGGTGTTCGCGCTCGGCGCGGCGCTCATGCTGGTCTCGCTGGCGGTGCGCGACGACGGCTTCCGCGCCACCTTCCGCTATTCCCTGCAGGGCCTCAGCCTGCTCGCCCTGGTCCTGCCGCTGGCGACCGCGCCGGCGCTCGCGCCCCTGAGCCGCCTGCTCGAGCTGGCGCCCCTGCGCTGGATGGGCCGGCGCTCTTACGGCGGCTATCTCTGGCACTACACCGCGCTCAGCGGCGTCGGTTTCGCCCTCGGCGTAAACGGCCCGCTGCAGAACGCCAGCCTGCACCAGCGCCTGCTGGCCGCGCCGCTGGTGCTGGCCGCGACCTTCGCCCTGGCCGCGCTCAGCTATGAATGGGTGTTCAAGCCGGCCCAGCGGCTGAAGCCGCTACTGGAGCCGCGGGCCGCTCGCGGAGCGCGCACCCTGTTCGGCGCCCGGATCAGTTCCTCGTCCAGAGCCGAGCTGGTCCGGCAGATGAGCGGCGAGCCGCCCGTGGGCGGCGGTGCGCGGCTCCTGGTCACCATGAACCTGGACCACGTGGTGCGGCTGCAGAAGACCCCGGCCTTCCGCGCCGCCTACGACCGCGCCTGGACCGTGACCATCGATGGCGCGCCGGTCTGGCTCTATTCCAGGCTGAAGGGCTTCCGCATCGGCCGCTGCACCGGCTCGGACCTGCTCGCCGACCTGGTTCCGGCGCTCAGGCCCGGCCTGCACCGCCCTTTCTTCGTGGTCAGCACCGACCAGACCGGCGGCCTGCTGATGGATCTGCTCAAGCGCCAGGGATTCGCCGACGACCAGATCGGGTTCGCCTCGCCGCCGCACGGCTTCGAGGCCGACGCCGGCCGGTCGCAAAACCTTTGCGACGCCATTCGCGGCCACGGCGCCACCCACCTGATCTTCGGCCTCGGCGCGCCGAAGTCGGAGATCTGGATCGATCGGCATCGCCACGCGCTGGGCGACCTGTTCGCCTGCTGCGTCGGCTCCGGCCCGGACTTCCTGGTCGGCGCGGCGCGCCGGGCGCCCAAGGCGCTGCAGGCCGTCGGGCTGGAATGGGCCTGGCGGGTCGCCCACGAGCGCAACCGGCTGTTCCGGCGCTATTTCATCGAGGCCTGGGGCTTCATCCCGGCCATCCTGCGCGATCTGGCGGAGCCGGACGGCGCCCAGCTGCCGGCCCCGGCGCCGGCCGGCCACCCGTGAAGCCGCGCATGGCCCTGGAGCTGTCGCGGCGGCTGGTGCTCAGCGGCGGGCTCGCGCTGGCCGGTTGTCATCGGATGGCCCAGGCGCAGCCTTCGCCGCGCGTGCCGCCGCTGCGCCAGCTGGCGCGCTTCCCGCTGGGCGTCGAGATCGTCGCCAGCGTGCTCGACGATCCGGCCGCCGTCTCGCTGCTGCTCGACAACTTCAGCCAGATCACCCCCGGCCTGGAGATGAAGATGGAGCGGATCCTTCAGGACGACGGCAGCCTCACCTTCGCCGGCGCCGACGCCATCGCCGACTTCGCCCGCGCCAACGGCCTGCGCCTGCATGGCCATAACCTGATCTGGTACATCTACCGGCCGCCGTCCTTCACCCGCCTGCAGGCCGATCCCGCCGCCTTCGCCAAGGTCTATCGCGACTACATCGCGGCGGTGGCGGGCCGTTATCGCGGGCGCGTCAGCGGCTGGGACGTGGTCAACGAACCGGTGAACGAGGACGGCGACGGCTACCGCGCCTGCCTGTGGAGCGAGGTGTTCGGCATCGACTACGTGGCGCGGGCTTTCGACCACGCCCGCGAGGCCGATCCCGACGCGGTCCTGTTCCTCAACGAATACTATCTGGAAAGCCGGCCGCGGAAGCTGGCCAGCTATCTTCGCCTGGTCGAGACCCTGCTGAAGCAGGGCGCGCCCCTGGGCGGTCTCGGGACCCAGCTGCACATGAACTGGGACCAGGACCCCGCCGGCGTCGAGACCATGATGCGCGAACTCGCGGCCTTCGGCCTGCCGATCCACGTCTCCGAGCTGGACGTGTCCATCCACGCGCCGGCGCTCAGCCTTGTCGGACTCGATGAGCGGCTACGCCGCCAGGCGGCCTTGATCCAGCGCTCCGCCGAGGCGTTCGAGGGGCTGCCGGCCCATCAGCGCTATGCCTTCAGCATCTGGGGCCTCAGGGACAGCGACTCCTGGCTGCGCAACGCGGCGGCCGGCGGCGACCCCGCCGACCAGCCGGTTCTGTTCGATGAGCGAGGCCGGCCCAAGCTCGCCGCGGAGACTCTGGCGCGGGCGCTTGCACAGCCGAGCTAGGCAAACGCCGCAGCCTGTGCAAATCCTATGCGGATCGAGCGCTTGGGGATGGCGTGGCTGGCAATGATTGCGGTTTCTCGCCCACTGTGGTTGCGGTCTTGCGCCGCGTCCGCCATTTGCTTGAGCCAAGCCAGGCTTGAGGATCATGGATAGTCCCGCCGAATTCACCGTCAGCCGGACCGAGGGCGGCGCCGTCGCCGCTCTGACCGGCGATTGGACGGCGGTGGAGATGGGCGACGCTGGCGTACGGCTGAAGGACGCCCTGCTCAACGCCCAGCAGGCCAGGCTCGACCTCAGCCACATCGGCCGCTGCGACACCGCCGGCGCCTTCGCCATCCTGCGGGCCTCCGAGGGCCGCGTCCAGCCGGACGCGATCACCGCCCCGCCGGGCACCGGCCGGCTGATCGATCTGGTCCGGCACGCGCTCAAGGCCGACCCGGTGCCGCACAATCCGGCCCGGCCGGTGCACGATCTGCTGAGCCGACTGGGTCGCGGCCTGTTCCACGTCGCCTACGAAGCCTACGACACCATGGCCTTCGTCGGCCATCTGCTCATCTCGGTCGCCCGCCTTACGCTGCGGCCCAGCCGGATGCGCTGGGCGCCGGTGTTCAACGTCGCCGAGCGGGCGGGACTGGACGCCATTCCGATCATCATCATCACCACCTTCTTCATCGGCGCGGTGGTCGGCTTCCTCGGCGCCAACGCGCTGTCGCAGTTCGGCGCCCAGGTCTTCGCCGTCGACCTGATCGGCGTCGGGGTGCTGCGCGAGTTCGGGATCGTCATCACCGCCGTGCTGCTGGCCGGCCGCTCGGCCTCGAGCTTCGCGGCCGAGATCGGCTCGATGAAGATGAACCAGGAAATCGACGCCATGCGCACCATGGGAGTCGATCCGTTCGAGGCGCTGGTCCTGCCGCGTTTCATCGGTCTTCTGATGATGATCCCGATCCTGACCTTCATGTCCGATCTGGCCGGACTGTCCGGCGGCCTGATCGTCAGCTGGTCGGCCCTCGACATCAGCCCGACCTTCTTCGTCCAGCGCCTGCTCGACAATGTCGGCATCAATCAGTTCTGGCTGGGCATGGCCAAGGGACCGGTCATGGCGCTGGTCATCGCCGGCATCGGCTGCCGCCAGGGCATGGAGGTCGGGGGCGACGTCGAGTCGCTCGGCCGGCGGGTCACGGCGGCGGTGGTGCACGCCATCTTCTCGATCATCATGATCGACGCCATCTTCGCGCTTTTCTACATGAAGCTGAATCTATGACCGATCAGCCTCAGCCCGAACATCACGCGCACTTTCCGCATCTGCCGCACTTCACCCACCATCGGCCGGTGGGGGACGATCTCGACGAGGCGGCGCCGCCGATCGAGGTCATCGACCTGGTGTCGCGCTACGGCGATCACCTGATCCACGACGGGCTGAACCTGCGCGTGCGGCGCGGCGAAGTGCTGGGCGTGGTCGGCGGGTCCGGCGCCGGCAAGACCGTGTTGCTCAACACCCTGATCGGGCTGAAGGTGCCCGACGGCGGGGTGGTGAAGATCTTCGGCCAGGACCTGGACCGCGCCTCGACCGCCAAGTGGGACGCCATCGAGCGCAGCTGGGGCGTGCTGTTCCAGCAGGGCGCGCTGTTCTCCAACCTGACGGTGAAGGAGAACGTCGCCGCGCCGATGCAGGAGCACACCGACCTGCCGCCGAAGATGATATCGGACCTGGCCGAGCTGAAGATCGCGCTGGCCGGCCTGCCGCCCTTGGCCGGCGCGCTGAAGCCGTCGGAGCTTTCGGGCGGCATGATCAAGCGGGCCAGCCTGGCGCGGGCGCTGGCGCTCGATCCGCAGCTGCTGTTCCTCGACGAGCCGACCTCGGGTCTCGATCCGATCTCGGCCGCGGCGTTTGACGAGCTGATCGCCGACCTGTCCGCCAGCCTGCACCTGACGGTGTTCATGATCACGCACGATCTCGACAGCCTGCACGCCATCTGCGATCGCGTCGCGGTGATCGCCGACAAGAAGGTCATCGCGGTCGATACGATCCCAAATTTGCAAAAGCTCGATCATCCCTGGATTAAAGAGTATTTCCTCGGGCCCAGGGGACGGGCGACCGAGGATGCCTATCCGGTCAAGGAGCGGGGGTGATGGAAAGAAACGCCAACTATGCGCTGGTGGGTTTCGCTTCGCTTGTGCTGTTCTTCGGCCTGATCGTCTTCGTCGTCTGGTTCGCCAGGGTGTCCTTCTCCCAGCAGTACGACATCTATGACGTTCTGTTTACCGGGCCGGTGAACGGCCTGTCCCAGGGCGGCGAGGTGCACTTCAACGGCATCAAGGTTGGCGAGATCAGCCAGATCGCGCTCGACAAGGATGATCCCAAGAACGTCGTGGCCCGCGTGCGGGTGACCTCCGACGTGCCGATCCGCGCCGACAGCCTGGCGAGCATCGAGCCGCAGGGGATCACCGGCGTCAGCTTCATCCAGATCACGCCGGGGACCACCAGGCAGCCGTTGCTGAAGAACGTGCCGCATTCGGGCAAGTACCCGATCCTGCACAGCCAATCGAGCGCCATATCCAACCTGCTGCAAGGCGGCGGCACCGTGCTGGTCTCCGTCCAGGAAGCCCTGCGCCGGGTCAACGAGGTGCTGTCGGACGACAACATCAAGAAGATATCGGGCACGCTGGACGACATCAGCGCGATCACCGCCGAGGCGCGCAAACGCAAGCAGCTGTTCGCCGACGCCGACCAGGCGCTGAAGAGCATCGACACCACCGCCGGCAGCATCCAGCGGCTGAGCGACAACGCCAACGGCCTGCTCAATGGAGACGGCAAGCGGGCCATCCGCAACGCCGCCGACGCCGCCGTGGAGATCAAGCAGGCCGCGGCCTCCGGACGGGTGCTGATCGAGAAGCTGCAAGGCCCGACGATGGACTTCGCCGACAACGGCCTGCCCCAGCTCACCTCGGCGGTGGCGACATTGCAACAGACGGCGCAGTCGATGAACCGGCTCGCGAACGAGCTCGAAGAAAGCCCGCAATCCTTGATCACCAAGGCGCCGGCCAAGGAAGTGGAGGTGAAGCCGTGACCACGTTTCGCGCGGCGCTCTGCACCGTCCTGTTGCTCGGGCTGGGCGGCTGTATTTCGCTGTTCCCGAAGCAGCAGCCGGCCCAACTCTATCGATTCGGCGTCGCCGAGGCTCCGGCCCAGGCACCGCCGCCGAGCGGGGTTTTCAATGTCGCCCACATGGCGACCAACTTCAGCCAGGCGGCGGCCGGCGATCGAATTCTGACCACCAACGGGACGGAGGCCGCCTATATCGCCGCGGCCCGCTGGGCCTCGCCGGCTTCGGAGCTGTTCGACGAGGCCGAGCAGAAGGCCTTCGACCAGTCCGGCGGCGCGGCGCGCCTGCTCCGCCGCGGCGAGACCGCCAGCGCGAACGAGCTCCTGGCGTTGGACGTGCAGAGCTTCGAGGCTCGCTACGGCGACCCCAAGGCTCCGCCGACGGTGGTTGTCACGGTGCACGCGGTCCTGCTCGGCGCGCTCGACCGCAAGGTCGTGGGCGATCAGGTCTTCGTCAGCCGCGTGCCGGCCTCCGACAACCGCGTTGGCGCCATTGTCGATGCCTTCGACACCGCCAGCACCAACGTGCTGAACCAGGTGGTCGGCTGGACGGACCAGCGGGGCGGCGCCTAAGCCGGCCCAGGCCGCGTGCGGAGGTGCGCGGTGGCATCGGCCGTGCCGGTCCGGCGGCGATTTCGCCCACGGCGGCGAACTTTCGCTAAGCGTCACCCGGGGCGGGGACCGCCGAAGGCCGCGGCGGCGCGGGCCAGTGCGGTGATCCTGGCCCAATCCCCCGCCTTGACGGCGTCCGCCGGCGCGACCCAGGCCCCGCCGACGCAGGCCACGTTCGGCAGGGCCAGGTAGGCCGGCGCGCTCGCCGCGGTCACGCCGCCGGTCGGGCAGAATCGGCAGGCGGCGAAGGGGCCGTTGAGGGCCTTGAGCGCCGCCGCTCCGCCAGAGGATTCGGCCGGGAAGAACTTGAAGCGCGTCAGGCCGGCGTCCAGGCCGCGCATCACCTCGCCGGCGGTGACCACGCCGGGCAGGAACGCGGCCTGGCTCGACCGGGCGGCGGCGACCAGCGGATCGGTCAGGCCCGGGCTGACGATGAACCGGGCCCCGGCCTGCACCGCGCGGTCGAAGTCGTCGGCGTTCAGCACCGTGCCGGCGCCGACGATGGCGTCCGGGACCTCGCCGGCGATGCGGGCGATGGCTTCCAGCGCGCAGGCGGTGCGCAGGGTGACTTCCAGCGGCCTCAGGCCGCCCTCGGCCAGGGCGCGGGCCAGCGGGACCGCGTCCTCCAGCCGCTCGATGGTCAGCACGGGGATCACCGGCCCCGTGGCCATCAGCGCATCGACGTTCACGGCGCCCACCAGACCTCGACCGGGACCTCCGACTGGTTCAGCACGGCGCGCACCGGCAGCTCGGCGACATCGTCGCCCTGGCGCGCCTGCCGGATCACATCCAGCTTGGCCTGGCCTTCGATCAGGATGACGATCCAGCGCGAGCCGAGCAGCGCCGGCAGGGTCAGCGACATCCGCGCGCTGGCGCCCGCGGCCTCCGGGCGGTCGACGGCGCAGACCAGCTCGTCCGGCCCGGCCTCCAGGGCGCGCTTCAGCTCGGGCGCATGCGGGAAGAGCGAGGCGATGTGGCCGTCCTCGCCCATGCCCAGGATGACCAGGTCGAACGGACGGGTCATCGAGGCCAGCGCCCGGTTGACCTTGGCCTCGGCGTCCGCCGGGGTCAGGTCGAGGGTCTTCAGGCCGAACAGCTCGGCGGCCGCCGCCCGGTCGCGCAGCAGCCGCCGGCGCACCAGGCCCTCGTTGCTGTCGTCGCTGTCGGGCTCGACCCAGCGCTCGTCGGTCAGGGCGATCTCGACCTTGTCCCAGGGCGCCGGCTCGGCCGAAAGCGCGTCATAGAGCGGGCCGGGCGTCGTTCCGCCGGTGGCGACCAAGCTGGCGCGGCCGCGCGCGGTGACCGCCTCGGTCAGGCGCACGGTGATCTCCATGGCCAGGGCCGCGAACAGGCTCGGCCTGTCGTCGAACAGATGATCGTCGTCGCCCATATTGCCGATGTCACTCATACCAGCTGTGTCCATTCCGTTCGGTGAGCGCGAAGGCGCCCGATGGGCCCCATGAGCCGGCCGCATAGGGCGAGGGTTTGACGCCGTAGTGCGACCAGCCCTCCTCGATGGCGTCGATCCATGCCCAGGCGGCTTCCGCCTCGTCGCGGCGCACGAACAGGGTCTGGTTGTTCTTGATCGCTTCCAGCAACAGCCGCTCATAGGCGATGCGCCGGCGCGGCGCCTCGATGCGGAACGCGTCGGTGAGGCTGAGGTTCAGCGCCACCGGCCGCAGCTCCATGCCGTCCAGGCTGGGCGTCTTGTTCATCAGGGTGAGCGCGATCTCTTCCTCGGGCTGAAGCCGGATGGTCAGCCGGTTGGCCATCAGGTCGTCGCCGGCGAAGATCGAGTGGGGCACGTCGCGGAATTGGATGATGATCTGCGAGTTCTTGCTCGGCAGCCGCTTGCCGGTGCGCAGGTAGAAGGGCACGCCGGCCCAGCGCCAGTTGTCGACGTTGGCCTGCACGGCGACGAAGGTCTCGGTGTCGCTGGGCCCGCCGCCGGTCTCGTCGAGGTAGCCGGCAACGGAAGCGCCGTCGGCGACCCCGGCGCGGTACTGGCCGCGCACGGTCTTGCGTTCGACGTCGCGGCCGGTGATCGGCCTCAAGGAGCGCAGCACCTTGACCTTCTCGTTGCGCACCGAGTCCGGATCGAGGCTGGCCGGCGGCTCCATCGCCACCAGGCAGAGCAGCTGTAAGACGTGGTTCTGCACCATGTCCCTGAGCGCGCCGTACTCGTTGTAATAGGACCAGCGGCCCTCGACCCCGACGGTTTCGCCGACGGTGATCTGCACGTGGTCGATGGTGACCTTGTTCCAGAGCGGCTCGAACAGGGCGTTGGCGAACCTGAGCGCGATCAGGTTCTGCACTGTCTCCTTGCCGAGATAGTGGTCGATGCGGAAGATCTCGCGCTCGTGGAAGGTGCGTCCGAGCGCGTCGTTGATCTCGATGCAGCTGGCCAGGTCGCGGCCGATCGGCTTTTCGACGATGACCCGGCTATCCGGCTTGGCCAGTTCCGCCTCGCGCAGGTTGGCGCTGATGGCGTCGTACAGGCTGGGCGATGTGGACAGGTAGAAGATCACTTCGCGCGCGCCGCCGAGCAGCTTGGCCAGGTTGCGGAAGGTGGCCGGCCGATCGGCGTCGACGACGCAGTAGCCAAGCCGCCGCCGATAGCGCTCCCAGACCTCCGGCTTGAAATAGCCATCGGCGCGGTCGCGGATGCTGCTCTCGACCCGGGCCAGGAAGTCTTCGTCGGCCAGGTCGGACCGGGCGCCGCCGATAATGCGGAAGTCGGGCGGCAAAAGGCCTTCGCTGTCCAGGAAGTACAGCGACGGATAGAGCATCCGCTGCGCGAGGTCTCCGGTCGCGCCGATGATGACGATGGCTTGAGCGGTCATCGAAATGGCTCCAGCGCCTGCGAGTCACCAGCCCGCAAGCTCACGCCGGGTCCTACCCCGCCTCTCGGATCAACGAAACGTCACAACTGCAACAAGGCCCGGATTTTCGCCTGCACCTCCGCCAGAACCTCCGGCGCCACCGCGCCCTTTCGGGTCGCCCCGCGCGCTTTCCAGTCGAGGCTTTTGATCTGATCGGCCAAAACGGCGCTGGGCGGATCGTCCGTGACGACCACCTCAAAGACATATCCCTTGATCCTGGAGGTCATGGGGCAGCAGATCATCATGCCGCGCATGCCGTTGTACCGGGCGACGGAAAGAACCAGCGCGGGTCTGTGTCCGGCCTGTTCATGTCCGGCTTGAGGGTCGAATTGCAGCCAGACGACATCCCCGGAGTCGGGGACGTAGCCGGTCATCACCAGACTTCGCCGCCAACCGGCCGGCCGAAATCCGCATCTTCGGGAAAGGTGTCCGGCGTCATCTGATCGAGAAGCTTATCCAGCTCGTAGATCGGACTTCGAATGGGCTCGATCACGACCTTTCCGTCTTCCTCGCGGATATCGACCGCCTGGTCGACGCTTAGCGCTGCTGCGGCCATGACTGACGCAGGGATTCGCACTGAAGCGCTATTTCCCCACTTTTTCACATGCACGCGCACAGTCGCCTCCAGCGAATGAAGACGTGAAAATCTCACTTGGCCTTGCGCGTGTCAACAATTGTCGACACGCGGGCTCTGCCGTCTCTACGCGTCGAAGACGACCACCGAGCGGGCGATCTGGCCGGTCTTCATTTCGTCGAAGGCTTCGTTGATCTCTTCAAGCTTGAGGCGGCGCGAGATCATCTCGTCGAGCTTCAGCTTGCCGCACATGTAGAAGTCGACGAAGCGCGGCATGTCCACCGGGAAGCGGTTCGAGCCCATCAGCGAGCCCTGCAGGCGCTTTTCGCCCAGGAAGGCGGCGCCCATCAGGGTCACGGTCTGGCCGACCGGGATCATGCCGATGACGTTGGCGGTGCCGCCGCGGCGCAGCATGTTGAACGCCTGCTCGGCGGTCTTGCCGAGGCCGATGGCTTCGAAGCTGTGGTGCACGCCGCCCTTGGTCATTTCCAGCACCTGCGCCACCGGATCGCCTTCGCTGGCGTTGATGAAGTCGGTGGCGCCGAACTGGCGGGACATGTTGTCCTTGGCCGAGGAGGTGTCGATGGCGATGATGCGCCCGGCGCCGGCGATCGCCGCGCCGTTGATGGCGGCCAGCCCGACGCCGCCGCAGCCGATCACGGCCACCGTCTCACCGGGGCGGACGTTGGAGGTGTGGATCACCGCGCCGATGCCGGTGGTGACGCCGCAGCCGATCAGGGCGGCGCGATCCAGCGGCATGTCCTTGCGGATGGAGACGCAGGCGTGCTCGTGGATCAGCATCTGCTCGGCGAACGAGGAGAGGTTCAGGTACTGGTTCATGTTGCCGCTGGCCGACGTGATGCGCGGCTCGGCGCCCTGTTCGCGGCGAGTGTCGGGGCTCTGGCACAGCGACATGTGGCCGGTGAGGCACTGGTCGCAGTGGCCGCAATAGGCGGAAAGGCAGGTGATGACGTGGTCGCCCACCTTCACCGTACGCACCTCCGAGCCGACCTGCTCGACGACGCCGGCGCTTTCGTGGCCAAGCACGGCGGGCAGCGGGAAGGGGTACTTGCCTTCCATGAAGTGGAGGTCGGAGTGGCAGACGCCGGCGGCGGCGGTGCGGATCAGCACCTCGTGGGGGCCGGGCTTGCCGATCTGGACGTCCTCGATCTGCAGGGGCTTGCCAACTTCACGCAACACGGCGGCTTTCATGCGGACGTCCTCCAAGGTTTCAGGGCCGACGACGGCGGCCGTTGGCGCGCACTATGGCCAGGATCGGGTTTTCGGCAATAACTTATCGCGGGCAACCTGAGCGTCGACCTCTTGTCCGACGCCCGGAAAAGCGGCCGTGGAGGCCCGGATCGACCGCTGAGCTAAACCTTGATGTCGAGCAGGGCGGTGAACAGCCGGCTGCTGGTCTTCAGGCTGGCCAATGAAGCGCGCAAGGCGTTGGCGGCCTTCACCTGATCGACCGCGGCCGCGGCGGGATCGCCGCCATGCGAGAAGGCGTTCGACAGATTGGCGCCGGCGCCGCCCGCATTGGACATCGCGTTCACGATGCCCGATCTGGCCTGGGAAATCGCGTCCAAGAGAAGCTCCTCAAGGCTCGTCCCTGGCCACAACCTAACCGATTGCGGTTAAACGATCGCGCACGGAGGTGGTGAATTTTCCGAAAGCATGTACGACCCGGGCCGGTATCGGCTAAAGTAGCCCGTCACGAGCTGTTGATCCGCCAGCCTTGTTTGACGTTGCGTCAGCCCTAGCTTTAGGCAAGACGACTGAGACTTGGGCCGGGACGGCGTGGCTTTGTTGCGCCTTGCCACGCCAACGGAATTACTGTTTCTACGCCGGCGCCCAAAAATGGACGCTCGGCCCGAAAACGTGCGAAAATCGAGTTTTCGCCTGGCGGTCAGCTTGCCGCCGCGGTGAGGGTTGGTTGGGTCTAGAAGGACGGATTGAAAAGGTATCGCCCGAATGGGGTTTAGGCCAAATCAGGGTCTCTATGACCCGCGAAACGAATATGATGCGTGCGGCGTAGGGTTTGTGGCCAATATCAAAGGCCGCAAATCGCACGACATCATTCGTCGCGGGTTGGAGATCCTGCTCAACCTGAACCACCGCGGCGCGGTGGGCGCCGACCCCCTGGTCGGCGATGGCGTCGGCTGCCTGATCCAGATTCCCGACGCCCTGCTGCGCGACTGGGCGGAGACCAACGGGCTGACCCTGCCGCCGCCCGGCGACTACGGCGTGGCCATGTGCTTCCTGCCGCAGGACCCCGCCGCGCGCGAATTCGCCGTGCAGCAGTTCGAGCACTTCATCGCCGTCGAGGGCCAGACCCTGGTCGGCTGGCGCGAGGTGCCGACCCATCCGGACGGCCTTGGCAGGACCGTGCTCGAGGAGATGCCGCTGATCCGCCAGGCGATCATCGCCCGCGGCCATGGCGCCCACGACCAGGACGCCTTCGAGCGCAAGCTGCTGGTCATCCGCAAGCAGACGCAGAACCCATTGGAAAAGCAGGCCAGGCTGCACAACCTGCCGGGCCTGACCGAGCTCTACATGCCGTCCTGCTCGTCGCGGACCGTGGTCTACAAGGGCCTGCTGCTGGCCCGCCAACTGGGGACCTTCTACAGCGACCTGACCAACCCGCTGACCGAGACGGCGCTGGCCCTGGTCCACCAGCGGTTCTCCACCAACACCTATCCGTCCTGGAAGCGGGCGCACCCGTACCGGTTCATCGCCCACAACGGCGAGATCAACACCGAGCGCGGCAACGCCAACTGGATGAACGCCCGCCGTCGCACCATGGAATCGGCGCTGCTGGGGCCCGACCTCGACAAGATGTGGCCGCTGATCAAGGAGGGCGATTCCGACACCGCCAAGCTCGACAACGCGCTCGAGCTGCTGCTCGCCGGCGGCTATCCGCTGGCCCACGCCATGATGATGCTGATCCCGGAGGCCTGGGCCAGCAATCCGCTGATGGACGCCAAGCGCAAGGCTTTCTACGAGTATCACGCCGCCCTGATGGAGCCCTGGGACGGGCCGGCGGCGATCGCCTTTACCGACGGCCGCCAGATCGGCGCCACGCTGGACCGCAACGGCCTGCGTCCGGCGCGCTTCTGCTGCACCGATGACGGCCACGTGATCATGGCCTCGGAATCCGGCGTGCTGCCGATCCCGGAAGCCAACATCACCCGCAAGTGGCGGCTGCAGCCCGGCAAGATGCTGCTGATCGACCTGGAGCAGGGCCGCATCATCGAGGACGACGAAATCAAGGCCAGCCTGGCCGACGCCGAGCCCTACGACGCCTGGCTGAAGCAGACCCAGTACAAGCTGGAGGAGCTGCCCGATCCGGCGCCGCGCGGCGAGGCGGGCCTGATCAACGATCCGGCCGGCCTGCTCGATCGCCAGCAGGCGTTCGGCTACACCCAGGAGGACATCCAGTTCTTCCTGGAGCCGATGGCCCAGAGCGGCGACGACCCGGTGGGGTCGATGGGCACCGATACGCCGCTGGCGGCGCTTTCGCGGCGCCCGCGGCTGCTCTACGACTATTTCAAGCAGCGCTTCGCCCAGGTCACCAACCCGCCTATCGACCCGATCCGCGAGGAGCTGGTGATGTCGCTGGTCTCGATGATCGGGCCGAGGCCGAACCTGCTCGGCCACCAGGCCGGCGCCCACAAGCGGCTGGAAGTCTCGCAGCCGGTGCTGTCCAACGCCGACCTTGAGAAGATCCGCTCCATCTCGACCCTCGTCGACGGGGCCTTCCGCACTGCCACCATCGACATCACCGGACCGGCCGAGCACGGCGACGTGGGACTTGAACGGGCGGTGGAGCGCATCTGCGCCGAGGCCACCGACGCCGTGCTGGCCGACAACAACATCCTGATCCTGTCGGACCGCAAGCTATCGGCCGAGCGCAACGCCATCCCGGCGGCGCTGGCCACCGCCGCGGTGCACCATCACCTGATCCGCCAGGGCCTGCGCATGCAGACCGGCCTGGTGGTCGAGACCGGCGAGGCGAGGGAAGTGCACCACTTCTGCGTCCTGGCCGGCTACGGCGCCGAGGCGATCAATCCGTACCTGGCCTTCGAGACCTTGGAGCAGCTCCGTGTGCAGAACAATCTGCCGCTGAAGAGCTACGAGGTGCAGAAGAACTATATCAAGGCCATCGGCAAGGGCATCCTGAAGGTGATGTCCAAGATGGGCATCTCCACCTACCAGTCCTATTGCGGCGCCCAGCGCTTCGACGCGGTCGGCCTCTCGTCGGCTTTCGTCGACAAGTATTTCACCGGCACCGACAGCCTGATCGAGGGGGTGGGCCTCGCCGAAGTGGCGGCCGAGACGGTCAGGCGCCACCGCGACGCCTATGGCGATGCGCCGATCTACCGCGACATGCTCGACGTCGGCGGCGGCTACGCCTTCCGCCTGCGTGGCGAGGAGCACGCCTGGACGCCGGATTCGGTGGCCAACCTGCAGCACGCCGTGCGCGGCGATCTGCCCGAGGCCTACGCCGCCTTCGCCGCCAGCATCAACGAACAGAGCGAGCGGCTTTTGACCCTTCGCGGCCTGATGCGGCTGAAGTCCGCCGAGGAGCCGGTCAGCCTGGACGAGGTCGAGCCGGCCGCGCAGATCGTCAAGCGCTTCTCCACCGGGGCCATGAGCTTCGGCTCGATCAGCCGCGAGGCCCACACCACCCTGGCCATCGCCATGAACCGCATCGGCGGCCGATCCAACACCGGCGAGGGCGGCGAGGAGACCGACCGCTTCAAGCCGCTGGCCAACGGCGATTCCATGCGCTCGGCGATCAAGCAGGTCGCCTCGGGCCGCTTCGGCGTCACCGCCGAATACCTGGTCAACGCCGACGACATCCAGATCAAGATGGCCCAGGGCGCCAAGCCCGGGGAGGGCGGTCAGCTGCCCGGCCACAAGGTCGACAAGAACATCGCCCGGGTGCGCCACTCGACCGCCGGCGTAGGCCTGATCTCGCCGCCGCCGCACCACGACATCTATTCGATCGAGGACCTGGCCCAGCTGATCCACGACCTGAAGAACGTCAATCCCGAGGCCCGCGTCTCGGTGAAGCTGGTTTCCGAGGTCGACGTGGGCGTGGTCGCCGCCGGCGTCGCCAAGTGCCGCGCCGACCACGTGACCATTTCCGGCTACGAAGGCGGCACGGGCGCCTCGCCGCTCACGTCGCTGACCCATGCCGGTTCGCCCTGGGAGATCGGCCTGGCCGAGACCCAGCAGGCCCTGGTGGCCAACGGCCTGCGTGGCCGCATCGCGGTCCAGGCGGACGGCGGCCTGCGCACCGGCCGCGACGTCGCGGTCGCCGCCCTGCTGGGCGCCGACGAGTTCGGCTTCGCCACCGCGCCGCTGATCGCGGTCGGCTGCATCATGATGCGCAAGTGCCACCTGAACACCTGCCCGGTGGGGGTGGCGACCCAGGACCCCGTGCTGCGCGCCCGCTTCACCGGCCAGCCCGAGCACGTGATCAACTACTTCTTCTACGTGGCCGAGGAACTGCGGCTGATCATGGCGCAGATGGGCTTCCGCACCGTCAACGAGATGATCGGACGGGTCGACCGGCTCGAGGTCGCCCCGGCGGTCGATCACTGGAAGGCCGCGGGCATCGACCTTTCGAGGCTGCTGCACGAGTCCGAGGTCGATCCGTCGGTGGCGCGTTGGAATTCGGAGCGGCAGAACCACGGGCTGGAGGCGGCGCTCGACCACGCGCTGATCGCCGAGGCCGCTCCGGCCATCGAGGACGGCGTGCCGGTGCGCGTCGAGCATCCGATCCGCAACATCAACCGCACGGTCGGCGCCATGCTGTCGGGCAAGATCGCCCGCCGGTTCGGCCATCAGGGCCTGCCGGACGAGGCCATCTCGGTGCGCTTCACCGGCGTCGCCGGGCAGAGCTTCGGCGCCTTCCTGGCCCATGGCGTGACCCTCGACCTGGTGGGCGACGCCAACGACTATGTCGGCAAGGGCCTTTCCGGCGGCCGCGTCATCGTGCGCCAGCCCGAGGAGGCCGTGCGCGAGCCGACCGAGAACATCATCGTCGGCAACACCGTGCTCTACGGCGCCATCGCCGGCGAGGCCTATTTCCAGGGCGTGGCGGGCGAGCGGTTCGCGGTGCGCAACTCCGGCGCGGTCGCGGTGGTCGAGGGCGTCGGCGACCACGGCTGCGAATACATGACCGGCGGGGTGGTGGTGGTGCTCGGCGACACTGGCCGCAACTTCGCCGCCGGCATGTCCGGCGGCGTCGCCTATGTCTATGACCCGCACGGCCGCTTCGGCACCTTGTGCAACCTGGCCATGGTGGACCTGGAGCGGCTGGGGCCGGCCGCCTCGCACGCCCAGTCCGGCGACGAGGCGCGGCGGCCGCGCCAGCGCGGCCTCGGCGCCCACGACAGCGGCATGGGCGACATGCTGGCCTTCGACGCCGAGCGGCTGCGCATCCTGGTCGAGCGGCACCTGCTGCACACCGGCAGCGCGCGCGCCCGGATGCTGCTGGACAACTGGGACCAGGCGCTGACCCGTTTCGTCAAGGTGATGCCGAAAGACTATCGCCGCGCCCTGACCGACCAGGAAGCTGAACGGCTGGCGGCCAAAACCGTCGCCGCGGAATAGCCGGCGAAACCCCAAGCCTTGGAGTGAGACGATGGGCAAGCCGACAGGCTTCCTGGAGATTGAGCGTCGCGACCGCGGCTACGACAAGCCGGCCGCGCGGGTGAAGACCTGGGCGGAGTTCGTTCATCCGATGCCGGCGGCCGAGGTCGGCCAGCAGGCGGCGCGCTGCATGGATTGCGGCATCCCGTTCTGTCACCAGGGCTGCCCGGTCAACAACCAGATCCCCGACTGGAACAACCTGGTCTATCGCGACCATTGGCGGCGGGCGCTGGACAACCTGCACTCCACCAACAACTTCCCGGAGTTCACCGGCCGCATCTGCCCGGCGCCGTGCGAGGCGTCCTGCACGCTGAACATCGACGACAACCCGGTGACCATCAAGACCATCGAGTGCGAGATCGTCGACCGAGGCTGGCGTGAAGGCTGGATCGAGCCGCAGGCTCCGGCGCTGGTCACCGGCCGCCGCGTCGCGGTGGTGGGATCGGGACCGGCCGGCCTGGCCTGCAGCCAGCAGCTGGCCCGCGCCGGCCATGCGGTGACCCTGTTCGAGAAGAACGACCGCATCGGCGGCCTGCTCCGCTACGGCATCCCCGACTTCAAGATGGAAAAGCACCACATCGACCGGCGCGTCGAGCAGATGGCCGCCGAGGGTGTCGAGTTCCGCCCCAATGTCGAGGTCGGCGTCACGGTCAGCGTCGAGGCGCTGCTGGCCGAGTACGACGCGGTGGTGCTGTCCGGCGGCGCCGAGTTGCCGCGCGACCTGGAGCTGCCGCCGCACAATCTGGACGGCATCCATTTCGCCATGGACTTCCTGACCCAGCAGAACAAGCGGGGAGCGGGGGACAGCGAGGCCGTGGCCGCGCCCGCCGGAACCATCTCGGCCAAGGACAAGCATGTGGTGGTGATCGGCGGCGGCGACACCGGCTCCGACTGCATCGGCACCTCAAACCGCCAGGGCGCCGCCTCGGTCACCCAGCTGGAGATCATGCCGCGGCCGCCGGAGCGCGAGAACAAGGCGCTGACCTGGCCGGACTGGCCGCTGAAGCTGCGCACCTCCTCATCGCAGGAAGAGGGTGCCGAGCGCGACTGGGCGGTGCTGACCCGGCGCGCCGTCGGCGAGAACGGCAAGCTGACCGCGCTGGAATGCGTGCGGGTCGAGTGGACCAGGGGCGAGGACGGCCGCATGCGAATGAGCGAAATGGCCGGCAGCGAATTCGAGCTGAAGGCCGACCTTGTGCTACTGGCCATGGGCTTCCTCGGGCCGCGGCCAGAAGCGTTGCTCGAGCAGGCCGGCGTCGAGCTCGACCCGCGCGGGAACGTCAAGGCCAATGTGGTCGACTACCGCACCACTACGCCGAAGGTCTTCTCCTGCGGCGACATGCGCCGCGGCCAGTCGCTGGTGGTCTGGGCGATCCGCGAGGGCCGTCAATGCGCCCGCGCCGTTGACGCCTTCCTGATGGGGGCCAGCGACCTGCCGCGCTAGATCGCGTTGTGTGTGGATTGAAGCATCCAAATTCAGAAACGTGATCGATTCTAAAGAACTAGGGCGGGTTGCGGGCGGAAAACCACGCTAGGCGAAGCAGCGCGAGTCTCTCCTTCGCGGTCCCGGCTGTCCGCCCCCCGCATGATCACCCCAGGCCGCCCGCGTTCCGCCGCTCCAGCGGCGGATCATGGATATTTGGGGCCTGCGATCACTCCAACCGGGCGGTATTGAACAGCGATTGCGGCTCCTGGCGCCGGATCACCGCGGTCCAGGCGGGCAGCTGGGCCAGCCACGCCGTCAGTTTTTGCCGCGCGCCGGGATCGTCGCCGCGCACGGCGGCCACGGCGGCGGCCAGCTGCAGGTCGGCCGCGTGCAGGGTGGCGCGGGCGGCGTCCGATTGAGGCTGGTCGAAGCGCTCGTAGACCAGGCCCAACTGGCCGCGGGCGGCGTCGGTCAGGAAGCCGGCCGTCGCCGGGTCCTTGCGGTCCAGAGCGGCGATGGCGGTTTCGACGGCGCGGCGGGCGTTGGCCAGCTCGGTCTCGGCCAGCAGCGGCTCGCGTCCAGCCGCCGGGCAGGCCTCCGGCGACAGCGCGCGCACATAGGCGACGAGGCCCGCCATCACTGTCGGCGGCGGCTCGGCGCCGTCGAACTCCTCGGTGACGATGCCGTGGATGAAATCCCGCAGCGCTGGATCGCCAGGCGCCTGGGAAAGCTTCAGCCGCGCCTTTGGGCCGCTGAGATCGGGAATGGGCCTCGGATTGTCGACGCCGTCGTCGCGGTGGCTGCTGAACAGCGCGGTGGTCACATCGGCCGTCCCCGGTGCGCCGGAAAGGCCGCGGAACAGGAACTGCGGATTATCGCGCCCATCGCGGTGGCAGCTGTCGCAAGCCAGGCCGGCTCGCGAGGCTTGCCCGCCGAGCAGCAATGGCGTGCGGAACGCCGCCCGTCCGACCGCGATCTCGTAGGCGCTCTGCGCATCGGTCGCCGGCCGCAGACACTCGGTCGGCTGCGAACCGAGGGCGCGGGCGCGGCTCGCGCCGGGATCGAGCCAGCGCGCCGCATGGATGACGCTCAGGTCGGTCTTGCCGGCGGCGAGCGCGAAGACGACCGCCAGCCCGAGGCTCAGGACTGCGGCGGACCGCCTTTGTCGATCCACCGGCGCAGGTCCTCCGTCTCGACGCACCCGAAGCTGCAGACGTTTTCGAGCTTCGCCAGCATGCGGCGCGCGCCGGCCATGTCCCCGCGCACCACCATCAGCTCGCCATAATATTCGGTGGCGCCGACATGGTTCGGGGCGATGGCCAGGGCCTGGCGGTAATAGGCCTCCGCCTTGTCGTACTGATGCAGCTTTCGATAGGTGTAGCCGGTGTAGGTGAGCACGTCCGGATGCGGCCCGAACACCTGAGATGCGACTTTCAGCGCCGCCAGCGCGTCTTCATAGCGGCCCTGGTTGATCAGCCGCACTGCCTGCACATAGGAGCGGTCGCCGTGGGCCGAGTCGACCAGCAGCAGGCTGGGCGGCCGGGTGTTGGCCGCGGTCTTCGGCGCCATCGCCGCCTGGACGGTGGCGATGGCGGCCTTGAGGTCGGCGGACTGCGGGCAGCTGTCGCCGCAGGCGTCGGCGCGCTTTTGCAGGATGTCGAGCTCGGCCTTGGCCTGGTCGGATTGGCCGAGTCTGGTCAGCGTCACCGCCAGTTCGCGACGGGCGTCGATGCGGTCCGGCTCGACCTCCAGCGCCTTGGCGTAGGCGTGCTGGGCGCCCTTCAGGTCGCCGAGCCCGGCCTTGGCCATGCCGGAATAGAATAGGGTGTCCGCATCCTTCGGCAGGCTCTGCAGCACATGGTCGAAATCGGTCTTGGCGTCGCGGAACTTGCCGGCCTGCAAGTCGGCCAGCCCGTGCTGGTACTCGGTCGAGGCGTCATAGGTCGGGGCGCTCTGGCTGGGCATCTCGCCCATGCCGCCGCCGCTCGAACCACCCATGCCGCCGCCCGAGGCGAGCGCCGCGGCGGGCAGCAGCGCTGTGAGGAACACGCCGGCCAGGAGCGCCGGCCTCAATGTCCGATCGATCATGACATCCTCCCCTGGCGCCGCCGATCATCTCACGAGCGCCGCGCCAAGTCACCTTAAGGAAGCTGAACCCAAGCTGAACCGTAGCGGCGCGGGGCTCGCCTATTCGTGCGCGGCGCGCCTCGCCGCCGCCTCGTCCATCTGTCTGCGCCAGGCGGTGCGCAGGACGTTGCGGCGGGTGGGATAGCGCTGGTCGAGGAAGTCGGCGGTCACCACCCGATCGGTGCGGAAATGGCGGAAGTCCGTCCGCAGTTCGCACCAGGCGATGATGATCCGCGCCGCCTCGTAATAGCCGATGCCGATCGGCCAGACGACGCGGTCGGTGCGCCGCTCCTCCTCGTCGCGGTAGCACAGCGCCACTTTGCGCTGGCTATGGATCCAGGCGCGTAGCTGGACGAGATCGATGGTGTCCTGCGGCGCGCGCGGCGCGCCCGAGGCGCTGACCGTCGACTCCACCAGGAAGGGCCGCAGGTGCTCGGGGATCACCGCGCCGATCTTGGCCAAGAGGTCTTTGGCGGCGGTCGCCAGGGCCACGTCGCCGCGGCTGGCCACCCACTGCGCGCCGAGCACCGCCGCCTCGATCTCGTCGGGGGTCAGCATCAACGGCGGCATGTCGAAGCCGCGGTCCAGCACATAGCCGATGCCGGCTTCGCCGCGGATCGGCACCCGCTGGGCGATCAGCTCGGCCATGTCGCGATAGACCGTGCGCAGCGACGTCTCCAGCTCGTCCGCGACCACGCCGGCGGTCACCGGCCGCGAGGCGCGGCGCAGGATCTGGATGATCTGGAAAAGCCGCTCCGTCCGCCGCAAAACCCGCGCTCCCGCCGCCAGTGGTGACAGCATGGTGGCAGCAGGCGGTGCATCCGAAAAGCCCGGATTTCGCCAAGGGCTGGCCTTGGCGGCCAATTCCTGCTTCACGACGGGGCATGCAACGTGGATTGAACGTAACGCGCGAAGCCAATTTCGCCGAATGGTACCAGGCCGTCGTGCGCGAGGCCGAGCTGGCGGAGAACAGCCCCGTCCGCGGTTCGATGATCATCAAGCCCTGGGGCTACGGCGTCTGGGAATTGATCCAGGCCGAGCTCGATCGCCGCATCAAGGCCAGCGGCCACCAGAACGCCTATTTCCCGTTGTTCGTGCCGCTCAGCTTCTTCGCCAAGGAAGCGGCCCACGTCGAAGGCTTCGCCAAGGAGATGGCGGTGGTGACCCACCACCGGCTGGCGATGGTCGACGGGGTGCTGCGGCCCGATCCGGAGGCTGAGCTTGAGGAGCCGCTGGTGGTGCGGCCGACCTCCGAGACCATCATCGGCGACGCCTTCAGCCGCTGGGTGCGCAGCTGGCGCGACCTGCCGCTTTTGATCAACCAGTGGGCCAACGTGGTGCGCTGGGAGATGCGCACGCGGCTCTTTCTGCGCACGTCGGAGTTCCTCTGGCAGGAGGGCCACACCGCCCACGCCGACCGCGACGACGCCATGGCCGAGACCCTGTCGATCCTGGAGCTCTATCGCGACTTTTCCGAGCGCACCCTGGCCATGCCGGTAATCGCCGGCGAGAAGCCGGAGAACGAGCGCTTCCCAGGCGCCGACGCCACCTATTCCATCGAGGCGATGATGCAGGACGGCCGCGCGCTACAGGCCGGCACCTCGCACTATCTCGGCACCAGCTTCGCCGAGGCCCAGAACATCCGCTTCCAGAGCGACACCGGCGAACTGACCCTCTGCCACACCACCAGCTGGGGCGTCTCCACCCGGCTGATCGGCGGGGTGATCATGACCCATGGCGACGACGACGGCCTGCGCCTGCCGCCCGCCATCGCCCCGCGCCAGATCGTCATCGTGCCCATGCTGCGCGACAAGCCCGAGGACGCCGAGGTGCTGGCCTACTGCGAGGCCCTGCAGGCCGAACTCAGCGCCGGCGTGGCCCTGCGTGCGCCGATCCGCGCCTTCGTCGACCTTAAGAAGGCCAAGTCCGCCGACAAGCGCTGGAATTGGGTGCGTCGCGGCGCGCCGGTGATCGTCGAGATCGGTCCCCGTGATGCTTCCGGCGCGCAGGTCACCTTCATGCGCCGCGACCGCCTGCGCGACGAGAATGAGAAGATGATCTCCACCGGCATGGACCGCACCGCCTTCATCGCCGGCGCCGGCGCCATGCTGGAGGAGATCCAGGCCAGTCTCTACGCCCAGGCCAAGGCGCGCCTGGACGCCAACATCCGCGCCGACATCAAGACCTGGGACGACCTGGCCGCCTACTTCGGCCCGGCC
>DATAYM010000062.1:0-31379 GCA_036272595.1 Caulobacteraceae bacterium
CTGTTCGGCGCCACCCACGATCGCGACGACGTCGGCGACGACGCTCGGCTCGCGGACACGTCGCGCAACCTCGCCCTGCTGGCGCAAGTCCGGCCCGAACTGGCCGGCGCGATCGATCCGGCCCAGGTTCTGGCCCGCGCCGGCGTTCGCGCCGTAACGCCGGACTTCCTGCCCCTGGCCGGCGCCCTGCGGCCCGGCCTCTTCATCCTTTCCGGCCTCGGCTCACGAGGCTTCTGCGCCGCGCCGCTGCTGGCCGAGCATATCGCGGCCAGCGCCACTGGCGCGCCGTCGCCTCTGCCACGCGCCCTGGCCGCCATCGTCGATCCTCAGCGCTTCGAGGCGCGCCGCCGGCGTCGATCCGGTGAGACGAAACGCCGCCCATATCTTGATCAAAGCTTGTGCGCCCAGTAGGCACGATCTGCTCAATCGATAATCGATTCCGGGCGAGCAGGGGGAGCGTGGCATGGCCGTACCGCACGTGGATTCGGGCGACACCGCCTGGGTGCTGACGGCCACGGCGCTGGTGCTGTTCATGACCCTGCCGGGTCTTGCCCTGTTCTATGCCGGGCTGGTGCGGGTCAAGAACACCCTGTCGGTGATGATGCACTGCGTCGCCATCGCCTGTCTGATGTCGGTGCTGTGGCTGGCCTTCGGCTATAGCCTCGCCTTCGATGGGACCGGCGCGCTGTTCGGCGGTCTCGGCAAGGCCTTCCTGCTCTCCGTCGGCCGCGGCTCGGTCAGCGGGACCATCCCCGAGCCGGCCTTCTTCATGTTCCAGGCCACCTTCGCGGTGATCACTCCGGCGCTGATCGTCGGCGCTTATGTCGAGCGCATCAAGTTCGCCTCGGTCCTGCTGTTCAGCGCCGCCTGGCTGGCGCTCGTCTATGCGCCGGTGACCCATTGGGTGTGGGGCGGCGGCTGGCTGGCCCGGCGCCATGTGATGGACTTCGCCGGCGGCCTCGTCGTCCACGCCACCGCCGGGGTCTCGGCTTTGGTCATCGCGGTGATGACTGGCCCGCGCGACGGCTTTCCGCGCGACCTGCACCCGCCGCACAATCCCGGCATGACCATGATCGGGGCGGGGATGCTCTGGGTCGGCTGGTACGGCTTCAACGGCGGCAGCGCCCTGGCGGCCAACGGCGACGCGGCCATGGCGCTGCTGGTCACCCACATCTCGGCCTCGACCGCCGGCCTGGTCTGGGCGCTGCTGGAGCGGATCCGCTTCGGCCGCGCCAGCATGATCGGCATGGTGACCGGCGTGGTGGCGGGCCTGGCCACCATCACCCCGGCCTCGGGTTTTGTCGGACCGCTGGGCGGCTTGGCGCTGGGCGCGCTGGGCAGCGTGGTCTGTTTCGTCGCCGTCGACCTGGTCAAGAACCGCCTGAAGATCGACGATTCCCTCGACGTCTTCGCCGTGCACGGCGTCGGCGGCATCCTGGGCAGCCTGCTGGTGGCCGTCGGCGCCAGCGCGGCGCTGGGCGGCGTCGGCTACGCCGGAGGCATGGACATGGGCGCCCAGGCCAGGATCCAGCTGCTGGGCGTGGCCGCGGTCATCGCCTGGTCGGCGATCGCCAGCATCGCCATCCTCCTGGTCGTCAAGACGCTGATCGGCGTGCGCGCCGGCGCCGCCGAGGTGGAGGACGGCCTGGACCTCTCCCACCACGGCGAACGCGCCTATTCCCCCTAGGTCGGCGCGGGATCGCCCACCACCGCCACCGGCTCGGGATTGGTGTCGCCGCCGACCAGCCGGTAGACGGCGCCGGCCGCCGCCGCGCCCAGGAGCGGGGCTGCCCAGAACAGCCACAGCTGCGTCAGCGCCCAGCCGCCCACGAACAGGGCCGGTCCCGTGCTGCGCGCCGGATTGACCGAGGTATTGGTCACCGGAATGCTGATCAGGTGGATCAGGGTCAGGCAAAGGCCGATGGCGATCGGCGCGAAGCCCTTTGGCGCGCTGGAATGGGTCGAGCCCAGGATCACGAACAGGAAGGCGAAGGTCATGACGAATTCGCAGATCAGGCAGGCCATCAGCGAATAGTGGCCGGGCGAATGGTCGCCATAGCCGTTGGCGGCGAAGCCCGCGGCGGTCGAAAAGCCGGCCTGGCCGCTGGCGATCTCGTAAAGGATGCCGGCGCCGGCGATGCCGCCGAGCACCTGGGCGGCGATGTAGGGGGCGACGTCGCGGCCCGGGAAGCGGCGGCCGAAGAACAGCCCTACGGTCACCGCGGGGTTCAGGTGTCCGCCGGAGACGTGGCCGATGGCGTAGACCATGGTCAGGACGGTGAGGCCGAAGGCCAGGGCGACGCCCAGAAAGCCGATGCCCAGCGCCGGAAACGCCGCCGCCAGCACCGCGCTGCCGCAACCGCCGAGCACCAGCCACAAGGTGCCGATGAATTCAGCCGCGAGTCGTCTTCCAAGATGCATTCCACCCTCCCGATCCCGGCGCTCTTCAGCCTGAAGGCCATGGCGCGGCTTGGATGCTAGACCCGCAAGGTCGGCAGGCCAATCAGGCGTTGCGTGCGGTCAGGCCTCCGTCCACCGGTATGGTGGCGCCGGTGATGTAGGAGGCGGCCGGCAGGCAGAGGCTGAGGGTGACGTGCGCCACCTCCTCCGGCTCGCCATAGCGGCGCAAGGCCGTGCGCCGGTTGGCGAAGGTCGCCTTGTCGGCCTCGGAAATGGCCTGCGTCATGCCGGTGTTGATCGGCCCCGGACAGACGCAGTTGACGGTGATGCCGTCCTTGCCGAGCTCCACCGCCAGGGCGCGGGTCAGGCCGGTGACGCCGGCCTTGGCGGCGGCATAGATCGAATCGCGCGCCGTCGCGCCCAGGGCCTCGGTGGAGGCGATGTTGACGATGCGCGGGCTGGACGAGCGGCGCAGCCAGGGCAGGGCGGCGCGGACGATACGCTGGTGCGCGGTCAGCAGGATCGGCACCAACCGCTCCCACAACGCGTCGTAGTCGGGGCTGTCGATGGGCGAGAAGCCGGCCACCCCGGCATTGTTCACCACCGCGTCCAGACCGCCGAAATGTTCGGCGATCTCGGGCACGACGCGGGCGATGGCCGCGGGGTCGGAAACGTCGAGGGCCCAGGCGCGGGCCTCGCCGCCCTCGGCGCGGATGGCCGCCGCGACCGACTCGGCGTCCTCGGCGCGCAGGTCGGTGACCGCGACCCTGGCGCCGTCGCGAGCGAACACATGGGCGGTGGCGCGGCCCATGCCGCCGGCCGCGCCGGTGACCAGGGCGATCTTGCCGGACATCGAGCGGCTGAGGTCGGGGACGGGGGCCATCGGCAAGGTCCTTGGTTGCGCGGCGCCAGTCTGGCGCCTTCCCCGGCGAAAGACGCAAGGCCTCGACGCCGGATCGGCGCCGGCCGGCCCGCAAAGCCGCAGAATCATCGGGTCCAGGGCCCGAAAGACCGGCCGCATAGTGCAAATGCATTATGCGCGATGCTGAACGAGCCTTCACCCTGATCCGCGGGACGGCCTGACGGACGCGGATCCGCCAGGCCTTGCGGCTGTGGATGGGGATCACCTTGGGGCCCGTGTTGAAGAGCGTCGCCTGGCGCGCGCGTTATCGTCAAACCCTGCTGCTCAGCGGTTCGCTCTGCGTGCTGAGCGTTTTCGCATCACCGGCCCTGGCCGACTGCGCATCGGGCGACGGTCAGCTCACCGGGCCGGGGGCGACCTGCAATACGCCGCAGACCCTGACCGGAACCGACACGCCAGGGACGGTCGCCAGCGGCTGGACCCTCAGCACCGGCTCCAGCGACGCCTACACCGTCTCCGGCCCCGGCGACGTGCTGACCAATGCCGGGAACATCACCAGCAGCGCCGCCGACCAGACGGTCAACATCTCCGGCGCCGGGGCCGGGCTGATCAACCAGGGGCAGATCTCCAACACCGGCTCCGGCTCGGCGATCGTGGTCACCAACGCCAGCGGCGGCTCGATCGACAACGCCCTGGGCGGCAATATCAGCGCCAGCGGCGCCAACGGCTATGGGATCGAGGCCACCGGCTCGATCGCCGGCAACATCACCAATGAAGGCGTGATCGGCGTCACCGGGACCAGCACCGCATTGGGCGGTCAAACCAACGGGATCAGCGTCCTCGGCAACGTCAGCGGCGTCGTCGCCAACAGCGGCTTCATCTCCAGCAGCGCCGGCAACGCCATCACCGTGGCCGGCAATGTCGCCGGGATCGCCAATACCGGCAATCTCAGCGCCGGCGTCATCGGCATCAACGCGGGCGTGACCCTCTCCAATCTGGGCGGCGGGACGCTGCTGTTCATCAATGGCGCTCCGTTCAACGACACCGACGTCGGGACAGTCACCGGCGATGTGGTGAACGGCGGCAACATCACGGCCGGCTTTGGCGTCTATGCCAACGCCATCGGCGGCAATCTGAGCAATTCCGGGACGATCAACGCGGCCTATCTGGGCGTCACAGCCACCGGGGTGGGCGGCAACGTCACCAACAGCGGCGCGATCACCGCCGCGGCGGGGGACGGAATCAACATCACGCCGCCGTCGGGTTCCGGAGGGACAGGGGGCCGTGTCGGCGGCAACCTGACCAACACCTCGACGGGCACGATCTCCGCCTCGGATCGCGGCATCAACGTCGGGGGCAACCTCGCCGGAAGCTTCGACAACGCCGGCAACATCAGCGCTCACTCCTGGGGCGTCTTCGTGGGTGGGAACGTCAGCGGCGATCTCATCAATACCGGCTGCATCACCACCACCACCCAGCAGGCCATCCAGGTCGGCGGCGGGGTCAGTGGCAACGTCAGCGCCGGCGGGACCTTCTCCGGCGCCAACGGCGTGCAGATCCATGGCGGCGTCGGCGGCTGGCTGACCTATGCCGGCGGCTATGCCGGCAACGGGACGGCGGTGTTCGTCCAGAACAATGTCGGCGGCGATGTCAGCGACACCGGCGGGAGCAGCGTCCAGAACGCGCCGGTGATCACCGTCATGGGCAATGTCGGCGGCAACCTCAGCAACGCCGGCAATCTGAACTCACCCTTCGAGGGCATCTATATCGGCAACGGAATCTCGATCGAGTCTCAGGCCGGCAACATCAGCACCATCGAGGGGCCGAGCGCCATCGCCATCCTGGTTCAGGGCAACTTCTCGGGCCAGATCACCAATTCCGGCAACATCACCACCGCCAACGACGGCATCTTCGCCAACGGACCGTTCAACGGGCCCGATTCCATCGCCGGCATCTTCAACAGCGGCAACATCACCACCACCTCGAGCGCGTTCGCCGAAAGCAACGGCATCGTCTCGGCCATTCCGATCCGTGGCGACCTGATCAATACCGGCTCGATCTTCGGGCAGACCGGCGTCGACGTCGTGGCGATCGGCGGCGACTTCTCCAATTCCGGCCTGATCGACACCACCAGCCAGGCGGTGCAGCTGACCAGCGTCGGCGGCGACATCACCAATTCCGGCAACATGACCAGCTACGCGTTCGGGCTCGCCTTCTCATCGGTCACCGGCAACCTGACCAACACGGCGAGCGGCGTGATTTCGACCACCTACGTTTCGCCAGGCACCGTGTTCGGCGGCGGCTTCTACGGCGGGACGGTGGGCGGCAATGTGACCAATGCCGGTCTGATCTCCGGACCCGGCATCGGCATCTCGGTCGCCAGCGTCGGCGGCTCGGTGATCAACAGCGGCCTGATCAGCTCCACCGACGGCATCTATGTCGGCGATCCGATCGGCGGCGGCTTCGACAACGCCGCGACGGGCAACATCACCGCGACCGGCGGCTCCGGCCTGGTGGTCGGCGGCGCCGGCGGCGGCTATGTCGGCGGCGACCTGAGCAACGAAGGCGATGTCGCCGCGACGGACTGGGGCTTCTACCTGACCGGCAACGTCACCGGGAACCTGTCCAACACCGGCGACATCACCTCGGCCAGCCTGGACGGCATCCATATCCTCGGCTCGGTGCTCGGCGACGTCACCGACGGCGGGACGATCACGGCTTCGGCGGGTGACGGCCTCTATATCCTCGGCAATGTCGGCCGCGACGTGATCCTGCCCGCCGGCGGCGGGACCCTGAGCCCGAGCACGGCCGGCCCGGCGCTGGCGGTGTTCGGCAACGTCACGGGCAATCTGACGCTGGCGGCAGGGCGGTTTGTCCACGCGAGCGGCTTCGGCATCGTCATCGGCGAGGGCGCGCCGATCGTAGACGCGGCGGGTGAGGGCGAGCCCGGCGGCTATAGCGGCATGCTGTCCGGCATCGAGGACACGCCTAGCGCCAACCTGAGCGGCGCGGCGATCTATATCAACGGCCTCGTCGGCGGCACGGTCTTCATCGACGGCAACGTCACCTCCGACACCGGCACGGCGATCAAGGTCGGCGCCGGCAATCTCAGCAGCTTCGCGGCCGGGGTGAACCTGACCAATACCGGCGACATCACCGGCAACGTCACCGCCATCGACTACAGCCAAGCCACCGGCGCCTCGACCTTGACCCAGGCCGGCGGGACCATCACCGGCGCCGTTCGGCTGTCGGGCTTCGGCGACACGCTGAACATCACCGGCGGCGCCATCGACGGCGCCATCGACGGCGATTCCGCCGTCAACGGCGCCGAGGCGGGGACGGTCAATTTCAACCTCGGCCCGAGCGGAAACTTCACCACCGGCGGGCCGATCGACGTCGCCGCGGTCAATTTGAACAGCGGGACGCTGGTCCTGGCCAACGACATCACCGTGTTCGGCGCCTTCACCAACGGCGCGACCCTGCAGCTGAACAACACCGGCGCGCGGACCATCACCGGCAACTATATCCAGACCGCCGGCGGCACGCTGATCATGCCGGTCAGCGTCGACAGCTCGGCGGAACTGGCGATCACCGGCACGGCCAGCCTCGCCGGCAACCTCTCGGTGGTGTTCGCGCCGGGGACCTATGCGCCAAAGACCTACACCCTGCTGACCTACGCCAGCGAGACCGGCGGGTTCGACCGCATCAACGGGACCTCGTCAGCGCCCACCGGGGTCGACACCGCCAACGTGACGGTGGGCTCGCAGGCGACGACCCTGGTGCTGGCGAACACGCCGCCTCCCACGCCGACACCGACCCCAACACCGACGCCAACACCGACGCCAACACCGACCCCAACTCCGACGCCCACGCCGACACCCACGCCGACACCCACTCCCACTCCGACACCGACGCCGACGCCGACGCCCACGCCCACGCCAACACCGACGCCGACACCCACCCCCACTCCGACTCCGACTCCGACGCCCACGCCGACACCGACGCCGACGCCAACACCAACGCCAACACCGACGCCAACACCAACGCCAACACCGACGCCAACGCCAACGCCAACACCGACGCCGACGCCGACGCCCACACCGACGCCGGCACCCACGCCCACGCCCACGCCGACCCCGACCACGGTCGCGCCGCTGGACCCGCAGATCTTCGCGATCGCGCAGTTCGCTTTCGGTGAGTCCAACCAGGAGGCGGCTTCGGGGCTGCTGGGCCGCACGCTGGCCGACGGCGGCGGCAGTTTCTACAATCTGGAGCCGCCGGGCGGCCCCGAGACGCGCGGCTGGATCCAGGGGATCGGCAACTGGCTCGACCCCGCGGCGACCGCCAGGACCCCCGGCTTCCGGACGGCCTCCGGCGGCCTCGAAGGCGGGCTCGATGTCGCCATCGGCGCCGGTGGCCGCATCGGCGGCGCCATCGGTTACGAGGCCGGTTCGCTGTCCGACAGCCTAGGCGGCTCGGCGAACCAGGACACGATCCGCGTCAGCCTCTACGGCTCGCGGACCCTGGGGCCGATCGGACTCAGCGCCGCGCTCAGCTACGCCCATGGCTGGGACCAGATCGACCGGGCTTCGGGGTTCGGGCCGTCGCGCGCCGCGTTCGGCGCCGACGATGTCACCGGTGCCGTCGAGGTCTCGGCGCCGTTCGAGGCCAGCGGGCTGGCGGTCTCCCCGGCGGCGGGGTTGCTGGTCTCATGGCTGAGCAGCGGCGGCTTCGCCGAGCGCAACGGCGCCGATCCGGCCTTCGCCGTCGCGGGGCGGGCGGCGTCGGTGACGGCTGTCTCGCCGTTCGCGACCATCGGCCTGTCGCACGACATCGCCACCGCCGGCGGCGCCGTGGTCACGCCCGACCTGCAGCTGGGCTACCGTTACGACGCGCTGGCGGACAGCGGCCGGGTGACGCTGATCGCCCGCGACGGGACGGCCTTCTCGGGCTACGGGATCAACCTCGACCCGAACAGCGCCCTGGTCGGCGTCAGCCTCACCGCGCACCAGGGCGGCTGGACCGGGTTCATCCGCTATCGGGCGACGATTTCCAGCGACTGGAACAACCAGTTCGTCGAGGGAGGGCTGCGCCTGACGTTCTGACGTCCCGGGGATGCGCCCCGGCGCGGATTTCTTGCGGCGAAATGGCAGGAAAACGGCCTAAAACGCCGCGCCAGATGGGCATTCTCAGCTTTGCAGCGATGAAACATGTCCGGTGAAGTTTGATCTAAGTCCATGAGGTGCGGCGGAATATCGCAATCATAATCGCGTCATGCGCGAAACAATCATTGACGCTCGGACATAGCGAGAACAGTGTTATTATAGCGTGTTCGTCCAGGGAGGATGTGGGCGGGCCAGAGGGGCGGTATGTCTAGTTACGAAGTTGAGGAGACCGAATTCCACGAGGAATCGGTCCGCATCAGCGGGCACGTTAAGTGGTTCGACGCTGGCAAGGGTTATGGCTTCATCGTTCCCGACGATCCGAGCCAGACGGGCCTGAAGGATGTCCTGCTGCATGTGACAAGCTTGCGCCAATCCGGGCATGAGAATGCGCCGGAGGGGTCGCTGATTACCTGCGAGGTCGTCAAGCGGCCGAAGGGCTGGCAGGTGTCGGAAATCGTCGAACTCGACGAGACCACCGCCGCGCCGGTCGACCGGCCGCACCGGCCGTCGGATCACGGCGGCTTCCGGCGCGATCGCGACAGCTTCGACAACCAGCGCGGCGGCGGCTTCCGGGACCGCCCGCGGCGTCCGGCGTCACCGACGGGCCCGCTCGAACGGGCCAAGGTGAAATGGTTCAACCGCACCAAGGGCTACGGCTTCGTGGTGCGCGACGGCGAGCCCGGCGACATCTTCGTGCATATCGAGACCCTGCGCCGCAGCGGCCTGGAGGATCTGCAGCCGGGCGAGGACGTCATGGTGCGGTTCGCCGAGGGGCCGAAAGGCCTGGTGGTGGCCGAGATCTCCGCCGAAGACCTGCGCTGACGCCATGGCGTGACCGAGGACTACGAGTACCGCGGGCTGCTCGCCGAGACGTGGGACCTGCTGCGCGGCGACACCTCGACCTGGCCGGACCGGCCCTTCTACCGCGCGATCATCGAGCGTCAGGGCGGGGCGGCCCTGGACGTCGGCTGCGGCGCCGGCCGGCTGATCCTGGACTACCTGGACGCCGGGCTGGACGTGGACGGGATCGACAATTCACCGGAGATGCTGGCGCTCTGCCGCGCCAAGGCCGCCGGCCTGGGCATCGACCTCAAGGACCGGCTGCATCTGCAGGAGATGGATCGGCTCGACCTGCCACGCCGATACGCCGTCATCTTCGTGCCGTCGCTGTCGTTCCAGCTGGTGCTGGAGCCGGCGGCGGCCGAGACGACGATGACGCGGTTCCGCGACCACCTGGCGCCCGGCGGGGTGCTGGTGCTGTCGCTCAAGTCCAGGCTCTGGGAGAGCCGCCCGACGCCGCGGCAGATGCAGTGGTCGCCCTGGTTCAAGCTCGCCGAACGGGAGCGCGACGACGGAGCCACGGTCCGCCGGTTCATCCGCACGATGTACGACCACGACCAGCAGGTGGAGCACGAGGAAAACCGCTACCAGATCCTGCGCGAAGGCGAGGTCGTCGATGAGGAGTTCCACAGCCGCTGCCCGTGCGTGCGCTGGTACTCGCAGGAGCAGGCGCTCGGCCTGTTCGCGCGCGCCGGTTTCACCGACATCCGCATGACCGCACAGGAGTCCGACCGGCCGGCGAGCCCTGACGACAACAGCTTCAAGATTCGCGGCACGCGGCCTTAAAGGCGATGCTATGGCTTGGCGGTGTTCACGCCGGAAGGGCCCACGCCTAGATGAACCTGCGATCCTGGTCCCTGGCCGCGGCTATGGCGGCCGTTCTCATCGCCGCGCCGGCCTTCGCCGCCATCCCGACCTTCACCTACCAGGTGGTCCACACCTATCCGCATGACCGGACGGCCTTCACCGAGGGCCTCTTCTATCTGGACGGCTTTCTCTACGAGAGCACCGGCCTCGAGCACCATTCGGCCATCCGCAAGGAAAGCCTGGCCACCGGCAAGGTGGTGCAGACGCGCGAGCTGGCGCCGCAGTATTTCGGCGAGGGCATCGTCGACTGGCATGGCCGGCTGATCCAGCTGACCTGGAGGAACCAGATCGGCTTCATCTACGATTTGGCGACGTTCAAGCCTCTCGGCCAGTTCGCTTATCCCGGCGAGGGCTGGGCGCTGACCGGGGACGGCCATGAACTGATCATGAGCGACGGCACCCCGAACATCCGCTTCCTCGATCCGAAGACCCTGAAGGAAACCCGCCGCATCACCGTCACCGCCGACGGAACGCCCGTGCAGGACCTGAACGAGCTGGAATGGGTCAAGGGCCAGATCCTGGCGAATATCTGGATGACCAACACCATCGCCCGCATCGACCCGGCGACCGGCAGGGTGGTCGGCTGGATCGACCTGACCGGCATCCTGCCCGCCGCCGACGTCAGCGGCGACCGCGACGACGTGCTGAACGGCATCGCCTACGACGCCAAGGGCGACCGGCTGTTCGTCACCGGCAAACGCTGGCCGAAACTGTTCCAGATCCGGCTGATCCCGAAACCCTAGGGCGTATTCAGTCCAAGGGCGCCGGCCCGGCTGCGGTTTGAGGGCGCGGCCGCTTTAGGTGAGGGCGCGCGGTGGATCGACCGCGCCGACTCCGCGTTCTTGCATCGGCGCCCCGGATCGCGACGGGCGTCCAAGCGCGCTCGAGATTCAACATGTCTCAGACCGAGGGTTCTGATCGCGGCCATGCGCGATCGGACGACGGCATGGATGCCGGGCGTCAGCGGGCGGCCGCGCCGGGTCCGCTCTCCGCGGAATTGCTCGAAAAGATGGATGCCTACTGGCGGGCGTCGAACTATCTCACGGTCGGCCAGATTTACCTGCAGGACAATCCGTTGCTGGAGCAGCCGCTAAGGCGCGAGCACATCAAGCCGCGCCTGCTCGGCCACTGGGGCACCACCACCGGCCTCAACTTCATCTATGTGCATCTGAACCGGCTGATCGTCGAACACGACCTGGACATGATCTATGTCATGGGGCCCGGCCACGGCGGTCCCGGCCTGGTCGCCCAGAGCTATCTCGAAGGCTCCTACACCGAGCGGTATCCGAGCATCGAGCGCAGCCGCAACGGCATGCAGCGGCTGTTCAGGCAATTCTCCTGGCCCTACGGCATCCCCAGCCACATCGCGCCGGAGACCCCCGGTTCGATCCACGAAGGCGGCGAGCTGGGCTATTCCATGGTGCATGCCTTCGGCGCCGCCTTCGACAATCCAGGCCTGATCGTCGCCTGCGTCATCGGCGACGGCGAGGCGGAAACCGGGCCGCTGGCGGCCAGCTGGCATTCCAACAAGTTCCTCAATCCGCGCACCGACGGCGCCGTCCTGCCGATCCTGCATCTGAACGGCTTCAAGATCGCCAATCCGACGGTGCTGGCGCGGATCACCCGCGACGAGCTCATCGACCTGATGCGCGGCTATGGCTACGAGCCGCACTTCGTCGAGGGCGACGATCCGCCGCTGGTGCACCAGGTGCTGGCCGCGGCCCTGGATGCGGCGCTGGCCGAGATCACCTCGATTCAGGCGGCGGCGCGCGCGGCGCCGGCCGGCGAGGTTCCCGAGCGCCCGCGCTGGCCGATGATCGTGCTGAAGACGCCGAAGGGCTGGACCGGGCCGAAATTCGTCGACGGCCTGCCGGTGGAGGGGACCTGGCGCGCCCACCAGGTGCCGCTGGAGGGCTTCGACAATCCCGAACACCTGAGGATGCTCGAGACCTGGATGCTGAGCTACCGGCCGCGCGAGCTGTTCGACGAGACCGGCAAGTTCCGCGAGACCTACGCCGAGATCGCGCCCACCGGCCATCGCCGCATGAGCGCCAACCCGCACGCCAACGGCGGCGAACTGCTGGTCCCGCTGGCCATGCCGCACTACCGCGACTACGCCGTCGCCGTCCCCCATCCCGGCGCGGTGAAGGCGGAGGCCACCCGCGTGCTCGGGACCTTCCTGCGTGACGTGATCAAGCTGAACATGAACAATTTCCGGCTGCTCGGCCCCGACGAGACCGCCTCGAACCGGCTGGAGGCGGTGTATGCCGTCACCGGCAAGCGCTGGCTGGCCGAGGTGGAAGCCGTCGACATGGACCTGAGCCCCGACGGCCGGGTGATGGAGGTGTTGAGCGAGCACCTCTGCGAGGGTTGGCTGGAGGGCTATCTGCTCACCGGCCGGCACGGCTTCTTCGCCTGCTACGAGGCCTTCATCCACGTGGTGGATTCCATGGTCAACCAGCACGCCAAGTGGCTGAAGACCACGCGGCAGATCGCCTGGCGCGTCCCGATCGCCTCGCTGAACTACCTTTTGACCTCCCATGTCTGGCAGCAGGACCACAACGGCTTCTCGCACCAGGACCCGGGCTTCATCGACCACCTCGCCAAGAAGAAGGCCGACATCGCGCGCATCTATCTGCCGCCGGACGCCAACTGCCTGCTGTCGGTGAGCGACCACTGCCTGCGCAGCCGCAACTACATCAACCTGATCGTCGCCGGCAAAGCGCCGGAATGGCAATGGCTGGACGTCGATGCGGCCGAGCGCCACTGCGCGGCGGGCGCGGGCATCTGGGACTGGGCCGGCGATCGCGGCGACGAGCCGGACGTGGTGATGGCCTGCTGCGGCGACGTGCCGACGCTGGAGATCCTGGCGGCGGTGACCCTGCTGCGCGACAGCGTCCCCGACCTGCGCATCCGCGTGGTCAATGTCGTCGACCTGATGGCGCTGCAGCCGCAGTCGGTGCATCCCCACGGCCTGGGCGAGGGGGATTTCGCGGCGCTGTTCACCACGGACCGGCCGGTGATCTTCGCCTTCCACGGCTACCAGGGCATCATCCACCAGCTGACCTACAACCGGGTCAACCACGACAATTTCCATGTGCGCGGCTATCGCGACGAGGGGACCACCACCACGCCGTTCGACATGGTGGTGCTGAACAATCTCGACCGCTACCAGCTCGCCCTCGACGCCATCAGGCGGGTTCCCCGGATGAGCGGCCATGTCGCCAAGGCCGAGGACCGCTATTGGGCGGTGATGGAGCGGCACAAGCTCTATGTCAGCGAGCACGGCCAGGACATGCCCGAGGTCCGCGACTGGCGCTGGCCGGCCGCATAGGTGGGCAGGCCCGAGGAAATCCCGGCGGTGCTGGCGCTGAACTGCGGGTCGTCGTCGCTGAAGTTCGGGCTGTTCCGCATGGTCGGGGAGGCGGCCGAGCCGCTGATCGCGGGCGAGGCGGATGCCATAGGCTCGCCCCAGGGCCGGTTCTCCGCCCGCGCCGGCGATCGCGACCTGGTCTCCGAGGCCGGCGCGATCGCCAGCCACGCCGACGCCTTGGGCCGCGTCTTCGCCTTGCTCGACGAGCAGCGGGCGCCCGCGCCGCGCGCTGTCGGCCACCGCATCGTCCATGGCGGGCCCGCCGTACGGCGCCATTGCCTGATCACGCCGCAGGTGCTGGCCGAGCTGGAAGCCGCCCGCGTCTTCGCGCCGCTGCACGCGCCGGCGGCCCTGGAGGTCATCCGCGCCGCGCAGGCGCGGTTCGCCGCCGTTCCGCAGGCCGCCTGCCTCGACACCGCCTTTCACCGCGATCTGCCGCAGGTGGCGCGGCGGTTCCCGATCGCCCGGCCGCTGCAGGCCGGCGGCGTCGAGCGCTATGGCTTTCACGGCCTGTCCTGCGAGTCGGTCCTGCGCCAACTCGGCGCGGCCGCGCCCGAGCGCATCGTCGTCGCCCATCTCGGCTCAGGCTCCAGCGTCACGGCGATCCGGGACGGCCGCTCGATCGACACCAGCATGGGCCTGACCCCCAGCGGCGGGGTGATGATGGCCACCCGCAGCGGCGATCTCGATCCCGGCCTTCTGGTCTATCTGATCCGCCAGCACGGCCTGGACGCCGATGCGCTGGAGGTCGCGATCGACCGCGAGGCCGGCATGGCCGGGGTTTCCGGTCTCTCCGGCGACATGCGCCGGCTGCGCGCGGCGGCGGAAAACCCGGATGCGGAGCTGGCCGTCCGGATGTTCGTCTATTCCGTCCGCAAGCAGATCGCCGCCATGGCCGCGGCGCTGGAAGGGCTGGACCTGGTGGTCTTCACCGGCGGCATCGGGGAGAACGACGCCCCGACCCGCGACGAAATCGGCGCCGGCCTGGCCTGGCTCGGCTCCATGGCGATCCGCGCCCTGCCGGCCAAGGAAGAGGAACAGCTCGCCCGCCACGCCTGGGCCCTGGCGGCCGCCAACGAGCGGCGGCGGTCCGGCTAGCTGGGCCCGCCGGCGAGCGGCCGGCCAGTCTCCAGAAGGCTCTTCAGCGACGACAGGATCATCGGCCAGCCGCCGGCGACGGCGACGATGAACTTCGAGTCGGCCACCGCGATCGTATGCACCAGGGTCAGCTTGGTGACCCCGTCCTCCTGTTGCTCCAGGTCGAAGCTGGCGGTCGAGACGCCCTCGGCCTTCATCGCCTCGTCGACCAGGTGCCGCCAGGACACCGAAAGCCGCCGCGGCGGATCGGCGGCCAGCACCTCGCCCTCGTCCCAGACCGTGCCGTCGGCGCCGAGGATTTTGTATTCGGCGCCTTTGCGCCAGCTGCTCTGCTGGTGGTAGCCGCCCCAGAAGACCTTGTTCTGCTCGGGGTCGGTCAGGTAGTCCCACACCGTCTGCGCCGGCGCGCGGATATAGGTGACGTAGACGAAGCGGCTCTCGGCCGCCGGCTTGTTCTCAGTCATCGCTGTTCTCTTCGATATGGCGTTTCAGGTCGGCCAGCGCCTCCAGGCGCCGCCGTTCGTACTTGCCGATCCAGCGATCGGCGATCTCGTGGATCGGCACGGGGTTGAGGGTGTGCAGCTTCTCGCGCCCGCGCTTTTCGCTGACCACCAAGTTGGCGGCGGCGAGGATCTCCAGGTGCTTGCTCACCGCCTGCCGGCTCATGCCGCGTCCGGCGCACAGCTCACCGAGCGTCTGGCCGTTGCGGGCGTGCAGGCTGTCCAGCAACTGCCGCCGCACCGGATCGGCCAGCGCCTTGAACACCGCGTTCATGCTCACGGGGGCGGGCCGCCGGCCAGGTCAGACATCGGTGAGCCGCCGGTTCAGGCCGGTGCGCAGATTGATGCCGAACTGTAGATAGGCCTTCAGCCCGCACAGGGTGTAGGTCCAGCCGGCGTTCTGGCCCAAGGCGCGTTTGACGCCTTCCTCGGTGAAGGCAAAGCTGGAATCGTTGACCGTGACCACGGTGGCGTCCGGGCCGTCGGGGGCGAACTGAATGGTCGTGCGCAGCGGCTGCCCGATCGCGGTCGATTCCCACACAAGCCTGCGGTCCTTTTCCACCTCGATCACGGCCACAGCCACGCTCGCGCCGACGTCGGCGAATTCCCAGACGACCGTCTCGCCCGCCCGCATCGGACCGCTGGCTCCGGAAATGAAGTAGTTGGCCATCTTCTCGGGGTCGAAGACGGCGTCGAACACCTCGCTCACCGGCCGCAGGATCCGCTCCCGCACATTCACGTCGATGTCCATGCCGCGCTCCTTTAGCAATCATCTGGTTGCGTATCCGGTTAAGCAACCATGTGATTGCATAAGTGTCAACCGTGGTCGGGGTAAAGCAGGGCGCGCGCCGGCGGCGCGTTGCGACGCAGCGGCCGACGTGGCAAGACAGCGGCGTTTTCCGGTAGGTGACGGGGCGTGGCGCAGCCTGGTAGCGCATCTGGTTTGGGACCAGAGGGTCGGAGGTTCGAATCCTCTCGCCCCGACCACCTTCGGAGCAGCCATCGGGGAGCGGCCATGCTCGCGCGCATCTATCGTCCGGCCAAGACCGCCATGCAGTCGGGCAAGGCCAAGACCAAGGAATGGGTGCTGGAGTTCGAGCCGTCGTCGGCGCGGCTGCCCGACCCGCTGATGGGCTGGGCCCAGTCGAAGGACATGAACGGCCAGGTGCGGCTGAATTTCGACACCCGCGAGGAGGCCATCGCCTATGCCCAGAGCCACGCCATCCCGTTCCAGGTGCTGGAGCCGAAGCCGGTCAAGCGGGTGATCAAGGCCTATGCCGACAATTTCGCCTTCACCCGCAAGGAGCCGTGGACCCACTAGGGCCCGCGGCGAAGCGGCGCCCTTAGCTCAACCGGATAGAGCACTCGCCTTCTAAGCGAGCGGTTGCTGGTTCGAATCCAGCAGGGCGCGCCACGCTGTTGCGAGACGCGCTACGAAGGGTGGTGAAGGGGCTTTCGACGTCCTGGCCCAGCCCGTCGAATGCGGCGTCCCAAAGCGCGGTGTCGAAACCGGACTGACTCAGCCAACCATCGTCATACACCGTATCGGCGTAACGCTCGCCGCCGTCGCAGGCCAGAGTGACGATGCTGCCGGTCTGACCGCTGGTGCGCATGGCTTCGGCAAGCGTCAGTACGCCGATGAGATTGGTTCCGGTCGAGGGGCCGAACCGGCGGCCGGTGCGCCGGGCGAGCCAGCGCGCGCCGGCAAGCGAGGCGGCGTCGGGAACCTCGATCATGAGATCGACCAGCCCGGCCATGAAGGAGGCCTCGACCCTTGGCCGGCCGATCCCCTCGACCACGCCGCTGCAGCGCTCGGCGCTCGGCGCCAGCCCCGAATAGGCCGGAAAGAACGCTGAGCCAGGCGGGTCGACAACACAAAGTCGCGTCGTCGCCAGTTCCGGCCGGTAGCGGACATAGCGGCCGATCGTGGCGCTGCTGCCGCCGGTCCCGGCGCCAACCACCACCCAGGCCGGGACCGGGTGGGGCTCCAGCCGCATTTGCTGGAACAGGCTTTCGGCGATGTTGTTGTTGCCGCGCCAATCGGTGGCGCGTTCCGCGTTGGTTAAACTGGTCGAGGAAAAGACCGCCCAGTTCTTTCGCCAGGGCCGCCGCCAGTGCGCTTGGATCGGCGCCATGCCCGGCCAATCGCACCTGCCCGCCCATGGTTTCGATCGCGCGCCGCTTTCCGACCGCCGTACCAGACGGAATCACCGCCACGAAGGGCAGGCCGAGGAGACGGGCGAAGAAGGCCTCTGAGATGGCGGTCGAGCCGGACGAGGCCTCGACCACGGTCATGCCTCTGGTCAGGTCGCCATTACAAAGGGCGTGCAGGAACAGCGATCTTGCAAGCCGGTGTTTGAGGCTGCCGCTCGGATGGATGGATTCATCCTTCAGATAAACGGCGACCCAGGGCAGTTCGGGCAGGTCCAACCGGATCAGGTGTGTATCCGCCGTGCGCTGCTGGTCGGCACGGAGGATCAGGATGGCGTCGCGCACCCAGTCGCGCGATGGGCGAACCTCGCTATCCGGTTGGGAAACCCGGCTACCCGTGGTCAACACGCGGCCACTTTACGGCCGGCTTCGGCGAAGCACATCCCGTTTCACCATGCCTTGGACAGTCTCAACGAAGCGAACCGCCCAAGTCCGGTGGCGTTGGCGGCATCGTAGACAAGACCGCCATGATTCATCTTGAAGTAGGGCGGCGCCTGGTCGAACAGGTTCTGCACGCTGATGATCGCGCGCCAGCCTTTCAGATGCGGCAAGCCCGACAATTTCGACCCATCCACGGCAAGGGTGAGGTCAACCGTCGTCCAGGACGGCATGGTCGAGACTGGTACGGTGAATTGATCCGGGTAACTGCCGGTATAGTTCACAAAGACGTTGGCGTTGAGTGGACCACCAGTCCACCCCATCTGACCGCGCAGCCTCAGCGCCGCGGGATAGCCGATCCCGTCGATAAGGCTGACCGCGGAAGAGGCCGCGGTCGCCTTGGCCGAATGGTTCAAAGTGTAGGTGCCGTTCAGGCTCGCGCTGTAAATACCGGAGTCGAGCGCGAACTCCGCCCTGCCGGAAAAGTCGATACCGTCGACATGCTCGATCGCGACGTTCGCAAAACGATTGTCCTCGATCGCCAAATTCGGAAACGCGTTCAGCAATCCCTGCCCAGTGGGCGTGAATGATGTGCCGGTGTAATTATAAATCGCACCTGGAGGGGCTGCGCCCAGGTATTTATCGCCCTGTTCGGCGGTCGGATTCAAAAATATCTGGTCGGGATATTGTGACGCATCTGGCGGATAGGATTCGATGGGTGTCGTTATCCGATTCTTGTAATCTATATTGAAATACGAAATGGCGAGATGCAGCCAAGTGGCCTGGGGCGGATCGATCTCCAGCCTGACGCTTTCGGTGGTCGCTGTTTCAGGTCGCAGCGTGGGATTGCCTCCCGCAACCGTGAGGACCGGCAGCGTCGGGCAGCTCCCCGCGCTGCAGACGGTCGATGGACTGATGATATCTTCGACCGGCTGGTAGAGGGCGAGGAAGTCAGGCACGCGAAAGGCGGTCCCGGCGGCTCCTCGGATGACGACGCCGTCCACCGGTTGCCATCTGATGCCGCCTTGAGGACTGAAGCTTTGTCCGAAACTCGTGTAGTTTTCGTACCGGCCCGAGAGCGAAACATCGAGTTTTCCCGGTATGCTGCCGGGCTCGCCGGACAGAATCGGCAGCCTGTATTCACCGTAGAGCGCCTCGACCCACCGCTCCGCGTTCGAGGCGCCCAGGCCTACGGCGTTCAGTGTCTCTCTGCGAGCCTCGAAGCCGACGGCCGCCTTGCCGGCCAGGCCGAACAGCGGCGCCGGTCCGTCGAAGTTGGCCGAAATCGAAGAGACCGACGACCGCTCAAGATAGGCCTGGTCGGAATAGTAGCTGAACGATCCCGACTCGGTCACGATCGTGTGGTTCGAGACTCTGTTACCGCTGGTGGATCCCGACAGGTCCAGCCGCCATTCATCAGGCAACGCCACCTTCGCCCCGGCGATCACATTATAGATTTGTGTGTCGATATTTATATTGTTTGATGCATCAAATCCGTAGGCTGGATAGTCGCTGAGCTGGAAATCCTTCGACGTACGCCACACGTATGATCCTTCCGCGTATAGCTTGACGTTGCTGTTTACGTCGAACTGGCCCGTCGCATAGAGAGAATGGCGCGTCGTGTCTGGACCCAGGGGCTGAGCGACGGGAACTTGCCCGTATATCGATGGCGCGGTCAGTCCTGCCTTGACCAGGTCAAAGGACGTGTCGTGCGTATAGTCATAGCTGATCAGAAAACCGCCGCGGTCGTAGGTCTTCCCGAAGATCTGGCTGATATCGTCGAGATACCCACCATGGTTGCTGGCGCCGACATAGGCGTCGGTCTGCGCGCCGTCGTACTGGTGTCTCAAGACAAAATTCACCACGCCGCCGACCGCGTCCGATCCGTAGATGGCCGAGTTGGCGTCGGTGAGGACGTCGACGTGATCCACGATCGCCAAGGGGATCGTCGACACGTCCACCACCCGGCCGATCTCGGACCCGGCGACCCGCTGTCCGTCCAACAGGGTCAAGGTCGATTGCGCCCCCAAGCCACGCAGGTCGATCGCGGTGGCGAAGTCGCTGTCGGACTGCGCGAGCCCTTCCGGGCGCCCGCCGGTGGTTTGGACGCCTTCGGGACTGACGTCGGCAAAGTTCTGCGGGATGCTCGCGACCAGCGCCGCGACGGTCGGATATCCGCTATTTTCGATGTCTTGCCGCGTGACCGTATCGACGTGGATCCCGATGTTTGGCGCCCCGCGGATGTGGCTGCCGGTGACGACGACATCGTCTGCTACAGGTGGCGACGACGTCTCGTCGGCCCCATCGGTCTTGTGAACGGGCGCCCCGCTTCTGCGCAAGGTAATGACTGAACCATTGTCGCTGGCGACTTCGAGTCCCGTCCCGGCGAGCAGGACTGCAAGCGCCGTCCGAATGTCCAGGCGGCCGCGTACGGCCGGCGTCTTCACGCCATGCAGTTGGCCCACCGGCGCGAGGATCTGGATGTCGGCCTGGCGGGCAAACTCGGGTATCGCCAAGGCCGCGTCTTCCGATGGCAGCTCGAAAGCTCGATCCTGAGCCGCGGCCGACGTCGCGAAAATAAGCCCGGCCAGCGCTACGCCGCAGCCGAGCACGCCTCTGTGTGATCTAATCCCCACCGACAACCCCCTTGTTCGGTCCAACCCCGATGATCGCGGACGCAATCGGACCTAGACGGACGGTGGGTCTTACATCCTCCACATAAGCTTCAAAAAACCGACACGGCGCGAGTCTAGCGAGTCAGCCTGACCTCGCCGTCGCCGATCTGGGCCCGGGCGTTCAAGCTTGTCGCGGCCGCTTGCGCGAATCCTACCGGGTCGTCGGACTGAAACAGTCCTGAGATCTCCTCGCGGCCGAGGGAGGGATCGTCGATGACGATGCGGATGTCGCTATAGCGAGCAAAGGCCGCGGCGGCCTTGTCGAGGGTTTCGTCATCGAATTCGATACGGCCGTCCCGCCACGCCAACTGGCGTTGCAGTTCGGGCGCGGCCAGTGGGGAGGCGGTCACCAGCGGCCTGTCGGCGAAGGACACCGCCTCGGTATTGGCGGACGCAAGCACGGGCTTTGGTCCAGCCTCTCGCCGTTGGGTGATCTCGACGACGCCTTCGCGGACCAATATCTGAACCGGCGAACTTGCCAGGTGACGCACGGTGAAACTCGTCCCTACGGCGCGGACCTGGGTGGTCCCGGCGGTGACCACAAACGGCCGATCGCGGTCCTTGGCGACGTCGAAAAGGGCCTCGCCTTCCAAGAGGGCGATACTGCGTTTTTCCTTTGAAAAATCGACGGCGATTCGAGAGGCGGTATTGAGCGTGACGACGGATCCATCCCGCAGGGCGACCACTTTCACCTCGCCCTTGCGGCTCATGTAATGCTCGGTCCCGCGGAACTCGACCCAGCCGAGCGCCCCGACGCCCGCGACACCGGCCGCCGCCGCCCCGCCGGCCAGAATCATGGCGCGGCGGGTGTGGCGAACGGGCGGCATGAACTTGGAGGGCTCGAATGGCGGGCCGAGGGCGCGCGCTCTTTCCGTATTGAGCGCCAAGCCCCTGACGCGGCCGTAGGCGCCCAGGCATCGCACGTCGCCGTCGAGCCAGGCCTCGAACTTCTCCTGGTCGGCCGGAGACAACGGCCCGCGATCAACCCGGGCGGCCCAGGCCGCGGCGGCGGCGTCAATCTCGTGAGCGGTCTGCCTTTGCATAGCCTCGGCGCAACTTTGGACCCAAAGCCCTAGACGAAGGCGGGAGTCTCTTTCCGCCACGCCCGAAGAGCTCGATCAGCAGAAGAAATCCTCGGCTTATGTGCTTCTCGACAGTGCTTTCGGAGATTCCAAGGCGCCGCGCAACCTCCCGCTGCGACAACCCATCGATTCGCCGCAGGGTGAACACAGTCCTGACCTTGGCCGGTAGGGCGCTTATGGCCTCGGCCAGGCGTTGAAGCTCTTCCCGATCGGCGGTCTGCGTTTCCGGCGACGGATCCTCGGCCGGCGCGCCCAGGACATCCAGGTCGGAAACAAGACTGAACGAAACGATCTTGGATCGGCGCAGGTGATCCATCATGACCGAATAGGCGGTCTGAAAGGCGTAGGTCTTTACGTTGCGGATGTGCGCGACGGACTGCGCCAAGATGAGGCGCGTGTAGGTCTCCTGGACAATATCATCGACGTCGAGGCCGACTAGGCGACGAGATTGCAGCCACGCCCGAAGCGCCTGCTCATGCGGCAGAACGTTCCTGGCGAGCCACAGTGATCTCTCGTCCGACACTGCCTTCATCGGTCCGATAGTGGTCAAAATGGTCCTGATGGCAAGCAAGGCCGCTCAAACCGGCGTGGCGCGCCTTGTTCTGCACACGACATCGGCAACGGCCAGCCCGCGGCACGCGCGGTGCGCTCCGGTTCCAGGAGCGCCAAAAAAAGCCGGTCCCATATTGTGGGACCGCCGACCGCCACGCGTCAAAGTGCCGACGAGCCGCCATCGGGCCGTCGTCTCGGAGCGCTATCTCAACTGTGACGCAGGCTGGCCGACTTCACCTCGACCCGACAAGTTATCGGCTTGATCGGCGCTTCTTTCGTCGCATATGGCGGCTGTCGAAGCCTTATTGGATTAGGCGTGAGGCATGGCCGTCGTGGCTCGCCTTCGGGACGCTTTTGGCGTCCGTTATCGCCTATAGCCTCCTTGGCGCCTGGGCTTCGTTCGTTCTCAAGCGGCAGACAGACGCCCTGATCGGCCAGCGCCAGGTCCTGTTCTGGAGCCTTCTTGGGCTACAGGCCGCCATCCTGGGCGGGCGCGTCGGCATCTCGATGGCACAAGGCTTTATCCAGGCTCGCGTGGTGCTTCACTGGCGGCGATGGCTGACCGTCTATCTGGTCGATCGGTACCTGTCGCGGCGGACTTATTACGAAATAACCCTGGACCAACGAATCGATAATCCTGACCAGCGGATCCAGGAAGAGACGGGAAATTTCTGCACCTATATGTCCGGCATACCGCAGCAAATGTTTGGTACATTTATCGATATCGCGGTTCAATCGATCGTAATCGCCAGCATCGCCCCCTCTCTTATTTGGGGAATATTTCTGTTTGCCTTATTCAAGACGACGGTGATGGTGGCAATTTTTATACCGTCGATCCGCAAGAATTTCGAGCTGACAGTGTCTGAGGCGGACCTTCGTTACGGCCTGCTGCATGTTCGGGACAACGCGGAAACGATCGCCTTCTATCGAGGTGAATACGCGGAAAATCGGCACATACTCGGCCGGCTTTCGACCGTCATCGCCAAGCAAATGTCGCTGATCATGTATTATGTACCGGTCACTGGGGTCATATTAGGCTTCGACGTGGTCTGGATGGTGCTGCCTCTATTACTGTTGGCGCCGCAGTTTTTCGCCCACCATGTGGCCTATGGCTCGATCGCGCAGGCGACCTTCGCGGGCACCCAGATCATGTTGGCGCTGACGGTGTTCTCGCAGTCGGTCCCCCTGCTGACCGCGGCTGCGCCGCGCGCCATTCGTCTGGCCGAAATCCAGGAAAAGTTTGAGGCGCTCGAGCGCGACCGGCACCCGACGGCGGGGCGCGCCCAGATCAGGTTCAGTGACGGTCCCGAAGTGCGCCTGAACCAGGTCTCGATCGAGACCCCGGGCGGGGAGCAGAGCCTCGTCAAAGGCATCGACCTGCGGATCGCCGCGGGCGACCATCTGGTAATCCTGGGGCAGACCGGCGTCGGCAAGAGTTCATTGCTGCGGGCGATGGCGGGACTTTGGGGACGTGGCGCCGGCTCGATCGAGATGCCGCCCGCCGACCAGATGCTTTTCCTGCCGCAAAGGCCGTACATGATCCTGGCGAACCTTCGCAGCCAGATCGTCTATCCGACAAATCGCACGGATATCTCCGACGCCGACCTGCAAGCCTTGCTGGAGAGGGTCAGCCTGCCAAACCTCGCCGCCCAGCACGGCGGCTTCGCGGCGGAGAAGGACTGGTCCAAGGTCTTGTCCCTTGGCGAACAGCAGAGGCTGGCCTTCGCCCGGGTCCTGGTCGCGCACCCCAAATATGTTTTCCTCGATGAGGCCACCAGCGCCGTCGATCTCGGCACAGAGCGTGTTCTGTACGAACTGCTCGCGGCGTCGGGCGCGACCTTCATCAGCGTAAGCCACCGCGAGTCGATCTTACGCCGGCATCGCAAGGCGCTGCGGCTGCTCGCCGGCGGCGGCTGGGAAGTCATCGCGGCAAGCGAAGTGGCCTTGTCGCCGGTAGACTAAGACTGCTCGCCGATCGCGGCGGCTTGGCGGGTTGAGGTGAGGTTCAGCCCGCCAGCGGCCGGCGGGCGTCAATCCATCAGCTTGCGCTGCAGGTAGGTCATGGTCAGGGCGGTCACGTGCGCCTGCTGGGTCATGTCGGCGCTGCCCCCGTGTCCGCCCTCGATGTTCTCATAGTAGAAGAACGGCAGGCCCAGTTCCTCCAGCCGCGCGGCGAACTTTCGCGCGTGCTGGGGGCCGACGCGGTCGTCCTTGGTGGTGGTGAAGATGAATGGCTCAGGATAGGCCGTTCCGGGTTTGAGATTGTGGTAGGGCGAGGTCTTCAGCCAGAACTCCATCACCGCGGGATCGGCCTCCACGTCGCCATATTCGCCCTGCCAGGAAGCGCCGGCGGCGATCTTGCCGATGCGGATCATGTCCAGCAGCGGCACCTGGATCACCACCGCGTTCCACAGCTGCGGCCGCTGCACCATCTGCACGCCCATGAGCAGGCCGCCGTTCGAGCCGCCCTGGATGCCGAGGCGGCGCGGCGAGGTGATCCTGCGGGCGATCAGGTCCTCGGCCACGGCTGCGAAGTCGTCGTAGATGATCTGGCGCCGGGTCCCCAGCCCGGCCTGGTGCCAAGCCGGCCCGAACTCGCCGCCGCCGCGGATATTGGCCAGCACATAGGCCCCGCCGCGCTCGAGCCACAGCTTGCCCGTCATGGCGGCGTAGCTGGGCGTCAGCGAGACCTGGAAGCCGCCATAGGCATAGAGCAGGGTGGGCGTCGATCCGTCGTAGGGGGTCGTGACGGGCCGGACCAGGAAATAGGGGATGGCGGTCCCGTCGCTGGAAATGGCCTCGAACTGCTCCACCACGTGACCGGAGGCGTCGAACTGGCTTGGGGCGGTCTTGACCGGTTCCATCTCGCCGGTGGCCAAGTCGGCCAGTACCAGGGTCGCGGGCGTCGTGAAGCCGCTAAAGCTCACGAAGGCACGGTTGGTCCCGGTCTCGATCGAGCCGACTCCGCCCGACAGGTTGTCCGGCAGGTTCATCGGCGTGCGGGTCCAGCCGCCGTCGGCCCTTGGCGTGAACACCCAGACGCGGGTGCGCACATTGTCCAGCGTGCCGACGACCAGCCGGTCCAGAGACCCGACCGCCCCGGCCAGGGACTGGCGCGGCCCCGGCGCCCAGATCAGCGACGGCTTCAAGTTCGCCGGATCGGCCAGGGCCCTGTCCAGGTCGACCTGCAGCAGCGAGCCCGCCGCGAAGGTCTCGCCGGCGACAGTCCAGGCCTCGTCCGGAGAGATCAGCATGCGCCCGGAGAAGAGGCCGATGACCTCGGCCCGGTCGGGTATGCCCAACCGCTCGACTCCACGCGGCGTCAGCACATGGGTCTCGTGCCGATAGGTGTCCAACGGCCGATGAAAGAGGGTGAGCCGGTCGCCCTGGTCGTCGCGCAGCACGGAGGGGCTGACGCCATAGCCGCCGTCGGACGCCCCGCCGCGGAAGACCTCCTCGGCCGCCTCCAGCGCCTGACCGCGCACCAGCCGTCTGACGACAAAGGGATAGCCCGAGCCGGTCAGCTCGCCCGGCGTCCATTCGCGCGAGATCAGTAGGTGATCCTCGTCCTCCCAGGCGATGCGCTGCTTGCCGCGAGGAATCATGAAGCCGCCCTCGACGAAGGCGGCCGCCTCCAGGTCGAACTCGCGCGCCTCGTCGGCGTCCTCGCCGCCGTCCGACAGCATGATCAGGCAGCGCCGCGCCTCCGGCATCAGGACGCTGGCGCCGTGCAGCACCCAGCTCTTGCCCTCGTCGCGGCCGAGGGCATCGATATCCAGCACCGGAGTCCAGGCTGGATCGGCCGTGCGGTAATCGGCCAGGCTGGTCTTGCGCCAGAGGCCGCGCAGATGCGTCTCGTCCTGCCAGAAGTTGTAGATCTCGCCGCGCAGGAAACTTGGCGCCGGTATGCGGTCCCTGGCCCCCGCGATGTTCAGCGCCTCCTGACGCAGGATGGCGTAGCGCGGATCGGCTTCGAGGATCTCGGCGCTAGCCGCATTGTGCGTGCGGACCCAGTCCAGCGCCTCCGGCGAGGTGAATTCTTCCAGCCAAAGATGGGACTCGGACATCGGTGCTGGCTCCTGGACCGCGAAATGATCGGCGTCTGACGGGTACGGCGTCGCCCGTCTTGTCGGCTGCTCAATAAGACGCTTCGGGCGGTCGCTTCCCGCAGGGCGTTCGAAGAAACCCGTGCGTTTCAGCCGCGCCGATCGACCGCGAGGCGCCTCCGCACAGTCGGGAATAGCCGCCTCGGGGGCATGAGACAGGGGGTGACCTTGCCTCGTGGCGGCCCCCGGGTCAGCCTTCGCCGGCGCCGGCCGCTTCTGGCGCGGGGCGTTGAGACATCGCCGCGGCGCGGGCGACGAATTCGGCCCTGGAATTTTCCGACGGATAGGGGACGTCGGGCACGGGCGCGCCGAGGAACTTGCACAGCGGCTCCCAGCCCTGGCCGGCCTGGTAGATCAGCAGGCGCTCCGGCGCGATCGCCGCCTTCACCGCCTCGGTGTGCTTGAGGAAATGATCGGTCATGTAGGCGCGGTCGGCGAGATGGTCGCGCATGGGGCCGGAGAAGGTGTTGAAGAACTCCCCGCGCACGCCCTCGCCCATGCTGCGGCCGGGGGCGAAGATGGTCGCCTGGGTGGAGTCGAACCACTGGTCGGGGTCGCGCACGGTGTGCAGCACCTTGGCGTCCGGATAGTAGTCGGCGATCTCGCGCCAGAAATGCGCGCCCGGATAGTCGACCACCGAATGGTAGCCCTCGAAGATGGCGTCCCAGTCCGGGCGGCCTTTGCCGGCCTCGATCCACAGCGCCATGCTCTCCGGATGGGCGAAGACCTCGACCATGTGGTGGCAGGGCCCGAAGCCGAGGATGTTCAGCGCCGACTGCATGGACTTGGTGCCCGTGCGGCCGAGCCCGGAACCGACAACCTTGAGCGCCATGGTCATTTCCCCCTATCGCCCGGGCAACCTACGCGCGGCTGGCCGCGCCGCGCAATGCGTCCAGCCCCTGCCGCAAGTCGGCGATCAGGTCGGCGGGGTCCTCAAGGCCGATGTGCAGGCGCATCAGCGGGCCGACCAGGCCGGTGGGGAAGCGGCGGTGGGCGAGCTGGTCGCCGCTGGAGATGGCCAGGCTTTCGAAGCCGCCCCAGGAAAAGCCGAGGCCGAACAGGGTCAGCCGGTCGAGCATGGCGTCGATCGCCGCGTCGGACACGGGCTTCAGGACGATGCTCAGCAGCCCGTTGGCGCCGGTGAAGTCGCGCTTCCAGAGGGCGTGGTCCGGCGAATGGGGCAGGGGCGGGTAGAGCACGTCGGCCACTTCCGGCTGCCGCAGCAGCCAGCCCGCGACCACGCCGGCGTTCTCGGCGTGGCGGGCGAGGCGCGTGGGCAATGTGCGAAGCCCGCGCAGGCCCTGATAGACGTCGTCGGGCGAGACCGACCAGCCGAAGTTCCACACCGCCTCGTCGAGGGCGTGGATGATCCGCGCCTCCCTGGCCGCCGCCGAGCCCAGGAAGACGTCGGAATGGCCGGCGACGTACTTGGTCAGGGCCTGGACGCTGATGTCGACGCCGAGCTCCAGCGGCTTGCACAGCAGGCCGGCGGCCCAGGTGTTGTCGACCAGGGTCAAAACGCCCCTGGCCCGCGCCGCCGCGGCGATGGCCGGAATATCCTGGATCTCGAAGGTCAGGGATCCAGGGGATTCCATGACGATCAGCCGCAGCGTCGGACCACCGGCGGCCAGCAGCTCCTCCGGCGTCGCGCGCGGCGGATAATAGGTCACCTTGACGCCGAACCGGCTCATCACCTTGTCGAAGAAGCGGCGGGTGGGGGCATAGGCGCTGTCGGTGACCAGCACCTCGTCGCCGGCGCGCACCACCGCCATGGCCGCGGCGGTGACCGCCGCCAGGCCCGACGGGAACAGCCGCACGCCGGCGGCGCCTTCCAGCTCGCACAGGGCCTCGGCGAGGGCTTCGTGCACGCCGAGGCCGCCGCGGCCATAGGTGACCTGGCCGTGGTCGTAGAGCGAGGCGGCGTCGGGCATCAACACGGTCGAGCCGCGCTGGATCGGCGGGCCGACCGTGCGCGGCAGGGCGCGCGGCTTGGCGCCGGCGCGGATCAGCCGGGTGGCCTCGGCGGTCTTGCGCTCATCGGCCATGGCCGTCAGCCGCCCGTGGCGACCGGGGTGTCGGCCAAGCCGCCCCACTCGGTCCAGGAGCCGTCATAGACCGGCGTGCGCCAGCGGCCGAGCCGGGCCAGGGCGAGGCTGAGGATGGCGGCGGAGACGCCGGAGCCGCAGGTGGTCAGGATCGGCCGGTCCAAGTCGACCCCGGCCTCGGCGAACAGCTTTTCCAGCACCGCCTTGGGCGCCAGCGTACCGTCGCCGGCGACCACCTCGGCCGAGGGCAGGCTGAGCGCGCCGGGCATGTGGCCGGAGCGCAGGCCTTCGCGCGGTTCCGGCGCCTCGCCGCGGAAGCGGGGGGCGGAACGGGCGTCGAGGATCTGTTCGGCGTGGCTGTCGACCACGCCGCGGACGGCGGCCAAGTCACGGAGCAGACCCCGGTCGAGCCTCGCCTTGAACTCGCCGTGCGGGTTCTGCGGCCAGCCCTGCTCGACCGGATGGCCCTCGGCGATCCATTTCGGCAGGCCGCCGTTCAGCACGCCGACGGCCGCATGGCCCATGACGCGGAAGTTCCACCAGACCCGCGGAGCCGAAAACAGCCCCTGGGCGTCGTAGACCACCACGTCCGACTCCGGCTCGACCCCGAGCCGGCGCGCGTGGGTGGCGAAATCCGCCGGCTCGGCCAGCATGTGGGGCAGGGGATTTGTCTGGTCGGAGATCTCGTCGATGTCGAAGAAGACCGCACCCGGGATGTGACGCTCGGCATGCTCGGCGCGGGCGTCGCGCGGGGTTCCGGGCATGAACCAGGTGGCGTCGATCACCACCAGTCCCGGCCGGCCCAGCCGCTCGGCCAGCCAGGCGGTCGAGACCATCGGATCGTCGCCAGGCAGGCTCATAGCCACGGCGGCGTCGGCAAGCCGCGCTCCTTGAGGAACTCCGGGTTGAACAGCTTGCTCTGATAGCGCGAGCCGTAGTCGCAGAGGATGGTCACGATGGTGTGCCCCGGTCCGAGATCGCGGGCCAGCTTCACGGCGCCGGCGATATTGATGCCGGTCGATCCGCCCATGACCATGCCCTCGTGCTCGGCCAGGTCGAAGATGGCGTGCATCATCTCCTCGTCGGTGACGCGGTAGGGATAGTCGATCTTCAGCCCCTCGAGATTGGCGGTGATGCGGCTCTGGCCGATGCCTTCGCTGATCGAGGTCCCCTCGGCTTTCAGCTCGCCGTGGGCGTAGTAGTCGTAGAGCGAGGCGCCGCCCGGATCGGCCAGGCCGATGGCGATGTCCGGCTTTTCGTCGCGCAGCGCCATGGCCACCCCCGCCAGCGTGCCGCCGGTGCCGACGGCGCAGATGAAGCCGTCGATCCTGCCGCCGGTCTGGGCCCAGATCTCCGGGCCGGTGCCCTCGACATGGGCCTGGCGGTTGGCGACATTATCGAACTGGTTGGCCCAGATGGCGCCGGCCGGCTCCTTGGCCGCCAGCTCCTCGGCCAGGCGGCCGGAATAGCGCACATAGTTGTTGGGACTGGAATAGGGGGCGGCGTCCACCTCGACCAGTTCGGCGCCCATCAGGGTGATGGCGTCCTTCTTCTCCTGGCTCTGGGTGCGCGGGATGACGATGGTGGTGTGGTAGCCCAGGGCGCGGGCGACCATCGCCAGGCCGATGCCGGTATTGCCGGCGGTGCCCTCGACGATGCGCCCGCCGGGCTTGAGCAGGCCCCGCCGCTCGGCGTCGCGGATGATGAACAGGGCGGCGCGGTCCTTGACCGACTGGCCGGGATTGAGGAACTCCGCCTTGCCCAGGATTTCGCAACCGGTGGCTTGCGAGGCATGGCGCAGCCGGATCAGCGGTGTGTTGCCGATTGCGGCGATGACATCTTTTTTGATCTGCATGGGCCCGAAACTAGACGGCGGGCCTTAACCCTTCAAGGCTCGAAACGCCGCCAGAGCGCGCTCCCGGCCGGTCGCCAAATCCACGATGGGGGCGGGGTAATTGGCGGGCGGTTCGGGCGCCTCCCACGGCTTGTGGACATATTTGTCCGGCACCGATCCCAACTCGGGCACGAATTTGCGCACATAAGCGCCATCGGGATCGAATTTTTCGCCCTGCAGCACAGGGTTGAAGATGCGGAAGAAGGGCGCGGCATCGGCCCCGCAGCCCGCCACCCACTGCCAGTTCGCGGCATTGTTGGAGAGATCGGCATCCACCAGCGTGTCCCAGAACCAGCGCTCGCCCTCGCGCCAGTGAATGCCCAGATGCTTGATCAACAGGCTGGCCGCGATCATGCGCACGCGATTGTGCATCCAGCCTGTCTGCCAAAGCTGACGCATACCGGCATCGACGATGGGGATGCCGGTCTGGCCCCTGATCCAGTGCTCGAAGTCTTTCTCGCTGCGCCGCCATTTGAATTTGGCAAAGCGTTCATCCAGCGGCTTGGTGGGCAGTTCGGGGTTGTGGAACAGAAGCTGGGTGCAGAATTCCCGCCAGCCCAATTCCTTCAGAAAGGTCTCGTGGCCGGTGCCATGACCATGGGTGCGCACGGCATGCCAGACCTGGCGTGGCGAAATCTCACCCCAATGCAGATGCGGCGACAGGCGCGAGGCGCCGTCACGGCCAGGCAGGTCGCGGGCCCGGGCATAGTCCTTGATGTCATCGAGGAAATCATAAAGCGCGTCATGCGCCGCCTTTTCGCCAGGCGTCCAATCAAAGTCTTTCGCCCAATTTGGTCTTGTGGGCAGAAGCTCCCAGTCTTTTAGAGCCTCGCTTTCAGCCTTGCGGAAATGGAGGTCGCGTGGCGCGGGATGCGGCTTTGTCACATCGCGCGCGCGCATGGCGTTCCAGAAGGGCGTAAAAACCCGGAAAGGCGTGCCGCCGCCGGTCTTCAGCTCCCAGGGCTCATGCAGCAGCGCACCATTGAAGCTCTGTACCGTCACACCCTGCCTGGCCAGATCGCTTTTCAGCGCCGTGTCGCGTTCGACCGCAAAAGGCTCATAAGCGCGGTTCCACATCACAATGCCCGCGTCTGTCTCCTTCACCAGTGCTTTGATGACGGACGTGGCGTTGCCACGGCGCAGCACCAGATGACCTTTGAGCGATTGGTCCAGGCTGGCGAGTGAATGATGCAGCCACCAGCGCGAGGCACCACCCCAGGCCCAATCGCCCTGCGCGTCGTCCAGCACAAAGACCGGGATCAGCGGCGCATCCATGGCCGCAGCCGCCCGCAGCGCCGGATTGTCACCCAGGCGCAGGTCCTGCCGGAACC
>DATAYM010000063.1:0-18562 GCA_036272595.1 Caulobacteraceae bacterium
CCCTTGTCGTTCCAAGGACTGATCCTTGCGCTCCACGACTACTGGAGCGGGCAGGGGTGCGTGATCCTGCAGCCCTATGACGTCGAGGTCGGGGCCGGGACCTTGCACCCGATGACGGTGCTGCGTGCGCTCGGTCCCAAGCCCTGGCGCATCGCCTACGTGCAGCCGTCGCGCCGCCCGGCCGACGCCCGCTACGGCGAAAACCCCAATCGGCTGCAGCACTATTACCAGTACCAGGTGATGCTGAAGCCGAACCCGGCCGACATGCAGGCGCTCTATCTCGGCTCGCTGCAGGCCATCGGCGTCGACCTTGGCCTGCACGACGTGCGCTTCGTCGAGGACGACTGGGAGAACCCTACGGTCGGCGCCTGGGGCCTTGGCTGGGAGGTCTGGTGCGACGGCATGGAGATCAGCCAGTACACCTATTTCCAGCAGGTCGGCGGGCTGGACGTCGATCCGGTGGCCGGCGAGCTCACCTATGGGCTTGAGCGGCTGGCCATGTATGTCCAGGGCGTCGAGAACGTCTACGACCTGGCGTTCAATTCGCCCCAGAGTTCCGACTTCAAGACCTATGGCGACGTCTTCCTGGAGAGCGAGCGGGAGTTCTCCTCGCTCGACTTCGAGGCGGCCAATGTCGAGATGCTGAAGCGCCACTTCGAGGACATGGAGAGCGAGGTTCCGCGCCTGCTCGCCGCGCGCGGCCGCCAGGGCCAGCCGCTGGTCCTGCCGGCCTACGACCATGTGCTGAAGGCCTCGCACATGTTCAATCTGATGGACGCCCGCGGCGCCATCGCGGTGGCCGAACGGCAAAGCTACATCGGCCGCATCCGCGACCTGTGCAAGGCCTGCGCCGAGGCCTGGATGAAGCTGGACGCCGAGGGCCTGAGCTCCTGATGCCCCAGCTGCTGCTTGAACTGTTTTCCGAGGAGATTCCCGCGCGCATGCAGGCCGACGCCGCGCGCGACCTCGAACGCATGGCGCGCGAGCGGCTGAAAGCGGCCGGCTTCGCGCCCGAGGCGATGTGCGGCTTCGCCGGCCCGCGGCGGCTGACCCTGGTGGTCGACGGCCTGCCCGCCGCCCAGGCCGACCGCGGCGAGGAGCGCAAGGGCCCGCGCGTCGGCGCGCCGGACGCGGCGATCGAGGGTTTCCTGCGCTCGACCGGCCTCGTCCGCGACCAGCTGGTCGAGCGCGACGGGGTCTATTTCGCTCAGATCGCCCACGCCGGGCGGCCGACGCCGGAGATCATCGCCGAGATCGTCCCGGACATCGTGCGCCAGTTCCCCTGGCCGAAGTCGATGAAGTGGGGGACGGGGTCGCTGCGCTGGGTGCGGCCGCTGCAGCGCATCCTCTGCGTCTTCGACGGCAAGGTCGTCCCGTTCAACATCGACGGGATCGAAAGCGGCGACCTGACCGAGGGCCACCGCTTCATGGGCTCGAAACGGCCGTTCATGGTGCGCGGCTTCGACGACTACGCCCAAAAGCTCGCCGCCGACTTCGTGGTGCTGGACCCGGCCGAGCGCAGGGCGCGGATCCTGGACGGCGCGACCGCCATCGCGGCCGCCAGGGGGCTGGACCTGGTGCAGGACGAGGGCCTGCTCGACGAGGTGGCCGGCCTGGCGGAATGGCCCGTGCCGCTGCTGGGCGACATGGACCCCGCCTTCCTCGACCTGCCGGCCGAGGTGGTTCGCACCTCCATGCGCACGCACCAGAAGTATTTCGCCCTGCGCGATCCGGCTGCCGGCGGCCTCGCGCCGCACTTCATCGCCGTGGCCAATATCGAGGCGCACGACGGCGGCAAGGCCATAGCCGCGGGAAATGCGCGCGTGCTGTCGGCGCGCCTGAACGACGCCCGCTTCTTCTGGGACGAGGACCGCAAGGTTCCGCTCGCGGCCCGGCTGGAGCGGCTGAAAGGCGTCACCTTCCACGCCAAGCTCGGGACCATGTACGAGCGGGTGGAGCGGATCGAGGCTCTTGCTCGTCATCTCGCGCCGGTGACCGGCGCCGATCCCGAGACAGCGGCCGAAGCCGCGCGACTGTGCAAGGCCGACCTTGCGACCGGCATGGTCGGCGAGTTTCCCGAGCTTCAGGGCGTGATGGGCCGCTATTACGCGATCGGTGAGGGCATGCCGGCCGAGATCGCCGACGCAATCCGCGATCACTACAGGCCGCAAGGCCCAACCGACGAGGTTCCGACGGCGCCGACGTCGGCCGCCGTGGCGCTGGCCGACAAGCTTGATGTCCTGATCGGCTTCTTCGCGATCGGGGAAAAACCGACAGGATCGCGGGATCCGTTCGCGCTGCGGCGATCCGCGCTCGGCCTGATCAGGATCGTTCTCGAAGGCCGGGTCACCATGAGCCTCCGGCGCTCGATCGAGCACGCCGACAGCGTCCGGGCTTTGGTTGGCGGCGGCGCCGCTGGAACGGTGAACCCCCTTGAACTCATCGGCTTCATCGCTGACCGCCTGAAAGTCGTCCTTCGCGAACAGGGCAGACGCCACGACCTCGTGGACGCCGTTTTCGCCCTTGGCGACGATGATTTGGTGCGCATCGTCGACCGGGTCGAGGCGCTGGACGGGTTCCTCACCACCGAAGACGGCGCCAACCTGCTGGCCGGCTTCAAGCGCGCCACCAACATCCTCAGGGCCGAGGAGAAAAAGGCGCCGCTGCCGCACGGTCAGGTCGAGCGGCTGGCGGGCGCGCCGCCGCAGGAGACGGCGCTGATCAATGCGCTGGCCTCGGTCACGCCCAGGGTCGAGGCCGACCTGGCGGTCGAGGATTTCACCGCCGCCATGCGGGCGCTGGCCGCCCTGCGCTCGCCGGTCGACGGCTTTTTCGAGCATGTGCTAGTGAACGATCCGGATGCCGCAACCCGCGACAACCGGTTACGTTTGCTGATCCAGGTGCGCGACCTGATGGGCCGGGTGGCGGACTTTTCGCTGGTGTCGGGATGAGGATTTGAATGTCGGCTGACGGAGCGACGACCTCGAGGTGGGTCTATGCGTTCGGCGGCGGCAGCGCCGACGGCGACGCCTCCATGAAGGAGCTGCTCGGCGGCAAGGGCGCCAACCTGGCCGAGATGAGCGCGCTCGGCCTGCCGGTGCCGCCCGGTTTCACCATCACCACCGAGGCCTGCACCCACTATTACGCCAACGACCGCGCCTATCCCGCGACCCTGAAGGCCGAGGTCGCCGCCGGGCTGGGGCGGGTGGAGGCGCTGACCGGCCGGACGTTCGGCGATGCGGCCAATCCGCTGCTGGTCTCGGTGCGCTCCGGCGCGCGCGCCTCGATGCCGGGGATGATGGACACGGTGCTGAACCTCGGCCTGAACGACGAGACCGTCGAGGGCCTGGCCAGGCTGTCCGGCGACCGGCGCTTCGCCCTGGATAGCTACCGCCGCTTCATCCAGATGTACTCGAACGTGGTGCTGGGCCTGGATCACCACATGTTCGAGGAGATCCTCGACGACCATAAGGACAGCCTGGGCGTCACCATCGACACCGCGCTCGGGCCCGACCAGTGGGCCGCCGTGATCGAGGAGTACAAGGCCGCCGTCGAGCGCGACCTGGGCCGCAGCTTCCCGCAGGATCCGCAGGACCAGCTCTGGGGCGCGATCGGCGCGGTCTTCTCCAGCTGGATGAACGACCGGGCGAAGTTCTATCGCCGCATGCACGACATCCCAGAAAGCTGGGGCACGGCGGTCAACGTCCAGTCGATGGTGTTCGGCAACATGGGCGACACCTCGGCCACCGGCGTCGCCTTCACCCGCAATCCGTCGACCGGCGAGGCCAGGCTCTATGGCGAGTTCCTGGTCAACGCCCAGGGCGAGGACGTGGTCGCCGGCATCCGCACGCCGCAGGCCCTGACCAGGATCAGCCGCGAGGAGATGGGCGAAAAGGCCCCCTCGATGGAGGAGGCGCTGCCGGAGGTGTTCGGCCAGTTCCGCGACGTGGTCGAGCGGCTGGAGCGCCACTACCGCGACATGCAGGACATCGAGTTCACGGTCGAACAGGGCCGGCTCTACATGCTGCAGACGCGCAGCGGCAAGCGCACCGCCAAGGCGGCGCTGAAGATCGCCGTCGAGATGGCCGCCGACGGCCTGATCAGCGAGGACGAGGCGGTGATGCGCATCGAGCCCGCCTCGCTCGACCAACTGCTGCACCCGACCCTGGATCCCGAGGCGGCGCGCGAGATCATCGCCACAGGCCTGCCGGCCTCGCCCGGCGCGGCGACCGGCAAGGTGGTGTTCGATTCCGCCGAGGCCGAACGGCTCGGCCAAGCCGGCGAGGCGGTGATCCTGGTCCGCGACGAGACGTCCCCTGAAGACATCCACGGCATGCACGCGGCCAGGGGCATCGTCACCGCCCGCGGCGGCATGACCAGCCACGCGGCGGTGGTGGCGCGCGGCATGGGCCGGCCATGCGTCTCCGGCGCCGGCGAGCTGCAGATCAACGCCAAGGCCAGGACCTTCAGCGCCCGCGGCCGCACCGTCCAGGCCGGCGAGGTGATCACCATCGACGGCTCCAAGGGCGAGATCCTCGCGGGCGCGGTCCAGATGGTCGAGCCGGAGCTGACCGGCGACTTCGCGACCCTGATGGCCTGGGCCGACAAGGCGAGGCGCCTGAAGGTGCGCGCCAACGCCGAGACCCCGCTCGACGCCCGCACCGCGCGCCAGTTCGGCGCCGAGGGCATCGGCCTGGTCCGCACCGAGCACATGTTCTTCGACGCCGACCGCATCGCCTCGGTGCGCGAGATGATCCTGGCCGACGACGAGGCCGGACGGCGCCCGCCGCTGGCCAAGATGCTTGAGATGCAGCGTTCGGACCTGATCGAGCTCTTCACCATCATGGAGGGGCTGCCGGTCACCATCCGGCTGCTCGATCCGCCGCTGCACGAGTTCCTGCCGCACAGCCGCGAGGAGGTGGAGGCGGTGGCCAAGGCGACGGGTCTCGACGCCGGCAAGCTGATGCAGCGGGCGAGGGACCTGGCCGAGACCAACCCGATGCTGGGTCATCGCGGCTGCCGGCTGGGCATCTCCTATCCGGAAATCTACGAGATGCAGGTGCGCGCCATCATCGAGGCCGCCTGCGACATCGCCGCCTCCGGCAAGGCCGCGCCCCAGGCCGAGATCATGCACCCGCTGGTGGCCAAGGCCGAGGAGATGAAGTTCCTGCGCACCCTGACCGATCGGGTGGCGCGCCAGGTGATGGAGGAGAAGGGCCGCGAGGTCCCCTACAGCGTCGGCACCATGATCGAATTGCCGCGCGCGGCGATCCAGGCCGGCGAGCTGGCCGAGAACGCCGAGTTCTTTTCGTTCGGCACCAACGACCTGACCCAGACCACCTTCGGCATCAGCCGCGACGATTCCGCCCGCTTCCTCGGCGCCTACATGGACAAGGGCATCTTCGAGAAGGACCCCTTCGTCAGCCTCGACGTCGACGGCGTCGGCGCCCTGATCCGCATCGCCGCCGAGCGCGGCCGGGCGGTGCGGCCGGACGTCAAGCTCGGCATCTGCGGCGAACACGGCGGCGATCCGGCCTCGATCGACTTCTGCGAGGAGATCGGGCTGGACTATGTCTCCTGCTCGCCCTACCGCACGCCCATCGCCCGGCTGGCGGCGGCGCGGGCGGCGCTGAGCCGAAAGACCTGAGCCGCAAAGACTTGGGCCGCAAAGACTTGGGCCGCGAGACCTGACCTGGAGCAGAAGGCCGTGAGCGACGACATGCCCCTAGCCGCCCACGAACACCTGGAACACGCCGAGCACGCGGCGCACGCGGGCGATCCCTTCATCTCGCTGGTCTCGATCACCGTCGCGGTGCTGGCCGTGCTGGCGGCGGTGGTCTCCAGCCTGGAGACCTTCCAGAGCACCAGCGCCATCATCGCGGCGAACCGGGCGGTGCTAGCCCAGGACCGGGCCACCGATCAGTGGAGCTTCTACGAGGCCAAAAGTCTGAAGAAGAACATGTACACGGTGGCGGCCGACGCCGGCGGCGCCCATGCCGCCGACTATCTGAAGAAGGCCAAGTCCGAGGGCGCAGACCAGGACGCCGCCCAGGCCGACGCCAAGAAGCTCGAGAGCGAGCGCGAGCACCAGATCGCCCTCAGCGAGGTCCACGAGCAGCGCCACCACCGCCTGACCATCGCCGCGACCCTGCTGGAGATGGGCATCGCGCTCTCGACCATCGCCATCGTCACCAAGAAGCGCTGGCCGTGGTTCACCGCGATCGGGCTGGGCGGCATCGGCGCGGTGCTCGCGGTCCTCGCCTACATTTCTTAATCGTCTACATTAAACGCCGCGGCTAAGCGCCTCTGGGCGTGCGTTGCTGCATCGCAACACACCCATATTCCGGCCACATCACAGACCTCAAGCGGACACTGGCGGCGTCCAGAACGCCTGCGGCTGGGCGGGCTCAATAAACCAGTCTCTCTCTTCAGTACGGAGTACCAAGTCATGAAATCCCTCCTTTTCGCAGCCGCCACGGTCGCGGTTCTCGCCGCCGCGGCCCCCGCCCTCGCGCAGCCCATGAGCCTCAGCGGCGTCAGCGGCTACGGCACGCTGGGCGTCGATGACGTCAACAACAGCAGTTCGAACATCGGCGCGGTCACCGGCCGGCTCGGGGCCCGCATCGGTCCCTATTTCGGGGTTGAAGGCGAGCTGTCCGGCGGCTTCGACAACGCTCACCCGAACATCGGCGGCGCCCGCTCGGACGTGAGCCTGCGCGACCAGTACGCCGCCTATGCGGTCGGCTTCCTGCCCGTGCTGCCGAACGCGGACCTCCTGGCCCGCATCGGCTACGGCGCCAGCGACCTGCATGTCAGCCAGCCGCTCAGCGCCTTCAACCGCTATGAAACCAGCTGGAACGCCGGTGTCGGCGGCCAGTACTTCCTGGACGGGCACAACGGCGTGCGGGTCGACTACACCCGCCAGACCGCCGACCGCTCGGACCTCGACGCCAACGTCTTCTCGCTGGCCTACGTGCGGAAGTTCTAGCTTTGAAAACCAGTGCCCTTCCCCAAGGCGGGGAGGGGCATTGGCCTCAGCCCTCCCGGAGCAGCGGCAGGGACATGCCGGGGGCGGGGCCGGCGCTGAGACGTTCGCGGCGGAAGCGGAACAGCTCCGCCGGCCGGCCGCCGGTCTCCGGTTGCAGGCGGCCCAGGCCCTCGACCAGATCGGTGCGCTCGAGGCCGCGGCGGAAGTTCTGCTTGTGCAGGGCCACACCAGCAACCGCCTCCACCGTGCGCTGCAGCTGGGACAGGGTGAATTCGGCCGGGGTCAGTTCGAAGGCCACCGGGCGGTATTTCAGCTTGCCGCGCAGCCGGCCAAGGCCGGTGGCCAGGATGCGGCGGTGGTCCGACAGCATCGGCTCGCCAAGCGCCGGCGACAGCGCCGCCGGCTCGGCGCCGGCCAGGCCGCGGGCCCTCTGGCGGTCGCGGCCGGCCTCGGGCGCCAGCCCCGCCTCGTAGAGCAGCTCATAGCGCTCCAGCACCCGTTCCTCGTTCCAGGGCGCGCCGTCGAGGGCGAACAACAGGCGCATGCGCGCGCGGCGTTCGTCGGTCGAGGCCCAGTGACCGAGGCCCGGCGCGATCACCTCGTCGATCAGGGCCGGACGGCCGCGCCGCCAGTCCTCCCATGGGAAGAAGCGGGTGAAGGGGGTCCAGACGGTGTCGGGCGCCAGGGCCTGCACCGCCTGCGGGGTCAGCGCCAGATAGCCGACCGAGATCACCCGCGCCGCGCCGGCGCCGACATCGGCCCGCGGGGCGTCGCGGCCGCGATCGCCGAAGGTGTAGAGCTGCTCGACATAGCCGAGCTCGAACCGGGTCTGCTCGGTGACGAAGGCGCGCAGGGCCAGCTCGAAGGTGCGGTGACCGTCTGGATCGAACGGGCCGAACGGCAGGCCGAGCAGGCTGGACGGCTGACCGGTCTGCGGGTCGTGGGTGCGCACCGTCAGCGCCACGGCCTCGCGATCGCGCACGGCGACGACGACGGCCGAAAGGCCGATGACGACGGCGGTGACGGCGGCGTTCAAAACCGCACCGGCAGGTCGAACGGCACGCCGCTGGGCACGAAGTTGTTGCCGCCGATGGCCTCGATCGCCTGCACCATGCGGCCGCGGCGGCCGAGCAAGGCGTCGGCCAGGGCGACGATGCGGCGGTTGGGAAAGGCGTGGCTGGCGGCCTGGCGCAGCACGAGCGCGATCTGGTCTTCCGGCACGTCCGGATTGCGATCGCAGGCGATGGCGAAGGCGCTGGCGGTCGAGCGGCTGATGCCCGCGAAGCAGTGCACCACCATCGGCGCGCTGGCGTCCCAGCCGCGGCTGAATTCCAGGATCTTGACGACCGACGCGGCGTCCGGCGCGCGATAGCCCGCCATCGGCGCGTCGATGTCGTTGACGTCGAGCCGCAGATGCCGCCCTTCGGGCACGCTGAGCGGCCGCTCGACGGGGGTGCCCGGGTCGATCAGCGTCACCAGGTGCGACGCCTGGCGCCGGCGCACCACGGCGGGCATGTCGCTCAGGGAACAGACGATCAGGGTCATGGCCTATTCCGCATTGGACGCCTGCCGCGCCGGCGCGAGCCCGGCGGCTTCCGATAGCCGATGAAAGCGACGGACGTACTGGGCCTGGGCCTCGGCGGCGGCGAGCGGATGGATGGTCAGCTGATAGCCCTTGGGCGGCCGGCCGAAAAAGCCCAGCGCCTCATCTATGGTGAAGCCGGCCAGCTGGGTCGCCTCGAAGAAGGCGCTGGCCTGGTCCGCCCGCTTGATCAGCGCCTTGACGCTCGCCGGCGGCCGCGCCGGCAGGCCAAAGCGGTGGTGGATGGCGGCCTCCAGCCGCTCCTCGAAACTCCTGTAGTTGAGGCCGAGCGCCGCCTTGAACGGCGAGATCATGTCGCCGATCACATATTCCGGCGCGTCGTGCAGCAGGGCGGCGAGCCGCCAGCGCGGCTCGAGGCCCGGTTCGATGTGGCTGACGATCTCCTCGACCACCAGCGAGTGCTGGGCGACCGAAAAGCCATGTTCGCCGAACGTCTGGCCGTTCCAGCGCGCCACCCGGGCCAGGCCGTGGGCGATGTCCTCGATCTCGATGTCCAGCGGCGAGGGGTCGAGCAGATCGAGCCGTCGCCCGGACAGCATGCGCTGCCAGGCCCTTGGAGGCCCCTTGGGAGGCGCCCTGGTCCGAGCGGCGCCTTGCAGCCCTTTCGCCAACCGTTCGTTCCTTTGCTGTGGACGCGGCGTCAATTGATCTATCGTAATTCGAACGGCGTCTTTGGCGCCAAGAAATAAGCCGGGAGTGTGACGATGGCGGGCTTGAGCATGAGTTGGGCGCGGATCATGGCGCCGGTCGCGGGCGGCGAGGCCGACCGCGGCGTCCTGGCCGCGGCGGCGGCGCTGGCCGCGCCGTTCCAGGCCGAGCTGGCCACGGTCTACGCTCCCGCCGACGTCGCCGACCTGATGCCGTGGATGGGCGAGGGGTTCATGGGCGGCGTGCAGGTGACCGCCGTGCAGAGCCTGAAGGACGCGGCGGCGGAAGGCGAACGCGCCGCGCGCGCGGCCAGCGAGGCCGTCGACTACGGCTCGAAGACCTTCACCGCGCTGGCTTCGCCGGTGTGGTCGGCGCTGTCGATGGAGGGCCGGCTCTCCGACGTGGTGGTGTTCGACGACGCCACCGCCCGGGGCAAGGGCCCGCTGGCGGAAAGCTTCCAGCAGATCGTCGCCGACGAACAGCGGCCGACCATCGTGGCCAGGGCCGGGCTGAGCGTCGGCGGGACGGTGGCCGTGGCCTGGGACGGCGGCAAGGAGGCCAGTCGCGCCGCCCGCACGGCGCTGCCGCTGCTGCAAAGGGCCGCCCGGGTGGTGATCCTGGCCGCGCCGGCGTCGTCGGCGCGCTATTTCGAACCGGCCCGGCTGCAGCAGTTCTTCGCCGAGCGGGACGTCAAGTCCGAGGTGCAGACCCTGACCGAGTCCGGCGATCCCGGGCCGCCGCTGATGCGGGCGGCCAAGAGCCTGGAGGCCAATCTGCTGGTTGTCGGCGCCTTCGGCCACCCGCGCCTGCAGGAATACATCTTCGGCGGCACCACCCGCGCCTTCCTGAACGCGTCGGACGGACCCTCGCTGTTCCTGTCGCATTGACCCTCCTGTAGAGAAAGGTCCTCCCATGGCCCTCAGTCGCATCGTCATGCGCCTTGCCCGCAATCCCGGCACCGAGTTCGCCGATGGGGACGACCATCGCGGCTATTCGCTGGTCGCGCCGCTGACGCCGGACGGCAAGCTGGACGAGGCCGCTTTTCGCGCCGCGCGGGGGTCCTGCGTGGTGCGCCGCTTCGCGCCGGACGAGGACCCTCAGGAGGGCAAGCTGGTGCATCGCAACAGCCGCTGGTTCTTCGACTACGGCGACCAGGGCGACGCCGACGAGCCGCTCTACCGGCTGGGCGAGCACAGCTTCGCGCTCGGCGAATATGTCAGCATCACCGACGAGGACGGCCGGCTACTCACCTACAAGGTCACCGAGGTGCAGCGGGCTTAGAGCGGGCCCACGGAAAGTGTGAAGCGGTTTTCCGCCTGCGACCCGCTCTACTCTTTAGCGCCGCTCAGCGCTTCAGCGTGGCCAGATAGGCGATCAGGTCGCCGCGCTCGGTTGGATCGGCGACGGTGGCGCGCATGGCCGTGCCATGGACCATGGCGGCCGGCCCGGCGAGGAACTTGTCGAGATTGGCCGGCGTCCAGGTCAGGCCGGAGGCCTTCATGGCGTCGGAATAGGGGTAGCCCGGCAGCGCGCCGGCCTTGCGCCCGACCACGCCGATCAGGCTGGGGCCCTGGCTGAGCCCGTTCAGCACGTGGCAGGAACTGCAGCGGCTCTGGAAGACGTCCGCCCCCTTGGCCGCGTCGCCGCCCTGCGCCAGCGCCGCCGGAGCCGCCGCGGCCAGGACTGCGAAAACCCCCGGCGCAATAGTCCTAGTGAGGCGCATAGGCGACCCGCCAGATGACGTCGCCGCCGTCGTCGGCCACCAGCAGCGCGCCGTCGTGGGCGACCGCGACCCCGACCGGACGCCCCCAGACCTTGGAGCCGTCAGCCACGAAGCCGGTCATGAAGTCCTCATAGGCGCCGGTCGGCGCACCGTTCCTGGCGAAAACCCGCACCACCTTGTACCCCGTGCGCTTGGCGCGGTTCCACGATCCGTGCAGGGCCACGAAGGCGTCGCCGCGGTATTCGGCCGGAAAGGCCGCCGGCCCGCGCCCCTCGTAGAAGGTCATTTCCAGCGGTGCCGAGTGGGGCTGGATCAGCACGTCCGGGACGGTGACCTTGCCCTTCAGGTCCGGACGTTCGCCGGCGCGGCTATGGTCCTCATGGTCGCCGATATAATACCAGGGCCAGCCATAGAAGCCGCCTTCCTTGACGCGAGTGACGTAGTCGGGGGGCAGGTCGTCGCCCAGAAGGTCGCGCTCGTTGGTCGAGCACCACAACTCGTGGGTCACCGGGTGGACGGCCATGCCGACGCAGTTGCGGATGCCGGCGGCGAAGACATGCAGGGTCTTGCCGTCGGGATCGCCGACCATCACGTCGGCGCGGCCGACCTCGGGGCCCCAGGCCGCCCCCAGGGCGTGGTCCGCCTGCCAGGCCGCGACCTCGGCCTGGGTCTTCTTCGGCAGATCCTCGCCGTCGTTCGAGCCGGAGCCGACCGAGACGAACATCCTGCGGCCGTCGGCTGAGAAGACGATGTCGCGGGTCCAGTGGTCGCTCTTCTTGACGACCAGTTGCGGCACGATCGTCTCAGCGGGTCCGCGCGCCTTGGTGTCGCCGTTGCGATAGGGGAAGCGGACCACCGAATTGGTGTTGGCCACATAGACCCACTGCGGATTGGGGCCGAGCGGATAGAAGGCGATGCCGAACGGCTGGTCCAGGCCGGCGGCGAAGGTCTCGACCTGGGCCGCCTTGCCGGCGCCGTCGGGCGCGCGCAGCACCAGGATTTTTCCGGCGTCGCCCTCGGAAACGAACACGTCGCCGTTCGGCGCCGGGCGCAGCAGCCGGGGGGCCTCCAGGCCGGTGGCGAAGGCGGTGACGCTGAAGCCGGGCAGGGTCTTGATCTCGGCGCCGGCGGGCCGCGCCGAGATGCCGGCCGGCGCGACGCCGATCGGCGAGGCGCCCTTGGCCGGCACATCGGCGGGCGTGATGTGGCGCACCACGCCGGGCGCGTCCGAACGCCAGTCGCCGTAGGCCGCCTGGCCGCTCAGCGTCGCCGCGCCCGCGGGCAGGGCGGCGCATGCCAGCAGGGCCGGGATCGCGGCAGACTTCATCGCGGGTCTCCCTTGGGCTTCGTCCCGACCTATCAACGCCGCCGTTCGGGCGGTCGATCCTCGCCGCTCACTCTTCGCTCGGCATGTGCAGGTACATCGACTGGATGCCGACGCGCCCCGGCCCGGTGAAGCGGTTGACCACGAAGTTCACCGTCGCGCCGAACAGGCCGCTGGTCAGGCGGTCGATCACCGTGTCCATGCGAACGGTCGGATCCTTGTAGAGCCAGCCGCCCGGTTCGATGTCGATCTGCTCGCCGGGCGCCAGCACCTTTTCGAACACGTTGCCGTAGCCGTGCAGCCAGAGCACGCCGTCGCCGGTATGGCCGTGGAACTTGTCGATGAAGAAGCCGGTCTGGCCGAACATCATGGTGGCCAGGCCGCGCACCCGCTCGAAGCTGTAGTCGATATTGCCGGTGGCGGCGAGGAACTGGTGCTCGCGGACGTGCAGCTCTTCGCCGTGCCTCAGGTGGATGGGCACGATATGGCCCGGCCCGTCGCGGCTGAAGGCGATGATCCCCTGACCGGACGCCTCGGTGACGAACACCTGCATGCCGGCGATCATCCGCTTCAGCATGCCCTTCAGGGCCTTCAGCTGGATGCGGATGGTGACGTTCTTCCAGAGCAGGATGTGGTGTTCGAAATAGACCGGCATGTTGGTCACGTCGACCGACAGGGCCGGCACCAGTTCGCCGTCGATATGGTAGGTGACGCCGCCGAAGGTCTCGGCGCTCGCCGTGGTCGGCATCAGGGTCGGCAGGCTGCTCATCGCTTTGGCTCGCACCGTTTCAGGCTGGGCCGAAGCCTAGAGCCTGATTGCGCCGTTCCGAAGCGTGAATCAGGCTCTGCGGCTTTAATTTGGAACGACCCGCCGCGCCGCGCTAGGCGTCCCGCCGGACCCAGCTGCGCGGTTCCGGCGGCGGGGCCGACAGGGCCTCGTTCATCGCCGTGAACAGGCGCGAGGCGGTGATCGGCTTGCCGACCACGGCGCAGAGGCCCTGGGCGCGGTAGCCGGCCTCGTCGTTCGGGTCGTCCGCGGTGCTTACCGCGATGATCGGCGTCCGGGCGGCGGGACCGTCCAGGGCGCGGATGGCGCGCGCCGCCTCGATGCCGCCCATGCCGGGCATGTGGATGTCCATCAAGATCACGTCGAAGCGCTGATGGGTGACCGCGTCGATCGCCTCGGCGCCGTCGCTCACCGTCTCCGAGCTGAAATCGAACAGGTCGCAGAAGGCGGTGCAGATGGCGCGGCATGCCGGATGGTCGTCGACGATCAGCACGCGCGGGCGGGAGCGCCGCACCGCCTGCATCATGCGAAGTCCCTGGGTGATCCTGGGGGCGAAATCGGGGCTCGTGGTCGTCACGCTAGCCTCCTTGGCTTAGCCGAACGCCCCCGCGCACCTGTGCCGTACACAGGCGCGGTTTAACCAAATCTTAAAGTCCGGATTAAATCCGGCCGGCCGGCCGAAATGACCGTCCCGCTACTGTCCGGGACGGTTGCCGGTGCCTTCGCGGCGGGCAAGGAAGGCCAGCCGTTCGAACAGGTGCACGTCCTGCTCGTTCTTCAGCAGCGCGCCGTGCAGCGGCGGGATCAGCTTGGTCGGATCGCGTTCGCGCAGGGCCTCGTCGTCGATGTCCTCGACCAGCAAAAGCTTCAGCCAGTCGAGCAGTTCGGAGGTCGACGGCTTCTTCTTCAGGCCCGGCACCTTGCGCATGTCGTAGAAGATGCGCAGCGCCTCGGCGACCAGCTTCTTCTTGATGCCCGGGAAGTGCACGTCGACGATCTCGTTCATCGTCTCGGCGTCCGGGAAGCGGATGTAGTGGAAGAAGCAGCGGCGCAGGAAGGCGTCCGGCAACTCCTTTTCGTTGTTCGAGGTGATCAGCACCAGCGGCCGGACCTTGGCCGAAATGGTCTCGTTGGTTTCGTAGACGTAGAATTCCATCCGATCGAGCTCCTGCAGGAGGTCGTTGGGGAACTCGATGTCGGCCTTGTCGATCTCGTCGATCAGCAGCACCGGGCGCTCGGGCGAGTCGAAGGCTTCCCACAGCTTGCCGTGGCGGATGTAGTTGTTGACGTCCTTGACCCGCTCGTCGCCGAGCTGGGAGTCGCGCAGCCGGGTGACGGCGTCGTATTCGTAGAGGCCCTGTTGCGCCTTGGTGGTCGACTTGATGTGCCAGGTGATCAGCGGCGCGTTCAGCGCCTTGGCGACTTCATAGGCCAGCACCGTCTTGCCGGTGCCGGGCTCGCCCTTGACCAGCAGCGGCCGCTCGAGCGCGATAGCCGCATTGACCGCGACCTTCAGGTCGTCGGTGGCCACATAGTCCTGCGTGCCTTCAAAGCGCTGCTGCTTGCTCATTCGTCCCCTTCGGGCGGTCCGCCGCCGCCTCTAAACAACTGTTCGATTCAGCTCACAGTAAGGGGCGGGCCGTGGGTTTGCAAAGCGCGATTAGGCGGCCGCGTCAGTCTGACCGTTTTGCGGGCGATCGCCGCGGCTCGTAGCCGAGTTCATTCAGTTGCTCGTCGCTCAGCCGCCGGGACTGGAAATTGGTGAAGTCGTCCTCGCCGCCTTCGACGGAATCGGCGTCGCCGACTTCGTTCAGGCCTTCGATTTCGTCGGCGTCCAGAGCATCCTCGACCGCATCCTGGGCCTGGTCGCCGGGCTGCTCGGTCGCCTCGGCCCATTCGACCTCGGGCTGGAACTCGTCGGGCGTGTCGTCCAACTCGTCGTTGGCGTCGGTATCGTCCTCGTCGTCCTCGTAGTCGTCGTCCTCGTCGCTGAACTCGCTCTCGTCGGTGGGGGCCAGCTCCACGTCGTCATCGTCGCGCGCGGTGTCGTCGAAGGCGTTCGGGGCCTCTTCCAGGGTGGTGAATTCGTCCTTGTCTTCGTTCAGATGGGTTTCGTCGGCCGTCTCCGCCTGATCCTGCGGATCGGCGGCGTCCTGGTCGAGATCGAGGTCGGGGCGGGCCATGGCGGACTCCGGAACGGGCGGCGCGAGGGGCGCGCCGCACCGGAGTCAACCCTAAGCGCCCACGGACGTTCCGTGAATCCGGGCCAGGGCCGCGGCGATCTCCTGCATCACCCCGTCCCACTGGCCGAAGGCCTTGGTGGAGAAGACCCGGGTCGCCGGATACCAGGGATAGCGGTCCGTCCCCAACCTCGGCCAAGCCACCGGCGTCGAGATCAGCCAGACCGGCGCGCCGCAGGCGCCGGCGATGTTGCTGGTGGCGTTGGCTGGCCCGAGCACCAGGTCCAGCGCCACGCAAAGGGCGGCCAGATCGTCCAGGTCCATCTTCAGGTCGATGCCGGGCGGGCGCCAGATGCCGACGCCGAACGTCTCGCGGGCCTGGTCGAGCTCGGCGTCGCAATCGCCGTACTGCAAATTGACGAAACTGATCCCCGGCGTTCCGAGCACGCCGCGCCAGCGTTCGAACGGGGAGAATTCGCGCAGCCGCGCGCCGTCCAGCTTCAGGCTCTTCCAGAGGATGCCGACCTTGGGACCGGGCAGCTCGGCCAGCAGGGCGCGCCAGTGGGCGACCCGCGCCGGATCGGGTTTCAAATAGCCGTCATGATCCGGAAAGGCTTCGGCGCTCGGCCGGAAGCGCCGGAGCGGCGAGGCCAGCGGCGCCCAGAGGTCGATCGTCGCCGGATCGACGCCCGGGGTGGTGCGCAGGTGGTGGCCGTCGAGCCTGAACGAGGAGTGGGCGCTGAAGGCGACGCCCGGAAAGGAGCGCTGGAAGAGCGGGATCAGCCGCGGCTCCAGCGCCACCGAAAGCCGCCCTTCCGGGCCGAGCGCCTCGATCAGGTCGGGGAGGGTGTTGGCGAACATGATCTCGTCGCCAAGGCCCTGCTCGCCGATCAGCAGCAGCGACTTTCCCGCAAGCTCGCTGTCCGGCGCCCAGCGCGGCCGGTCGACGACCATGTGCAGCGCGGCGGAGAACTGCTCGTCGAAGCGGGCCTCATAGGCCTCCCAGCCCTCGGCGACGCGGCCGCCGACCAAAAGGATGTGCGAGCGCGCGAACCGCATCATCGAGCGCTCGCTCTCCAGCTCGGCGTTGGCGATGGCCAGGTCGCAGTCGGCGAGCGCGCCTTCGGCGTCGCCGAACTCCAGCCGGGCGTTGGCGCGGGTGTAGCGGGCCTTGGCGAAGGCCGGCTCCAGCCGCAGCGCCTCTTCCAGGAACGGCATGGCCGATGCGGTGTCGCCGCGGGCGATTAGCACCGTGGCCAGGGTGTTCCACAGCATGGCCACGGCCGGATTGGCCTGGATGACCGGCGTCAGCACGTCGATGGCGCGCTGATACTCATGCAGGTCGCGCAGCGCGCAGGCCAGGTTGTTGGCGCCTTGCGGGCAACCGGGATGGGCGTCGAGATAGGCGGTGAACAGTTTCACCGCCAGCGGCGTCATGCCCATGCGAAAGGCCAGGCGACCGAGGTCGTTGGCGATCTCGGCGTGCTCCGGCAGCAGGGCCAGCGCCGACTCATAGGCTGAGATCGAGCTCTTGAAGTCGCCGCACTGCTCGCGGGCGATGGCCAGCACGTGCCAGCCGTGGCCGTTGCGCTCGTCGACCTGCAGGGCCTGGATCGCCAGTTCCGACGCCCGCGCGCTGTCGCCGGCCCGGATCGCGGCGACCGCGTCCTGCAGCAGCGGCGCGACGCTGAGCGCTTTCAAGTCCGCGATCGCCTGGTTGAGCCTCGTCAGCGCCGCCTCGGAGGCGGAATCGCCCATGCCAGGGTCGATCAGGCCGAGGCCAGGCGCCGGCTGCGGCGATGCGTCGCCGACTGACGCCGACCCCGTGATCAGCGTTCGTTTCGTGGCGCCCCGGTTGGACATGAAAATCGATCCTCCCGCTTGATCGGCAAGCCGTTGAACAGGGTTAATGAGTGCGGCATGGGACTTAAGGGAGTGCTAAGCTAACGCCACCGATCGACCCTTCGCCGCAACGCGCCATTAACTGAACCGCCCTAATTGTGGCGGCCTTGTCGCGCCGAACCTTGCGGCGCAGCGTTGGCCGGGGGGCTAAAATCATTCTCGCGGGCTCGGAGTCCTGGCCGCCATGCCGCTGAAATTGTCGCTGAAGCCCGGTGAGAAGTTCGTCCTGAACGGGGCGGTGGTGCAGAACGGCGACCGGCGCGGGGTGCTGCTTTTGCAGAACAAGGCCTCGGTGCTGCGTGAGAAGGACATCATGCAGGCCGAGGAGGCCAACACGCCGTCCAGGCGGATCTATTTCCCGGTCATGATGATGTACCTGGACGAACAAAACGCCGGAGCCTGGCACGAGGAGTTCGTGCGCAGGCTGCAGGAATTCATGGGGGCGATCAGCAACCCGCAGGTGCTGGCCGAATGTGTAAACGTTTCAAAGCACGTTCTGCAGCGCGAATACTACAAGGCGCTGGTCTTGTGCCGGAAGCTGATCGAATACGAGGACGAAAGGTTGGGCCATGTCGCTTCAAGCCTACCAACAGGCGGCTGAGCGGGCCGAGCAGCCGCGCGATTCGGAATACCGCCTGTTCGGCGAGGTGACGCGCGCGCTGATGGCGGCGGCGCAGACGCCGCCCGACGACTTCAAGACGCGCATCAAGGCGCTGGACTGGAACCGACGGCTGTGGATGACCCTGGCCGCCGACTGCGCGCGGCCGAACAACGCGCTGGATGCGGGGCTGCGGGCCCAGATCATCTCGCTCAGCATGTGGGTCGGCCGGCACACCAGCGCGGTGGTGCGCCAGGAAGAGGCGTTCGAGCCCTTGATCGAGATCAACCGCATCATGATGCAGGGCCTCGGCGCCCGCTCGGTCGGAGCCTGACCGGCAAAACCTGGCCGCGGCTGGTAAATTTTGCCGAGTCGAATTTGCCCAGCAGCGCGTCCCGGCGGCGCTCCCGAGTGATTAGTCCTTCTTTCTCAAAGCCCTAGATAGAGCCGTTTGGCCGTTGAGGGTGGTGCGCCTCTTGCGAGGCCGTGTCCGGGCAAAATGCCCCCGGCCGTCAAAATGACGCCGGACACCTGAGAAAAGGACGACCCCATCATGCTTAGCGTGAATTCGAATCCCGGCGCTCTGGTCGCGTTGCAAAACCTGACCGCGACCGCCTCGCAACTGACCCAAACCCAAAACGAAGTCTCCACCGGCCTCGCGGTTTCCTCGCCGCAGGACAATGGCGCGGTCTGGGCCATCGCCCAGAACGAACGCGGCACTTCCGGTTCGCTGGACGCGGTCATCCAGTCGCTGCAACGGGGCCAGTCGACCATCCAGGTCGCCACCTCCGCCGGCACCAGCGTCTCCA
>DATAYM010000064.1:0-32884 GCA_036272595.1 Caulobacteraceae bacterium
TGGTCGACCACCTGCTGGCGGGCGCCGACGCGCTGCTGACGCCGCCGCCCGGCCGGGCCAGCGTCGTGCTGCTGCGGCCCGAGGATCGCGGCCGCATCGCCCCCTGCCGCGCCGCCGGCTTCGACGGCTACCTGATCAAGCCGCTGCGGCGCGCCTCGCTGGTCGAGCGGGTGCTGGCGGCGGGCCTCGCGCCGGCCACGGACGACGACCGCGTCGCGCCGCGCCGCCCCCCCGTGCAGCGCACGGCCGGCGGCGTGCGGGTGCTGCTGGCCGAGGACAATCCGATCAACGCCATGCTGGCGCGCACGCTGCTGAAGCGCGAAGGCGCGGCGGTGGATCATGTCGAATCCGGCGAGCAGGCGCTGGAGGCGGTGGCGGGCGGCGATTACGACATCGTGCTGATGGACGTGCGGATGCCGGGTCTGGGCGGGCTGGAGGCGACCCGAACGCTGCGGGCTCGTGGCGTCAAGACGCCCGTGGTGGCGCTGACCGCCAACGCCTTCGAGGACGACCGCCGCGCCTGCATCGAGGCCGGCATGGACGACTTCCTGGTCAAGCCGCTGAACCTGGAGGCGCTCCGCGGCGCCTTGGCGCGCTGGACCGGGGCCGGCTGGACGCAGGAACGCGCCCGCGCCAAGCTCGCCTGAGGGGGATTCGGCCGCCCAAGGAGCCGCAATGACCGCTGACGCAGCCGCCGCCGACGCCCCCCGGCCGCGCCGCCGCCGCGCCTGGGACGTGTTGCGGGCGCTGAGCCGCCCGCGCGTGGCGCTGATGCTGGTGATGGGCGTCTCGTCCGGCCTGCCGTTCATGCTGATCGGCAACACGCTGGGCTTCTGGCTGGCCGGCGACAACATCAAGCTGGCCGCCATCGGCTACCTGTCCTGGGCCGGCCTGCCCTATCTGGTGAAGTTCATCTGGGGCGCCGTCGTCGACCGGGTTCCGGCGCCGCTGGTCGCCTCGCTGGGCCGCCGGCGCGGCTGGATGCTGCTCAGCCAGTTCGGCGTCGCCGCCGGCCTGATCGGCATGGCCGCCTGCGACCCCAAGCAGCATCTGGGCCTGCTGGCCTGCGCCGCCGTGTTGGCCGGGGTCTGCGCCGCCACCCAGGACACGGTGATCGACGCCTGGCGGATCGAGAGCGCCGCCGACGCCGACGAACTCGGCCTGCTGACCGCCGCCTACACGCTCGGCTACCGCGGCGCGCTGATCGGCACCGAGGCGGTGATCCTGCTGGTCGCCCAGGCGCTGGGCTGGCCCCTAGCCTACGCCCTCTACGGCGGCGCCATGATCGTCGGCGTGGCGGCGGCGCTGATGGCGCGCGAACCGGCCAGGGCGGACGCGGCCATGGAGGCGCGCGACCGGCGCGAGGGCCACAACCCGCTGCTGGCCGGCGTCGACGCGGTGGTCAGTCCCTTCACCGTCTTCTTCCGCGCCCACGGCGTGGCCATGGCGGTGCTAATGCTGCTGATGATCACCCTCTACCACCTCAGCGACTACATGCGCGGGCCGATGTCCAACCCCTACTATGTCGCCCTGCACATCAGCCTGCCGACCATCGCCTATGTGCGCCTGACCATCGGGGCCATCGGCTCGATCGTCGGGGTGGTGCTGGGCGGCCTGACCAGCCTGCGCATCGGCAACCGGCCGACCCTGGTCCTGGGTTCGATCATCCAGCCCATCGGCATCGGCGCCTTCGCCCTGCTCGGCTGGCGCGGCGGCGACTTCACCCTTTTGAACCTGGGCGGGACGCCCATCACCGCCTTCGAGGCGATCATGACCTTCGACGCCTTCGCCATCGGTTTTTCCGGCGTCGCCCTGGTCGCCTACATGTCGACCCTGACCAGCCTGGGCTACACCGCGACCCAGTATGCGCTGCTGACCTCGGCCCTGGCCTGGACCGGCAAGATCCTCAAGGGCTTTTCCGGCGCCATCGTCGAGAACCTGCAGCACGGGCGCAGCCTGCTCGACGCCTACGCCCTCTTCTACCTGCTCGCCGCCGCCATCGGCGTCCCGGCGATCGTCTGCTGCATCGTGCTGGCCAGGGTCACGCCCAGATCACGATGATTTTGGATTGAGAAATCCAAATCATAAACGTGATCGATTCCTAAGAGTTGGAGCGGGTTGCGGGCGGAAAACCGCTACGCACTTTTCCTCAACCCGCTCCGGGCGCCCGCTCGCACCACGGGCTGAGGTCGGCTTCCTCGCCGATCAGGGCCAGGCCCGCGGCGATGGATTCCAGCTCGGCGCCGGTGCTGATCTTGGCCGGACCGAAGCGGGCCTCGAACAGCGCCCGCACCGCCGGGACGAAGGACGAGCCGCCGGTGAGGAAGATGCGGTCGACGCCCTCGGGGCCCAGCCCGGCGCTGGCCAGCGCCTCGTCGACGGCCTTGTCGATGGCGGCGAGGTCGCGGCCGATCCAGCCCTCGAACTCTGCCCGCTCGACCTCGCGCTCGATGTCGATGGCGCCGGCCTTGAAGACGAACCGGGCCGAATCCGCCGCCGACAGCGCCTCCTTCAGCCGCGAGATCGACTGGTAGAGCAGGTAGCCGTATTCGCCCTCGAGGAACTCCACCAGGCGGGCCACCTTTTCCGGCTCCAGCGATTTGCGCACCAGGCCGCGGATGTCGCTCATGTCGCGGGAGGCGCGCATCAGGGCCAGCTGGTCCCAGCGCGCGAAGCTGGCGTAGTAGCGGTTGGGCATGGCCGCGACATTGGCGAAGTCGCGATAGGCCGAGCCCTTGCCCAGGGCCGGCGAGACCAGGTGGTCGATCAGCCGGTAATCGAAGGCGTCGCCGGCCGTGCCGACGCCCGCCTGACCCAGCGCCTTGGAGGACAGCACGCCGCGCTTGCGGGTGAAGCGGACGATGGAAAAGTCGCTGGTGCCGCCGCCGAAGTCGCCGACCAGCACGGTAGCGTCGGCGTCCAGCTGGCGGGCGAAGAAGAAGGCCGCCGCCACCGGCTCGTAGGCGTAGAGGATTTCCGTAACGCCGAGGCGGCGGAAGGCGACCTCGTAGCGGGAAAGCGCAAGCGCCGGGTCTGGGAAGGCGCCGGCGAAGCGCACCGGCCGCCCGACGATCAGCCGGCTTGGCGCCTCGGCCATCACCGCCCCGGCATGGGCGCGCACCCGCAAGAGGAAGGTCGAGAGCAGGTCCTCGAAGCGGTAGCGGCGGCCGAGGATCACCGTCTCGGAAAAGGCGCTGCTGGCGGCGAAGCTCTTGAAAGACTGGATGAACCGCGTCTCGCCCGGATCCTCCAGATAGGCGTCGATCGCCCAGGGCCCGGCCTCGACCAGCCGCCCGCTCGGCTGGTCGGGCTCGGCCCTGAGGCTGAGGCAGGAGCGGAAGGTGGTCGAGGCGGCGCCATCGAAGGCGAACCGGGCCAGCACCGCCTCGCCGTCATCGCCGGCCATGGAGACCACCGTGTTGGTGGTCCCGAAGTCGATCCCGAGGGTGTGTGCGGCGGACATGCGGGCGCCGGAGCGCGCGGCCGCGCTCCGCCTTTGTCGGCTGAGGTCAAGAGGGCCGGCGTCTTTGAAGCTTGGCGGGCTCGCCGTCAAGCCAGGAGCGCGATCCGAGCCGCGAGCAGACGCCGGCATTTGCGGCAGCCAGATAAGCTCATACAATCCCCTTGAGCGCTTCCGTCGCTTACCTGACTAGGAACGATGGCTCAGAAGAAGATCAAGAAGGGCGATAACGTCCATCTGACCGAAACGGCTGTCGGGGGCTATCGCTTGACGCCCTATCGCCCCGACTTCAAGCGGCAGATGGCCCTGGCCGAAGCCCTCATGCACGAAGACCGCGAAATTCTCAGGCAGTTGGCGAAATGACCGCTTGGCGCTCGATCGCGCCGCTCAGCGAATCCGACCTCGCGGACTGGTTTCGCGCCCGGCTCCGCTAGACCCGCGCCTCGGCGTGAGGCCGCTCATAGGCGGCCATGGTGGCCATCTGCAGGATTTTCGACACCGAGGCGGAAAGCGGGCAGATCTGCACCGATTTCGACAGGCCGAGCAGCACCGGGCCGACCACCGTCGCGCCGCCGAGCGCCTGCACCAGCTTGGTCGAGATCGAGGCGGAGTGGATGGCCGGCATGATCAGCACGTTGGCTTCGCCGCTCAGCCGCATGAACGGGAAGTTGGCGCGCTTGTCCGGCTCCAGGGCCAGCTCCGGCGGCATCTCGCCCTCGTATTCGAAGTCGATGTCCATCTCGTCCATCAGGGCGACGGCGTCGCGCACCTTCTCCGACCGCTCGCCCATCGGGTTGCCGAAGGTGGAGTAGGACATGAAGGCGAGCCTCGGCTCGAAGCCCAGGTCGCGCACCGCGTGGGCCGCCTCGATGGCGATCTCCACCAGCTCCTCGGCCTCGGGCATCTCGGTGATGTTGGTGTCGGCGACGAACAGGGTGCGGCCCTTGGCCAAGACGATCGACATGCCGATGACCCGCCCGCCGGGCGCCGGATCGATCACCCGCGTCACCTCTTCCAGCACCTGGTCGAAGCTGCGGGTGACGCCGGTGACCAGGCCGTCGGCGTGACCGAGCGCCAGCATGGAGGCGGCGAAGGAATTGCGGTCCTGGTTGATCAGCCGCTGCACGTCGCGGACTAGATAGCCTTCGCGCTGCAGGCGGCCGTAGAGGAACTCGACATATTCCGCGTTCCGCTCGGAGACCCGGGCATTGATGATCTCGAGCGCACAGTCGTCGGGATCGACCCCGACCAGGCGCATGTTCTGGTGCACCAGCTCCTCGCGCCCGACCAGGATGGCCTGGCCGAGGCCGCCGCTCTGGAAGGCGTAGGCGGCGCGGATGACGCTGGCCTCCTCGCCCTCGGCGAAGACGATGCGGCGCTTGGGGGCCTGGACCACCGCGCCGGAGATCTTCTGCAGGAAGCCGGCCGACGGGTCGAGCCGCTGGGCGAGGTTGGCGCGGTAGGCGTCCATGTCCTCGATCGGCCGGCGCGCCACCCCGGAATTCATCGCCGCCTGGGCGATGAACGGCGGCACGTACCAGATCAGCCGGGGATCGAACGGCGCCGGGATGATGTATTCCGGCCCGAACTTCAGCGCCCGGCCGTGATAGGCGGCGGCGACCTCGTCCGGCACGTCCTCGCGCGCCAGCTCGGCCAGGGCCTGGGCGCAGGCGATCTTCATCTCGTGATTGACCCGCCGCGCCCGCACGTCAAGCGCGCCGCGGAAGATGTAGGGGAAGCCCAGGACGTTGTTGACCTGGTTCGGATAGTCCGAGCGGCCGGTGGCGATGATGGCGTCGGAGCGCACCGCCAGCACCTCTTCCGGGGTGATCTCCGGGTCGGGATTGGCCATGGCGAAGATGATCGGCCTCGGCGCCATGGTCTTGATCATCTCCTGGGTCACCGCGCCCTTGACCGACAGGCCGAAGAAGACGTCGGCGCCCTCCATGGCCTCGGCCAGGGTGCGCTTGTCGGTGTCGACCGCATGGGCCGACTTCCACTGGTTCATGGCCTCGGGGCGGCCACGCCAGATCACCCCCTTGGTGTCGACGGCGATGCAGTTCTCGGACCGCACGCCCATGGCCTTGACCAGGTCCAGCGAGGCGATGCCGGCCGCGCCGGCGCCGTTCAGCACCAGCTTGATGTCCTCGAGCTTGCGGCCGGTGATGTGGCAGGCGTTGATCAGGCCGGCGGCCGAGATGATGGCGGTGCCATGCTGGTCGTCATGGAAGACCGGGATGTCGAGCAGCTCCTGCAGCTCGGTCTCGATGCGGAAGCACTCCGGGCTCTTGATGTCCTCCAGATTGATGCCGCCATAGGTCAGGCCGATGTTCTTCACCACGGTGATGATCTCGTCGGGATCGCGGCTGGCGACCTCGACGTCGATGGAATCGACGTCGGCGAAGCGCTTGAACAGCACCGCCTTGCCTTCCATCACCGGCTTGGAGGCCAGCGCGCCCAGGTCGCCGAGGCCGAGGATGGCGGTGCCGTTGGAGATCACCGCCACCAGGTTGCCCTTCGAGGTGTACTCGTAGGCCAGGTCGGGGTTCTCGGCGATGGCGCGCACGGGCACGGCGACGCCCGGCGAATAGGCCAGGCTGAGGTCGCGCGAGGTGTCCATCGGCTTGGTCGCGATCACGGCGATCTTGCCGGGCGTCGGCTCGCGGTGGAAGGCCAGGGCTTCTTCGTCGGTAAAGGTGCGCTTTTCGGTGTCGCTCATGCCGTACTTTGGGCTTTTTGCTTGCAGCGAGGCCCCTCCCCCGCCCGGGCCGGCACCCTACCGAGGCCGTACCCCGGCCACAACCGCCGCCGGCGATTTCGCGCGCACCGATTTGGCCCAATGAAGCGCCGCGCCGTCTTGCGCCTGGCGCCGCATTGGGTGAGGTTCGCCGGCCAAAGAGGTGCGCGATGACCATCGGCAGCGAAGACGAACTGACCCGGCTGCGCCATGTCGGGCGCGTCGTCGCCCGCACCATGGCGGCCATGGCCAGGGCTCTGGAACCCGGCATGACCACCGGCGAGCTGGACGCGCTCGGCCGCGGCCTTTTGGAGCGCGAGGGCGCCCGGTCCGCGCCGGAGATCACCTATGACTTTCCCGGCGCCACCTGCATCTCGGTCTTCCCGCAGATCGCCCACGGCATCCCCGGCGACCAGGTGCTGAAGGCCGGCGACCTGGTCAATATCGACGTCTCGGCCGAGATCGACGGGGTGTTCGCCGACACCGGCGGCAGCTTCGCCATGCCGCCGGTGTCGCCGCGCATCGAGCGGCTGACCCGCGACGGGCGCCGCGCCATGTGGAGCGGGGTGCGGGCGGTGAAGGCCGGCGGGCGGCTGAACGAGATCGGCCGCGCCATCCAGGGCTTCGCCGACCGCAACGGCTATACGCTGATCCGCAACCTCGCCAGCCACGGGGTGGGCGAGGCGTTGCACGAGGAGCCGAAGGAGATCGCCACCTGGTACGAGCCTGGCGACCGGCGCCGCATTGGCGCCGGCTCGGTCTTCACCATCGAGCCCTTCCTGTCCATGGGCGCCGAATGGGCGCTGGACTCGGGCGACGGCTGGACCCTGACCGCCGACGGCGGCCGGCCGACCGTGCAGTACGAACACACCCTGGTCGCCACCCCGCGCGGCCCCGTCGTCGTCACCCTGGCCGACTGAGCCCGCCGGTGAGCGACCCCGAGACCGACAGGCTGAAGATCGGCGTCGCCGGCGCGCTCGGCCGCATGGGCCGCGCCATCATCGCCAATGTCGCCGCCCGCGATGACGCCGTCGTCGCGGCGGCGTTCGACCAGCCCTCGCGGCGGGGCGAGCCGCTCGACGGTCTTGTCCTGGGCGATCTGGACGCCGCCCTGGCCGCCAGCGAGGTGGTGATCGATTTTTCGACGCCGACGGCCTCGGTGGCGCTGGCCCGGCAGGCGGCGGCGCGGGGATCCCCGGCCCTGGTCATCGGCTCGACCGGCGCCTCGGCGGAGGACGAGGCGGCCATCGCGGCGGCGGCGGCCCACGTCGCCATCGTGCGGTCAGGCAACTTCTCCCTCGGCGTCAACCTGTTGCAGGGCCTGGTCGGCCAGGTGGCGCGGGTGCTGGGTCCGGAGGACTGGGACATCGAGATCTTCGAGGCCCATCACCGGCGCAAGGTGGACGCGCCCTCCGGCACGGCGCTGATGCTGGGCCAGGCGGCGGCCAAGGCGCGGGGCGGCGATCTCGATCGGCTCGCCGAGCGGGGCCGCGACACCCGGGTCGGCGCCCGGGCCAAGGGCGCGATCGGCTTTTCGGTCATGCGCGGCGGCGGCCTGGTCGGCGAGCACAGCGTAAGCTTCATCGCCGAGGACGAGGTGATCACGCTCAGTCATTCGGCCCGCGACCGCAGCCTGTTCGCCCGGGGCGCGATCGCCGCCGCCCTCTGGGTGCGCGGCCGGCCGCCGGGCCTCTACGACATGCAGGACGTGCTGGGGTTCGAGAGCGGCCATGACTGACATTCTCCTCCTCGACGCCACCGACCAGCTGCGGGCGCTGGACGCCAGGCGGATCGGCGCGGTGGAACTGCTGGACGAGGCGGTGCGGCGCTACGAGGCCACCCATGCCCGGCTGAACGCCGTGGTCGTCACCGACCTGGACCGGGCTCGGCGGCGGGCGGCGGCGATCGACGAGCAGCGCGCCAAGGGCGAGGCGCTCGGGGCCCTGGCCGGCCTGCCGATGACCATCAAGGACAGCCTGGACGTCGAGCACATGCCGGCCTCGTCAGGCCTGGCGGACCTGCTGCAGCGCCCCGCCGAGGACGCCGCCGTGGTGGCCGCCGCCCGCGGCGCGGGCGCGGTGATCTGGGGCAAGACCAACGTCCCGGTGATGACCGCCGACTGGCAGAGCTTCAACGCCCTCTATGGGACCACCAACAATCCCTGGAACCTGGAGCGCACCTGCGGCGGCTCCTCCGGCGGCGCGGCGGCCATGCTGGCCGCCGGCGTCACGGCGCTGGAGATCGGCTCGGACATCGGCGGCTCGCTGCGGGCGCCGGCGAGCTTTTGCGGCGTCTTTTCGCACAAGCCGACCTGGGGCCTGGTTCCACAGACGGGCCACGTGCCGCCGAAGCCCGGTACCGTGGCCGCGCGCGACCTGAACGTGGTCGGCCCGATGGCGCGGTCCGTGCGCGACCTGCGCCTGCTGCTGTCGGTGATCGCGCCGGAGTCGGCAACGGCCGAGGCCGCGCCGGCGGCGCTGAAGAGCTTGAAGCTCGGCCTGTGGCTGGATGAGCCGGGATATGCCCTGGACCCGCAGGTGCGCGCCATCGTCGAGGCATTCGCGGCCCGGCTGGCCGCGTGCGGCGTGGCGGTCGAGCCGGTGCGGCCGGTGGACGTCGCGGTGCTGACCCCGGCCTACCGCACCCTGCTCTCGGCGGCCATGGCCGAGGACAGTGCATCGGCTCCGAGCTGGAGCCACGCCCAGTGGCTGGAGGCCAACGAGGCGCGCGCCCGGCTGGGCCAGCAGGTGAGCGGGCTGTTCGACCGGCTGGACGGCATCATCGCCCCGATCACGCCGGTAACCGCCTTTCCGCACGACCACCAGCCGATGGGCGCGCGCAAGCTGTCCTGTTCGACCGGCCAGACCTTCGCTTACACCTCGATCCTCGACTGGATCGCCCTGGCCACCGCCTGCGGCCTGCCGGCCACGGCGATCCCGGCGGGGTTGGCGGCCGACGGCCTGCCGGTCGGCGTGCAGATCATCGGCCGGCGCGGCGGCGACAGCCGCACCCTGGCCGTCGCCCAGGCGATCGAGGACGAGCTGGGCGGCTTCCGGGCCCCGCCGCCCCTGCCGGCGTCCTAGACCCCGGCGCGGATATCTTCGATGCGGTCCCAGAGCAGGGCCGCAGCGTCGGCGCCGCCGAACCGCTTCAGCTGCTGGGCCCCGGTCGGCGAGGTGACGTTGATCTCGGTCATGTAGTCGCCGATCACATCGATGCCGACGAACAGCAGGCCGCGCGCCTTCAGCGCCGGCCCGATCGCCGCGCAGAGCTCCAGGTCGCGGGCGGTCAGCTCCACCGCCTCGGCGCGGCCGCCTCTGGCCAGGTTCGAGCGCACCTGGCCCTTGGCCGGCACCCGGTTGACGGCGCCGACCGGCTCGCCGTCGACCAGGATGATCCGCTTGTCGCCCTTGGAGACGGCGGGGATGAACTTCTGCGCCACCACCGGCTCGCGGCCGATCATGGCGTGCAGCTCCAGCAGCGCGTCGAGATTGGGATCGTCCGGCGTCAGCCTGACCACGCCGGAGCCGCCGCCGCCGTAGAGCGGCTTCAGCACCATGTCGCCGTGACGGGCGCGGAAGGCGTAGATCGCCTCGGGGTCGGCGGTGACCAGGGTCGGCGGCTGCACCCCGGCGAACTCGGTCACGAACAGCTTTTCCGGGGCGTTGCGCACCTCGGCGGGGTCGTTGACCACCAGGGTCCGGGGATGGATGCGCTCCAGGAAATGGGTCGCGGTGATGTAGGCGAGGTCGAAGGGCGGATCCTGGCGCATCAGCACCACGTCCATCTCCTCCATCGGGCGGGTCTCGAAGGCGCCCAGCCGGTGGTGGTCGCCCTTCACCGCCTGGAGATTCAGCGGCCGGCCGGAGGCGAACACCCGCCCATCCTCCAGCGAAAGCCGCTCGGGGGTGTAGACCCAGAGCGAGTGGCCGCGGGCCTGCGCCTCCATCATCAGCAGGAAGGTGGTATCGGTCTCGATATTGATCGCCTCGACAGGATTCATCTGGACGGCGACGCGCAAAGCCATGGGGGCCAACTCTTTCCTGGTCAATTCAGCTGGAGCCGCACCCGCTCGCGGGCGGCGCGGGCGGCGATGGTCGCCCCCCCGTCTAGAATTTGGGCGCGGCCCAGCGCTTGCAAGGCCCCGGCCAGCGCGCCCTGGCCCTCGCGCGCCGCGGCGACGTCGAGCCAGGGCCGGTGATCGGAGGGATCGAGCAGCGCCCGCCTCAGCGCCGAGCGTTCGGCGCGGGCATAGTCCCTGGCCTGGCTGGCGCGGGCGAAGATGTTGTTCTGCAGCCGGATCAGCACCGCCCGCTCGGGCGCCGGCGCCATCAGCACCTCGAGTTGCTCGGCCACGTGCGGCAGAAGGCCGGCCAGCAGCGCCCGGCGGGTGAGCTCCGACGGCAGCACCACCCGCCCCTCGCTGAACGGATCCAGCGCCAGCGGGCCCTCGGCGGTCTCGATGCGCAGCAGGAAGTGGCCCGGAAAGTCGACGCCCTGGACCTTCAGGCCGCCGCGCCGCGCCACCTCGATATAGATCAGGCCGAGCGTCACCGGCAGGCCGCGGCGGCGCTCCCAGAGGTCGAGGATGTCGGTATTGGCCGGGTCCTCATAGGTCATCAGGTCGCCGGCCAGGCGCATGTCGCCGCCCATGGTCTCGGCCAGGGCCTCCTCCGGCGATTCGCGGGCCAGCCGCTGCTGCAGCCGTTCGACCGCCTCGGCGGTCAGGGCGCGGGCGGGTTCGGCGTCGCGGCCGGGCGTCTCGTGCAGGGCGCAGGCGATCGCCGCCTCGAACAGCGGAAAGGCGGCGTCCGGCGCCGCGCCGGCGGCGGCCAGGGCGGCCTCGGCCTCTTCGCGGGTCACCGGCCGGCTCCCCAGCGAACGCCCCGAAGACCGTCCAAGTCACGCCAGGCGCTCACGAATCGTCGTCCTCGCTCCATGCGCCGCGAATATGGCGCGGGAAACGGCCGGGCGCGAGCGCGACCAGGTCGAGCCGGACCTCCGCGGCGGCGAGTCGCGGCCGGCGGGCGGCATAGGCGCGCAAGGCCCGGCGCAGGCGCTGGCGCTGCAGAAAGCTGACCGCCTCGAGCGCCGCCTCGATCGAGGTGCGCGCCTTGACCTCGACAGCGATCAGGACGCGGCCGCGCGTGGCCAGGAGGTCGATCTCGCCCTGGGGCAGGCGATGCCGGAAGCCGAGGATGCGGTAGCCCTTGGCCATCAGCCAGAGCGCCGCCAACACCTCGCCGCGCCGGCCGGACAGGCGCGCGTCGGTCCCGCGCCGGCGCCTGGCCTCGGTCATCCGCCGGCGCTCCAGGAGGCGCTTCGGCGGCCCCGGTCCCGACCGCCATGGCCTTGGCGACGGCGGTTCACCGCGCGCCCTTCATGGCCAGGGCCTGCTGGTAGAGGGCGCGGCGGTCAAGGCCGAGCGCCTTGGCCACCTCCGACGCCGCCTTGGCTGGCCCGAGCCTGGCCAACGCCTCGGCCAGGGCGGTCTCGGCGTCGGCGGCGCTGGCGGCGAGCGCCTCGCCCGGCCCGATCACCACCACCAGCTCGCCTTTCGGCCGCGCCAGGGCCGGATCGGCGGCCAGTTGGTCGAGGCGGCCGCGGTGATGGGTCTCGTGCAGCTTGGTCAGTTCGCGCGCCACCACCGCCGGCCGCGGACCGAGCACGGCGGCCATGTCGCCGAGGCTGGCGCTGAGGCGCGAGGCGCCCTCGAACAGGATCAGCGTCGCGCGCACCGGGGCCAGGGTCTCGAAAAAGGCCCGCCGGGCGGCAGGCTTGGGCGGCGGGAAACCGGCGAACAGGAAGCGGTCGGTGGGCAGGCCGGCGGCGCTGAGGGCGGCCAGCACCGAGGAGGCTCCGGGGATCGGGATGACGTCGCAGCCGGCGGCGATCACCTCGCGGGCCAGCCGGTAGCCGGGATCGGAGACCAGCGGCGTGCCGGCGTCGGAGCAGAGCGCGATCCGGCCGCCCGCCGCCAGCGCCGCCAGCACCCGCGGCCGCACGCGCTCGCCGGCATGGTCGTCATAGCGCTCCAGCGGTTTCGACAGGCCGTAGGCCGCCAGAAGCTTGCCGGTGATCCGGGTGTCCTCGGCCAGCACCAGGTCCGCCCCGGCCAGCACGTCGAGGGCGCGCAGGGTGATGTCGCGCAGATTGCCGATCGGCGTGGCGACCAGATAGAGGCCGGGCGCCAGCGGGGCGTCGCTCAGGGCCGGGGCGGGCGGTCTAGCGGCCAAGGGCGGCGACCTCTTGGGGCGCGGTCGCCAGCGCCCCGGTGACGTGGTCCAGCACCCGGCGGCCTTTCGGCGTCGCGGCGACGCCCCCGGCGGCGAGCGCCAGCCAGCCGCCTTCGGCGAGATCGGCCACGGCGGGATGGTCCGGGGTCAGCCCCAGGGCGGCAAGCTCGCTCCAGGCCACGCCCTCGTCGGTCCTCAGCCCCATCAGCAGTCGCTCGGTCGCCGCTTCACGAGGGGAAAGGCGGCTGCGATCGACGACGCCGACGCCGGTCGCCTCGACGCGGGCGATGTAGTCGCCGGCCTTTCGCGCCGTCGTCGTGGCCACGCGGCCGCCCGCCAGGCTCAGCCGGCCATGGGCGCCGGGGCCGACGCCGAGATAGTCCCAGCCGCGCCAGTAGGCCAGGTTGTGGCGCGAGCGCGCGGCTCGCCCCCGGGCATGGTTGGAAACCTCATAGGCCTCGAAACCGGCCGCGCTCAGCAGGTCCTGGGTGGTCTCGTAGAGGGCGAAGGCGGTGTCCTCGTCCACCGGCGTCATCGCGCCGCGGGCGACGGCGCGGGCGAAGGCCGTGCCCGGCTCGATGGTCAGCTGATAGGGCGAGACGTGGCTTGGCCCCAGGGCGACGGCGTCGGCGAGCTCGCGCGCCCAGTCGCCGGCGCCCTGGCCCGGCCGGGCATAGATCAGGTCGATGGAGACCTGCTCGAAGGCGGCGCGCGCAACGGCGAGCGCCCGCCTGGCCTGGGCGGCGTCGTGGTCGCGGCCGAGGAAGGCCAGGGCGGCGTCGTCGAGCGACTGGACGCCGAGCGACAGCCGGTTCACGCCGGCATCGGCGAACCCCGCGAACCGACCGGCCTCGGCGTCGGTGGGATTGGCCTCCAGGGTGATCTCCACCGGCTGGTCGCCGGGCCAGAGGGCGCGGGCGGCGGCGATGATCTCGCCGACCTGGTCCGGGGTCATCAGCGAGGGCGTGCCGCCGCCGAAGAAGATCGAGCTCAGCCGCCGCGGACCGAGCCCGGCCGCCTGGCCGGCGAGATCGCGCAGGACGGCGCGGCCCAGCGCCGCCGGCTGGTCGCCGCCGCGCGCCCTGACGACATTGAAATCGCAATAGGGGCAGATGCGCGCGCAGTAGGGCCAGTGGACGTAAACCGCCAACGGCGGGTCAGCCAAGCGTGGGTCAGGGGCCGGCTCGGTCAAAACAGCGCCGCCTTCAGCTTCTCGAAGGCGCGGGTGCGGTGGCTGAGGGGGGTCTTCTCGCCCGCATCCAGCTCGCCGAAGCTGCGCTCCAGGCCTTCGGGCAGGAAGATCGGGTCGTAGCCGAAGCCCTTGTCCCCGCGCGGCGGGAAGCGCAGCCGCCCGTCGACCCGCCCCTCGACCACGATGGCCGGGCCGTCCGGCCAGGCCACGGCCAGGGCGCAGGTGAACCAGGCGCTGCGGTCGCCGGATTCCGTGGCCTCCAGCCGCTCCTCGAGCTTGGCCATGGCCATGGCGAAGTCGCGGGTCGGGCCGGCCCAGCGGGCGGAATAGATGCCGGGCGCGCCGCCCAGCGCCGTCGCCGAGAGGCCGGAATCGTCGGCCAGGGCGATCAGGCCGCTGGCGTCGGCGGCCAGCCGGGCCTTGAGCAGCGCATTGCCGGCGAAGGTGGTCTCGGTCTCCTCCGGCTCCGGCAGCCCAAGGTCGCCAGCCGCGACTACCGAAAACCGGCTGTCGAACAGCGCGGCCAGCTCCCGCGCCTTGCCCGGGTTATGGGTCGCCGCGACCAGCCGGGCGCCCGTTGGCAGTGACAGCGGCATGGCCGGTTTCCTTAAAAATCAAAGGGCCTGAAGCGATTTTGTTTCCGATCGCCCGCCCCGATGCAAGCGGCGCGCCGGCGGGGCGTTAATGCTGCATTGCAAAAATGTAATCTATTACGAAGGTTTAACATTGTTTATCGATAAATCTCTTGATCGAAAATCAATGTTTTTGTACTCATCCTGGCCATGGAAGGCGCTTCCGAAGCCTTGAAACCAAGCTTCACTGCCCCCAAATGCCGCACTGCAACACCAACCGGGACAACGACAATGACTCACTCCCTGCTCGAAATGATCGATCGCGTGGCGATGACGTTCGGCAACCTCGCCCTCCTGGCCGCCCTTCCGGTGGCCGCGCTGGCGCTGGTCGCTCATGCGATCTGAACGCAACGCCTTGACCCAACGCCAAGCCGGAGCATCTTCGCCGCCGGCCCTTTGAAGGCTCCCGCTCGCCGGGACGCAGGATAAGGACCGGCGGCGAAACCGGGCGCTTGCGAAGCGCCCCAGAAGGATGCGGCGAGGCCAGCCATGCGCGCTCTTGGACCCGGCTCGGTCTCCAGCTTCCTGAAAATCATCCTCGACGTCGTCTATGTGGCGCTGTGCATCAGCATCCTGCTGATCGGCCTCGGCATGGTCGCGTCGCTGCTGTTCGACCTCAGTCCGGCGATGTTCAGCCAGGCCATCCGCAATGGCCTGAGCGGCGACCGCCTGAGCGGGCCGGAGATCGCCGCCGAGCTGCTCGGCGCCGGACTCTACGCCGGCGGGGTCCTGGTCATCGTCGGCGCGCTGCGCCGCATCTTTTCCACCCTGACCACCGGCGATCCCTTCCACCCCCGCAATGTCGGCCGCCTGCGGCTGATCGGCGCCATGCTGGCCGCGCTGGGCCTGCTGGAAATGGTCCGCTATCCCATGACCCTGCTGGACGCGCGGCTGGCGGCGCACGAGACGCACATGGCCGGCGGGCTCAACCTGACCACCTGGTTCGCGGTGCTGGTGGTGTTCGTGCTGGCGGAGGTGTTCCGCGAAGGCGCCCGGCTTCGCCGCGAAGCCGAACTGACCATCTAGGCGCCGGAAGCTTTCGCCATGCCGATCCGCGTGCGTCTCGACCGCATCCTTCTCGACCGCCGCATGTCGCTGACCGAGCTCGCCGACCGGGTCGGGGTGACCATCGCCAACCTGTCGATCCTGAAGACCGGCAAGGCCCGCGCCATCCGCTTCTCCACCCTGGACGCGCTCTGCCGCGAACTGGAATGCCAGCCCGGCGACCTGCTCAGCTTCGAGGCCGGCCCGCCGATCGACCTGGACGAGGAGGAAGAGGCCGAGGGGATCGATTAGGGGGTTCTGAGCTGGACGCCGTGGCTAAAGCCGTCGGCGCCGTCCAGGAACACCACCCCCGCCCGTTCGACGGCGGCCTTCACCTTCATCACGATGTCGAAGCGGGCGCGGAAGGCCTCGGGCGAGGCTTCCAGCCGCTTGACGGTGATCACCGAGACGCCGGCCTCCTCGGCCAGCTTCGTCTGGCTCCAGCCGAGCAGGGCGCGGGCGGCGCGGATTTGCAGGTTGGAGATCAAGCCTTGACCGATCGTTTCTGATTTGATACTTTTTGTATCATAAAACCACGTCTACGCATAGGGCCGAGGAGTCGATCATGTCGCAAGTCCGCCTGTCCCGCATCGCGCCGGGATTCGCCGTCGCCGACGTCTTCGCCACCGCCGAATATTACCGCGACGTGCTGGGCTTCCGCTTCGACCAGATCTGGGGCGATCCGCCCAGCTTCGTCATCCTCGACCGCGACGAGGCCAGGCTGATGATCAAGCAGGTGGCGCCCGAAGCCCTGCCGACGCCGCGGGCCCGGCGGTCGAACGAGCAGTACGATGCGTTCATCTACGCCGACGACGTCACCGCCCTCGCCGAGGAGCTGAGGAGCAAGGCGGCGGACATCGTCGAGGGGCCGGTCGATCGGCCGATCTACAATGGCCGCGAACTCATCATCCGCGACTGCGACGGCCGCATCCTCTGTTTCGGCCAGTTGCTGGACTAGGTTACGGCATGCTCCGCGCCGCCACCGCCCTGATCGCCTCCATGGCGGCGGCGAGCGCCATCGCCGCTCCCGCCTCCGCGCCGGCTGGGCCGTCCGCCTGCGCGGCCAGCCCCCGACGGGTCGGCGCCTGTTTTGTCGTGCATGGCCGGCTGGCGGTCTGGAACGGCGCGCCGGCCGTGCGCATCTGGCGGATCGGGACGAAGCGGATGCTGGGCGTCGTCGGCGCGGACGGCGATCCGGCGTCAGCGCATCTCACGCCGCCTTCGGTGGACCGGGCGCGAACGACCGATTTCACCGCGGTCGACGGCGACTATCGCGTCTGCCCCTTGAGCATCGCCCGGCCCGGCCACATGCAGATCGTCTGCATGGACGGCGCCGCCAATCTGGTCGCTCGCGAGCCGCGCGCCCTCAAGCCCTAGCCGGCGGCGACCTTCTGCAGCGCGATCAGCTCGCCGATGCCCTTGCGCGCCAGGGAAAACAGCGTCTCGAACTCGGCCTGGGTGAAGCCGCGCCGCTCGCCGGTGGCCTGGATCTCGACGATGTCGCCGGCGCCGGTGAGCACGAAGTTGGCGTCGGCCTCGGCGGCGCTGTCTTCCTCGTAGTCGAGGTCGAGCACCGGCGTGTCCTGGTGCACGCCGCAGGAAATGGCCGCCACCTGGTCGCGGACGGGGTCGACGGCGATCACCCCTTCGGTCAGCAGGTAGCGGGTGGCCAGCCGCAACGCGACCCAGCCGCCGGTGATCGCCGCCGTGCGCGTGCCGCCGTCGGCCTGGATCACGTCGCAGTCGACCGAGATCTGCCGCTCGCCCAGGGCCTTCATGTCGGTGACGGCGCGCAAGGACCGCCCGATCAGCCGCTGGATCTCCTGGCTGCGGCCGGACTGCTTGCCCTCGGTCGCCTCGCGCCGGCCGCGGGTATGGGTGGCGCGCGGCAGCATGCCGTACTCGGCGGTGACCCAGCCCTGGCCGCGCCCGCGCAGGAAGCCCGGCACGCTCTCGTCGACGCTGGCGGTGACCAGCACCCGGGTGTGGCCGAAGCTGACCAGGCAGGAGCCCTCCGCGTAGCGGTTCACCCCGGTCTCGAAACTGACGGTGCGAAGGGCGTCGGCGGCGCGTTGGGAAGGACGCAAATCAAGGCTCCTGATGGGCGATGAAGCCTGGCGCTTTGCGAAGGCTGATCCCCGCGCTTATCCTAGATCACCACGGACGCGTCCATGACCAGTCTGATCCAAACTCGAACGCCCACCCTCGCCGAACTGGACGAGCGCGCCCGCGACATCTTCCGCCGCGTGGTCGAGGCCTATCTGGAGACCGGCGATCCGGTGGGATCGCGCACGATCTCCAAGGGCGGCATCCATCTGTCGCCGGCCTCGATCCGCAACACCATGCAGGATCTGACCCAGCTCGGCCTGCTCGGCGCGCCGCATGTCAGCGCCGGCCGCGTGCCGACCCATGCGGGGCTGCGCCTGTTCGTCGACGGCATCCTGGAGGTCGGCGACCTGATCGAGAGCGAGCGGCGCGACATCGACGCCAGGCTCTCGGCCCGCGGGCAGAACTTCGAGGAGGCGCTGAGCGCGGCCAGCGAACTTTTGTCCGGCCTCGCCGGCGGCGCCAGCATGGTGGTGACGCCGGTGCGCGACGTCGGCGTCAAGCACGTGGAGTTCGTCACCCTGGGCGCCGATCAGGCCCTGGCGATCATGGTGTTCGAGGACGGCTCGGTGGAAAACCGCCTGATGCTGAAGCCCGCCGGCCTGACCCCGGCGGCGTTGCAGGAGGCCTCGAACTTCCTCAATTCGCGGCTCAAGGGCCGCACCCTGGCCGAGGCGCGCAGCGAGATGCGCGGCGAGCTGGACAATGCCCGCCAGCAGCTGGACGCCGCCGCCGCCGGCCTGGTGGAGGAGGGCATCGCCGCCTGGAGCGGCGGCGAGGGCGCGGCGCGCACCCTGATCGTGCGCGGCCAGGCCAGGCTTTTGACCGAACCCAACGCGCTCGACGACCTGGAAAGGGTCAGGATGCTGTTCGATGACCTGGAACAGAAGGAGCAGCTCATCGGTCTTCTCGACGACGTCAAGAACGCCCAGGGCGTGCGCATCTTCATCGGCGCCGAGACGCGGCTATTTTCGCTTTCGGGTTCCGCTGTGATCGCCGCACCCTATATGTCGGGCCGACAAAAGGTTCTGGGCGCGATTGGGGTGATCGGGCCCGCGCGACTGAACTATGCGCGGGTGATCCCCCTGGTGGACTACACCGCCCGCGCGTTGGGACGCTTGCTGAACGCCTAGAGGAACGAGGACCTATGACCGACGACACCGCGCCGGCCGCCAACGAGGACAGGACCGAAGATCGGGTGGATGAGACGGATGCCCTGCGCGCCGAACTGGCCGGCCTGAAGGAACAGGTGCTGCGCTACGCCGCCGACGCCGAGAACACCAAGCGCCGGGCCGAGCGCGAGGCCAACGACGCCCGCGCCTTCGCCATCCAGAAGTTCGCCCGCGACCTCCTGGGCGTCGCCGACAACCTGGCCCGCGCCCGCGAGCATGCCCCCGCCAACGCCGAGGACCCGCTGGTGAAGAACCTCGCCGTCGGGCTGGAGATGACCGAGAAGGACCTGCTGAGCGCCTTCGACCGCAATGGCCTGAAGCGGCTCGATCCGCCGCGCGGGGCCAGGTTCGACCCGCACCAGCACCAGGCGGTGATGGAGCGGCCGGCCGACGACCTCGGTCCCGGCGCGGTGCTGGAGGTGCTGCAGCCGGGCTATGACCTCATGGGCCGCATCGTGCGCCCGGCCATGGTGGTGGTCTCCGCCCGCGGCTCCAAGGGCGAGGCGCCGGCGGAAGCCCCGGCGGCCAATCCCTACGCCCAACCGGAGACCGAGTCCGACGGCGCCGGCGGGTCGGTGGATCGGAAGGCCTGAGGCCGGCGCCTAGCGGCCCCGCCTCGGCGGGACGCCGTTCAGGGCGAGGTGGGCCAGCAGCCGCGACCAGCCGTCCGCGGCGTCGGCGGCGTTGTAGCTGGGCCGGTAGTCGGCGTGGAAGCCGTGGCCGGCGTCCTCGTAGATGATGATCTCGCTGCCGGTCTTGCCGGCCTTGGCCAGCGCCTCGCGCATGGCCGGGACCGGCGCGCTGGTCGGGTCCTTGGTCGGATTGGCGTAGAGGCCGAGCACCGGCGCGCGCAGGTCGGCGACCTTGTCGATCGGCCACTCGGCGTTCGGATCGGGCGCCGCGTTCGCCGCCGGCGCCAGCCGGCCGTACCAGGCGACGCCGGCCTTGAAGTCCGGGAAAGTCTCGCAGGCCAGCCAGACATATTTGCCGCCCCAGCAGAAGCCGGTGATGGCCAGCTTGCGCGGCTCGACATAGGGCTGGCTCTTCAGGAAATCGAGCGTGCCGGCGATGTCGCCCATCACCTGCCTGTCGGAAGCCGCCGCGACGATCTTCGTGATCGCCGCGAAGTCGGTCAGCGGCGCCGGATCGCCGACCCGAACGAAAAAGGCCGGGGCGATCGCCGCATAGCCCAGCTTGGCCAACCGGCGGCAGACGTCGCGGATATATTCATGCAGGCCGAACACCTCGGAGACCACCACCACCGCCGGATAGCGGCCGCGGCCGTCGGGCCTCGCCACATAGGCCGGAATGCCGGTGGGCAGCATCACCGTCTGGGTGACCAGCCCGACCTCGTCGGTGTGGATCGGGTCGGCGTCCGCCGCCACCGCATAGGCCGCGTAGCCCGCGAACATGGCCAGGCCGGCCAGGCCGCGCCGCGAAAGCTGGAAGTCCTCGGGCGCGGAGCCTTCCGGCCGGGTCAGGTTGAGCATGGCGGTTCCTTTGCGAGGGGTTTCCGCCGCCAATGGCGCCAGCGGAAGGCTGGAGTCAAAGGCCGGCGGCTTGGGGCCGGGCGTCAAAACACCACAAGCGCGGCGCGGATCGTCATGGCCAGCAGGACGAGGGTCGCGACCGCGAAGACGGCGAAGCGGACCAGGACGATGTTGACCGTCGCCTGCACCAGGCTGTGGATCACCCGAAGGCCGACATAGAGCCAGGCCAGCCCGACGTTCAGGCCGTCGCCGGCGCCCGCCAGGGCCAGGACCAGACCCACCGCGTAGAAAATCGTCGGCTGCTGCAGCAGGTGGTCGTAATTGTCCGCCTTCCAGCGCACGCGGGCCGGCAGTTGCGCGTGAAACGCCGACGCCGGCTGTTCCGGATCGAAGACGATCTTCGCCCGGGTGATCGCCGGAATGCGCGTCGCGTAGAGCCAGGCGCACATGACGAAGGTCCAGAGCATGAGCGCGATCATCGGCGCGAACAGGGGGCTGTGCATGGTTATCCTCCCGCGGAATGGAACTGGGCGAGACTGTCGCCGTCTTGCCGCTTTCCCGGCGGCGTGCGATGGGCCAGACCATCGTTCGAACGATGGAGGATCGCCCCTCGTGAGCCTTGAACTCACCGACGAGATCCGTGCGCTTGTCAACGGCGCGCTGGAGAGCGGCAACCCGATGCTGCTGGCGGTGATCACCGCCGACGGCAAGCCGCGGATGAGCTTTCGCGGCTCGATCCAGGCCCTGGGCTCCAGCCAGCTCGGCTTCTGGGGCCGGCGGGCGGAGGGCGAGACCATGGAGGGCCTCAAGGTCAATCCGAACGTGGCCTTGATGTACCGCGACGCCGCCAACCGGATCCTGCTGCAGTTCGCCGGCCGCGCCCGCATCGCCGCCGCCGGGGCCGAACGCGACAAGGTCTATGACAGCGCCCCGGAACGGGAGCGCAACGCCGATCCCGAGCGCAAGGGCGAAGGCGTGGTCATCGACCTCGACCGCGTCGAGGGCATGCTGGGCCTGACCGCCGAGGGCAAACCCGACTTCGTGCGCCTGGAGGCCTGAGGCCCGCCTCGATGGAGGCCCTGACCGAGCCTCGCGGGCCTGCTTGACAGCTCAAGGCGTCTAGCCGACTTGAGCCCCGGTGGCGGGGCGATGGCAAGAGGGCGGCATGGCGATTGGAGGCCAGGTCGGGCGATGGGCGACGGCCGTCGCCGCGCTCGCAAGCCTGATCGCCGGCGCGTTCGCCGGTCCCGCCCGCGCGGCCTGGCCGGCCGCCCTGCCCGCCCAGCCGCTGGTCCAGGCGCCGCGGGTCTGCGCGCCCGGCATCGTGCCGCTCAACCGCCGCTGCCATGTGGTCGATTTCGCGCCGCTCGGCGCCTTCAAGGGACGCAACTGGTACTACGCCTTCTACGACACCCACTGGGCCGATCGGCACGGCCACCACGACCGCGGCTTTCCGGTGATCTTCTATCTGGAGCAGCCGGCCACCCTGCGCCTCAGCCTCTGGGTCGACGACGCGCCGGGCCTGGCCGGCCGCTGGGCGCTGACGGCGCCGGCGCGGCCGGTGCTGATCCGCAAGCCGGACGGAAGCATCTATCTCGGCTTCACGCTGAAGGCCGTGGAAGGCCCGGACGACCAGCGCCTGTTCCGGCTGGCGGGCCTGCACTGGCGGATCATCGACATCCTCGACCGCTCGACCGCCGACCAGGCCAGGCTGGACGCGGCGACGCCGGCGGGCTGCACCCAAGCCAGCAACTGGCGCTACGACTGGACCGCCTTCCAGTTGCGCGCGCCGCTGAAGGCCGACCTGGGCGGGCCCTGCGGAACCATCGTCGCCGGCCTGGCCGCCGGTCGCTCACGGGTCTCGCTGACCACCGCCCGGCTCATCCGCTAGGTTGACCCCCGAGGCGGCGGCGGCTACCCGCCAGCCATGACCACGCCCGCCATCCTGCATGGCCTTGCCGAAATCGCCCCGGACTACGACGCCCTGCTCTGCGACGTCTGGGGCGTCGTGCACAACGGCCGCGAGCGCTTCGCGGAGGCCTGCGCCGCCCTGAGCCGCTTCAGGGCCGAGCGCGGCCCGGTGATCCTGATCTCCAACGCCCCGCGGCCGGCCGCCGACGTGCTGCCGCAGTTGGACGCCCTGGGCGTGCCGCGCGAGGCCTGGACCACCATGGTCACCTCGGGCGACGCCACCCGCGCGCTGCTGGCCGAGCGCGCGCCGGGACCGGCCTGGGCGATCGGGCCGGAGCGGGACTCAGCCCTCTACGAGGGCCTGGGCCTGGACTTCACCGGGCCGGAAGACGCCGCCTTCATCTCCTGCACCGGGCCGGTGGACGATACGGTCGAGACTCCGCAAGACTACCGCGAGCGCCTGACCCTGTGCGCCCGGCGCGGCCTGACCATGATCTGCGCCAATCCCGACCGGGTGGTGCAGCGCGGCGACACGCTGGTCTATTGCGGCGGCGCCCTGGCCGACCTCTATGCCGGGCTGGACGGGCCGGTGATCATGGCCGGCAAGCCCTACGCGCCGATCTACGAGATGTCGCTGACCGAGGCGGCCGCGCATCTGGGCCGGCCGCTGGACCGTAGCCGCGCGCTCTGCATCGGCGACGGCATCGCCACCGACCTCGGCGGCGCCGCCGACCAGGGGCTGGACGCGCTCTTCATCGCCCACGGCATCCATGCCGACGAGGCGCTGGGCGCCGGCGGCGATCTGGAGCCCGCGGGCCTGGCGGCCCTGCTGGCCCGCGAGGGCGGCCATGCCCGCTTCGCCATGCGCGGCCTCGTCTGGTGATCGACAGGGCCCCAGGCTTCGCTAAAAGCATGACCAGCGCCGGGAGGGCCTGAGGTGGGCGGACTTTGTCTTGAGGATCTGAGCGTCGGCCAAAGCGCCGAGCGCGTGCACGCCGTGACCGAGGGCGACATCACGGCCTTCGCGGCGGTCTCCGGCGACGCCAACCCGCTGCACATGGACGAGACCTACGCCCAGACCACCGCGTTCAAGGGCCGCATCGCCCACGGCATGCTGGGCGCCAGCTATCTTTCGGCCATCCTCGGCAACGACCTGCCCGGCCCCGGGGCGGTCTATCTGAGCCAGACCCTGCGCTTTCGCCGGCCGGTCCGCATCGGCGACCTGGTCACCGCGCGGGCGCGGATCGTCGAGATCGACGCGGACAAGGCGCGGGTGACGCTGGAGACCGCCTGCCTGGTCGACGGCAAGGCGGCGATCGAGGGCGAGGCGGTGGTGATGGTCGCGCGGCGGAGCGAATAGGCCCTTGGCTCTGCAGATCATCGAGGGTTGGGACGGCCTGAGCGACGACGCGCGCGGCGCGGCGCTGGCGCTGGGCGAGTTCGACGGCGTGCACCGTGGTCACCGGGCGGTGATCGCCCTGGCGGCCGAGGCGGCGCGCACCCTGGACGCGCCGCTCGGGGTCATCAGCTTCGACCCGCATCCGCAGCGCTGGTTCCAGCCGGACGCCGAGCCGTTCCAGCTCACCACCCGCGGCCAGCAGGCGCGCGCGCTCGAAGCCCTCGGCGCCGACTTCCTCTATGTCATCCCCTTCAACGCCGAGATGGCGGTCATGAGCGACGAGGCCTTCGCGCGCGACGTTCTGGCCGCGGGACTTGGCGCGCGCCACGTGGCGGCCGGGTTCGACATCACCTTCGGCAAGGACCGCACCGGCGATCCCGACGCCTTGCGCCGCTATGGCGAGGCCTTCGGCTTTTCCGTCTCCATCGCGCCGCGGCTCGGCGACGCCGAGGCGGCGAAATATTCCTCCACCGCCATCCGCCAGGCGCTGAAGGCCGGCCGGCCCGAGCGCGCCGCCGAGATCCTCGGCCGTCCCTTCGCCATCGAGGGCGAGGTGGTCGAGGGCCAGCATCTGGGCCGGACCCTGGGTTTCCCGACCGCCAATGTCCCGGCCGGCGACTATGTGCGCCCGAAGCTCGGCTCCTACGCCACCCGCACCCGGCTGCCGGACGGCCGCCAGGTCCCGGGCGTGGCCAATTTCGGCGAGAACCCCGCCACCGGCCGGGTCGCGGCCAGGCTGGAAGTGAACCTGTTCGATTTCGACGAAGACCTCTACGGCCAGACCATCGAAACCGAGCTGCTCGCCTTTTTAAGGCCCGAACTGAATTTCGACAGCCTGGAGGCCCTGGTCGCCCAGATCGCCGAGGACGCGGCGAACGCCCGCGCGTTCCTGGGGCTTTAGTTCGTGTCCGCTCGTCTCGTTCGTGGTTGAATTCTTCCAGCGGCGCTCCACGCGCCAGAGGGAGATGGCGACATGCTGAGCGGAACCCATCGCAACAGCCTGCAGGAGCAGGTGATCTATGGCCGGCCGGCGCTGGAGGCGCTGCGCGACCTGGCCAAGGCGTTCGGGGCGCAGCGGCTGATGATCACGTCGACCGCCTCGCTGGCCGGTCCCGACGGGCTGGCGCGGCGGCTGGCCGCCGAGCTTGGGCCGCTGTGCGTCGGGGTGTTTTCCGAAATCTCGGCCCATTCGCCGCGCGAGGGGGTGATCGCCGGGGCGCTGGAGGCGCGGCGGCTGGACGCCGACCTGCTGGTCGCTGTCGGCGGCGGCTCGGTGATCGACGCCACCAAGGTCATGCAGCTTGCGCTGTGGGCGGCGCTGGACCGGGCCGAGCAGCTGGACGCCATTCGCGCCGGCGCTGACCTCGGCAGGCTGACGGTCGGCGTGCGCATGGTCGCCGTGCCGACCACCCTGTCCGCGGCCGAGTTCACCGCCTTCGCCGGCGTCACCGACGCGGCCCGCCACAGCAAGGAGGGCTACGCCCACCCGCTCTTGGCGCCCCGCGCCGTGGTGCTGGACCCGGCCGTGACCCTCTCGACGCCGCCGCGCCTGTGGTTCTCCACCGGCATGAAGGCGGTGGACCACGCGGTGGAGCAGCTGTGCAATCCGGCGCGGGCGCCCTACGCCGACGCCCTGGCCGAGGCGGGGCTGAAGGGCCTGGCGCGCGGCCTGCCGGCGACCAAGGCGGCGCCCGGCGACCTGGACGCGCGGCTGGACTGCCAGATCGGCATGTGGCTGGCCATGGCCGGCGCCAGCTCCGGACGCGGCCTGGGGGCAAGCCACGCCATCGGCCATACCCTGGGCGGGACCTATGGGGTGCCGCACGGCCTGACCTCGGCGGTCGCCCTGCCGGCGGTGCTGGCCTGGAACCAGGCGGCCGCGCCCGAGCGGCAGGCGCTGGTGGCCGCGCTGATGGGCCGGCCGGACCTTACGGCGGCGGAGGCGGTGAAGGCCCTGGCCCACGAGCTTGGCCTGCCCACCGACCTCGCCGCCGTCGGCATCCGCCCCGACCAGTACCGCGCCATCGCCGAGCACACCCTGCACGACCGCGGCGTCCGCTCCAATCCCCGCCCGATCACCGGCGCGGACGACATCGTGGCGATTTTGGAGCTGGCGAAATAACAGATCGTCACCCCCCGCTGGAGCCGAAGGCGGAATGCGGGGGGTCCATAGACACTGATCAAAGACGGTGATCATGGGTGGCCCGAACAAGTCGGGCCATGACGGGTAGAGGTGAGGGTGAGGGTGAGGTCGGGCCTTACTCCGTCAGCGGCCTTCCCCGGGTTTCCGGCAGGAAGAGCGCCGCGCAGACGACGCTGATGGCGGTGAAGACGATCGGGTACCAGAGGCCGGCATAGATGTTGCCGGTGGCCACCACGATGGAGAAGGAGGCCACCGGCTGGAAGCCGCCGATCCAGCCCGTGCCCAGGTGGTAGGGGAAGGACAGCGCCGTGTAGCGCACCCGGGTCGGGAAGAGCTCGACCAGGGCCGCGGCCATCGGGCCGTAGAGGGCGGTCGCCGCGATCACGAACACCATCAGCACCGCCAGCAGGAGCGGGATGTTGCGCTGGGCCGGGTCCGCCCTGGACGGATAGCCGGCCCGGGTCAGGGCCGCGGCGATGTCGGCGCCGACCTTGGCGGTGGCCGCCTTCAGCGCCGGCGCGGCCAGGCCGTGTCCGGCGACGGAGGCGACGACCGCCGGGCCGACCCGCACCTGCGCCACGCTGCCGGCCGGCGCGGCCTGGTTGGAATAGGCGATGCCGCTGTTGGCCAGGGCGCCCTTGGCGATGTCGCAGCTGGAGACGAACTTGAGCTTGCCGGTGGGATCGAACTGCGAGGTGCAGTCGGCGGGGTCGGCGACCACCACCACCGGGGTGCGGTGCTGGGCCGCGACCATGGCCGGATCGGCCGCCTGGCTGAGCAGCATGAAGCCGGGATAGAGGGTGACCAGGCCGAGCGTCATGCCGAACCACATCACCCACTTGCGGCCGACCTTGTCGGAGAGCCAGCCGAAGAAGACGTAGCAGGGGGCGCTGGCCGCCGCGGCGGTCATGATCAGCAGCTGGGCGGTGACGCCGTCCAGCTTGGTGAACTTCTCCATGAACACCTGGGAATAGAAGAAGACCGTGTACCAGTAGGCGCCCTGGGCGCTCATCAGGCAGAAGAAGGCGATCAGCACCAGCTTCAGGCTGGGCCAGTTGCCGAAGGCCTCGCGATAGGGCGCGCGGGTCTGACGGCCCGCGTCCTTCAGCTTCTGGAAGGCCGGGCTTTCCGACAGCCGCATGCGCATCCAGATGGAGATGGCCAGCAGGCCGGCCGAGGCGAAGAACGGGATGCGCCAGCCCCAGTCGCCGAACGCCGCCTCGCCGGTCGAGGAGCGGGTGATGTAGATCACGGTCAGCGCCGCGATCAGCCCGAGCGAAGCGGAGGTCTGCACCCAGCCGGTCATGAAGCCGCGCCGGTCGGCCGGGGCGTGCTCCGCCACATAGATGGCCGCGCCGCCGTACTGGCCGCCGAGCGCCAGGCCCTGGATGGCGCGCAGGGCGATCAGCAGGATGGGCGAGATGATCCCCGCCTGGGCGTAGGTGGGCAAGAGGCCGATGGCGAAGGTGCCGCCGCCCATCATGGTGACGGTGATCAGGAACGCCGCCTTGCGGCCGAGCAGGTCGCCGACCCGGCCGAAGATCAGGGCGCCGACAGGCCGGAACGCCAGGCCGAAGCCGAACAGGGCCAGGGCCGCGATCATGCCGGCGGTCGCGCCAAGCTCGGCGAAGAAATTCTTCGAGATGACCTGGACCAGGGTGCCGAAGACGAAGAAGTCGTACCACTCGAACGCCGTGCTAGCGCACGAGGCGGCGACCACCGTGCGCATGGCGGTGACATGGCTGGTCTCGGGGCCGCCGACGAGCTCCGCCGCTTCAGGCGCGTCCCCCGCGATCTCGGCCATGAAAATCCTCCCCGGTTCGGGTTTCAGGTCTAACATCGGCGAACTTCACGCGGAAGGCGGCCGCGGGCCTGCGCCCGGCCGCGAACCTGGAATCGGAGTCCCGATGAAGGCCGGAACCATCACCCTGACCATCGTGCTGCTGGCCATGCTGGGCTTCGCGATCTGGGGCTTCTTCGCCGCCTGGAAGCTGAGCGGCCCGGTGAAGATGAGCGTGCACGGCTATATCGCCCTCGGCCTCGCCGGCGGCGTCACGCTGCTGCTCGGCGGCGGCCTGATGTGGCTGGCCTTCTACTCCGCCAACAAGGGCTGGGACGACATCGACCGGGACGGGGACTAGGGCGGAGACCCACCCTTTCGTCATGGCCCGACTTGTTCGGGCCACCCATGATCACCGTCTCAGATCAGCGTCTATGGGCCCCCGCATTCCGCCTTCGGCTCCAGCGGGGGGTGACGGGTATTGTTGGATTCGCGGTCAGAGGATGAGCGGAGTGTGGGGGCTTCACCAAGCCGGATCGATGGGGGTCGGGAGGCCCAGCCTGGCTTCGACGGCTTCGGCGGCGTCCAGGCAGAGGTCGTCGCGCATGCGCCGGCCGGTGAGCAGCACCCCGATCGGCAGGCCGGTGGCCGCATCGCGCCCGGCCGGCACGCAGGCCGACGGCAGGCCGAGCAGGTTGGCGGGCAGCACCGGGCGCACCAGGTCCATCACCGCGCGCGACGACTCCGGGCTGGCGACGTCGAAGCCGTGCTCGAACGGCGGCTGGGTCCAGGCCGGCGACAGCACCAGCGGATGGTCGGCCAGGAAGACCGACCAGTCGTGGGCGATGCCGTCGCGCCGCGCCAGCAGCCTTGAGAAGGCCGGCGCGTCGGCCAGCGGCGGGACGGTGGCGTCGATGGCGGCCAGGAAGGCCTGGCCGTCGGCGCCCATGAGCGGCGCCATCTCGTCCATGACGGCGGCAAGGTCGCCCAGCAGCACCCGCCGCCAGACGTCGATGGCCTCCTCGTAGCGCGGCGGGCAGACCTCGACGACCTCGTAGCCGGCGTCGGCCAGCGCGTCGGCGGCCCGGCCCACGGCCGCCACGATCGCCGGATCGGTATCGCCGCCGGGCGGCGCGGCGACCAGGGCGACGCGGATGCGGCCCGGCTCGGGCGGGCCGGCGAAGGGCACATCCAGCGACAGGGGATCGCGGGGATGGCTGCCGGACAGGATCTGCAGGCCCAGGCGCACGTCGGCGACGCGGCGGGCCATCGGCCCCTGCACGGCCATGAACTGGGTGGCCAGCAGCCTTTCCGGCGTGGGGCCGACGCTGGCGTGGGCGACGCGGCCGTTGCTGGGGCGGATCGAGGCGATGCCGCAGGCGGTGGCCGGATTGCGCAAGGAGCCGCCGATGTCGTTGCCGAGGCCGAGCGGGCTCATGCCCGAAGCGATGGCCGCGCCCTCGCCGCCGCTGGAGCCGCCGGCGGTGCGGTCCCTGGCCCACGGGTTGCGGGTCAGGCCGTGCAGCGAGCTGTCGGTGTGCACCCGCATGGCCATGTCCGGCAGGTTGGTGCGGCCGATCGGGATGGCGCCGGCGGCCAGCATCCGCTGCACCACCGGCGCGTCCAGCCCCACCAGCGCCTGCGCCATGGCGACCACGCCGCTGGTGGTCGGCAGGCCGGCCATATCGATGTTTTCCTTCACGGTGATCGGCACGCCGTGCAGCGGCCCGAGCGGCTCGCCGGCCGCGACCTTGGCGTCGGCGGCGCGGGCCTGGACCCTGGCCGGCTCGGCCAGCACGCGCACGATGGCGTTCAGCTTCGGATTCACCGCCTCGATGCGGGCCAGGTGCGCCTCGACCACCTCGGCCGAGGAGACCTGGCCGGCCGCGATCGTCCGAGCAAGGTCGATGGCGGAATGGCGCCACAGGTCGGTCATGATCGGGCTCCTAGCCGGTTTTGGTCTCGCGAGCGGCCCAATTTCGCCATCAAAGCCGCGCGGAACTCTAGCGGGGGCCGGGCCGCGTGCAATGTGGGAGTGAACCGTGCCGACTCGCCGGATCTGGGCCGCAACCGCCGCCCTTGGAGCAGCCGCGGCCCTGGCGGTCGCCGGTCCGGCCAGCGCCGCGCGGCTTCACTGCGTGATTCCGGGCGGCAAGCAGGCCGCCCCGAAGATCACCGCCACCCTGGCGGATTCCGACTTCGTCATCGACACCGGCACGTTGAACGCCAAGGACTGGACCGCCTGGTCGATCCGGGGCCAGCCGCTGGCCCTGTGGCTGGGACCGGATTCGGTGGCGCGGACCGACGGCGGCATGGTCCGCATATCGCGCAGCGCCCGGCTCGAGCGGCCGGCGCTGCTGCACGCCGGGCTCGGCGTCGATCGTGAGGACCTGCCGACGGAAACCGGCGCGGCCCTGACCATCGACCTGGCCACCGGCAAGGCGGAGATCACCCAGCACGTGACGCTCGGGTCCGACGTGGAGAGCTGGGCCTGGGAGGGCTCCTGCCAAGCCCAGCCCTAGGCTATAGGGCCCGCAAAGGCGCGAAATCCTACGTCTACACTCTGGTGTATGGGGATTAGAGTGAAGTCCGCAGAGGCCGTCGCAACCAAAACCGTCATCCCCCGCTGGAGCCGCGAAGCGGCGGAATGCGGGGGACCCATACGCACTGATCAGAGTCGGTGATCATGGGTGGCCCGAACAAGTCGGGCCATGACGAAAAGGTGGGTCGGCTTGAACGGATGCCGCTCCAGACGCTCCGTCAGCCGCCCCTGGCGATGAACCAGCCGTTCTTGAAGCCTTCGGCGGCCTTGCCGTAGACGAAGGGTTCGCCGTCGGGGCTGGTCAGGCTGCCGCCCGCCGCCGCCAGCACAGCGTGGCCGGCGGCGATGTCCCATTCCATGGTCGTGCCATGGCGCGGATAGAGGTCGGCGCCGCCCTCGGCGATGACGCAGAGCTTGATCGAGGAATCCATCGCCTGCCGCTCGGTGAAGCCGTAGCGGGCCTCCAGCGCCGCCAGCTGCTCCGGCTTCAGGGTGTGGCTGGTCAGCGCCAGCGCATGGGCCGGATCGCGCGGCCGCGCATGGATGGGATGGCCACCGCTTTCGCCGACCTGGCGCTTCAGCGCGCCGCCGCCGCCGGTGAACCAGACCTCGCCGGTGGCCGGAGCGGCGACCGCGCCGGCGACGGGGACGCCGTCCTCGACCAGGCCGATGTTGACGGTGAAATGCGCTTCGCCGCGCACGAAGGCCTTGGTGCCGTCGAGCGGATCGATCAGGAAGAAGCGGTGGGCGATCTCGGTCGGCGCGCCCGAGGCGCTGACCGTCTCCTCGGCCACCGTCGGGATGCCTGGAAAGGCGCGGGCCAGCGCCTCCAGGATCAGGGCCTCGCCGCGCTGGTCGGCGGCGGTGACCGGACTTTCGTCGCTCTTGGTCTCGACGGTCAGGCCGGTACGCCAGAGCGGCAGGATCAGCGCGCTGGCCGCCTCGACGATTTCGGCCAGCCGCGCGCCGACGTCCGCGTCGCTCATGATCGTCGCCATTCCTTGGCCGGTTTCGGGGTGCATGGCGGCGTGTCTGGCATGGCGGCCTGGTTTGCGAAAGCGGCAAATCAGGCCAGGGTCGGCCCAGACAGAGAGGCCGGAACCGGAAGCGCGATGAACGACAACCAGCCCTCCCGCCTCGCCCATGCGCCCGTGCCGCCGCAGCCGCACGAGTTGGCCGCGCACCTGGCCGCCCGGCTCTGCCACGACTTCATCAGCCCGGCGGGGGCGATCATGTCGGGGCTGGACCTGCTGAACGATCCGGAAGCCCAGGACATGCGCGAGGACGCGCTGCGCCTGATCGCCGCATCGTCGGAGAAGCTGGTCGCCCTGCTGTCCTTCGACCGCGTGGCCTTCGGCGCCTCGGCCGCCGCCGAGGCCTTCGACGTGCGCGAGCTGGAGAAACTGACCCGCGACGTCTACGCCCACGGGCGCACCACGCTGGACTGGGCGGTGGAGGCGGCGAGCCTGTCCAAGCCGGTGACCCGGGTGCTGCTCAACCTGGCGCAGATCGGCGCGGGCCTTCTGCCGACAGGCGGAACCGCGCGCCTGACCGTGACCGAGAGCGACCAGGCGACCGAGGTCCGCGTCCACGCCGAGGGGCCGAAGGTGCGGCTCATGGCCGAGGTCAGCGACGGCCTGGCCGGCCTGCCGCTGGGCGAGGGGCTCGGCGGCCGCTGGGTGCAGGCCTACTATCTGCGCAGCCTGGTCGACGCCGCCGGCGGCGAGATCGAGATCGAGGCCGGCGAGACCGCGATCACCGTCCGGGTCCGGCTGGGCCCGCCCCGGGCCTGATTTTTCCCCCGGGCCATACGGCTCCTTAACCTAGCCGCGCGAGAAAGGCGGATCGGCCGAAAGGAGCCCTCGCGCCCGTGAAGACGTGTCTGGTCGTCGATGACAGCCGGGTGATCCGCAAGGTCGCCCGCCGCATCCTCGAGGATCTCGGTTTCGAGATCGCCGAGGCGTCCGACGGCATGGAAGCCATCGCCTGGTGCCGCACGGCCATGCCCGAAGCCGTCCTGCTCGACTGGAACATGCCGGTGATGGACGGGCTGACCTTCCTGCGCGAGCTGCGCAGGGAGCCCGACGGCCACGCGCCGGTGGTGGTGTTCTGCACGGTCGAGAACGACATGGAGCACATCGTCGCCGCCCTCGACGCCGGCGCCGACGAATACATCATGAAGCCGTTCGACGGGGACATCATCGCTTCCAAGCTCGACCTCGCGGGGCTGCTCACATGAGGCCCGACGACATCGAGACCATCCGCCAGTTCGTCCACGCCCGCAGCGGGGTCGTGATCGACCCGACCAAGACCTATTCCATCGAGACCCGCCTGGCCCCCGTCGCCCGGCGCGAGGGTTTCGCCACCATCGAGGACCTGATCGCGGCCATCCGCGAGCGGCGCGAGGACCGGCTGATCTGGGCCGCGGCCGAGGCGCTGGTGGCCGGCGAATCGAGCTTCTTCCGTGACCACGCCCCGTTCGAGGCCTTCCGCGACGAGATCCTGCCCGCCCTGGCGCAGAGCCGCCAGGGCCGACCGATCAAGGTGTGGAGCGCGGCGTGCGGCACCGGCCAGGAGCCCTATTCCCTGGCCATGATCCTCGACGACGAGCGCTCGAAACTGCAGGGCGCCAAGGTCGAGCTGTTCGGCTCGGACATCTCCGAGCGGGCCCTGGAGAAGGCCCAGAGCGGGACCTACTCCCAGTTCGAGGTCCAGCGCGGCCTGCCGATCCGGCTCCTGGTGCGGCATTTCGACAAGACCGACGAAGCCTGGACGCTCAACCCGCGCATCCGCCAGGCGGTGCGTTGGCGGCGGATCAACCTTCTGGCCGACCTGCGGGCTCTGGGCCAGTTCGACGTCATCTTCTGCCGCAACGCCATCTCGGCCTTCGACGGGCCGACGCGGCGCCGCGTGCTGGAACAACTGGCGCGGGCCCTGCCGGACGACGGCTGGCTGGTGCTGGGCCTGGACGAGACGGTGGTCGGCGTGACGGAAGCTTTCCGAGCCGCGCCGGGCCGGCGGGGGCTATACACGCCCAACC
>DATAYM010000065.1:0-117794 GCA_036272595.1 Caulobacteraceae bacterium
GAACTCGGCGCGCAGCATCCTGGCCGAGGCCCTGCTGAATCATTTAGGAGGGGACCGCTTCCGTGCGTTCAGCGCGGGCAGTCATCCCAAGGGTTCCGTAGATCCGCTTGCGCTCGGGCTGCTTGAGGCGCGGGGACTACCCACTCGAAGCCTTCGAAGCAAGAGCTGGGATGAATACGCGGCGCCTGGCGCACCGCCGCTCGATTTTATCGTGACGGTCTGCGACAACGCCGCCGGCGAAATGTGTCCGGTCTGGCCCGGAAAGCCCACGAGTGCCCACTGGGGAATCCCCGACCCGGCAGCGGCGCGAGCAAGCGAATCGGAGCGGCGAGCGGCGTTCGCGGTTGCGCTGGGTTCGCTCGATGCGCGTATCCGTCGCTTCATCGAACTGCCCCTCGAATCCCTCGAGCCGCAGGCGCTCAAGTGCGCGCTGCAAGAGATCGGACATACGAGTCCATGAGGCGCCGGCTGCTGGCCGAGGGCCTCGGCTCCCTGTTGCTCGCGGCAACCGTCATCGGGTCGGGGATCATGGCGGAGCGTCTAGCAGGCGGGAACCTCGCGGTAGCGCTCATTGCCAATACCGGTGCCACCGTGGCCGTGCTCGCTGCGCTCATCGCGCTTCTAGGACCCGTTAGCGGCGCACACTTCAACCCCGCTGTCTCAATGGTGCAAGCGTTGAGAGGAGTGATGCCTTGGCGCGAGGCCGGGGCCTATGGGCTCGTTCAAATTCTGGGCTGCTGCGCGGGCGCTGTGCTCGCGCATGCGATGTTCGATCTGCCGCTGATCCAGGCATCGCTGCACGCGCGAACCGGCTTACCGCAATGGCTCGGGGAAGTTGTGGCGACGTTCGGCCTGTTGATGATCATTCTTGGCGTACGCCGCAACGAAGATGCGCCTTGGATGGTTGCCGCCTGGATCGGTGCGGCGTACTGGTTTACCTCGTCCACGTCGTTCGCGAATCCCGCCATTACCATCGCCCGCTCACTATCGAATACGTTCGCTGGGATCGCGCCCTCTCACGTCGCCGGCTTCGTCGTCGCGCAGCTGCTAGGGGCTCTTCTTGCCATCCCGGTCGCTCGGGCCCTCCAAGCGCCAAAACTCACTTGATTCTTCGGCTGGCGCAGCGTTCCGCCTTCCACTCACGACCGGGGAACAGCACCGGGTGCGCCGTCAAAGCAGGCGCGCGCGGCGTGGATATCGGAATAACGACGCTCCGCCCAATCGATGAGATTCGCCATCGGCTCCAGCAGGGATTGGCCTAGCGGGGCCAGACGATATTCGACGCTCGGCGGCTTGGTTGGAAAGACATGGCGGGTGATCAGTCCGTCGCGCTCCAGATCGCGCAGCGTCTGGGTGAGCATGCGCTTGGAGATGTCGCGGATTGCGCGGTGCAGCTCGCTGAAGCGCTGCGGTCGCATCGCGAGCGTCATGATCATGAGGATGCTCCATTTGTCGCCGATCCGGTCAAGCACGTCGCGCACGGGGCAGTGAACGGGCTGTTCGGACTGGGCGTCGTCCGATTGATATCGGCCGAATCTTTCGATCGCGCTCGATGCGGTGCTCATGCGGGTTCCTTTGGCCTCTCCTGGTTACGACAACCTGCCTCCTTACGGCGCAGGATAGAGGTCTTTATATGAGACCTGCCCTCACACATAGACCTCGTAGGGCCAGGAGCAAACGCATGTTTTTAGTGATGGGAATTACCGGAAAAGTTGGCGGCGCGGCGGCAAGGCATTTGCTGGCGCAAGGCAAGACGGTCCGCGCGCTGGTCCGCGATCGCGAAAAGGCGGCGATCTGGGCGGACCAGGGTGTCGAGCTGGTCGACGGCGACTGGAATGATGCGGCCGACATCGAGCGGGCGCTCAAGGGCGTCGAAGGCGCGTTTGTCATGTTGCCGGTGGTCTGGGATCCCTCGCCGGACTTCAAGGAAGCCAAGGGCGTCATCGCGAACTATGTCGAAGCGCTCACCAAAGCGCCGGCGCCCCGGGTCGTCGCGCTCTCGTCGATGGGTGCGAACAGAACCAGCGGGCTGGGGATGATCACGGCCCTGTCGCTTCTGGAGCAGGGATTTCACGACCTGCCGTCGCCAATCGCCTTCGTGCGCGCCGGAGGATTTTTCGAGAACTTCCTCTACGGCCTGCACGTCGCCCAGGGCGGAACGCTGCCCGTCTACTACAGCCCGACGAATCGGAAATCGGCGATGGTCGCGACCAATGACATCGGCGCCGAGATCGCGACGCTTCTGACCGGCCCGGCGTGGGCGGGGCGTCGGTTCATCGAACTCGGTTCGATGGTGAGCGCGGATGAAGTCGCCGCGCAATTGGGTGAAGTCATGAATCTCGACGTCAAGGCCTTTGCCGTCCCGCGGGCCGGGTGGCCGGCGGCATTCGAGCAGTTCGGCATTCCGAAGGGCCAGACCGGACCGGCCGAAGCGATGTACGAGGCCGTCAACGCGGGATGGATGGACCTCGGGGTCGAGGGTGCGGAGCCGGTCGCGGGCACGACGTCCCCCCGCGATGTTTTCTCTGCGGCCCGGAAAGCCGCCGCGGCGTAGGTCGCGCAACGGGGACCGGCCGGCTGCCCGACCAGGCCGCCGTGCTGGTCCTCCGCGACGGGCCGCGCCTCTTGTCGCGGCGACACTATCGATACTCGTCGGCTGGACCGCCTGGCGCAAGCCGCTGGCCAGCTCCGAATGACTGGGTCTTGGGCTGCCGCGGTCACCTGCGTGTGACCGGGTTTCAAAGTTGTGCCTCCTTGCGGCTCTTCGGGTGGGTTACTCATATAGGCTTGGTCACAAACCTATACCAAGGGTAACACCGATGAAACTGCTCCATGTCGACGCCAGCGTGCTTGGCCCCAATTCGGTCAGCCGGCAGGTTTCCGCCGCCGCCGTCGAACGCCTGAAGGCCCGGACGCCGGGTCTCGAAGTCATCCGCCGCGACTTGGCGGTCCAGCCCTTGCCGCACCTGACCGGCGAGCACCTGACCGGGGCGGCGAGCGTCCAGGACGAGCTGGCCGCCGGCCAGGCGGCGCTGGACGAATTCCTCGCCGCCGACATCGTGGTCATCGGCGCGCCGATGTACAACTTCACCATCCCGACCCAGCTCAAGGCCTGGATCGACCGCATCCTGATCGCCGGCAAGACCTTCCGCTATGGCCCGAATGGGCCCGAGGGCCTGGCGGGGGACAAGCGGGTGATCATCGCCATCTCCCGCGGCGGCTTCTATGGACCCGGCGCCCCGGCCGAGGCGGCCGAGCACCTGGAGACCTACCTGCGCACGGTGTTCGGCTTCATCGGCGTCACCGACGTCGAGTTCATCGTCGCCGAGGGCATCCAGGTCGGCCCCGAACACCGGGTCAAGGCCATCGAAGGCGCGCTCGAACGGGTGACCCAGCTCGAGGCCGCCTAGGCGTCCTCGTCCTCGTAGCCCACCAGCGACAGGGGCCTGGCCGCTATGCCGTTCAGCTCGGCCCAGCGCGCCAGGGCTTCCTCGCGCCCGTGGGTGATCCAGAGTTCGCCGGGGGCCAGCTCGGCGACGGTGCTGGTCAGCTCGTCCCAGTCGGCGTGGTCGGAGATCACCAGCGGCAGTTCCACCCCCTGTTGGCGGGCGCGGGCGCGGACCCGCATCCAGCCGGAGGCGAAGGCGCTGACCGGATCGGCGAAGCGCCGCGCCCAGCGGTCGGCGATGGCCGATGGCGGCGCGACGACGATCTCCCCGGCTAGGTCGGCGCCGGTGTCGGTGGTGGCGGGCGCCAGCGGGCCCAGATCCACCCCGTGGCCCTCATAAAGGGCGTTCAGCCGCTCCAGAGCCCCGTGCACATAGATGGGTCTTTCATGCCCGGCCTCGCGCAGCAGCATGATCACCCGCTGCGCCTTGCCCAGCGCATAGGCGCCGACCAGGTGGGTGCGCTCGGGGAACTGCTCGACCGACTTCACCAGCTTGCCGATCTCGTCGGCGTCCGGCGGGTGGCGGAACACCGGCAGGGCGAAGGTCGCCTCGCTGACGAAGACGTCGCACGGGACCGGCTGGAAGGGCGCGCAGGTGGGGTCGCGGCGGCGCTTGTAGTCGCCGGAGACCACCACGGTCATGCCCTTCCAGCGCACCACCACCTGCGCCGAGCCCAGCACATGGCCGGCCGGGACCAGGCTGACCTCGACCCCGTCGCGCCTCACCGCCTCGCCATAGGCCAGCGGCTGCACCTGGCCGGCGAAATCCTCGCCGTAGCGCACGCCCATGATGTCCAGGGTCGGCGCCGTCGCCAGCACCAGGCCGTGGCCGGCGCGGGCGTGGTCGGAATGGCCGTGGGTGATCACCGCCCGGTCCACCGGCCGCACCGGGTCGATGAAGAAGTCGCCCGGCGCGCAATAGAGCCCCTCGGGCTTCGGACAGATCAGGGTTTCCGGTTTCAGCGCCATCCCGGCAATATAGGCGCGCCGGCCGGCGAAACAGCGCCAGACGCGGGCTTGCGGAACCGGCCCCTCGCCGCTAGCTTCCGCCGCCCGCGCTTAAGGACCGATTTCGCGTCCTTACACGACCCCCTGGAGAGGTGGCTGAGCGGTTGAAAGCACCGCACTCGAAATGCGGCATACCCGCAAGGGTATCGGGGGTTCGAATCCCCCCCTCTCCGCCACCCATAGACCAGCGCGATCCGACGATGGGTGACATCGGCGTCCGGACTTGGCACCGTGCCCACCTGATTCTCCACATGGAAACCCTCACCGTGAACACTGCTGAACTGATCGATCAAATCGCCGCCCAGGACGAAAAGATCACCAAGTCGCAAGCCAAGGCCCTGATCGAGGGCTTTCTGAACGCCATCCGGGATTCGGCGGCGCGCGGCGAAGAGACCTCTCTGCCAGGCTTCGGCAAATTCAAGGTGCAGTCGAAGCCGGCTCGCACCGGCCGCAATCCCAGCACGGGCGCGGCCATCGAGATCGCGGCGAGCCGGAAGATCGTCTTCCAGCCGGCCAAGGTCCTGAAGGACGCCGTCAACCAATAGGCCGGCCCAGGGGGGGCTATGGCCGCCCTCCGGCGGCGCCCGGCATTCGGCCGCGGCGAGGTCGGCGACATCGGCTTGATGTCGCCGACCGCGTCGCCCGTGCGCGAATAAGGTCGGCGCTCCGTCAGCCGGCGAGGGTGGCGCCGACCAGCCGGCCGATCGAGAAGGTGATGCCCGCCGCCGCATAGCCGATGATCAGCTGGCGCGAGGCTGAAAACAGCACGCTGCGGCCGGTGAACAGCGATGTCGCGGTCCCGATCCCCACCAGCACCAGACCGCTGAGCCCCAGGCTGGTCAGCAGGGCCGGCCAGCCGCTGAGGAACAGATAGGGCGCCACCGGAAAGATGGCGCCGAAGGCGAACAGCACGAACGACGCCGCCCCGGCCTGCCAGGCCGAGCCGCCCAGCTCGTCCGGGTCGATCCCCAGCTCTTCGCGCGCCAGGGTGTCGAGCGCCGTCTTCTTGTCGCCGAGCAGCCGCTCGGCCAGGGCCTTGGCCTGGTCTTCGGGCAGGCCCTTGGCCTGGTAGATCAGGACCAGCTCCTCCTTCTCCTCCTGCGGCGCCTGCTCCAGTTCCGTCGCCTCGGTGTCGATCTGCTTCTGATAGAGCTCGCGGGCGCTGTTCACCGACAGCCACTCGCCCATGGCCATCGAGCAGGCGCCGGCGACCAGGCCGGCGATGCCGGTTAGCAGGATGGTGTGCGCCGAGGTGGCCGCGCCGGCCACCCCCATGACCAGGCTGAGGTTGGAGACCAGGCCGTCATTGGCGCCCAGCACCGCCGCGCGAAGGGAGTTGCCGCCGGCGGCGCTGCTGTGGCGGCCCTCCAGCGTGGCGACCGAGGGGCCGCTCAATCCCCGGCCGCTGTCCGCCGCCGCCCCGATCAGCAGGGCATGGGAGCGCTCGTCGGTGGGCAGGCCGCCGGCCACCGCTTCGGGCTGGTTGTCATAGGCGTCGATGTCGCGGGCCTCGCCGGCGGCGATCGCCGGCAGCACGAACGATGGGCCGAACCGTCTCGCCAGCCAGGACAAGGCGCGCGCCCGGAAGCTGGGCGCGAGCTTCAAGCCCTTCACCCCGCGGCGATCGAGATGGTCGCGCCAGAACTGCGCGTGCGCGCTCTCGACCGCGGCGAGCTTGCCGTAGACCTTGGCGAGGTTGGGGTCCGCTTCGGCCCTGGCCAGCGCCGTGTAGATGGCCGCGCCATCGACCTCGCCCTGCAGGTTCGTCCGATAGCGTCGGACGTCGTCGGTCTTGGCCATGGCTCGGTCAGCCTCCGCCGCGTGCGGTCCGGTGGACCTCTGAAGACCAACCAGCGGCCAGTTGGTTCCCAGGTCAGAATGAACCCCGCCGATCCGCCGGTCGACTGCGATGCCGCCGCCGGGCTTCAGCGCCTCACGCCCCGAAGGATCATCGACGATGGCCCGGGTTTGAGCCACTATCGGGGTCCGGCCGCCGCCGGCGGTCCGGAGGATTTCGGAGGGGTTCGCGCCCTGACGGAACTGGAGACCTGAAAATGACCCTCAATCAAGCGTCTGGAAGCGTCGCGGTCGATCGACGCAAAGTCGGGATGTGGTTCATCATCGAGGGCGGCCTGTTCGTCCTGCTTGGCGTCCTCGCCGCCGCCCTGCCGGTGTTTGCCGGGATCGCCGGCGCCCTGGTGTTCGGCTGGGTGCTGTTCTTGAGCGGCGTGCTCGGTCTGGTCGGCGCATTCGCCTCGCGCGGCCAGGCCCATCCCGTATGGCGCGTCGTCTCGGCGCTGATCGCCCTGGCGGCCGGGATCCTGGTGCTCTGGGCGCCGCTGACGGGGGTGCTCAGCCTCGCCTTGCTGATCGCGGCCTACCTGGTCCTGACCGCCATCAGCTCGTTCGCCATGGCGTTCGATCACCGGCGCCGCTCGACGCTGGGGTGGATCTGGCTGATCGTCAGCGGCGTGGTCGGCCTTGTCCTCGCCGGCCTCATCCTGTTCCTCCACCCGTTGGCGGACGCCGCCCTGATCGGGTTCGTCATCGCCATCAACCTCATCCTCGGCGGCATGGCGCTGGTCGGGCTGGGGATGGCGAACCGGCGATAGAGAGAGGCCGCCGGCCCGCTCGCGCCCGTTCAGGCGGCGAGGGTCGGCGTGGTGTTCGGCTCGCCGGCGGCGTCGGCCTCCGAGGCTTCGGGCAGGACCTCGCCGCGGACGGCCAGCGGCCGGCCGATCCAGAGCGCGTCCTTCAGGTGGTCGCGCCGGGGATTGGTCGTGTTCGGGTGGATCAGGATGCTCAGGCCGGCGTGGTTGAGCATCAGGAAGGGGACGAGGGTCGCGAAAACCCCGGTCTCGAACGCCACCTGGTACATGGCCCGGTCGTGCGGCCCGACCTTGACCTCATGCCAGCGGCCCAGCCGGACGCTGAACCGCTCGGCGATCAGGGCCCGCAGCCGTTCCGCCGCCGGCCGCGTCATCTCGGGATCGTAATAGATATGGGCGTGGTAGCTGGCGATTTCGCCGATCGCTCGCGGTGTCATGTCGGCTTCCCCATGCGGCGCCATCCTATGTGTGGGCGCTGGCCGGCCGGGTAAAGGGTTCCGCCGCCCCGAACGGCGCCGACGGCCGCGATCGCGAAATCCGCGCGCGGCTCCGCGTCAACTGGGTTCGCCCAATCTGGGTAGAATAACTGCGGTTATTCTACCGGCTCTGGGCGCCTCGAATATTGAGCAGGACTTCGCTAGCCGACACCTTGTGCTCAAGCAACGAGCGAAGGAGAAGGCGATGGCGTTTCTGCAGGATCGACTGGGTCGCGGACCCCTGGCCGAATGGTCATGCAAGGCGTTCGAGCGCGCGCGTCCGCTCGGACACAGGTCCTCCCGCGGCGGATTCCAGCTGTTCGCGCCGCGGCGGCAGAAGGCGGCCAGCGAGCATCTCTACTTCAACGTCCGCTGGCTGCCGGTCGGCGGCGGCCGCCATGTGCTGCAGTACGGCTTCGTCGACGACCGCGGCAACATCGTCCTCAGCGTCTTCGGCGAGGGCTGGGCGGCAGGGCGCGGCGGAACGCACGGCTGGGAGGCGCCGCCGGAAGACTTGGCCGCCGCGCCGATGGACGCCGAATGGCTGGGCGAGCTGATCGGCTCGGTCTGCCAGGGCGCCTCCCTGGTCGCCTTCCACAGGGTGCTGCAGGGCGGCCTGTTGCCCAAGGGCGCCATCGACGGGGCGGCCAGCGTCGAATGCGCCTGGCGGCGCTATCTGAGGGTGGCGCGCGCCCGCGGCGATTTTGACCGCGGCGAGCCGGTGACCCTCGACGACGCCCTGGAATCGGCCGGGGTCGGCGCGGTCGGCTCGCCCGACGCGGCCTTGCGGGCGCTGGGCGTCCGCGAACTGTGGGCCTGGATGGACAAGGTCGAGTAGCCCGCTCAGCGGCCTTCGACCTTGACCCCGTCCCAGAACAGCGGGCTGAGGTCGGCGAAAAAGGCGTCCAGCCCGTAGCTGTCACCCAGATAGTAGAGCCCGGTCTCGCCCCGAGTCAGATAACCATGTTCGACCAGCAGTTGCAGCTTGCGCCGCGTGGTCTCGCGCGGAACCCGGGTGATGTCGGAGAGGCTGAGCGCGTTCATGCCGCGTCGGCGCTCTGGCTGCGGGCGATGACCGCGCGCCTCGGCGTCGGCGCGCGCGGTGATCTGCGCCAGCTCGGCGAGCAGGAAGATGAGATAGAGCAGATACTGGTCCAGATCGCCGTCGAAACGCGATCGAATGCGGATCAGGGTCGACGAAAGCAGGCCGCCCCACCGGTAGAAGAAACGCCAGACGTCCTGCTCCAGGTAATCGGCCGTCGGGGCCTGATCAGCCCGGGCCGGCGCGGGACGAAACGATCGTGACGCATCCGATGCCCGCGGCGCCGCCTCGCCGACCTTGGAACGACTTTCGAACACCGGTTCGTTTTCCGCGGCGGAATCCCGAACATGGTGTTGCATGGCAAGCCTCCAGATACTGGTGACGAGGTATGGATGGCTGCGGAAGTGGGGCCAATCCGTGTCTGGGCTTATCCACTGAAAATGATGGTGAATCGGACGTTCACTGCGATCGGCGAGCCCCGTCGGCGCCCAGCTCTCCGACCTTGCGGCCGCGGCCGAACCGCTCAGGCCGCCGACGTCCTGAGGTCCGCCAGCGGCAGGCGGACCACCGCCGTCAGGCCGGCGAGGCCGCGGCGCAGCAGGACATCGCCGCCGTGGGCGCGGGCGATGGACCGGGCCACCGAGAGCCCCAGGCCGATGCCGCCGGTCTCGGGATTGCGCGACGGCTCGGCGCGATAGAAGGGCTCGAACACCCGCTCCAGCTCGGCGGCCGCCAGGCCGGGGCCTTCGTCGGCGATCTCGACCACGGCGGCGTCGCACTGGCTCTTCAGCTCCACCCGCGCCCGGCGGCCGTATTTGACCGCATTGTCGACCAGGTTGGTGAACAGCCGCTGCAGGGCCAGGGCGTCGCCGTCCACCGCCAGCGCGCCGTTGGTGGTCAGCTCCACGTCGGCGCCGGCGTCGCGGGCGTCGTCGACCACGCATTCGAGCACCGACAACAGGTCGACGATCGCCCGGTCGCCGGTGTGGCTGGCCTCGTGCACGAAGGCGAGCACCGCCGAGATCATCGCCTCCATCTGGTCCAGGTCCGAACCGATGGTCCGTTGCAGCGCCGGCGGCGCCGCCTCCATCTTGAACCGGATGCGGGTCAGCGGCGTGCGCAGGTCGTGCGAGATGGCCGCAATCATCGAGGTGCGGTCCTCGATATAGAGCTTCAGCCGCGCCTGCATGTCGTTGAAGGCGCGCGCCGCGACGCCGATCTCGGCGGGCCCGGTCAGCGCCAGCAGCGGCGCGCTGGGATCGCGGCCCAGCCGGTCCGCCGCCTGGGCGAAGGCGCCGATCGGCGCCACCAGCCGGCGGGCGAACAGATAGCCGGCCGGGCCAAGCACGGCCAGGCAGACCAGGCACCAGACCATGACGCGGGCCTGCCAGGGGTTCGGGAACGGTTCCGGCGCCGAGGTCACGACCGCCCAGTCGCCGGTCGGCAGCTGCTCGGCCGCCTTGAAGTCGCCAAAGATCACCCCGCCGCTGTCGTGCGGCGGCGGTCCGGCCCAGTGCGGCGGCGGCGGGCGCCGTCCGCCGTCCCCGAGGAACGGCGACCACCAGATGTGCGGGTGCGGGCGCTCGAAGCTCAGCCGGACGCGGTCCTGGCTGACGCCGAGCAGGCCGACCAGCGTCATGCGGTCGGCCTCGGCGAAGCCCGGCTGGTGATCGCGCGGCGCCGGCGGCGGCTCGGCCTGCAGCGTGCGGACCAGGGCGCGGCCGTCGCGCGGCTTGACCGTCTGGCCGTCGAGGACCGCGGCGACCTCGCTCATCCGGTAGATCGGCGGCCTGGGCGGCGGCGCCAGCAGCACGATGAGCAGGGTGACGATCTGTCCCACCGCCAGGCCGCCGATCAGCAGGGCGACGATCTGCACCGCGATCGGCGCGCTGAAGCGCGGGGCGTCCGCCGCCGGGTCCATCAGCGGGTCACCAGCGCGGCGAACCGGTAGCCGAGGCCGCGGACGGTGCGGATGATCTCCTGCTCGCCGCTGTCGCCCAGCTTGCGGCGCAGGCGGCTGATCTGCACGTCGATCGCCCGATCGAGCGCGTCGGTATAGTCGCTCTGGGTCAGTTCGGACAGTTCCTCGCGGCTCAGCACCTGGCCGGGGCGATCGAGCAGGGCCAGCAGGATCGCGCGTTCGCCGCGGGTGAGCAGGATGGTCATTCCGGAGCGGTTGCGCAGCCGGCTGAGCACCGGCTCGAACTCATAGCCGGCGAACCGATAGGCCCCGCTCGACGCCGGCCGCTGGTTCCTGTTGAGCTCGCGGCGGCGCAGCACCGCCCGGATCCGCGCCAGCAGTTCGCGCGGGTTGCACGGCTTGGGCAGGTAGTCGTCCGCGCCCAGCTCCAGCCCGACGATGCGATCGATGTCCTCGCCCTTGGCGCTCATGATGATGATGGCCGGCGCGTCCGCCGCCGACAGGCGCCGGCAGATCGACAGCCCGTCCTCGCCGGGCATCATGACATCGAGGATGATGATCTCGAAGCTTCCGGCCGCCAGCGCGCGGTCCATCGTGCGGCCGTCGGCGGCGACCTCGATCGAAAACCCGTGTCTGGAAAGATAGGCGGCGATGTTGCGCCCGAGGTCGGCATCGTCGTCGACGATGAGCACCCGGCGCGCTTTGACGAGCGGCTTTTCGACGGCCACAGAAGCGGTGTCTGTCCGAACCACGCTCTCTCCCGTTACACGTCGCCTCCCCCCGCTTCAGTCGTCTATATCGATTTTAAGCAATCGTCTCTGTTTTTTCCGATTGTCTATTGTAACAGGCGCTCTGAAACTTTGTTTCGGCCTGCAACAATCGCCGACTTCGGCCTGCATTGCTTGCAGGACTTGAGCTTCTCCCAGGGGATAAAGGAGAGGCCCGCGCACGAAAGTGCGCGGAAAGGTTCCGGCCTGTCCAGGCTGGCGCTTTGCGTCGTCGATCGAACGGCGCCTCAAGCGGTGAGGCGGTAACTCACGCTCGCTCTGCGAGAGGTCTTGCGCCTAGCGCGGCCGGCTGTCGGCGGCGGACTTGGCGTACCAGTTCTGCGCCTGGTTCTGGTCCATCGGCACGCCCAGGCCGTGGGCGTAGAAATAGCCCATCCAGTTGGAGGCGTCGGCGTTGTTCTGGGCGGCGGCCATGCGGAACCACTTCATCGCCTCGGCATAGTTGACCGGAACGCCCTGGCCGCGGGCGTAGAGGGCGCCGATGCCGTCCTCGGCGGTGGCGTTGCCCTTGGCGGCGGCGCGGCGGTACCAGGTCATCGCCTGGCTGTAGTCGACCGGCACGCCGTGGCCGTAGAAATAGAATTCGCCGACGTCGTCCAGCGCGGCCGGGTCGCCCTGGTTGGCGGCCATCAAGTACCAGCGCATGGCGGCGGCATAGTCCTTGGCGGCATAGGCCTTGTTGCCGTTTTGCTTGGCCTGGTCGACGCTCATGCCGGGGGGCAGCGGCTGTCCGGCGGGCATGGGAATCGGCGGCGGTTCGCTTTCCTGGGGTATGGCCTCCGGAACCGGCGCTTCTTCCTGCACGACCGGCTGGGCCGCGGCCCGGCGCGGCGCGGCCGGCGCGGCGGCGGGCCTGACTTCGCAGCCATGCGGCGCCGACTTGATCATCTCTTCGCGCTTGGCGCGGTCGGTCTGCTTGGCCACCGCGCTCTTGTAGGAGGCGCACAGCACCTCCGCCGGGGTGGCGGCGTGCGCCGCGCCGCCGGCGAGCGCGACGACCAGGCCGATCGGGATCAGCCAGCGCATTTGGTCATCTTCGTGGTCTGGTTGTTGGGATCGGTCATCGACAGCGAACCGTCCGCGCCCAGCTTGTAGAGATAGGCGCCGCCATCCTCGCCCTTGGCGTTGGTCACGCCGGCGACGGGGCTTGGCTGGATGGTGGTCGTCGAGGTGGTCCCGGCCACGGTCATGGACACCGCGCCGTTCTGGACCGCGATGACCACCGGGCTGTCGCAGGTGAGGCCTTGCAGCGCCCACTTTCCGGCGAGCGGCGCGGCGGCCGCCACGGCCGCGGCCGTCGGATCGACCGCCGCGGGCGCGCCCTTCGGCGCGCCGGCGGCCGGCGAGGCCGTCTGCGTGGTGGCGACGGCCGGACCAGCGGGGCCTCCGGCCGGCTTGGGGTGGGGCTTCAGCGCGAACATGGCGCCGGCGGCGATCAGGCCGAGCACGACCACCGCGCCGATGATGATCGGCAGCAGCATCGGATTGCCGGCGCGGGGCGCCTCAGCGCTCGCGCCGGCCGCCGGTGCGGCAGGGGCTGCGGCAGCCGGGGCGTGCGCAGCCGGTGCGGCCGCTGCGGCCGCGGCGACAGGAGCGGGCGCCGGGGCCGGTTCAGCGGCTCTCGGGGCCGGGGCGGGCGCGGGTCTGGCGGGTTCGATCACCGGGGCGGGCGCGGCGACGGGCGCGGCCGGCTCCGGCGTCTTGGCGGCCGGGGGCGGAGCCGTCGGGGGCGGGGCGGCCGGCGGTGGCGCGGCCGGCGCTGCGGCGACCGCCGGCTCGGCGGTGGAAAGGGCAGGCTCGGCGGCCTTGGTGCGCCGTTGCGGCGCCGCCGCGTCCTGGCTTTCCAGCGCCGCGATGGCCAGCGCCACCTCGCGGGCGACGCCCTTGATCTCGGCCTTGGCGGCGCGCAGGGCGCGGTCGGCGTCTTCCTTGGCGGCGCGGGCGGCTTCGTATTCCTGGGCCGCGGCGCTCATGATCAGGTGGGTGGCGCGCATCTCCATCACGCGCAGATGCTGCTCCTCGGCGCGCACGAAGGTCGCCTGGGCGATCTGGGCGGCGTCGATGGTCTCGGCCTCGCGCGCCTTGGCCTCTTCCAGCGCCTCCTGGGCCCTGGCCAGCGCCTGCTGCTTCAGCTTCAGGCTCTCTTCGCGGCGGGCGAGGGCGCCGGTGAGCTCGCCGGGCTTGGCGCCGCCCTTCTCGACCACCTTCTCTTCGATGGTTTCGATCAGCCGCGTCCAGCCGCGGTTCGGCTCGCGCTCGGTCCAGCCGTCCAGCGGCAGGCCGTTGACCCGGTCGTAGGGGAAGGGCGGCTTCGGCAGGCCGACGATCACATTGATCAGCTTGTTGCTTTCCAGCCCCAGCCTGGCCTCGTCCTTGACGTGGTCGCTGCCGGCCGAACTCGGCGTCCACAGCACCACGATGGCGGCCAGTTCGACGATCTGGCGCTCCAGCTCCTGGTGCCAGTCGATGCTGCGCATGTCCTCGTCCCACCAGACGACGACGCCAACGGCCCGCAGGCCGCGGATGATCGAGTCAGCCATCGCGCGGTCGGCGCGAGAATAGGAAAGAAAAACGCCCGACATCCCCGGCTCTTCAGCGGCCGCGCCGCGGAAGAGCGGGCCTAAGCCTCACCTTACCGGATAACGTCGTTCAAGGACAAGCGGCGGTCGCGGCGTCAGAGCAAATTAGTCAAGCGCCGCATGTTCGACCAGAAGCACGGTGCGGCTAACCACATTTTCCCGGGGTCGGGACCAGGAAGGACTGGCCTCGGCGCCGCCTCACCTTTGACCGCGGCGTGAAGATCAAGCTTCGAGCGCGCGCCCAAGGGGTTTCATACAGCAACCCGGATGAGACGAGCCCGCTCCACGGCGCGGAACGGCCGACTTTACGCTGGTTTCGCGCCGTGCTGGCCGCGACGTCCAGATGTCGATTCACGAACTGACAGTTGCGCGAACGCATGCTACGGCTAAAGACCAAGCCTGGGACGAGCGGAGGGCGCTCGGCCTTTTGATTTATCGGAGCAGCAGGATGTCCGACAGCGACGCCACGAAAACCCCGGCCCAACCCCAGGCCGGCGAGCATCACCCGGCCAAGAAGGGCGTGGAAGACCGCGGCCACAGCGTCGAGACGGCCGCCGAACAGCCGGTCGACGGCATCATCGCCGACCTCGCCGACGGCGACTCCTTCAAGCACAAGCACAAGCACCCGAAGAAATAGCCGCCGTCGGGCCGCCCCGCGCAGACTTCTCCCAGAGGGAGAAGGAGGGGCCCGCGCACGTGCGTGCGCGGGAGGATGAGGGGTTATGGCCTGTCAGGCTGGCCCTCCAGGCAGCGGTTCGCCGCGCGCGCTCGAATCGGAGAGGGCATCCGGTTCGTGGATTTATCCTGAAACTCAGTAACCCCTCATCCTCCCACAGCGCTACGCGCTGTGGGTCCCTCCTTCTCCCTCTGGGAGAAGTCTAGCGAGCGCCTCAGCTTGCGTCCGGGCCGCAGCAGATCATCTGCGTCTCCCGGACCATGACCCGGTCGTACTCCTTCACCTCGTCGCTGAGCGCCTCGTAGGGCACCAGGCTCGGATGCAGGCGCCTGAATTCATCCTTGGACGGACGGTTGGTCCCGCGCCACCCGTCCATGCGCCGTTCGGTGTTCCAGCGTTCATGCTCCAGTTCGGCCAGCCGCTCGCACTCCTCGGCGCTGGCGAACAGCCGCACGCCCGGCCCCAGGCGCGGCGGCCCGGCCAGGCCCAGCCATAGGGCCGGGTCGACGCCGGCGCTGGCCAGCTTGGCCGGGATGTGGGCGACGGCGTCGCGGTTCGATTGCCGGAAGGCCTCGTCCAGTTCGTCCCATGGCCGCGCCGAGCGGTTGGCGGGATTGTCCCGCTGCTCCGGCGGCAGGGCGGCGCGATAGGCGGCGCTGAAGGCGCGGGCGGCCTTGTCCGGCGTGTTGGACAGGAATTCGCTGGCCTCGATCACCGATTCCAGGTCGCCGAAGGCGATCAGCGCGTCCAGGCCCTGATAGGCGCCGGCCGCGTGGGTGAGGGTGCCCGACTCGCGCAGGCGCACGAAGATCTTCGGCTGGCCCGCGTCCACCGACCGAAGCAGCGACTGCAGCATGCCCGCGGTGCTGAGCGCCTCGGCGTCGAGATGCAGGCAGACATAGGCGGCGGTCACCGGCCCGCCCTGGCTCAGCGCCGCGCCCAGGCTGGCCGCGTCCGGCGTGACGCCCTGGCTGCCGAAACTGCCCTCGATGAAGGTGAAGTGGGCGCAGGCGTCGATTTCCGGCGCCCGCACCCTCAAGACCCCCTCCAGCGCCCTGGCGTTGGGATCGATCACGGTGATCTGCGGCACGCCGAGATAGGTGGTGCGGCAGTTGACGATGATGTCGCTGGCGATGGCCTGGCCATGCTGGCCGAAGCCGACGATCAGGGCGTGGATGCGCCCATGCCCCATCTCCTTGGCGATCAGGAACGGCGGGTGGTCGATGCTGAGCGCGCGGGCCGAGACCTCGGCCACCGACAGCACCCGGGTGCGCGCCTGGTTGAGGGTCGCCGCCGCGTCCTCGGCCAGGCGCACGTCGCGCATCAGCACGGTGATGAAGGCCTCGGGCGCCGCCGCGCGGGCCGCGCGGGTCAGCACCAGGGCATCGGCGTCGTCGTCCTCGGCCAGCAGGATGTGGTCGGGGCGGGTGGCGTACTGCTCGAACACCGCGGCGTGGTCGTCCAGCGGCCACGGCATGGCGATGGCCCTGAGCGACTGGGCGTTCAGCACCGGCGCGCCCAGCCACAGCACGCTCTTGCCGACGCGCTGGGCTTCCTCGAAGGCCTTCGAGGCGATGCCCTCGGGGCCGACGACGATCACCCCCTGGCGCAGCACCCGGGCCAGCGCGTGAGTCGCCCTGGCCTGCAGCAGCGCCGTGACCGTGAAGAACAGGGTGGCGAACACCGTCGCCAGGCCGGTCCATTCGGCGATGCGGAAACGCCAGTCGATCACGCCGGGGGCGGGCGCGTCGTAGAAGCTGTTGCCGTTGTCGAACAGACCGATGGAGCGGTAGGCCGCGTCGACCAGCCGGTAGCCGTGGGCGACCCATCCCGGAACGCCCAGCGCCAGGGTGACGATCGCCAGGACCGGGATGGTCCAGGCCGGATTCGGGGCGAAGAAGCCCCGGCGTCTGCTCATGCGTCTCGCACTCGCGGCGGCCCAGCCCATGCGGCGATGCGGGCGACGGCTCGCCGCTCGGAAGCGATCACCTTTTTGAGGGTCGATGAGTCTCGCGCGCCCATGGTCGTCGGGTTTTACAACGCGCCGGCCGTCACGGAAATGTCTAAGCTTGGCTGGCCGGCGGCCCCGGCCGAAAGCCCGTCCGGGTCAGGCGGGCGGCGAATCCATTGGCGCGGTCACGAACTGTTCCATGCCCGGCTCGGACAGGTCGACCAGCTCCGCCGGCCCGATCCGCCGCGGAGCGGCTCCGTCCGCCCCCTTCAGCCAGACGCCCGACGTGGCCGGGTCGGCCTTGGCCAGGCTCAGCACCGTCGCCCCGGTGATGAAGACGCCGCCCCACTCGTAGTCTTTCTCGTTGATCACGAAGCGGAAGATGCGGTCGCTGCGGAAGGCCAGGAACTTCTCGATCCCTTCGCGCAGGTCGAAACGCTCTTCCATGCGCAGGGCCTCGAGCAGGCCGTCGCTCTGCACCGCGAACAGCACATGCTCGTGCGGCGGCTCCAGCGCCGCCGCCCCGCACAGGTCCTGGCCGGTGTGCACCGGGTTCTCCAGCAGGATCGGACGGAAATTGAACAGGGCGTCGCCGAGCATGACGCGATAGGGACCCGCGTCGCGCGGCCGCCGGCCCTCGCGCACGCAGGCCTCGATGTCCTCGATGTCTTGCCCAGTCTCACTCATGCCTACCCCCGGGAAAATACGCGCAGCGCGACGAGCTTCGAGCCGCGCCAATCCAAGCCGGCGCGACCCGAGCGACGGCAACTAGCATCGCTGCAAGACGAATCCGTGACAGGCGGCGGCGGCGCGGCGCGGGCGGCCTTTGGTTGACAGCGCCAAGGCTCCTCAGCGACAAGAATTCCGATGGTTGGGGGAGCAAAGTCTATGGGCGTCGGACCCGAGCGCATCGCCGTGGCGGGTCCCTGGATCACCGACCGGGAGGTCGAGCTGGCCGCCGAGGCGGCGCGCAACGCCTGGTTCCAGGACAGCTATGCCTACAACTACCGCTTCGAGGCGATGTTGGCCGACTATGTCGGCGTCGCCCACGCCGTCAGCGTCTCCCACTGCACGGCGGCCCTGCACCTGGCGCTGGCGGCGCTCGGCGTCGGCCCGGGCGATGAGGTCATCGTCCCGGACGTCACCTGGATCGCCTCGGTGGCTCCGATCGTCTATGTCGGTGCCGACCCCGTCCTGGTCGACATCCTGCCCGACACCTGGTGCCTGGATCCGGACGCCGTCGAGGCGGCGATCGGCCCGCGCACCAAGGCGATCATCGGCGTCGATCTCTACGGCTCGACCTGCGATTGGGCGCGGCTGCAGGCCATCGCCGACAAGCATGGCCTCTATCTGATCGAGGACGCCGCCGAGGCGCTCGGCTCGCTGCACCATGGCCGCCGGGCCGGGGCGTTCGGCGCGGTCTCGGCCTTCAGCTTCCACGGCTCGAAGACCGTGGTGACCGGCGAGGGCGGCATGCTGGCCACCGACGACCCGGATATCCATCACCGCGTCCTGGTGCTGCGCGACCACGGCCGCGAGCCGGGCGACCGCTACTTCCATAACCATGAGTTCGCCTTCAAGTCCCGGATGAGCGGCGTGCAGGCCGCGCTCGGCATCGGCCAGATGGAGCGGATCGACGAGTTGATCGCGCGCAAGCGGGCGATCTTCGGCTGGTATCGCGACCGGCTCGGCGACATGAACGGCGTGGCCATCAACGCCGAGCCGGCCGGCACCGAGAACAGCTACTGGATGGTGACGGCGGTGCCGGACCGCGAATTCGGCCTCGACAAGTTCGCCCTGATGGCCGGCTTCGACCAGCGCAACATCGATACGCGGCCGTTCTTTTCCCAGCTTTCGACCTTGCCGGCGCTGGACGACCGCCCGGCCGCCAAGCGGTTCGTTTCACCGACGGACAAGGGCGCCCACGCGGCCACCTGCGGCCTCAACCTGCCGTCCGGCTATCACATGGACGAAGCTAAGGTGGATCGGGTCTGCCTGGCGCTGAAGGAGATTCTCGGCGCCCGCAGATCATAGAGCCGGCGTGGCCGCGACCGCCGTCCAGAAGCTGCGATAGGCTTCAGCCTTCTCGGGCGACGTCAGGCCGATGAAGCCGCAGATGTCGGCCAAGAGGCTCTCCAGCGTGAAGTTCGGAGCCTCCCGCCGCCACTTCTCGTGCAGGCCGTTGGCCTCGGCCGCCAGCCTGGAGTCGAACCGCGCGCCCGCATCGCCGGCAAAGCGGCGGAACATCACCTCGAACCACTGGTTGGCCATGGCCTGGCGCTGCGCCAGCGAATGGCGCAGGCCAAACCGCGACTGCAGGATGATGGCCGCGCCCTCGAACCCGCAGATCATCCAGTGCAGCTGGCGAATGGCCGGGTCCATGCCGGCCTTGGCATAGTGCCTGAGATCGCTCTGCACGCCGACGCCGGCGCCTTCCCAGTTGGCGTTGTCGTAGACAAACACCACGCGGCCGACATGAATAAATCTGCCGCACAGCAGATAGATCAGGGAGAAGAAGTGGTCGTGAAACGAAAAGTTGAGTGGGTGGTCAAATATGAATGTCCAGGTTTCTGACAGCACAGATCGACGCACGGCCGAGTAAAAGATCAGATTTGGCCCCTGGTAGCCAAGGTAACCGCCGACCCTCTCGGCCGACTCGAACGAGTCGATCTTCGGATAGCTGATGATGTGGGAGGTGTCCGTCTGCTCCAGAACGTAGGCCCCGGTCAGTCCGGCGACCGACACATCGTCTGCGAATAGGGCTGCGGCCGCGGAAATCGCCGATATTCCCCGATCGAAACCGGCGTCATCATCACCCAGGAAGAGCACGAACTCGCCGCTCGACGCCGCCAGAGCCCGAAGGAAATTGGTGTTGGCGTCACAGGGTTCGGCGAAAATGATCCGGCAGTCGGGCTGATCGATGGCCCCGAGAACCTCACGCTTGCGGGCGCTGCCGGAATTGTCCCTGACGATGACCTCGACATCGCCTGAGGCCCAGGAACAGGCCTGCATGATCCGCGCATAGGCGCCGACGCTGTCGCGGTTGGACGGGACAATGATGGACAGCCGCATCAGCCTTTAGCCTTCCACCCACATCGGGGGTCCAAATCAAACCTCGATGAAGACAAGATCGAGCCCCGGGCGTTGCAGCACCGGGATAGCTGCCGCGATCTCGCGCGCGTGCGCCGGATTCAGTCCGACATAGACGACGTCGACGTCCGCCGGCAACGCATCGGGCGCCGCGACAGGCACGTCGAACAGGGTATTTCCCCAGAGATGACGGTTGTTGTCCAGACAGCAGGCCGGCGCGATCCGTCCGGCCATCCTCGTCAGCAGGAAGGCGCCATAGAAGCCCGCGCCGTAGACCGCGGTCGCACGGCCGAGGTTGGCCTCGAAATCGCGGTCGAGCCGGGCGCAGGCCTTCGTCAGTGCGCCGACGATGGCGCGTGCGTGAGCCACGGTCTCGTCGATCGCGGATTTCGGCGTCGGCGGCGGCGGGTCGCCAACATGGCAGGTCACCGCGAAGGCGCTCGGCAACGCGCCGGCGTCCAGATCGTCGACCACCAGTCCGGCCTCGCGCGCCAGGCGGCGGATAGAGGCGGCGGTGAAGTGGTTGATGTGGTCGGCGACCAAAAGGTCGCCGGTGTTCTGGCTCCAGTCCGGGACCGAGAAGAAGAGGCGGCCGCCGGGCGCGAGCAGGCTCGCGAGCCCGCGCAGGGCGACGACCGGATCGGCCACGTGCTCGAGCACATAGTGGGAAGTCACCAGGTCGAAGCGGCCAAGCCAAGCCTCTGGCACGGCGTAGCTGGCCACGGCGTCCGCCGCCAGCCACGCCGACCAGAACGGCCGATAGTCGTCGCTGACGTCGAACACGTGCGGCGCCAGGTCCGGTCGGCGCGCCAGGATTTTTTGCAGGGTCTGCGCCTTGGCCGCGCCATAATCCAGCACCCGTGCGCCCTGGCCCGGGTCAGCCTTTTGCAGCACCACCTCCGCCTGCCGGTCGGTGCGGTAGACGGGAACGCCCTCGCGCATTTCGTAGAGCTGGTCGTGCTCCTCCGACTCCAGCGAGATCTTGTAGTGGGTGTCGTAATAGGCGGCGAGGTCCGGCGGCTCTGGCGACTGCAGGTGGGCGCAGGTCTCGCAGACATGGACCCGGGTCGGTGCGTCGAGCCGCAGGTTGGCGGTGGTCAGCGCCGGCGCGGCGAGATCGAGCGCCGGGTCGCCCAGCGCCGATCCGCAAACCCGGCAGGTTTCCGTCTCGCTCATCGTGTCCCCGGCCCCTGCTCGGCGAGAACCTCCGGAAGGATGTCGCGCAGCTTTTCAGCTTCCGCGAAGGTCCCCTTCCAGCCGATCTTGATGCCGACCGGGTCGTTGAAGTTGAAATAGCGCAGCTGCATTGTCCATCGCGGCCATTGCGCGACATTGTGGCCGGACTCGTGCAGCACCAGGAAATCCATGATCAGCAGATCACCCGGCCGGGTCAGCGGCGCCACCCGCTCGTAGCGGCCGACGATCTGCGCCTCGTTGTGCATCCGCACCGCGTAGGCCCCGGTGCGGCCGAGGCCGCCGTCGTCTTCGAAGGTCGGAATGACGCCTTCCTTGTGCGAGCCGACGCAGATGCCGACCGGTCCCATGTCCGGCGTCACCTCCAACAACGGCGACCAGAAGATCAGCCCGTCCAGGCTGCGGAGCTGGGTCGGAAACTCCTGATGCCACCAGGAGCGGAACTGCGCCTCGCCCGGGTTGTCGACGCGGATGCCGTAGCCGCCGCCGGCGACGCCGGCCATGGCGCCCGGCCTGAGCGCGGTAAACAGGTCGACGTTGCGCTGGCTGCCGACCAGGGCCACGAAGGCCGGGATCTGCTTGACCGCGTCGTAGATCTCCTCGCCATGGGCGCGGTCGGCGGCGATGATCGCCGGATAGCCCCGCTTCATCGCCTCGTCCGGGTTAGAGGCCGGCGCGTCGATCCCATACTTGCCGGCCACCAGCTGCACGATCCGCTGGATGCCCCGCTGGATCGGGGCGATGTCCTTCTCGACGTCGTAGAAGCCCGGAAAGACGACGAATCCGTCGCGGTTCAAGCACTCGATCTGGTCTTGCGTGGTCATCCGGCCGCCTCTCGCCTGGCGCGTTCGGCGAGGAACTCCCGCCACGGCCTGGTGCGGGGCCGAACGCAGCTTGCCGCCTCCTCACCCACGTTGGCGATCAGGTCCAGAACCGACACATATGGCGTGAAGTCGCCGTGCAGCTGCGGATAGGGCGTCAGGCTGTAGTCGATATAGTCGACGCTGACGCCGGCGGCCTCAAAGGCCTCGTGGTCGAGATAGCCCGCCGCGCCATGGGCGGTCACATAGCGCGTGCCGCCGAGCTGCTTGACGATGTCCAGCACCCGCGACGAAGATCGGCCGGCCAGGTCGAGGTCGCTGGTCCGCACCCATTGGCCCGGCCCCGGAATGGCCAGACGCGGCGCGGTCTGCTCGATGGAGGCGATCAAGAGGTCGACGACGGCTGGCCTTTGCATGACGGTATCGAACAGGTCCAACGCCAGATCGAGGTGCGGGGCGCCGCGCAGAGCCTGACGCACCAGGTCTCGATGGCGCAATCGAAAATCCGGATCGGCCGGCTCCAGCCGCCGGATCTCCTTGAACGAGCCCTTGTCGGCCAGCGCGATGGTCATCCAGGCTTGGCCGCCCGGCTGTTTGATCTGGACGCGGTTGGTGAAGCTGCCCTTCGAGAATTGGGTGTCGTCGAGGTGCACGTAGACGTCGGCGCAGGCGACAAGCTCGAAAAAGCCCGGCCAGGGGAAATACATCGGCTGTGAGATGACCACCGTGGTCACGACGCGCCCGCCGCCGTTCGCCTGGAGCGGCGCGCCGGATTGCCGCTCAGGTGGCTGGACTCCGGCCAGCGCCCGAAGACCACCGAATTCGGCGCGACGATGCATCGATCGCCAAGCTGCGCGCCTGGCATCACCGCTGCGCCGATGCCGATCCAGCACGCGCGTCCGATCGAAACCGGCGCGTAGCGCAGCGGCGTGTCGGGAACGAACGGGTCGGCGCGGCTATCGCCATACTGGGTGGTCACCACGACGCCCGGACCCAGGTGAGTATAATCGCCGATCGTCAGCCCGGCCTCGCCAAGCAGAACGCAACCGGTCGAGATCACCACGTGGTCGCCCAGGGCGAGGATTCTGCCTGAGCGGGAGCCGTAGACATAGGCGTTCGCCTGGATCGTGCAGCGCTGGCCGAAACGCAGCGACTTCCAGAACTTGATGACCGCGCCGCGTTCGACGATGACGTCGTGCCGCGAGATGACCATGAGCCGGTTCCACGCGATCCGGATCGATTGCCTGAGGTTCTTGGCGAGCGCGCTCAAGAGAGCGCAACCCCCATAGACGCCAGCTCCTGGCGAATGAGCGCATAGCTGGAAAGATTCTCGATCGCTTCGTCCTTGAAGCGGACGTCGAACTCGTCCTCGACGGCGAGGACGATGTTCATCTGCTTCACCGAATCCCAGTCCGGAAGGGTTTCCGGCGAGGCGTCGTCGCCGATCGCGGCGACGTCCACCTCCAGCACGGCGGCGATGGTCGTCTTCAGACGGTCCATGGTTTTCCTAGCGCCAGCGAAGCGACCGTGTGTAGCGGCGATGCCCAAACCGGACAAGTTCACCAATGTGTTGGCATTCAATAGCTTGGAGAGCGCCAGACTATCGCGGCCGCGGCCAGGACTGCACCTCGCTTACGATCGGCAGCAAGGTCTCGACCGCCGGTGCGGTCTCGATCCGGCGCAGGGACGCGGTCTGATCGGTCGCCAGGCGCGGCATTCGCCATATCGTGACGTGCAGGGGCGTCAGGGAAAGGTTCATGTCCGCGCAAAGTGCTTCGCCGGCGGCCTTGGCCATCGCGTATTCGGTCATGCCCCTCGGTCGTTCGGCCACGGCGACCGACGATGGATAGAACAGGGAGATCGCCGCGTTGCGCGCACTCAGAGCGCGCGACAACCGCCAGAACCCCTCGACATAGACGTCGGTGAATTCGTCGAAGCGGCCCTTGTCGAACAGGTCGCGTTGCGGCTTGAAGATCGGCGGGGAGGCGAAATAGTAGGCATGGGAGGGCGTCTCGGCGAGACCGGCGAGCTGGGCTTCCGCCGGCGCCCGGGCGTCGAATTGCAGAATCTGGCAGTCGCCACCGGCGCGGCCGATCTCGCTTGCCACCGCCTCCGCATCCGCGCGGCCGAGGCGATAGGTGACGACGACGCGCCCGCCGCCGGCGACGATGAGCTTGGCGGTCAGTTCGCCGAGGCCGCGAGACCCGCCGACGATCAGGGCCGTGCTCCCGGCGAACGCGTTCGGCTCGACCAGGCCGGCGAGCGAGTCCAGGCCGGGTTGTGTCGTTGGCGGCATGCGGGCGAAGCTGACGACGACGCCCTCGAGGCCGCCGCCGCGAACGAACAGCCGCACCAGGCGAAATCGCGGGTCGGTTTCGGTGACTCGAAAGGCCAACGCCTCGTCAGGGTCACGGTCGGCGATGGCCTCGATCTTCAACTCGCCGAGGATCGAATGCAGCCCCGGGCAGACCATGCCGACGAGATGGGTGCAGGCGCCCAAGCTAGCGACGCGGCGACGCCCGAGCCAATCCGCTGCCGCCGGAAACATCGCCGCGACGGACTCCGCGGATGCCGAAAAGGCGAGGCGGCCGGAGCGGTTGGAAAGGGCTTCGAAATCGAGGTCCTGCGCGTTCACGGGTGGCGGGTTCAGCGGGGCGCCGGCGTCGAATACCTCCGGTCCGGGGTGGCCTGGCGCCCCGAACTCGACTTCGATCCGCGTCACCGGCGCGCCGCCGGCGAAGATAGTCAGCCTCGCGCCATCCGGGTGGCGATCGGCCGGACCCAGCGCCACCGGCTCGTCGAGATAGACGAATTTGTCGAACTGGACGCGCAGCCGGCGCAGCGGCGGCGGCTCACCCGACGCGGCCAAGGCGTCGAGCGCCCAGAGCAAAAGGTGCATGCCGTGGACCACCGGCGCGCCGGCCTGGGTCCTTCGCGCCGCGACCGGGTCCATATGCATCGGATTGAAGTCGCCGGACGCGGCGGCGAACCGCATCTGATCGGCCGTCCCGAACGTCCGGCTGGCCGGAGTCACACCCGAGGGTCCAGCCGAAGGGCGATGTTGACCGGCAACCGTTGGGCCATGGTCTCATCAAGGGTCATGCCGACATAGGGCAGCACCGCCTCGGCGACGATTTCGAAACCCGCTTGGCGCACGAGGTCGCGCACGGCCTCGGGACTATCGAAAAGAAAGATGTGGTCGATGGTCGGGGCATTGATCGCCGTGGTCACGAACACGAAGGCGCCCGGCGCGGCCAGTTCACGGATCCGCGCCATGAACAGGTCGGGCCTTTCGACGTGCTCCAGCACCTCGCCCATGACCACGGCCTGGAACGCGCGGGGCGGCAGGGAGGCGTCCAGGAAGTCGGCCTGACGGATTTCATAGTCCTGGAAGTCGCCGAAATGGCCGCTGGCCAAGAGGCTCCGGGTCATGGCGACGCTGGTCGGGCTGAGGTCGACGCCGAGGCACTTGGCGAACCGGCCGGAACGCGCCGCGGCCATGAAGAAGACGCCGTGGCCCGGACCGATCTCCAGATAGTCGCCGGCCGGCGCGTCCGGGAGCGTCTGGCGAAAGAAGCGGTGGATGGCCAGGTGGTTGGGCCACAGATAGGTGGTGACCGCCAAGCCGACCATGTAGCGGCTCATATAGTCGTCGTTCATATAGACCGACGCCGCCACCTCGTCGTAGCGCGCGTGGCGGTAGCGGCCGTTGCGCCGGAAGAAGATCTGCTCCCTGACCGTGTCGCGCAGTATGGTGTTGTAGGACTCGGCGATGAAGTCGAGGCCATGGCCGGCCGACCTGAGATAGGCGAGGTAGGCGTCCAGCTCGCTCCGCTCGGCGGCCGAGAGCCCGGCGATCGCCGTATCCAGCATCTTGACCGTGGTCGGGTTCGACTGCGCGATCCGTTCGGCGAGGTCGCCGACCAGGCCGTCGCCCTTCTCGGCGCCGGTCACGCCGCGATCTCGATGTTCGGCAGCGCGTGCGGCTTGCAGGCGCGAAGGTCGAGCCGCCGGAGCGCTCCAGCATGCGGCTCAAAGCCCATCCGGTCCAGCAAATCGGCCACCTGGGCGTTTTTCGCCGTCGGCAGGTATTCGCCGGTCAAGGCCGACAGGCCCTCCTGCCGCAGCCGCTCGGTCAACCAGTTCATCACCGCGTTCTCGATCCGGCGCCCCAGCACGCGGCAGCTCATCAGGAAGGTGTCGAGATGCGCCGTCGCGGTCTTGCGGTCGATCGCCGCGATGACCAGGCCGGTGACGCCATAGTCGCCGAAGCGGTCGCTCACCGAGAAGGCCGCGGCGACCTTGTCCGGATCGCCGGCGAAGCGGGCGATGTCGGCCTCGGTATAGCGTCGGGTGGTCAGGTTGAACTGGTTGGTCTTCTGGGTCATCTGCGCCGCCCGCGGCACGCCGATGCGGGCGCCTTCCTCGACGACGATCTTCAGCTCCAGCGAGGCCAGGTAGTCGTCCAGCGAGGCATATTGGGTCTCGGCGCCTTTGCGGGCCGCGTCGGTGCGGTACATCTGCGTCCGCTGCATGTCCTCTGCCGATCGGGACAGGTTGAAAAACAGGCCATGGGCGGCGCGCAGCATGGCGGGATAGTCGGAGACGCGCTCGGGAACCTGCAGGCGCGCCACCTGCGGCAGCGCCTCGGCGACCCGCTGCAGCTCGAACGGCGAGTCGTCCAGAAAGACGAAGCTGTCCAGGCCCAGGTTGAGCGCCTCGGCCAGGGCGCGGAGACCATCGACCTTTTCGCCCCAGCCGACCTGCTTGGCGACGAAATCCTCGTCGCGCAGCTGCATGGCGGGGTGCTCGGCCAGCACGTGCTCGACATCCTCGGGATTGTTCTTGCTGACGATGGCCAGCAACACGCCTTCGCGCCGCCAGGCCTTCAGGATGCGCTGGGCCTCCTGGAACGCGGCGCCCTCGGGGGTGAGGTCGTCCATCTGGACACCGTCCTCGCCGTCCTCGCCGAGGATTCCGCGCCAGAGCGTGTTGTCGCAATCGACCGCCAGCAGCTTGCGGGCGCGTCCGGTCGCCGACCGGAACGCGGGCAGCACGTGCAAGCCCCAATGCTTCAGGAAAGCCACCGTGTACAGGGTTTTCGCAGTCTGGAACTGGCGAAAGTCCAACGACTCGTCGAGCCCGGCCACGGCGTAGACCTTGTCGATGTCGACCAGCAGCAGATTGGCGTCATCGCGGGCTTTCAGTCGCGCGTTCAGCGCACTGGCCAGCCGGCCGAGCCCGCCTGGAGCGATCGCGTTCCGCTCGAAGGGCAGGGCGGAAAAGGTGTTCATCAGCACCAGCGGCGTGCTTGCCAGCCTGTCCAGCGCCTGGTCGACGGCGGCGGTGAAGCCTTGCGCCATCTCGTCCAGGCGCGCCTGGTCGTAGAGATCGGCCAGGGCCGGCAGGCCTTCCGCCAGGTTGGCGATGTCCCAGAAGACGACGGCTGCGTCGACGCCGGCCAGGGTCTCCGCTTCCTGAACGATGTTGTCGAACTCGGCGAGCCGGACCTCGACCGCGACGCCCTCGTTCAGCAGCAACCATTCCAGGATGCCGCTCAGCGGCGCGACGGTCAGGTTGGTCAGGATGGCGATGCGATAGGGCCGCCCCTGGACCGAGGCGCGCATGGCCCGCGCCTCGGCCAGGATCTGCGCGTATTTGAGGTCAAGGAGCGGCGCCCGCGGCATCGCGATCAGTCGCGGCGGCGGCGGAGGTAGCCGCCCGGCGAACTGGACAGGACCAGTTTGCCGTCGATCTCGGGGTCGGGCTCGAAGCGGTCGGTCTCGGCCAGATAGGCCTTCACGGCCGACAGCGGCTCGTCGCCCCTGGCCCAGACATGGGAGCGGCGGGTCGGGGTCTGGGCGGGGTCCAGCCGGCCGAGCAGGGTGTCGGCGACCACCAGGTACTGGCCCTCGGTCACCAGGGGCCCGTAGGCGCGCAGCTCGGCCAGCACGTGGTCGCGGCTGTGGTCGGAATCCAGCACGACCATGACGGATGCCCCGGCCGGGATCTGCGCCGTCACCGTGGCCAGGGTTTCCGGATCGGTCGACGGGCCCTCGATCAGCACGACCCGCTTGGCCATCGGGTGGCGCTCGATGGAATCGCGGTTGTGCGGGCGGATCTCGATGTCGACGCCGATCACCTTGCCCTTGTCGAGCAGCTGCAGCAGGCTGGCCATGAACAGCACCGAGCCGCCGCGCGCCACGCCGGTCTCGATGATGATGTCGGGCTGGGCCGAAAACACCGCCTCCTGCGTCGCCATCACGTCCGCCGGCAGCTGGATGATCGGCACCCCCCACCAGCTCCACAGATAGGCGTAGTCGTGACGATCGATGGCCACCAGCGCATCGACCGAACGATCGAACGCCTCGCCGTCGGCGCCGAGCGCGATCGACATCTCGCGCCGGTGGGCTTCGAACTCAGCGCGGTCGTCGTGCATGCCGGCATCCTGGCTTGGTGAACTCGGGGCCAATAACCCCCTCGAGCCTCCAAGGGCAACCTCGCGCGGGGGTTCACAGGGGCGCCGCCACGCCCAGCGCCTCGGCGACCACGGGCGCCTCGCGGGCGGCGCGGTCCAGCCAGGCGCGGCCCTTGGCCAGCTCGGCCCGGTGCTGGCCGCGGGCCTGGTCGAGCACCTGGCGGCGCAGGTTGGCGTCGTAGGCGTGCTCGAGGCCCTTGGAATAGCGGCCGAACAGCGGGCTCTTCAGCATGGTCTGCAGGTTCGCGTCGGGCGCCTCGCCGTGCAGGTGGCCGAGGGCGGCCGCGAGGCCTTCGCCCGGCGCGGCGAGGAACCGTTCGAAATCCAGCCATTGGATCCGGTCCGGAAACCGCCTCGCGGCCTCGACCAGTCCGGCCATTTCCGCGGCCCAGCTCATCGCCGCCTGTTCGCCCTCGCTCATCTCGTAGAGCCGCCAAAGGCCCGCGCCGGCGCGGCGGTGCAGCCGGCGCAGGCGCGACTGGGCGCTCATCGCCAGCTCCTGCCGCGAGGCCGGGCCGCCCAATATGGTCGCCATGTAGACCTCGGGCGCCACGGTCATCGCCAGGGCGCGCGCTTCGGCCGAGCGCGTCATCAGCGGCGCGGCGATCTCGCCGACCAGGCTGGTGGCTTTCAGCAGGGTCTTCTGGCGCGGGTCGTAGGTGCGCGACCAGAGCTTGGAGAAGACCTCGACATGGGCGTCGAAGGTCGCCTGGCTCCAGGGACTCTCCGGCGTCGGCAGGTCGAAGGCCACCTGGGCCAGGGTCCTGAGCACCGCCGGCTCGCGCAGGGAAAAGACCCGCGGGCTGAGGCCGAGCAGCCGCGCCACAAGGGTCGAGCCGACATGGCCGACGTGGAAGATGTAATCGCCCCGGTCGGCCAGCGGGCCGGCGGCCACGGCCACCGCGTCCCAGGGCTCCCAGCCGCCAATGTCGCTCTGCCGGTTGATCCGCTGGTCGAGGAAGCTGGCCTCGTCGTAGCGGGCCCGCGACAGCTTCACGAAATAGACGCCGTCCTCGAAGACGTCGAAGGCCAGCGGGTAGAGGTCGGGACTGGCGCGCAGCTCCGATGCGACCAGGGCCATGCGGTTCAGCCCGCCTCGCCCCACATGCGGCGCAGGCTGTTGCGCACGTATTCCAGGCGGGTGCGGTTGTCCCAGCTCATCTTCAGCCCCTCCAGCGCCGCGACCTCGTTCAACTGGTAGAGCAGCTCGCGGTTCACCCCGTCGGGGATCATGCTTTCGATGAAGGTCAGGCCCACCAGCCGCTCGCCGCTGGTCACCGGCTTGACCTCGTGCAAGGTAGTTGAAGGGTAAACGACCGCCGACCCCGCCTTGCCCTTGAACTCGACGGCCCTGGCCCCCAGCCGCACGGAAAGCTCGCCGCCCTCATAAGCCTCCGGCTCGCCCAGGAAGAGGGTGCAGGACAGGTCCGAGCGCAGCGGCCGCTGGCCCACCGGCAGGAAGGCGGCGTCGGAATGGGCGCCGTAGTGCATGCCCGGCGAATACCTGGCCAGGATCGGCGGCGCCATGATGCGCGGGAAGGCGAAGTTGACGAAGTCCTCGATGCGGAACAGCGCCTGGGCCATCAGCTTGGCGGCCTCTTCCATACGCGCGTCGGTGGGGTCGATCTGCAGGTTCTTCTTCACCTCCGAATGCGGATTGGAGACCCGCCCGTCGACGAACCGCGACGCCGCCGCGATCGCCCGCAGCCGGCCGACCTCGTCCCGGTTCAGCACCTCGTCCAGTTCCAGGAACATCCGCCGGCCTTTTCCCTTCCCGCGCCGCGACGCTAACAACCGCCAGCCTCAGCGGCAACCGGCGCACGTTCGCGGGACCCGAGCTCTCTTGACCGCCAAGGACGCCAAGCACGCCAAGGAAAGAAAAGTCGGTGCGGCCCCTTGGCGTCCTTGGCGGGCTTGGCGGTGAATCTGCGCTCTCGCCGCGCTGACGAGCGGCCAAAACCCAGGTTGAGCGGGAGCTAGTTGTTCGCCCGCACGACGTCGAAGGCGATGGTCAGGCGGGGTTCGTCGCCGGTGAACGGCACGGTGCCGTGCCACATATAGGCCGGGAACAGCACCAGCTTGCCGGGCTCGGGCTTGACGAAATGCTGCGGCGGCAGCCGCGGGCTGGTGGGGATGCCCGGCTCGCCGAAGGCGATCCAGGCCTCGTGCCCCTCATCGACGCTCTTCGGCAGGGCGACGTAGCAGGCCGACGAGATCCAGCCCATCGGGTGCAGGTGGTTGGCGTGGTAGCCGTTCGGCCGCAGCCGCACCGACCAGACCCCGTTCAGACGATAGTCGCCGGCCTCGCCGATGGCGGCGATGTGGCGGCGGATCGGCCCGTCGATGGCCTGGAAGAAGGCCTGGATCACCGGATCGTCCAGCCGGTCGAGGTTCTGGGTGGTCTGGGCGCCGCCGCGCAAGGACTGGCCGATCGGGTGGGCGCGCAGCCGGTGCACGGCCTGCAGGCTCCGCGCCAGGTCGGCCAGATAGGCGTCGAGGCTGCTCCAGCCGTCCGGCGTGTCGATGGTCCACTCGCGCACCAGCCGGGCGTAGTCGTAGAGCGCGCCATAGCGCGGGTCGCCCTGCAGCCGCCAGGCGGTGGCCTGCAGCGCCACGGCCTGCTGGTCGAACGGCGAGGCCTGGCGCAAGGCCGCCGCCTGGGCCGCGGCCAGCTCGGCGCGGCCCAGCGCCAGGTTGGCCTGGCAGAGCGCGGTCAGGGCATGGGCGTCGGTCGGCGCGCGGGCATGGGCCCGGGAGGCGTGCAGCAGCGCCGAGGCCGGATCGCTCTCCAGCCGCAGCTGCGCCGCGGCGATGTCCAGTCTGGGATCGGGCAGGCCATCGCTCAGACCCTGGTCGAGCACGGCATAGGCCGCCTCCGGCTGACCGGCGTATTCCAGCAGGGCCGCCGCCGCCAGCTTCAGCGGGATGTCGCCCGGGTTGACCGCGATGGCCTGGTCCAGCGCGGCGCGGGCGGCGGCGAGGTCCTCGCCGCGCATCCAGACCAGCTGGGCCAGGTCCCGCTGGGCGTCGGCATAGGCCGGGCGGCGGGCGATCGACTGGCGAAAGGCGTCCTCCGCCTCGTCGAACCGGCCGAGCCCCTGCAGCGCCCGCCCCAGCACCAGCCAGGTCTCCGGCGCGTCCAGCCCCTTGGAAAACGCGCGCCGCGCGGCCGCCTCGCTCTCGGCGAACTGGTGATTGTCGCCATAGGCGCTGGCCAGGTTATGCTCGGCGAAACCGGCCTGCGGCGCCGCCTCGATCAGGCGCGTATAGACGGCGATCGCGCCGTCCAGCCGGCCGGCCGCCTGCAAGGCCGCGCCTTGGGCGGACAGCGCGCGAATGTCGATGACGGTGTCGACCATTCTAGAGCTGTCCCCCCGCCGGGCCGGCGCCGTTGAACCGGTCCATGGCGCCGATCAGGTCGGTGATCGCCCGCCGCTCGGCTTCGTCCAGGCGCGGGTTCCAGACATTGCAGATCAGGATGGTGCGCCGCTGGCCCGAGTCGTTCCAGGCCTCGTGCTCGATGGTGTCGTCGAACACCCAGGCCTCGCCCTCGCGCCACTGGCGCGTCTCGGCCCCGACCCGAAAGCCGCAGCCGTCCGGCACGATCAGCGGCAGGTGAACCACCAGCCGGGTGTTGGCGACGCCGGTGTGCGGCGGGATGCGGGTATGCGGCTCCAGCACCGAGAACATCGCCGCCGGCGAGCGGCCGGGCACGAAGGGCTGCGGCAGCCTGGCCAGCGCCGCCATGGTCTTCGGCGCGCGCTTGGCGTTCCAGGTCACCGGGCGGCCGTCGAAATAGAGGTGGAAGGCCCCCCAGCGCGACGAGCGGTTCAGCTCCGCCCACTGATCCAGCGGCGTGCCCTCCGGATAGTTCACGTAGGGCTGCAGGTCGTCGCCGTCCTCGCGCAGGATCTCGATCAGCTCGGCGCGGATATCGCCGGTGGCCGCTTCGAGCGCTTCCAGCCAGGGGAAGTCGGCGCGGTCGTGGAACTCGATCTCGGGCAGGCCGGGATAGTGAAACTGCACCGGCTCCTGGTGATAGACGCGCCGCTTGCCGGCCACCCGTTCGGCGAAGATCCCGGCGCGGCGCGCGGCGGCCGGCGAGGCCGCGGCCAGGTCGCCGCCGATCCCGGCCTTCATCGCCGCCTCCAGCTCGGCGGTATAGGCGCCGTGCGCCTGCCGGGCATGGGCGACGGCGCCCCGCACGGCAGGGGGGAGCGCCTCGTCCGGCGGCGCCTGGGTCAGGGCGACGCCATAGGCGACGGCGGCGGCCTTGGCATGGCCCTGGCGCTCGATCAGCGAGGCCTTCATCAAGAGCGCCATGAAGGCGCGCGGGTCGACGCGTAGCGCCCCCTCCACCGCCGCCGCCGCCGCCTCATGGTCGCCAAGGCCGCGGCAACAGCCGGCCAGGCTCATCCAAAGGCCGACGTCGCCGGCGTCCGCCCGCACCGCCTGCTCCAGCAGCGCGCGCGCGCCGGCCAGGTCGCCGCGGGCGGCGGCGGCGTCGGCGGCGGCCTTCAGGCTGGGCGCGGTCGCCGGCGGAAGGGAAGCCTGCTCGCTCATCACTCGGCCGGATAGCCGAACTTTTCGACCCACGGCGCCAGCAGCGGCATCACCGGCGCCATCTGCGCCGCATAGGCCCGCCATTGGTCGACGCCTTCGCTGTAGAGGCCGCGCCGAACCTGCCTGGCGCTGGGGGTCCTGATCTCGCGGGAGCGGGCGGTCTCGGCGAAGTCCAGCATCGAGTCGTCCCAGGCGACGCCGATGAAGCCGCAGACCCGCTCCGCTTCGCCGCGAAGGTCTTCGACCAGGGTCTCGTAGCGCACCTGATGCAGGCTGAGCGGCAGCTTGGCGGCGTACTGGTCGACCAGCCGCATCACCGCGTCGTAATAGGCCGCCGCGCCGTCCAGGGTCAGCAGCTGGTGCATCGCCGCGTTCATGCCGAAGCGGCGGCGGAAACAGCTCAGCACCACGTCGCGGGGATCGCGCAGCGCGAACAGCACCTTGGCGTTCGGAAACAGCTTGGCGATCAGCGGCAGGCGCACCGAGTTCAGCGGCAGCTTGTCGATGAAGACCCTGCCGGCCAAGTCGGGGCAATAGTCGCGCGCGCGCCGCCAATAGGCCTGGCGGAGCTCGGCCGCCTCGTCGGCGCCCAGCCGCGAGAGGCGGTCCAGCGCCTGGTCGGAGACGAACAGGCTCTTGGTGGAATCCACCAGCACCTCGCGCTCGTCCAGGGTGACGATGTCCGGATGGCTGGCCAGGATCTGCTCCAGAAGGGTGGTGCCCGACCGGGGAAAGCCGACGAAGAAGATGTGGGCGGCCGGATCGTCCGCCGCGGCGGGAGGCGGCGCTGGCGCGGTCATCCAGTCCGCCGCCTCCGCCGCCTCGAAGCGGGCGAGCAGCCAGCGGGCCATCTCCAGCACGTTCGGCGCGTCCGCATACTGGGGCGCGTACAGCCGGCGGAACCGGTCGCTGGCGGCCGCATAGGCGGCGAAGGCGTCCTCAAAGCGTCCCTCGGCGTCGAACGCATCGCCGAGCAGGCTGGTGGCCTTGGCCTCGACATCCAGCTTCAGGCCGCCGGCGGCCAGCAGCGGCGCCAGCCGCGCCTCGGCCTCGGCCGGCTCGCCGCGCACGATCTGCGTCTCGGCATAGGTCAGCACCGCCAGGTCGAAGTTCGGGACCAGGGTCAGCGCCCGCTCGGACAGCGCCTTGGCCGCCTCGATGTCGCCGCGCCGCAGCGCCAGCGAGGCCAGGCCGGCGATCGGTCCGGCATAGTCGGGGGCGACGTGGACGGCGTATTCGTAGTGCCGCCGGGCGAGCTCGAAATCGCCGAGCGTCGCCAGGGCGTCGGCCCTGTTGTAGTGCGACTGGGGCCGTTCCGGATCGATGCGCAACGCCGCGTCATAGACGTTGATCGCTTCGGTCGGACGGTCCTGCAGCATCAGGCAAAGGCCAATGGCGTTCAGGATCAGCACGTCCTGCGGCGCCAGCTCACGGGCGCGCTCCAGCTGGGCCAGGGCCTCGGCATGGCGGCCCTGCTCTTCCAGGTCGTGGGAGATCAGGTTGTAGAGCAACGGGTCTTCGAGCCCGCCGGCGACGGCGTCCTTGGCGAGCGCGATGGCGCGCGGCAGGTCGGACGCGGCCAGGGCGGCGTTGACGTCGCGCAGGGTCGCGGCATCGGCGGCCGCATCTCGGGTCTTGGCCCTGGTGGTGGACATCGGCTGGTCTTCAGACCCCTTGGAAGTCAGGTTTCATCATAGCCGAACCGCGCGGTCCAGGGCGCCAGGATGGGCAGGACCGGCTCGAGCTGCGCGCGATAGCGCCGCCACTGGCCAACGCCCCCGCGATAGAGCCCGCGGGCGACCTGGGCCGAGCTCGGCGTCGCGATCGAGCGGGCGTCCAGGGTGTCGGCGAAGGCGCGCATCTCGGGGCGCCAGTCCAGCCCGATGAAGGCGCAGATGGCGCGGGTCTGGCCGTCGAAATCCTCCACCAGGTCCTCGTAGCGATGGGTGTGGACATCCAGGTCCAGCCGGGCGCGATAGAGCTCGGCCAGCCGCATCACGCCGTCGTAGAACCGCGCCGCGCCGCTCAGGGTGAGAAACTCGTACATCGAGGCGTTCATGCGGAAACGCTGGCGAAAGCAGCTCAGCACCACGTCGCGCGGATCGCGCCGGGCGAACAGGACCTTGGCGTCGGGAAACAGCTTGGCGATCAGCGGCAGCTTCATGGTGTTGAGCGGCAGCTTGTCCAGCGCGGTCTTGCCGGCGACCTTGGCCCCGCTCGCCGCGACCCGCCGCCAATAGTGCGCCCTATGGTCGTTCAGCACCGCATCGCTGGCTGCGGCCAGCCGGTCCAGCCCGCCCGGATCGGCCATGAAGTCGCGCACCGCCTCGGTCAGGGTCTCGCGCTCGTCCCAGGCGACCACGTCCGGATGGGCGCCCAGCACGCGTTCCAGCAGCGTGGTGCCCGAACGCGGGAAACCGACCAGGAAGACATGACCCGCCGCCGGCGCCTTGTAGGACGAGGAAGACGGCGGCCGCGCCCGCTGCGGCGCCGTCTCGAAATAGGCGAGCAGCCAGGCCAGCGTGGCCGGCAGGTTCTCAGGCCCAGGGCCGGTAAAGCGGTCGGCATAGAGCCGCCGCAAGGTCTCGTTGGCGGCGGTGAACTCGGCGAAGGCCTCCGCCGGCCGGTCCTGGGCGTCGAACACCTCGCCGAGCTGGCCGTGGGCGAGGGCCCGGTCGATGGGCGAAAGGCTGTCCAGGGCCAGCAGCTCGCGCAGGCGTTGCTCGGCCGCGCCGGCGGCCTCGGTCGCCAGCTCCGCCGCGGCCAGGGCCAGGCCCGCGGTCGGCTGGCCTGTATCGATGGCCAGCGACTGCTCGGCATAGGCCCGTGCGCTCGCCCAGTCCGCGCGGCGCGCGGCCAGCGAGGCGAGGTGGGCCAGCGGCGCCGCATCGTTCGGGTTCAGGGCGTGCGCCCGTTCCAGACTGAGCCGGGCCTGGTCCAAGTCGCCCAGGGCTTCCGAGGCCCAGCCGCGGTTGAAATGGGCGGGGGCGAAGTTCGGGTCGGCGGCGACGGCCGCCTCGAACGCCTCCACCGCCTCGCCGGTGCGATCCAGGCGCGCCAGGCACAGGCCCAGCGCGTTCAGGGTCGGCACGTCGCGCGGCGCCAGCGCCCGGGCGTGCTTGAGGTCGGCAAGGGCCTCGGCATAGCGGCCATCCCGCTCCAGTCGCCAGGCGCGCAGGTTCAGCAGCAGCGCATGCTCGCGGCCCGCCGCCAGCGCGGTCTCGGCCAGGCGCACGGCGCGGTCCAGGTCCGGCGCGCGGATGGCGGCGGCGACTTCGCGCAGGATATCGGCGGTGTTGTCCAAGAGCTTTTCGGATCGCAAAGAAAAAGGCGGCGGCTCCGGTTGGAGCCGCCGCCAGGAGACTAGACCCTCCGAGAGGTCCTTAGTAGTCGACGGTCACGCCGATGAACATGGTCCGGCCCAGCGAGTCGTAGAGGGCCGGGAAGGTGTTGCCGTTGCCGATCGGCGGCGACGACAGCGCCAGGTTGGACTGGTCGACGACCGGGGGGTTGACGTCGATCAGGTTGTTGACGCCGGCCCGGAAAGTCACCCCGTCCCGGACGCGCCAGGTCGCGGACAAGTCGATGTAGTTGAAGGCAGGAATATTATCGATCGGGTCGGTCGGGGTGACGCTGCCGTTGGCGCCGGTCGCGAGCAAGGGGTTCTTGCTGGCGAACTCGGGCCTGACCGCCGAAATATAGCGCCATTGCAGCGACAGGCTCAGATTATCCCAGGGCGTGCCCCAGGTGACGCGGAACTTGTGCCGGTACGCCGGGATCGGCCCGCCGTCGAAGCCGCCGGCCACCGCGCCGCTGCACTGCGGTCCGAAGAAGCCGACGCAGTCGAAGTGGCCGATCTTCTTCGAGGGCTCGACATCGAACTTCAGGGTCAAGGTCGACTCATAGTTGAAGTCGAGCGAGCCCCATTCGCCCATGCCCCAGTCGGAGAAGCGGGTGCGATAGTCGGCGGCGAAGTCGATGCCGGTCGTGTGCAGGTAGCCGGTGTTGGTGTTGAAGTTGCTGACCGAGCCGTTCCCAAACATGGTGGCCAGGTTGCCCGCGTTCTGGATCGTGGAGCCGCCGAAAATGACGTTGGTGGTCGGATCGCGGTGGATGAACGAGCAGAAGAAGCCGGCGTTCGGATTGCCGCTGGCGCTTTGGCTCATGCAGGTGTTGAGAATGGTCGCCGCGCCGTAGGAGCCGACCAGGTTCAGCACGTCGATGTCCCAGTAGTCGATCGATGCGGTGAAGCCCTTGAAGAAGGTCGGCGTGAACACAACACCGTAAGACAGGGTGTTGGAGGTTTCCGGCCCGAGGTTGGGATTGCCGGAGGTCAGGTTGGTGCACTGCCCGACCGGGCAGGGGATGACGAACTTATAGGCGGGCAGTCCGTTCGATCCCAAGCCGGTGAGCATCCCGCCGGCACTTGTCGAGGTAAGAACGCCCTGGGCCACGCAGCCGGCCGGCGAGACCGGGGCGGCCCCCGTCTTGCTGGGCGCGCCAAAGACACCTTGGCCGCATGGATCGCTGGCTCCGAAGAGCTTGAACGCCGGGGCGGAGAACAGTTCCACCGTGTTCGGCGCGCGCACCGCCTCGTTGTAGCTGGCGCGGAAGCGGATGTCCGGGACAGGCGCCCACTCGCCGCCGACCTTGTAGGTGTTGGTGCCGCCGACACTGCTGTAGTCCGAATAGCGATAGCCGCCGTTCAGGGACAGGTCGTAGAAGAAGGGCTGGTTGCTGGCCAAGGGCGCACGGACTTCGAAGAAGGCTTCCTTGACGTCGTAGGCGCCGTGGACCGGCGCGGTCTGGCCGCCCTGGCCAGCGAGATCGCCGGTGAGGAACTCCTGGTCGGGGCTGAGGCTGATGGCTTCGCGGCGATATTCGCCGCCGAAGGCGACGCCGACGCCTTGGTCCGCGAAGGGGCTCTGCAGGCCATAGCGGCCAAGATCGCCGGTAATCGACGCGCTGACTACCTGTTCGGTCGCGTAGCCTTCCTTTTCGCCGCTGCCGGAGATGTAGTTCGCCATTGCCGGAGTAAGTGCGTTGCTTTGGAAGATATTGAGCGGCACGCAGCCGGTCTGCCCGCCCAGGCAGAACGGCGCGGCCGTCGTGCCGCCGACCTGCAGGGCGTTCATCGCGCGGCTGATCGAAACTTCGCCGGTGTAGTGCTCCTGATAGATGGTGTCGGAGTACTGGGCGTAGGTGTCGTAGCTCCAGCCGTCGGCGATGTCGCCGCGGAAGCCGAAGTTCACCCGATAGGCGATGTGCTCCAGGTCGTCGGTGCGGTTGCCGAGTTCAGGCGTCCGGCGGCCGATAAAGAGAGTGGTCTCGTCGTTCTTCGCGCCGGCGCAGAGATTGTTCGGACCGCCGGGGCCACCGCCGGCGGCGACCAGGAAGGGGTTGTCGCAGTTCACCGGATAGGAGACGCCTTGAAAGAGTCCACTCGGCGCGATCTGGGCGAACTCGCGGTTGTCCGAGAACATCAGGCTCGAATAGAGCTGGACGTGAGGATCGAGATCGTAGTGGGCGAAATAGCCGGCGCTGTAGCGTTCCGACGGCACCTGGAAGTAGTTGAACGGCGCGTAGTTGTAGGCCGGGGCTGCTTTCGCCGTCAGCCCGGTTGGCGAGCCATAGAAAGTCGGGCCGCCCGCGATGCCGACGTTGGTGAACTTGCCCTGCGGCAGGTTGCTTGAGCCGCCGCAATAGTGCTTGCCATCGCCGTTGTTGGTGAAGATCGCGCAGGCGGAATAGTCGCGTGTGTTTTCCGTCACCGCGTCGGTCGAACGGTAGCCGAGATAGGCCTCGACGTTGCCCTTGCCGTCGGGCGAATTGACGCCGACCGCGAGGGTCACGTCCTTGGTGTAGCCGTCGAGAACATTGCCCGGGACGGTGATCGGGGGAACATTATTGCGGGAACTAACTACGGCGTTTCCGCTGCGCTCGAGAGCCTGGAGAGTGCTGTCGCTTTGATCGTGTTGCGCGAAGCCGAACTGGGCGTCGAAGCGCACGCCCTCAAGATCCTGCTTCATGATGAAGTTGACGACGCCGGCGACGGCGTCCGAACCGTAGGTCGCCGAAGCGCCGCCGGTAAGGACTTCAACGCGGTCAACCAGGGCTTCGGGAATGGTGTCGAGGTCGGGAGCGGGAACGGCGACGTCGGCCGGCGGCAGACGAGTGCCGTTCACCAGCACCAGGGTGCGTTGCGGGCCGAGGTCGCGCAGGTTGACCGTCGCGGTGCCGCTGGCGCCGTTGGCCGCGTTGCCCTGCTGGTTGGCGTAGACCTGCGGCAGGGTGTTCAGCAGGTTGGCGACGTTGGTAGTGCCTTGCAGCTTGAGTTCGGTGCTGTTCACCACCTGAACCGGGCTGACGCTCTTCAGGTTCGGGGTGGGGATGCGCGAGCCGGTGACGATGACCTGCTGGTCGGCTGACGCCACCGGCGGCGGGGCGCCGGGGCCCGGCGCTGGAGCCGGCGCCGTCTGCGCCAAGGCAGGCGATGCGCCGACGAACACCATGACCCCACAGATCATGGTCGACGCGAGCAGCCGCTCGCGCGTGGTGTGGAATTTCATGTTTAGGCCCCTCCAAGCGCTGGTCCCCTGAGACGCGCTTGCAAACTGGTGAATGTACCCAGATCCGGACCTGCCGGACCCGATTGCCCGCATGTTTTGATCCAAACTCACTCTACTCAAAGCGGAATTGACACATTGACGACGAAAACTGACGCGCATGTCACATTCCAGTCACAGGTTGTCCTGTTCGCGTACGTCCGCGCGGCCTTTCGGCTGGTTTTTGGAACGGAGTCGGCGCCAAGTTGACCAAGCGTCGCTCGCCGAACGATGGTCGCCGGGCGACGATGTCGAATCAGGGGAGGGCGGCCGTGGCGACCACCGGATCAGCGTCCGTCATCGGCCTCGCGGCCCTGGCGCTGGCCTGGGCTCCCCCGGGTTCCGCCGCCGATGCGGCCGCGGCGGCCAGCCGGGCGGAGGTGTTCAAGGCCCTGACCGATTGCCGTGCGATCGCCGACGGGCCGGCGCGCCTGGACTGCTACGACAAGGCCGCGGCGGCGCTCGACAAGGCCGAGGCGACCGGCGAGGTGGTGGTGGTCGACCGCGCCCAGGCCCGCGCGGCGCGCCGGCAAGCCTTTGGCTTCAGCCTCAGCGCCCTGTCCATCTTCGACCGCGCCGTATCCACCAAGGATGAGGTCAACGTCCTGAACACCACCGCCGCCGAGGCCTACCGCAATGGCGACGGCAAGTGGATCGTCGTGCTGGACGACGGCGCCCGCTGGCGGCAGATCGACGACGCCGACCTGAGCCGGCCGCCGCATCAGGGCTCGGCGATCAAGATCCGCCACGCCTCGCTGGGCAGCTTCGTGATGAACATCGACGGCCAGCCCTACATCCGCGTCCACCGCGACCAGTAGCAAGACCTCTCCCAGACGGGAGAAGTCTAAAGACGCAACTTCACGCCTGCTGCGGCAGGCGGAAGCGGACCTCGCCGCGGGCGAAGTCGAGGCTGACATAGGCGAACCGGCTGAGCACATCGACGCCAAGCAGGATCGCCGGCGTCCGGGTCAGGTCCCACAGCTCGAAGGTGTGCAGGTCGGCGAAGGCCACCGGCCAGTTCGGCAGGTGCAGGCCGCCGACCCTCAGCTGCGGCAGGTCGGCGATCTCGGCGTCGATGGTCTGACCGGTGGCGCTGAGAATCGGAACGACGGTCCAAAAGCTGGTCGGCGATCGGGTGATCGCCAATTCACGCAGCACCATGTTGCCGATGGTGTTCTGGGCGCCGGAATCGAGGAAGGCCACCACCGGCACGCCATCCAGGTCGGCGTCGACCAGGGTCAGCTGGCCGTCGCGGCGGTGGGCCTTCATGGCCACGTCGTCGGGATCGCGCCAGGCGTGGCGCGAGGCTTCGATCCTCAGCCGCTGACCGCGGAAATCGAGGGTCAGGCGCTGGTCCTCCAGCCGGTCGAGGCCGAGCATGCCCAGCCCGCCGATCGCCGCGGCGGGCAGGATCGAGAGCACCACGTCGGCGTCCCGCCGGTCGCCGACGTCCAGCCTGGCGATGGTGGTGGCGGTCATCTGCACGCCGGCCACCCCGTTCAGCGGCTCGACCGGTCCGCGTGTCAGGCCGAGCTGGATCGCCAGCTCCTCGGAGATCACCGACTGGTTGGCTCCGGTGTCGACGACGAAGGCGAACGGGCCCAGGCCGTTGACGCGGATCGGCGCGGTCATCCGCCGGTAGATGTCGGCGATGGTCTTCAGGTCCGCGGGCGGGACGTAATCGGGCGGCGGCGGGATGCGCGAGGCGGAGTCCCGCTCGTTGACGATGACGGCGCCGAAGGCCGCGCCGGGCGCGATCAGGCCGGCGCCGACAAGGGCGGCCAGCCGCCTGCGATCGATGTCCAGCCGCCGCATGCGCGCCGCCCTGCCTCGCTCCGGATCGGCAGCATACGCCGCGTCGGGCGGCGCATCCATGCCGCGCCGCTTGGTTGACCTTGGGGCGGTTTGCTAAGGTGACGCCCTCGTCAGGATTTTCAGGGACCTATCTCGATGGCGGACGGCCGTTACGACTACATCATCATCGGCGCCGGCTCGGCGGGCTGCGTGCTCGCCAACCGGCTGTCGGCCAACCCGAAGGCGCGGGTGCTGCTGCTGGAAGCCGGCGGCCGCGACAACTCGCTGATGGTGAAGATGCCGGCCGGCGTCGGCGGCTTGATCCAGGCCAAGGGGAACTACAACTGGGGCTTCTGGACCGAGCCGGAGCCGAACCTCGACAACCGGCGCCTCTGGTGGCCGCGCGGCAAGGGCCTGGGCGGTTCGTCCTCGATCAACGGCATGATCTATATCCGCGGCCACGCCCGCGACTACGACCAGTGGCGGCAGATGGGCCTGACCGGCTGGGGCTATGCCGACGTGCTGCCCTACTTCAAGCGCGCCGAGACCTTCGAGGGCGGCGCCGACGCCTATCACGGCGGCGACGGGCCGCTGCATGTCTCCAAGGCGGCCTCGAAGAACGTCATCTATTCCAGCTTCATCGAGGCGGGGGTCCAGGCCGGCTATCACCGCACGGCCGACTTCAACGGCTTCCAGCAGGACGGTTTCGGCCCCTACCAGCTGACCATCAGGAACGGCCAGCGCTGGAGCGCCTCGGCTGCCTACCTGCGCCCGATCCTCGGCCAGCGCCCGAACCTGTCCTTGGAGATCGACGCCCGCACCACCCGCATCCTGATCGAAAAGGGCCGCGCGGTCGGGGTCGAATATTCGCAAGGCGGCGCCCTCCACACCGCCTACGCCGACGCCGAGGTGCTGCTCAGCGCCGGGGCGGTGCAATCGCCGCACATCCTGCAGCTCTCCGGCGTCGGCGATCCCGACCGGCTGCGCCAGGCGGGCGTCGCGACCACCCACGCCCTGAAGGGCGTCGGCGAGAACCTGCAGGACCACCTGGACGTCATCCTGTCGTGGGAGACGCCGACCGTGAAGGCGGCCTATTCCCATTCCACCGGCATCAACCGGCTGACCACCGGCCTGAACTACATGCTGTTCGGTCAGGGCTTCGGGCGGCAGAACTTCCTGGAGGCTGGCGCCTTCCTGAAGTCCCGTCCCGACCTCGACCGGCCGGACCTGCAGTTGCACTGCGTGCTGGCGATCATGAAGGAGCACGGCAAGCAGTCGACGCCCAAGGACGGCTTTTCGATCCACGTCTGCCAGCTGCGTCCGGAAAGCCGCGGCCGCATCGGCCTGGCCTCGGCCGACCCGTTCGCCGATCCGGCCATCTTCCCCAACTACCTGTCCGCCGAGGAAGACCGCCGCGCCCTGCGCGAAGGCGTCAAGATGGTCCGCGACGTGGCGAACCAGAAGGCGCTGACCGCCATCCGCGGCGACGAGGTCGAGCCGGGCGTCCTGGTGCAGACCGACGCCGACATCGACGAATGGATCCGCCAGTCCGCCGAGACCATCTACCACCCGGTGGGAACCTGCCGCATGGGCGCGGCGGGCGACGCCATGGCGGTGGTCGACGGGGCGCTGCAGGTGCAGGGGCTTTCCGGCCTGCGCGTCGTCGACGCCTCGGTCATGCCGACCCTGGTCGGCGGCAACACCAACGCCGGCACGATCATGATCGCCGAAAAAGCCGCCGACATGATCACCGGCAAGGCCCCGCCGCCGCCCCTGGACGCCCCCATCTTCGAGGACCGCGCCAGCCAGCTGCAACCGGCGTAGCCATTAGCCCTCCCCCTCGATGGGGGAGGGTTGGGCGGGGGTGTGTCCGCTGAGTCTGGGTGAGGGACGCTAGTGGGCTCGGCGCAGATCGGCTCAGCGTCCGCCAGGGCCCTCCGTCGCCGCGGTGCAAGCACCCCCAACCCTGCCCTTCCCCCATCGAGGGGGAAGGGTGTGCGTCGGCGATGCAGTGCCCCATTTGCCGCGGGCGGCGGGGGCGCTAGGGTGGGCCATTGCAACGATCCCATTTCCAAGGAAACCCCATGGCTGATTTCGGCGCCACCGAACTCGACGCCTTCCGCGCCGAGGCGAGGGCCTGGCTGGAGGAGAATTTTCCGGCCTCGCTGAGGCAGGACCCAGGCGCCCAGCTGGCCGCCATGATGGGCGGCCGCGCCGAGGGCGACGCGGCGCTGTGGCAAAAGCGCATGGGCGAGAAGGGCTGGGGCACGCCAACCTGGCCGAAGGCGTACGGCGGCGGCGGGCTCTCGCGGCCTGAGGCGCGCGTGCTTGCCGAGGAAATGGCCGCGATCGGGCCGCGCAACCCGATCGGCGGCATGGGCGTGATGATGTTCGGCCCGACCCTCCTGGAAGTCGGCACGGAAGAGCAGAAACAGCGCCACATCCCGCCGATCGTGAAGGGCGAGTTGCGCTGGTGTCAGGGCTATTCCGAGCCCGGCTCCGGCTCCGACCTCGCCTCGCTGCAGACCCGCGCCGAGGACAAGGGCGACCATTTCCTGGTCAACGGCTCGAAGATCTGGACCTCGGGCGCCAATCTCGCCGACTGGTGCTTCTGCCTGGTGCGCACCGACACCACCAGGAAGCACGAAGGCATCAGCTTCCTGCTCATCGACATGCGCACGCCGGGCGTCGAGACGCGGCCGATCCTGCTGATCAACGGCACGAGCCCGTTCTGCGAGACCTTCTTCACCGACGTCAGGGTGCCGAAGGAAAACCTGATGGGCCCGCTGAACGGCGGTTGGTCGATCGCCAAGCGGCTCCTGCAGTTCGAGCGCGACAACATCTCCACCGGCCTCGGCGGCGGCGGGGGCGGCCTGGGCGGCGCGCCGGTGGGCGTGTTGGCCCTGGCCCAGCGTTATGTCGGCCTGGACGAGACGGGGCGCCTTTCCGACGCCGACCTGCGCAAGCGGATCATCGAGCACCAGATGGAGACCAAGGCCTTCCAGCTCACCGTCCAGCGCGCCGCCCTGGAGGCCAAGGCCAACCAGGGCCCCAGCGCCGCCACCTCGATCATGAAATACGCCGGCGCCAAGATCGCCCAGGACCGCACCGAGCTCTCCATCGAGGCCCTGGGCGCGCAAGGCCTCGGCTGGGAAGGCGAGGGCTTCGAACCCGACGAACTGGCCGCCGTGCGCGGCTGGTTGCGCGCCAAGGCCAACTCCATCGAGGGCGGCACCTCGGAGGTGAACCTCAACGTGGTGTCCAAGCGCGTGCTAGGTCTGCCGGACCCGAAATAGAATCGCGGGGCCAAGGGGGCCAAGCTCATGAAGTCGACCATCGGCAAGACGCCGCCGGGCGCCAAGGCGCGCGCGACGGACACGCAGACCTTCGCGCCGCCGACCCCGAAGGTCAGCCGGCAGAAGCGTGGCAAGGTGCTGACGGCGGCGGAAAAGGCCGCCTTCCTGGCCTCGCGGCCCGACCTGAAGCCGAAGTAAGAAGGGCCTGAGCTTTTGCATTCCAAGATTGTCGTGGCCCAGCAGTTCCGCGGGCCGCCGAACTCCGGCAACGGCGGCTATGTCTGCGGCCTGATGGCGGCCCGGATCGACGGCGTGGCCACCGCCATGCTGCGCGCCCCGCCGCCGCTGGACACCCCGCTCGACCTGGCTCTCGAGGACGGCGTCGTGCGCATCCTGGACGCCGCCGGAACCCTGGTCGGCGAGGCCAGGCCCGGCGAGGCCGCCGCGCTGCCCAGCCCGCCGCCGCCGCCCAGCCTCGCCGCCGCCACGGCCGCCGCGGCGGGCTTTCCGGGCCTGCACCGGCCGTTCCATCCGGTCTGCTTCACCTGCGGCGACCAGTTGGACGACGGTTTCGGCCTGCGCGTCTTCGCCGGCCAGGTCGAAGGCATGGCCGACGGGGTGGTCGCCGGGCCTTGGGTTCCGCATCCCAACTTCGCCGACGCCGAGGGCCTGGCGCCCATCGAAGTGGTCTGGGCGGCGCTGGATTGCCCGGGCTCGGTGGCCTGGGTGGTCACCGAAGGCGGCGGCGGCCTGCTCGGGACCATGACCGGCCAGGTGCTGCGCCGCCCGGCGGTGGGCGAGACCACCATCGTCGCCGCCTGGCCGATCGAGCAGAGCGGCCGCAAGCGCATCTCCGGCACCGCGCTCTATTCCACCGCCGGCGACCTCATGGCCCTCAGCCACCAGATCTGGATCGGCCGCCCGGCGGCGGGTTAGGAGCGAAATCCCCTCGGGTCGGTGCAGCTGACCGCGTGATGAGATCGGCGCTCCTGATCCTTCATGGGGAGAAGGAAACGCGCTCCCAAATGATCGCGTAAACGTCACCTTGAGCGATGGTCGCGTTCAATTGGGTAGTGCTCAAGCTCGTATCGCTCGACCTGCCCAACCAGAGATCTAGTTCGTCTCCTTCCGGAGTTCCGGCCGGCGCACCCCAAAGCTCAGCGACGCGCCGTAGCGCCGAGCTGAGGTCCTTGTCACTGTGGATCGGATGAACCTGCACGGGTGTCTCCTTTGAGACAAAGGATCATAGCGACGTTTCCGGGTATCGCGAACCTAGCTCCCGCGCGGCCAATGGCGTAAGGGGCGCGCCATGCCTTCACCCCACATCCACCCCGCGCTGGCCAGCGCGCTTGCCGAGCGCGGCTATGCGACCCTGACGCCGGTCCAGCACGCCGTGCTCGAGCCCGAGGCCAAGGGTCGCGACCTGCTGGTCTCGGCCAGGACCGGCTCGGGCAAGACCGTCGCCTATGGGCTGGTCCTTGCCGACGCCCTGCTGGACGCCGACGGGACCCTGGCGACGGCCGGGGCGCCGCTGGCCCTGGTGATCGCGCCGACCCGCGAGCTGGCCATGCAGGTGCGCGGCGAGCTGCAATGGCTCTATGCCGGCGCGAAGATCGTCGCCTGCGTCGGCGGCATGGACCCGCGCGCCGAACGCCGCGCCCTGGAACAGGGCTGCCAGATCGTCGTCGGCACCCCCGGCCGTCTGCGCGACCACCTGGAGCGCGGCCAGTTGCAGCTGGACAGCTTGAGCGCCGTCGTCCTCGACGAGGCCGACGAGATGCTCGACCTCGGCTTCCGCGAGGAGCTGGAGGAGATCCTCGACGCCACGCCGCCGACCCGCCGCACGCTGCTGTTCTCGGCCACCCTGCCCAGGCCGATCATCGCGCTGGCGGCGACCTACCAGCGCGACGCCCTGCGCCTGGTGGTCGGCGCCGGCGAGACCGCGCACAGCGACATCGAATACCGCTGCGTCCGCGTCGCGCCGAACGAGGTCGAACTCGCCACCGTCAACGTGCTGCGCTACTTCGAATCCGGCGCGGCCCTGGTCTTCTGCGCCACGCGGGAGGCGGTGCGCAAACTGCACGCCAACCTGGTGGAACGCGGCTTCAGCGTCGTCGCCCTGTCCGGCGAGCTGACCCAGAACGAGCGCAATCACGCCCTGCAGGCGTTGCGCGACCGCCGCGCCCGGGTCTGCGTCGCCACCGACGTGGCCGCGCGCGGCATCGACATTCCCGACCTCGACCTGGTCATCCACGCCGACATCCCGAACAACCGCGAGACCCTGCAGCATCGCTCCGGGCGCACGGGCCGGGCCGGGCGCAAGGGCGTCTGCGTCATCCTGGTCCCGCATCCACGCCGCCGCCGCGTCGAGATGCTGCTGAAATCGGCCCATATCGAGGCCGTCTGGCAGGCCGCGCCGACCGCCGAGGAGATCCGCGCCAAGGACCAGGAGCGACTGATCGACGAGGTCGGCCCGGCCGTGGACGTCTCCGAGGACGACCTTGCCGTCGCCCGCGCGCTGATGGCCCAGCGCACGCCGGACGAGATCGCCGCCGCCTATGTGCGCCTCGCCCGCACGCGCATGCCGGCGCCGGAGGATCTGGTCGACGCTGAGCCGGCCTATACGCCCTACAACCCCGCCCAGCCGCGCGGCGAACGTGCGCCCGAGGCGCCGCGCCCGGGCTTCGAGGACGCGGTCTGGTTCCGCATCGACCTCGGCCGCAACAAGAACGCCGAGGCCCGCTGGCTCTTGCCCATGCTCTGCCGGCGCGGCCACGCCACCAAGCGCGACATCGGCGCCATCCGGGTGTTCGAGCGCGAGACCCGCTTCCAGGTCACCGCCGAGGCGGCCGAGCGGTTCGAGGCCGCGGCCGCCAAGGGCGACAGCGACGGCGGCCGCATCCATCGGCTGGACGACAACGCGCCGCCGCCGCCGCGCGACCGCAACGCCCCTTCCGGCGGGCCGCGACCGCCCTATAAGAAGGCCCGCCGCGACGAGGCGCCGCCGCCGGCGCGGCCGGAACGTCCGGACCGGCAGGCCAGGGGCTTCAAACCCAAGCGACCCAAGAAGGGCAAACCGAATGGCTGACCAGACCCCCGAGGCGCTCCCCGACCGCCTGGCGACCAATCCCCGCAGCCCCTACTACGACGCGGCCTTGCTGGAGCGCGGCGTCGGCATCCGCTTCAAGGGCGCCGAGAAGACCAATGTCGAGGAATACTGCGTCAGCGAAGGCTGGATCCGCGTCGCCGTCGGAACCACCAAGGACCGCCGCGGCGACCCCCTGACCATCAAGCTGCAAGGCCCCGTCGAACCCTATCTGCGCGACCAGGAAGGCGAAGGCTAGGCAAGCATTTCGATGATCGCCAACCGATCCGATCGGTAGCCGAAACGAAGTTGATACGCCGCATTTTTACTATCCGCTCATCCCCGCGAAGGCGGGGATCCAGGTTTTTTAACCACGAACGAACACGAAAAACACGAACGGGCCATTTTTGCCGATGCGGTGACGTTGAACGTTCGTGTGGGTTCGTGTTTTTCGTGGTTCGATACTCTTTCGAGCGCGGCCAAAAAAGCCTGGATCCCCGCCTTCGCGAGCGTCCGCAGTCTGCCTAGGGCTCCAGCGAGCCGGTGATCGAGGCGCGCTGGGAGAGTTCGATCCAGTTGCCGTCCGGATCGCGGATCATCGAGATGCGCGCCGTCTCGCCGAGGGTCACCGGGCTTCGGCCCTCGCCGGCGCCGTTGGCAAGCGCGAAGGCGTGCTCCTCGTCGACCTTGTGGATCTGGAAGGTGATGTAGCGCCAGCCGAATCCACCGATCTGGGCGTCGGCAGGCGCGTCGTCGGACCGGTCGACCAGGATGACGCTATCGCCGGCGCGGAAGGCCATGTCGGCGCCGCTGACCTTTTCCTCGGTCAGGCCCAACGCCTTGCCGTAGAAGTCCCGGTGCGCCGCCAGGTCGCGCACCGCCAGCCGCACGCCGATCTTCGCAACGCCATAGGTTCCCGGCGGGACCAGGGTTACCTGGTTGCCTTCGGGGTCCTTCAGGGTCTTGGGCGCCGCGACGTCGTCCCGGGCGACCAGCAGCTCGACATAGCCGGTGGCCGGCGCATCCGGCCGCGGCTCGCGGGAATTGTTGATCTTCAGCACCGAGCCGTAGAGGTCGTGCCGGTGCTGGCGAAGGCCCGGCCCCAGCGCCAGCACGTGGTCGAACTTCGCCCCCACCTCGTCCTGCCAGAAGCGCAAGGCGGGCTCGACGTCGCGGACATAGACGCCGATGTCCAGGTGCGGCTTGGCGAGGTTCATCGGCGCAGGGTCTCCCTTGCCACCAAACTGCCCAAGCGTTGCGGCCGCTTCAAGCCGCCGCGGCGTTTGCCGGCCGGCGAGGGCGCGGCTAACCTCATTTCTTTTGAAAAGATAATCGGAGGAACATTGCCATGACAGGACGTTTGGCCGGCAAGGTCGCGATCATCACCGGCGCGAGCCGCGGGCTCGGCGAATATTGCGCCGTCGGCTACGCCCGCGAGGGCGCCAAGGTGGTCATCGCCGCGCGCACCGAGACGGAGACCGATCCGCGCCTGCCCGGCACCATCCATCACACCGCCGAACGGGTCAGGGAGGCCGGCGGCGAGGCGCTGCCGGTGGTCTGCAACGTCGGCGACATGGACTCGGTCGAGGCCATGGTCGCCAAGGTGCTGGAGACCTGGGGCCAGATCGACATCCTGATGACCAACGCCGCGGTGCAGCCGCAAGGCATGATCTCGACCATCAAGCCCAAGTCCTGGGAGCTCGAGTTCAACATCAACGTCCACGGCCCGTTCCGCTGCATCCGCGCGGCGCTGCCGTCGATGCAGCAACGCAAGAGCGGCAATATCATCAACATATCGTCGGTGGCGGCCTTCGGCGGCTCGCACTACGGCGCGACCAAGCGGGCGATCGAGGCCATGACCATCGGCCTGGCGCGCGAGCTGAAGGACGACGGCATCGCCGTCAACGCCATGCGTCCGGTCGGCGGCATCGAGACCCCGGGCCTGATGTTCGGCCGCCCGGCCTCGCGTCCCGCCGGCGCCGCCGGTCCAGCCCCGGGCGCCGCCCGTCCCGGCCTGCCGAAGCCGGACAGCTATGTCGAGGCGGCGGTGCTGCTCGCCCTGCAGACCCCCGACAGCTTCACCGGCCAGGTCTTCAACGACGCCCAGCTGATCGAGAAGCTGTCCGACGAGGCGACCAAGCGGAAGTACCGCGAGACCAACCCGGAAAACTGGGTCAAGGCGATGAGCGTCGCCTGAAGGGAAGTCCATTCAAACTGACCTACCCTTTTTCGTCATGGCCCGACTTGTTCGGGCCACCCATGATCACCGTGTTGGATCAGTGTCTATGGGCCCCCCGCATTCCGCCTTCGGCTCCAGCGGGGGGTGACGGGCATTGGGGTTGCGCCGAGCTCAATGGATTCTCTTCAAGAGCCGCTCAGGCCAGCAAGGTCGCCGCGATCCGTTCGCGGGTGTAGGGCAGTTCGCGGATGCGGGCGCCTAGGGCGTGGGCGACGGCGTTGCCGATGGCGGCGAGCGCCGGCCCGAGCGACACCTCGCCGGTGCCGGTGGACGGCTGGTCCTGGGCCATGACCAGCTCGACATCCACCGGCGGGACCTCGTCGAAGCGCAGGATCGGATAGTCGGCCCAGGTGATCGAAGTCACGCCGCGGCCGGCCAGGCGCACCTGCTCCTTCAGCGCCCAGCTGGCGGCCATGATCATGCCACCCTCCAGCTGGTTCTTCGCGCCGTCGGGGTTGACCACCTGGCCACAGTCGGTGACGCACCACAGGTGGTCGAGCCGCACCTCGGTCTCCACCGTCAGCGCCGCCGCCGCCGCCACATAGGCGCCGCGCCCGCGATAGCGGCAGTAGGCCAGGCCCAGCCCCTTGCCCGAACCCGCCGGGCCGCGCGCCGGCCAGCCGGCCATCTCGGCGACGCGCTCGACCACCTGGCGGGCGCGGGGGTCGGAGATCATCGCCAGCCGATAGGCGAGGGGGTCGCGCCCGGCCAGTTCGGCCAGTTCGTCGATGAAGCACTCGCCGGCATAGGTGTTCACCGGCCCGCCCAGGCCGCGCAGGGACGAGGTGCGCACCGGCGCGGAGACCGCGTGCTCGGTCACCCGCCGCGTCGGGATGTCGTAGGAGGGCGTCGCGTTCAGGATGGCGCCGCTGAAGCGCATGCCGCCGGGCGGCGTCGGCGGCGCGGCGGGCGCCGGCGGCGGCTCGAGGCCCAGCGCCGTCTCGGCCAGGCAGCGGCCGCGGCCGCCGGTGTGCGAGCCGCTCCAGATCTCCGCGGCGTAGTCGACCAGCCTGCCGCCGGCGTCCAGCTCGGCGGCGAGGTCGATGCGCATGGCCGTGCCCAGCGGCTCGTGGCCGAACTCGTCCTCGCGCCGCCACTGCACCCGGATCGGCCGTCCCGGACGGCGCACGGCGATCACGGCGGCGTCGGCCGCCGCGTCGTCCGAGCCGTTGTGGCCATAGGTTCCGGCGCCCTGGGCGTGGATCACCTTGACCTGGCCCGGCGCCAGGCCGCAGACCCGCGCCAGCAGCATCCGCAAGGGATAGACGCCCTGGGCGTGGGTCCAGACGGTCAAGGCGCCGTCCCGCATCACCGCCAGGCCGCAGGACGGCCCCATCGAGCCGTGGGCGATGTACGGGCGTCCGTACGAGGCCTGCAGCCGGCGACGGTTGGAGTCCCCCGGCGCGGGCTCGCCGGAAGGATGCGACGTATACGGAAGGTCGGTCTTCAGCGACCCGGTTTCTGAGAGGCTGGGCGCCAGATCGCGGGCGTCCTCCCAGGTTGCGCTCTGCTCGGCCGCGGCCAGGGCGGCCGACGCGGCGCGTTCGCTGGCGGAAAGGAAGGCGACGAACTGGCCCTCCCGCACGATGTCGATATCGTCGCCGGCGGCGCGGCGGATGGCCGCCTCGTCCAGCGCCGCGAGCCTGGCCTTGAACCCCGGCTGGCGCAGGACGCGCGCGTGCAGCATGTCCGGCTGGACCAGGTCGTGCAGGAAGGCCGCGCCGAACAGCTTGGCCGGCAGGTCGAGCCGCTTGCGCGACTGGCCGACCAGCCGATGGCGATCGGGGCTCTTGGCCGCGGCCTCGCCGGTGGGGGCCTGGCTAAGGTCCACCTCGCCGGCCAGGGTCCAGTAGGTCACGCCGGTCGGGGCGCCGCCGTGCACGAAGGCGCCGTCCTCGACGTCGAGGTCGCCGGGGTCGCAGCCCAGCCGCCGCGCGGCCGCCGCGGCGAACAGGGCCCTGGCCTCGGCGCAGGCGGCGCGGATCGAGGCGCCGGAGGATTCGGTGCTCATCGAGCCGACCGTCAGGCCCTCGTCGGGCGAAAGGTCCGTCTCCGGATTGACCACGTCCAGCCGGTCCATGCCGACGTCCAGCTCCTCGGCGGCGATCTGGGCCAGGCCGGTCATGGCGCCCTGGCCGTACTCGACCTTGCCGAACGCGACGCGGACCACGCCGGGGGTCTCGAACCCCACCCAGCGGTCGAGGCGCGGGTTGGCGGCCAGGCTCGGCGGGATCATGCGGCGACCCCCGCCCGCATGCGCTCGGCCGCCAGCGCGACGGCGGCCATGATGCGGTTGTGCGCGCCGCAGCGGCAGAGGTGCCAGGCGAGGGCCTCGGCGATCTCCGCCCGGCTCGGGTCGGGGTTGCGGTCGATCAGCGCCTTGGAGGCGATCAGGACGCCGGCCAGGCAATAGCCGCACTGGCCGGCCTGCTGCTCCAGGAAGGCGGTCTGAAGCGGATGCGGGCGGTCCGGTGTTCCCAGCCCCTCGATGGTCAGGATCTTGCGCCCCTCCAGGGCGCCGGCCTCGATCGCGCAGGAGGGCCTGTCCTCGCCGTCGATCAGCACCGAACAGGCTCCGCACTGCTCGGCGCCGCAGCCATAGCGCGCGCCCATCAGGCCCAGATGGTTGCGCAGAGCGTCCAGCAGCGTCGTCGCCTCGTCCGCCGCGAAGACGCGCGCCTCACCGTTCACCGTCAGCCTGATCTCGCGGCGCATGGCGCTCAGGATAGGCGCAAACGATCGCGCCTGTCCAAACGGTGATCTAGCAAAACCGACCGTTCGGATTAAATACTGACGCACCCCTCAAACGCCGAGAGCCGCCCATGACCGACCTGTTCCAGCCGATGCGCCTTGTCCGTGGCCCCGAGTGGAAGAACCGCTTCATGCTGGCGCCGCTGACCAATCTGCAGAGCCATCCGGACGGGACCCTGTCGGACGACGAGTTCAACTGGCTGACCTACCGGGCCACCGGCGGCTTCGGCCTGGTGATGACCTGCGCGTCGCATGTGCAGCGGGTGGGGCAGGGCTTCCCCGGCCAGCTCGGGATATTTTCCGACGCGCATCTGCCGGGCCTCACCCGCCTGGCCGCCAAGATCAAGGCCGAGGGCGCGGTCTCGTCGGTGCAGCTGCACCATGCCGGCATCCGTTCGCCCAAGGACCTGATCGGCGAGGCGCCGCGCGGGCCGTCCGAGGACGCCGAGACCGGCGCGCGGGCGCTCAGCCTCGGCGAGGTCGAAGAGCTGATCGAGGACTTCGTCGCCGCCGCCGTGCGCGCCGAGAAGGCCGGCTTCGACGGGGTCGAGCTGCACGGCGCCCACGGCTACATCCTCTGCGCCTTCATGAGTCCGGAGACCAACCGGCGCGAGGACCGCTACGGCGGCAGCCGCGAGAACCGCGCCCGCATTGTCTTCGAGATCATCAAGGGCGTGCGCGAGCGCACCCGGCCGGACTTCCAGCTCGGCCTGCGCCTTTCCCCGGAACGGTTCGGCCTGCGCATCGGCGAGCAGATCGAGACGGCCCGCGAGGTGCTGGCCTCCGGCGACCTGGACTATCTCGACATGTCGCTGTGGGACGTCTTCAAGGCGCCGGTGGACGAGGCCTACGCCGCTAGGCCGCTGATCGACTGGTTCGCCGAGTTGCCGCGCGGCGAGACCCGCCTGGGCGCCGCCGGCAAGCTGATGAGCGGCGCCGATTGCCGCCGCATCCTGGAGCACGGCGCCGACTTCGCCATCCTCGGCCGCGCCGCCGTGCTGCACCACGATTTCCCGCAAAAGGTCGCCGCCGATCCCGACTTCCACGCCATCGCCCTGCCGGTCACCCGGCAATACCTGCGCAACGAGCACCTCGGCCGGGCCATGATCGAGTACATGAACGGCTGGAAGGGCTTCGTCGCCGACCAAGAGGTGGCCGAAGCGGCCGTCTGAGCTAGAGTCGCGGTCGCGGGGGTAAAGCCCGCGGCGACAGGCAGGCGGCGGTGACCAGCGTGAGCGACGCGAGTTTGGATCTGCTGTGGGACTACAACGATCCCGCGGCCAGCGAGGCCCGGTTCCTTGAGCTGCGCCAGGGGCTTGGCGCGCCGGAGGATCATGCCCGGCTGATGGAGCTGGACACCCAGATCGCCCGCGCCCAGGGCCTGCAGGGCCGCTTCGCCGACGCCCTGGCCATGCTGGAGACGGTGCAGGAACGGCTGCTTGCGGGCGAGACCCGCGCGGCGATCCGCTACGAGCTGGAGTTCGGCCGGGTGCTGCGTTCCAGCGGCAGCCCTGAAGCGGCGCGGCCGTTCTTCGAGCGCGCGGCGGCCCTGGGCGAAGCGGCCGGCGAGGACCGGCTGGCGGTCGACGCCCGGCACATGGTCGCCCTGGTCGAGCCCGATCCGGCGAAACGGGTCTCGCTGATGCTGAACGACCTCGAATTCGCCGCCGCTTCGTCCGATCCGGACGCGCGCGCCTGGCGCGGCTCGCTGTGGAACAATATCGGCATGGCCTTCCACGAACTCGGCGACCTGGACGACGCGGTGCAGGCTTTCGAAACCTCGGCGTCCTGCTGGGAGGAGGACGATCCGAAGCGGGCGCTCATCGCCCATTGGATGGTCGGCTGGACCCTTCGCCTGCAGGGCCGCCTGGCCGAGGCCCTGGCCACCCAGGAAGTGCTGGAACGCGCCCACCAGGAGGCGGGAACGCCGGGCGCCTACGTCGAGGAGGAGCTGGGCGAACTGCACCTGGCCCTGGCGGCCGGCCCGGACGCCGAGGACCACCTCCGCCGCGCCCGCGAACACTTCGCCCGCGCCTTGCCGCTGTTGCAGGACGACCTCGCCGACGACCCCGACCGCTTGGCCCGCATCAAGCGGCTGGCGGACGGCGAGGAGGATTAGGGACCGCGGCGGTAGACAAAAAACCTGGGTTCCGGCCTTCGCGGGAATGAGCGGGGTTGATAGTGATTTCCGGCGAACACGGGGGACCCATCATGCCGAACACCACGCTGCGCGCCACGGTCGAGGGGCTGAACCGCGCCAATATCGGCAAGCTGCCGGAGCATCTGGGCCTTCAGGTCACCGAGGTCGGGCCGGGGCTGGTGGTCGGCCGCTTCGCGGTGCGCCCGGACCTGGTCGCCCACATCGGCTTTCTGCTGGCGGGCGTGGTGCTGTCGGTCTGCGACATCCTCTGCGCCTACGGCGTCGACACCGCCTGGCCGGAGGGCGCCAGCGGCTTCACCACCGCCGAGGTCAAGTGCAACTTCATGGGCACGCTCACCCAGGGCGCCGGGGTCTGCACGGCGAAGCTGCTGCACGGCGGCCGCACCACCCAGGTCTGGGACGCCGAGTTCCGCGACGAGGCTGGCGGCAAGCTGCTGGCCGCCTTCCGCTGCACCCAGATCATCCTCTATCCCCGGGCGTGACGGGCGCCCGGGCCGTCTCCAGGCCTCGCGGTTGAGGTTTCATCAAGCCGCGGCTAGGGTCTTGGCGGGGGCAGGAACGAAGATTTATGAACCAGCCTCTGCGCCACCCGCCGATCGAGAGCCCGACCCGGCTCGCCGCCATCGACCGCCGGCCCTGCTGAGTTCAACGGCCATGCATCGCCTGTTGATCGCCATCGGCTTGGCGCTGGCCGTCGCCGCGCCCGCTCTCGCCCAGACCGCCGACGAGGCCAAGTGCGTCAGCAGCGATCCGGACATCAAGATCGCCGGCTGCACGGCGGTCATCCAGTCCGGCGTGGAGACGCCAAGCGACGAGGCCGTCGCCTACGACAACCGCAGCCTCGCCTATCGGCTCAAGGGCCAGCTGAACCAGGCGATCGAGGACGCCGGCGAGGCCATCTCGTTCGATTCCACCGACACCGCCGCCTATGTCGACCGCGGCATCGCCTATTACGACAAGCATCTCTACCCCGCGGCCATCGCCGACTTCAGCAAGGCCATCGCGCTGAGGTCGGACGACCCGGCGGTCTATAACGACCGCGGCAACGCCTATGACGACAGCGGCCAGCACGATCTGGCCATCGCCGACTACAGCCACGCCCTGGTGCTGAAGCCCGACTACGCCGCCGCCTATTCCAACCGCGCCTCGGCCTACGAGGAAAAGAAGCTCAACGACTACGCGGTCTCCGACTACCGCTCGGCGCTCAAGATCGACCCGACCCTGGCGCCGGCCGAGGCCGGACTGAAACGGCTGGGCGGCACGCCCTAGCGCCGGTCTAGGTGGCGAAGGTGTTTTCCGGCCTGGCGTCCGGCGCGGCGGTCGCGAGCGGATCGGGGCCGAAGCGGTTCTCGCCGATCGTGCCCCGGGTGCAGAACCAGATGATCAGCGGGATGAGGCCGATGACCGTGAAGGCGATCAGGTACCACCAGCCGCTGCGGTCGGTGTCGTGCAGCCGCCGGACGGCGACGGCGATGGTCGGCAGGAAGAAGGCCAGATCGACCAGGTTGTCCAACAACGAGATGATGTGGGAAATTGCGTTTGGCCCGCCGCCGGCCAGCGAGGCGAGCTGCTCGAGCACGCCGAAAGCCACGCTGACCAGGAAATAGAAGAGAATCCAGTACCAGTACTCCGACCGCGACGACCTGCCATTGAAGTCGACGTAGCGCCGGAATCCACTCGTGATCGCTTGAACGAAACCCATGATCGCACCCCTTCGACCAGCCCGCCGACAACAAGGCGAGGTTGCCCGCCCCGGGTCAATGCCTTTTTTGGCGAGTCGCGGCGGCTTTGACGAGAAAGTGACCGGGCCTGCGCTGTCAGGTCCACTCCCCAAACCGGCCGCGAACGTCTAGATCAGACAAAAGCGCCGGGTCGGGCCGGCGCGATCGCATCTCTCCCGCAAGGAAGACCGGCTTTTCATGACGCTTGATCCGGCGGCCGTCGCGCGACGGCTGCGCAACTACAGCCGGCCCAGCGCCTGGCGCGGCGCCCTCGAACTGGTCATCACCGCCGCGCCGCTTGCGGCGATTTCGGTGCTGGCCTGGTTCGCGCTCAGCCGCCACGTCTGGTGGGGGCTTCTGCTGGTGGTTCCGGCGGCGGCCTTCCTGGTGCGGCTGTTCATGATCCAGCACGACTGCAGCCACGGCGCCTTCTTCGGCTGGAAGCCGCTGAACGACTGGACCGGGCGGGTGATCGGGGTGCTGACCCTGACCCCTTACGACTACTGGCGTTTTTCCCACGGCGTGCACCACGCCGGCTCCGGCGCGCTCGACCGGCGCACCCTGGGCGCGGTCGAGACCCTGACGGTCGACGAATACCGCGCCCTGCCGCGCGTCAAGAAGTTCGGCTACTGGCTCTACCGCCATCCGCTGGTGCTGTTCGGCCTCGGCCCCGCCTACATGTTCCTGCTGCAGCACCGCGTGCCCATCGGCATGATGCGCCAGGGCTGGCGCCCGTGGCTGTCGGTGCAGGCGACCAATCTCGGCATCGCCGCCCTGGCCATCGGCATGATGATGATCTTCGGGGTGCTGCCGTTCCTGCTGATCTACCTGCCGGTGACCATCATGGCCGCCTCGGCCGGGGTCTGGCTGTTCTTCGTGCAGCACCAGTTCGAGCAGACCTACTGGGCGCGTGGCGAGGCCTGGGACTTCCACGAGGCGGCGCTGCACGGCTCCTCCCACTACGACCTGCCGCCGCTGCTGCGCTGGTTCACCGCCAATATCGGCATCCACCACGTGCACCACCTGAACGCCCGCATCCCCTATTACCGGCTGCCGCAGGTGCTGCGCGACGAGCCGGGCCTGCGCGCCGTCGGCCGCCTGACCCTGCCGGCCTCGATCCGCTGCGCCGGCCTGGCGCTGTGGGACGAATCCAGCCGCCGGCTGATCTCCTTCCGCGAACTGCGCCGCCGCGCCCAGCCGGCCTAGGCGCCCGCGGCGCCTCCGATCCTCCCCGTTGGGGGAGGGGACCGCACGCAGTGCGGTGGAGGGGGGGATGCCGCCCGCGCCCGTTTCAAGGAAAACCTAGGACCTGACTTTCAGCACCGAGGCGCGGCAAGGCCCCCTCCACCATCCTTCGGATGGTCCCCCTCCCCCGACGGGGGGAATCATCCCTTTAACAAAGTAGCTACTAGGGGTAGGGTCGATGGCGCGTGACAGGCCGGAAGAGAGAGATTGAGGTTACCCCGCAGATGATCGACGCGGGGGTTGAGGCTTTGCGATTTTGGGAGAGCGACGAGTCCGAGGGGTTTTTTGATAATGGCGAAGCAGGTCAAACATCCACTCAGGCTTTTGTCCGTTACGCACTCCTGGCCATGCTTCGGGCGTCACCTCAAAAATAACCGTAACGGCGAGCATCCCCACCATGGCCCCCCAGGTTTGAATTTCGCCGGCCAGGGCGAGGAGTGACGGTGTATCGTATGAAACCGACCCCTCGGTGAGGTTCCGGGGGTCCGAGAAATGGACTCGCCCGTCTTCGTTTTTCACTGCCCGGCTCGCCGGCCAGTGGGCGGCAAACTCCCTTTCCTCGGCCAGTTCTTTTCCGCGTCCGCCGAGGAAAACGGCGATTTCCATAAGCTCAGGGTTGCTTGCCAGCGCGAGGCGAACCGTCTTTTTCCAGTTCTCTCGCTTTCGCCTGAAGGCGTGGACGTCATCGGCGGCCAGCGCGGTTTCCTTCACTGCCGGGCTCTCGTGGAGAAGCTTGAGGACGTTCAGGAATATCATTTCGGCCACCGCCCATTGGGCTATTACTAGACCGAGCGCCCGAAGATCGTCTTCAGTCAGTGCTAGTCCTTGGACCGCCGTCGCCATGACCGACAAACCCCCTCCCGAGGAACCCGAACTCCGCCCGGACGGCTGGGAGCGCTTCGAGCGCGCGGTGGACGCGGCGCTTCACACGCCCCCGAAGCATCGAGAGGGCAAGAAGCCGGTGGAGTCAAAGAGCGACGGGAAGCCGGCTAAGCCGCGCTGAAGGCCCTACTGCGCCGGTCCCCACGCGGGGACGGTCTCCTGCATACAGACGTTAACCCAGCCCGGAAGCTTACTCCGTTCGAAGAACCGAAGGTCGCTCTTACAGGCCGCCAGGCTAGTGTACCGGCTGTCCTCGTAAGGACCGGTCGTGCCGACAACGGGGTGCTCCGAGAGAAGCCTACAACTGTTTCCCGGTCCCCCCGGCGGGGTGTGGAGCAGGCAGGTGAAGATTGCGTAGATAATCAAGCTAGGATTCTCCATGAGGGGTCCCCCGTCTGAACCCAGTGACGATTATCCTTCGGGCTTCCTAGAACAGGCCTTCAATATTTTTCAGGTAGGTGGCTCCGAGGCGCTTTTGGAGTTCATCTACAGCCACCTCAAATGGAACCGCCTTCCCGCAGACGGGACACAACAGGTCCGACTTGGCGTCGGGCTGGTTTTCCCCGAGAAGGGGAACTTCGCAGTCCGGGCAAAGAAAATGCTCGGTGGGCATGAGTCGGAATCCTAGGCGCGGGCCTAGGTTACAACGACAGCGAGCAGGAGTCAGTCCCGCCCCTTCTTCCTCTCACGCGGAGAGGCTGGGGCCTGGGAGCGAAACGATATTCCCGCGCTGCTGGGGACGAGGCCGCCGATAGGTGAGGCGCTTGCCGACGATCCCGCCGATGGCGCGGCGGAAGCGCTCGGCGTCGTCCACGCCGAGCGCCGAGCGCTCGTTGTAGCGGAAGTCGAACTCGCCGACGTAGCGCTTGAGGTGCTGCGGGGAGACGTGGTGAAACGTGCCGACGATCCCGCGCTTTAGCAGCGCGAAGTAGCTCTCGACGGTGTTCGAATGAACGTCGCCACGAACATACTCGCCGATGCCGTGGTTGACCGTCTCGTGGCTGGCGAACATCGAGGCGACGACGCGGTACTGGCCCTCGCCGTCGGTCATCAGGCGCGTCCTGTCGGCGTCGGCAATCTGGGCCTCTAGCACGGGGCGGCGGAGGTTCTTGGCGCTGATGTCGTCCATGTGGCGCGAGCGGACCTTCCCGCCGCGCTCGACCAGGGAGAAGACCATCTCCTTGCCGACGCCTCCGATGTGCTTCGAGCTGCGCTTGTGGGCGTGCTTGTTCTTCTCCTTGCCACCGACGTAGGTCTCGTCAGCCTCGACTGTCTTGCCCTCGCCGCCGATGAGTTCCGGCTGCGTCTCGCGTAGGCTCTCGCGGATGCGGTGGCAGAGGAACCAGGCCGTCTTGTAGGTGAGGTCGAGCATCCGGCCGATCTGCATCGCGCTGATACCCTTCTTGCTCGCCATCATCAGGTGCGTCGCCGCCAGCCACTTATTCAGCGGGACGTGCGAGCGCTCGTAGATCGTCCCGACCGTGACGGTGAACTGCTCCTTGCAGGCTTTGCACTGATAGAGGCCGGCGCGATGGGCCTTTCCTTTCATCGCGGTAGCATCATCGACCACGCCGCAGTGCGGGCAGACAGGGCCGGTCGGCCACAGCCGAGCCTCAAGCCACTCGCGGGCCTTAGTGGCATCGTGGAAGACAGGGCTTGATAGGTCACTCATCGGGGTTATCTCCGTTGAGTGAGATACTACCCCTAGATTGAACTTTGTTAAAGGGATAATCCCCCCCCGACGGGGGAGGATCCAGGGCCTTCCTGCTCAGACGGCCACCCGCGCCGGGGCCAGCGGCAGTCCGGCGACGTCCGTGCGCATCCGGAAGATGGTCGCGCAGCTCTCGCTCGGGCCGCCGTCGGAGCCGGTGACCACATAGAGGTCGCGCAGGTCGTCGCCGCCGAAGCAGAGGCTGGTGACCATCGGCAAGGGGACGGCCACATCCATCCGGTGGTCTCCATCCGGCGCGAACACCGCGACCCGGCCGCCGCGCGCGTCGGCCACCCAGACCGAGCCGTCCGCCGCCACCTTCAGCCCGTCAGGGGTCGAGCCGGCGCCCAGGTTGGCGAACAGCCGCCACGGCCCCACCGATCCGTCCGCCGCCACGTCGTAGACGCGCACGCCGGGCGCGCGGGAATCGGAGTGGTAGAGCCTCGTCCCGTCCGGCGAAAAGCCCAGGCCGTTGGTCAGCATGACCCCGCCGGACAGCGCGCGGCTCGACGCGTCCAGGTCGATGACGTGCAGCTGGCCGGGCTTCGGCGCCTCGCCGCCGAAGACCCGGAAGGCGAGGGAGCCGACATAGATCCGGCCGTTCCGGTCGGTGGTCAGGTCGTTGAAGCCGATGCCGCCGCTTGCCTGGGCGGTCAGCAGCACCTTGCCTTCACGCCCGTCCAGCGGCGCATAGGAGATGTCGCGGCCGCTGATCACCAGGCCGCCGGCGGCATGCAGCGCCATGCCGCCGACCCCGCGCCGCTTCGGCACGACCTGCGTGATCGTCCCGTCGCGGCCGAGCAGGTTGACCCCGCCGTCGCGCACGTCGCTGAAATAGAGGCCGCGGGCGGCGTCCCACACCGGACCTTCGATCAGGCCGTAGCCGGTGGCGATTTCCTGCATGGCTCCGCCCTTTCTCTCATGCCTCCGCCAGATAGCGGAACTCGACCAGGAAGACCCGCTCGCCGGGCCCGTGCTTGGCGATTTTCAACAGGTCGACCACCCCGGCGAAGCCCGAGCGCCGCGCCAACTCCGGGGTGATGTCGCCAAGGCCGATTTCGCGCAAGGCCGTCACCTCGATGGCGCCGGGGTCCATCCCGTAGCGGCCGCCGACCTTGACGTGCGGCCGTTGCCAGATGCGCACCGAACAGGTGATCTCGCCGCGGCGGATCGGATCGCGAAGGCGCTTGGTGAAGCCCATGGCCAAAGCGAAACCCATCGCGGGGTCTGGCGCAAGAGCGGTGATCGGCTCTAGGGATGGGCGCCCCCGCCTCTCCGTGAAGGACTTCCATGACCACCCAACGCATCGCCGTCATCGGCCTTGGCCAGCGCATCGCTCACGTGCTCGCGGCCATGCAGGAGATGGGCTGGGACCTCGTGGTCGACGGCCATGTCGACCCGCGGCCCGTGGGCGCGCCGATCCTGGCCGCGGCGGGCATCTCGCCCGGCCGGGAATTCGCCACCCCCGAGGCGCTGCTGGCCGACGGGCCCTACGACCTGGTGATGATCGGCACGCCCAACCACCTGCACATGCCGCACCTGAAGGCCGCCTTCGCCGCCGGCTATCCGATCTTCTCGGAAAAACCCATCGTCCGCACCGAGGCCGAGACCTTGGAACTGGCTCGCGCCATCGTGGCTGACGGTGCGCCGCCGCTCTATATCGGCCTGGTGATGCGCTCGATGCCGATCGTCAAGGAGACCATCGCGCGGGTGGACGCCGGCGAGCTGGGCGAGCTGATCTCGATGGACGCCACCGAGCACCTGCCGCCCGAGCACGGCGCCTATCTGGCGCGCAACTGGCGGCGGCGGGCCGACTGGGGCGGGTCCTTCATGCTCGACAAGGTCTGCCACGACTTCGACATCTTCGGGCGGCTGGCCAAGGCGCGGCCGGCCAGGGTGGCCAGCTTCGGCGGCCGGCGCATCTTCACCCCCGAGCGGGCCGACGCGCCGCGCCGGTACGAGGATGGATCGCCCGCCTACGCCATGCGCGACGCCGGCTGGTCGGCGGCCAACGACCCCTTCCAGTCGGACATGGACCTGGCCGATCACCAGACGGCCATGGTCGAGTACGCCGGCGGCTTGCGGCTGTCCTTCCACTCCAACAGCCACGTGGCGCTGGCCGAGCGGCGCTGGTACCTGGCCGGGGCCGAGGGCACGCTGATCGCCGACCTGGTGCGCAACCGGCTGATGGTCCGCCGGGCGCTGAACCGCGGCAAGCCGGAGCGGATCGACTATGGCGGCCTGACCGCCGACGCCCACAACGGCGCCGACCAGGCCATGGCGCTGGATCTGCTCGCGGCGCTGGAGGGCCGGGCGGCCTTCCCGGTGACGCCGTGGGACTCCATGGAAGCCGGCCTGACCGTCATGGCCATCGACCGCGCCATGGCCGAAGGCCAGGTCCTCGACTGCGCCCCCATGTGGGCCGCGTTCGACTCGGCGCGCACCTCTTAAGACTTCTCCCATAGGGAGAAGGAGGGGCCCGCAGCGCGGAGCGCTGTGGGAGGATGAGGGGTTACGCGCTCACCGAATTGGACGCCCTCCGATCACGCCGCTACAGCGCCAACCCGGCCAGGCGGTAACCCCTCATCGTCCCACGCACTTTCGTGCGCGGGCCCCTCCTTCTCCCTATGGGAGAAGTCTAAACGGCGCGCCTTCCCTTGCGACCGCCTTGACAACGCCCGCCCGGCGCGGACTTTCAAAGCCATGCGGCGGGACGATCGCGAAGAAGAGGAAGCGTCATGGCGGGACTGTGCGAAGGACGGGTGGCGATCGTCACCGGCGGCGGGCGGGGGATCGGGCGGGAGTACTGCCTGATGCTGGCCGAGGAGGGCGCCAAGGTCGTGGTCAACGACCTCGGCGGGGCCCGCGACGGCGACGGCGCCGACATCGGCCCGGCCCACGATGTGGTGGCCGAGATCAAGGCCGCCGGCGGCGAAGCGGTGGCCAACGGCGCCGACGTCTCCGACTGGGACCAGGCCAAGGCCATGATCGACCAGGCCGTCCAGACCTTCGGCAAGCTCGACGTGCTGATCAGCAACGCCGGCATCCTGCGCGACCGCATGCTGGTCAACATGACCGAGGCGGAGTGGGACGCGGTGATCAAGGTGCACCTGAAGGGTACGTTCGCCCCGGCCCACCACGCCGCCGCCTATTGGCGCGACCGCAACAAGGCCACCGGCGAGATGGTCGGCGGGCGGATCATCAACACCTCGTCGGTGTCCGGCATCTACGGCAATGTCGGCCAGACCAACTATGGCGCGGCCAAGATGGGCATCGCCGGCTTCACCATCATCGCCGCCCGCGAGCTGCGCCGCTATGGGGTGACGGTCAACGCCATCGCGCCGGGCGCCCTGACCCGGCTGACCGAGGACCTGGGCGGTCCGATCACCGAGGAACGCCGCAAGTCGGGCGATCCGAAATGGGTGGCGCCGATCGCCGTCTGGCTGGCCAGCGAGCAGTCGGCCGAGGTCACCGGCCGCATGTTCGAGGCCAGCGGCAACGTCCTGGCCATCGCCGAGGGCTGGCACCGCGGCCCGACCGCGACGCCGGTGCAGGACCCGCACCTGATGGGCCCGATCGTCGCCGAGATGATGAGCAAGGCGCGCAGGAACGCCGGCATGAACGGCCAGGACCTCGACTGAAGATGTATCTGCCCGACCACGCGGCCGCCGATCCGGACAAGCCGGCGATGATCTCGGCCGACACCGGCGAGATCATCACCTTCGGGGCGCTGAACGAGGCCTCGGACCGCATGGCCCAGCTGCTCTACAGCCGCGGCCTGCGGCGGGGCGACCATCTGGCCATCCTGATGGAGAACAACCTGCATTTCATGGAGCCGGTCTGGGCCGGCTTCCGCTCCGGCCTCTATGTCACCACCGTCAACCGCTACCTGCCGCCGGACGAGGCCGCCTACATCATCAACGACTGCGGCGCCAAGGCGATCGTCACCTCCTATGAGAAGCGCGAGACCGCCGCGGGACTCACCGACCTGATCCCCAATTGCCCGATCCGGCTGATGGTCGGCGGGACCATTCCCGGCTGGGAGTCCTACGAGGCGGCGCTGGCGTCGGCCCCGCCGGAGCCGCTGGCCGACGAGTGGATCGGCGATTCCATGCTCTACAGCTCCGGCACCACCGGCCGGCCGAAGGGCATCCTGCGGCCGCTGCCCGAGCGCAGCGCCGCCGAGGGTTTCGCCATGCGGCAGGCGGGGAACCCGTACAACTACAGTCCGCAGACGGTCTATCTGTCGCCGGCGCCGCTCTATCATGCCGCGCCCCTGGCCTTCGTGCTCGGCGTCCTGTCCTGGGGCGGCACGGTGGTGATGATGGAGCGGTTCGACGCCGAACAGGCCCTGCAGCTGATCGAGCGCTACAAGGTCACCCACAGCCAGTGGGTGCCGACCATGTTCGTCCGTATGCTGAAGCTGCCGGAGGAGACGCGCGCGAAATACGACTTCTCGTCCTTGCAGATCGCCGTGCACGCCGCCGCGCCCTGTCCGATCGAGGTCAAGCGGCGGATGATCGAATGGTGGGGGCCGATCATCTTCGAATACTATGCCGGCACCGAAGGCTCCGGCTCGACCACCATCACCAGCGAGGACTGGCTGAAGCACCCGGGTTCGGTCGGCAAGGCCGCGCTCGGCATCCTGCACATCTGCGACGAGAACGGCGCCGAGCTGCCGCCGGGCGAGGCTGGGCTGATCTATTTCGAGCGCGAGGCGCCGACCTTCGAGTACCACAACGACCCCGCCAAGACCCGCGCCGCCCGACACCCGCGGCACGAGAACTGGAATGCGCTCGGCGACGTCGGCTACTTGGACGAGGAGGGCTACCTCTACCTCACCGACCGCCAGGCCTTCATGATCATCTCCGGCGGCGTGAACATCTATCCGCAGGCGATCGAGGACGCCCTGATCACCCACCCCAAGGTGGCCGACGTCGCCGTGTTCGGGGTGCCCGACGCCGAGATGGGCGAGGCGGTCAAGGCGGTGATCGAGCCGGCGCCCGGCCTTGAGCCGACCGACGAACTGGCCGCCGAGCTGATGGACTTCGCCCGCGGCAAGCTGGCCCGCTACATGGTCCCGCGCTCGGTGGACTTCATCGCCGAGATGCCCCGCCTGCCCACCGGCAAGCTCTACAAGCGTCTGCTGAAACACGCCTACTGGCAGGACCGCAAGATCTGAAAAGAAGACCTCTCCCAGAGGGAGAGGGAGGGGCCCGCGGCCGCAGGCCAGCGGGAGGGTGAGGGGTTACAGCCTGTCAGTTTTATCCTGAAACGGCGTACGCCCTCATCCTCCCATCGCTCCCGCGATGGGCCCCCGGTATTATGGCGCAAACGCCAGAAGGAGGCCGGTGAGTAGGAGCCAGCCTTGTGCCGAGTCGCGGTGCTGTGCGCCGCCCTCCTATGTGGAATCGTTCCCTTCGTCATAGGCGCTCATCTGATCCGCCTTGTCACCAATGGGGCCTTTCCAGAAAAAACAGAAGTCGGTTCTATGCGTTCGGTAGAACACGTCGCGATAGAAGATTTTGCCCACGAGGAAAATGGCACGCTTTGGGTCGGTCTTGTCGGTGACCGCGCCGTTCTCCTGCGGGGGCAAAACCAGTTCATCCGCCTCGGCCTCGATGAAGTCGCCACTTGGCGCCATGCTCCCCAAAGCATCCTCAGCGGTCGGTATGGGCAGTTTTTCGGGGAACCAATCCTCGACAGTCAAACTGTCAAAGACCTTCACTTTGTGCGCTGGCGTAGAACCGGCGTTTTTGACCGTGTAGTGGGCGATCCAAGTGGCCCCATTGAACGGCGGCGTAGCGTTTTTACCGTCGATGGCGCTGATCTCGGCGTCCTCTATGAAGACGTAGGCTCGAAGCTGAGAATAGGTCGTGAAAAGCTGAGCCAAGAAAATCAGAACTTGGAATCCAGCGAATACAGCGATGGCGAATGTGAGTTTGACCATCCACCAATCGGCCGCCGACTCCTTACCGTTCCCCTTTTCATTCTGTTCGGCGCCGGTCTGATCTTGTGGGGCACCGTAAACCTGAATGAGTTGAACGGCCGCTGGCGGTTGCTGGGCATCCCCGCCGGCGCTGGACTGGTGGCTTTCGGCTGGTTTCTCGTGTGGGCGCTGAGCTTGCGCCAGACTTGGTGCTGGTGGGTATAGCAGCCCGAGGAGCGCGACTATTCCAAGTGCAGCGTATGCGCCCCAACGGCCCGCATGACGGCTAACAGAAACCATGCTGGAAACGCGCCCCGGTTGATCTTGACTGTAATAGACCCTTCGGTCTCGGGGAGTCCCATTTCGGTTAGCAGCTCGGCCAGCCTGGCGTAGCCGACATCGTGGCGCTTGAGCGTCGCCTTGATATGGCGCTTGGCCAAGTCGCCCCATTCCTTCTGTGTGTCTGCCATCGGTTTCCCTTTCGTGAGAAACCTAACATATCTGTTCGTTTTCCTATTGCAAGCGTTAGCCAAAAAGCATACATATTCGTTAGTCACCTAACGGATATGAACGATGTCGCAGCACTTCCTCCTTTCCCGCCACGCCAAGACGCTCTCACTGGCGAGCGTGTTCCGCATGTCGGACGCCGAAGCGGAAACGACCTTTCGGCAAGTCCGCTGGCCCGACACCGACGGTGCGCCGGTCTGCCCGTACTGCGGCGGTCTGGACGCCTATGAGTGCCGTCGCCCGAGCGGCGCTCTGCGCTTCCGCTGCAAGGCGTGCGGCAAGGATTTCAGCATCACCAACGGCACGCTGTTCGCCAGTCACAAGCTGCCGCTGCGCATGTATCTCGCGGCTATCGCCATCTTCATCAACGAAGTGAAGGGCAAGAGCATGCTGGCGATGAGCCGCGACCTCGGCCTGTCCTACAAGGCCGCGTTCGTTCTCTGCCACAAGATGCGCGAGGCGATGGCGGCTGAGATCAAGGGCCGCATGATCGGCGGCAAGGGCGAGGAAGCGTCGGTTGATGGCGCCTACTTCGGCGGCTACGTGAAGCCCGCCAACCGCCGCGAGAACCGCCGGGATCGCCGTCTTACCGAGAACCAATCCGGCAAGCGCCAAGTCGTCGTGATCATCCGCCAGCACGGCGGCGACAGCATCCCGGCCGTGTTTCATTCGGAGGCCGCCGCCGTTGGCTTCATCCGCTCGCACGTGAAGCCCGGCACGGTCGTCAACGCCGATGAAGCGTCGGGCTGGGACAGCCTGCACGCCCGCTTTGAAATGAAGCGTATCAACCACCAAGACGCCTACAGCCTCGACGGGGCCTGCACGAATTGGGCGGAAACCTACTTCTCCCGCCTGCGTCGCGGCGAGATCGGCCACCACCACCATATCAGCGGCCCATATCTGGTCCGCTACGCCCAAGAGGCCGCCTTCCGCGAAGACGCTCGCCGCGTCGGCAATGGCGAACAAGTCGGCCGCGTGGCGGCGCTGGCGTTGGCGAACAAGCCCAGCGTGGATTTCTCAGGCTACTGGCAACGTCACAAGGCGGCGTGATACAATCAGCGTCGCCGCTGATAGTTCTCCCCTGCGACCGAAGTGAAGGTAGCTAACGCCTTGCGGCAAAGCTGAAGGGAGCGGTTGCCGCCGCTCTCCCAGCCAAACAGTTGCGCATCGCGTGGATCAATCTACGCGAAAGGCGAGCGGCTGTCATGGCTCTCTCTAACACCACCATACCATCCGACCGTGATCGGGCCTTGGAATTGGCCACCCGGATCGGGGACTCAACCGAAAACACCTTGGCGCGTGCACGGGCCTATCTTCAATTTCTCTGTGACGACGATGCTACAGACCGCCGTCCTGCAAAATCGACTGCCGCATCTGTCGATAGCGCCGAATGATCGCTTCCTCGCGTAGCGGCGGCGTTACCGTCGCAGTCACGAGAACAGCGGCGATCAATTGTTCGAGGAGGTGTTTGATGTCCTCCGCGTCCTGTTTGTCCATGGCGGGCATGACGACTTCTCCTAGTCTGTTTGGCGACTGCTAGGATAAGGCGAGCGGGTCGGGGAGTCATTCCCGGCCCGCGAGCGCCCAACGCTGGGGACGGTCCTTCGTGGCTGTCACAAGGTCTCGGCGCCCCATAAAGGCGTGCTTCACGGCGTCACAGACGCTCTGCATGTCGCGCGAGCCGAGCGGCCCTATGCCTGTGGCCTCAACGACGCGCTCGGCAATCTGGCGCACCGTGAGCGGTTCCGTGGCCGTCCTGAGCACGTCCAGCGCCGTGCGCGAGCACTGGCCCTTCACAAACAGTTTGCCCGTCTGTGACGGCGCGATGGGCTTCACGCCCGCTAGTTCAGCTTCCGCGCTGAACAGCTTGAGGGTCGCCCGCACGGTCGCCATGTCTTCCTTGAGGGCATGGGCCGTTTTGCGGGCTTGGCGTAGTGCGCCGGCCAGTTCAGCGTATTTCCGCTTCAAGCCGGCAATCAGGATTTCATCGGTCATGCCCGGAAATGTGGGTGCCGCCGGGCTGCGCGTCTAATGGCGTTTGCGCCATAATACCGTGGGCCCCTCCTTCTCCCCACGGGAGAAGTCTAACCCCTAGAACTGCCAGCCGACGCCGGTGGAGACGCCGGCGGAGCCGTGGGTGTCGAAGCTGCCGGTGATCTTCACGGCCACCTGGCCTTCCTCGAAGATGTGCGAGGCGCCGACCGACAGCGCCGCCTGGCTGCCCCAGGTGCCGAGGCCGACGCCGACCAGGGTCTTGCCCGGGTTGAAGGCCTGCGGCACGCCGTTCGCCGCCATCGCCGCCGCGGTTCCCTCGTCCGCCCGCACCGAGACCTGGTTCAGGCGATAGTTGAACCCGTTCGCGAAGCTGTTGGTGTAGGCGTTGGCCTGGCTGACCGCGCCGGCTTCCGCCGCCTGCACCTGGCCGACATTGGCCGCGTCGGTGGCGTTGATGCCCGCCGAGACGTTCTCCAGCCGCCGGGTGTTGCCGGCCGAGCCGAAGGAGACGCTGTTCGGGTCGGTGGCCACCGAGCCGGCGCCGATGGCGACCGCGTTGGTCGCCCCGGCCGCGACCGTGGCGCCGGCGCCGATCGCCGTGCCGCCGGCGGCCGCCACCGTCGCGCCCGCCCCGACGGCGGTGCCGTGGTTGGCGGTGACGTTGGCGCTGTAGCCGACCGCGGTGTCGTCAGGCCCGGCGGCGTAGGCGTTGGTGCCCACCGCCACCGAGTCCGACCCGGCCGTGGCGCCGAAGCCGAGCGCCGTGCCGCCGGGGCCGGTCACCGAGCTGCCGGCGCCGAACTGCAGGCCCTGGGTCGGCTGGGTGCTCGGCAGGCCGGAGGCGGCGAAGGCGTTGTTCAGCGAGGTGAGCGAGGCCGAGACGCCGACCAGCGAGGTGCTGACCTCGCCCAGCGAGGTCGTGACGGTCGACAGCGAGGTCGAGACGCCCGTGCTCAGGGTCGAGAGGCCGGAGGACAGCGAGGTCGAGACACCCGTGCTGAGGGTGGAGACGGCCGAGGACAGCGAAACCGACACGCCGGCGCTCAGGGTCGAGAGGCCCGACGACAGGGAGGTCGAGACCCCGGCGCTGAGGCTGGTCATGGAGCTCGAAACCCCGGTGCTCAGGGTCGACAGTCCGGAGGACAGCGAGGTCGAGACGCCCGTGCTGAGGGTGGAGATGGCCGAGGACAGCGAGGCCGAAACCCCGTTGCTCAAGGTCGAAATCGCCGACGACAGCGAGGTCGAGACCCCGGCGCTGAGGCTGGTCATCGAGGTCGAAACCCCGGTGCTCAGCGTCGACAGGCCCGAGGACAGCGAGGTGGAAACCCCCGAGCTCAGGGTGGATATGGCCGAGGACAGCGAGGTGGAGACCCCGGTGCTCAGGGTCGACAGTCCGGAGGACAGCGAGGTCGACACCCCGGCGCTCAGGCCGGATATGGCCGAGGACAGCGAGGTGGAGACCCCGGTGCTCAGGGTCGACAGCCCGGAGGACAGCGAGGTCGACACCCCGGCGCTCAGGCCGGATATGGCCGAGGACAGCGAGGTGGAGACGCCGGTGCTCAGGGTCGACAGTCCGGAGGACAGCGAGGTCGACACGCCGGCGCTCAGGTTGGTTATCGAGCTGCCCAGGGCCGACAACGAGGTCGAGACCCCGGTGCTGAGCGTCGAGATCGCCGAGGACAGCGAACTGGAGACCCCGGTGCTCAGGGTCGAAATCGCCGAGGACAGCGAGTTCGACACGCCGGTGCTGAGCGCCGAAATGGCCGACGACAGCGAGGTCGAGACTCCGTCGCTGAGGGTGGAGACCGCCGTGCTGAGGACGCTCAGCGACGTCGAGACGTTGCTGAGCGAGGTGCTGAGGCCGGCGACCGAGCTGCTTTGGCCGCTGAGCGAGGTGCTGAGGCCGGCGACCGAGCTGCTCTGGCCGCTGAGCGAGGTGCTGAGGCCGGCGACCGAGCTGCTCTGGCCGCTGAGCGAGGTGCTGAGGCCGGCGACCGAGGCGCTCTGGCCGCTGAGCGAGGTGCTGAGGCCGGCGACCGAGGCGCTCTGGCCGCTGAGCGAGGAGCTGAGGCCGGCGACCGAGGTGCTCTGGCCGCTGAACGAAGCCGAAAGGCCGGAGAGCGACGAGCTTTGGCCACTGACGGACGTCGAGACATTGCTCAGCGACGTGCTGAGGTCGGTCGTCGAGGTCGAGACGTTGCTCAGCGAGCTGCTCAGGGCGGTGGTCGAACTTGAGACGTTGCTGAGCGAGCTGCTCAGGGCGGTCGTTGAGGCCGAGACGTTGCTCAGGGAGCTTGAAAGCCCGCTGACCGAGCTATTGGTATTGCTCAGCGAACTGGAGAGGCCGCTGATCGAGGTCGAGACGTTGCTCAGTGAGCTCGAAAGCCCGCTGACCGAGCTGTTGGTATTGCTCAGCGAGCTGGAGAGGCCGCTGATCGAGGTCGAGACGTTGCTCAGCGAGCTCGACAGGCCGGTGACCGAGTTCGAGACATTGCTCAGCGAGCTCGACAGCCCGGTCACCGAATTGGACACGTTGCTCAACGAGCTCGACAGGCCGGTGACCGAGCTCGAGACATTGCTGAGTGAGCTCGACAGCCCGCTGATCGAGGTCGAGACATTGCTCAGCGAGCTGGAGAGGCCGCTGATCGAGGTCGAGACGTTGCTCAGCGAGCTCGACAGGCCGGTGACCGAGTTCGAGACATTGCTCAGCGAGCTCGACAGCGCGGTCACCGAGCTGGACACGTTGCTCAGCGAACTGGACAGGCCGGTCACCGAGACGGAAACGTTGCTCAGCGAAGCGCTGAGGGCGCTGACCGAGGTCGAGACGTTGGTCAGCGAGGAGTCGAGGGTGCTTGAGACCGCATAGAGCTCGCTGCCGTTCACCGCGTCGGTGGATTGTGGGTTCAGCCGGCCGGCGGCCACGTTGACCAGTCGCGTGGTGTCGGTTGACGTTCCGAACGAGATGCCCTGGGTGGCGGTGTTGCCGGCGAAGTTTGGCTGATGGCCGCCCACCGTGAACCCGGCGTTGGCGGCTGTGGCCATATCGATCAGTTCGTTGGCGCCGAAGGTCGCATTGCCGCCGATCGCGCCGTTGTTGTTGCCGGTGACCGTGGTGTTCGCGCCGATGGCGATGGTGTTGCTGAAGCCGCTGACCCCGTGGATGCCGTTGCCGGCGTTGGAGCCGATGGCGATGTTGTAGGAGCCGGTCACGTTGCGGCCGGCGTTGGTCCCGATCGCGGTGTTGTTGAGGCCGGTGACCGTCTGCGAGGCGCCGTAGCCGTCGCCGGTGTTGCCCGAGCCGACGATCAGGAAGGACGAGTTCACGCCGACGCCGGAGTTGAAGCTGCCGGTGACGCTCTGGCCCGCGCCGTCGCCGAGCCCGGTGTTGTCGTAGCTGGCCTTGCCGCCGCCGATTCCCGCCGCGCGGCCGAGCTCGACCGTCCCCGAGCCGGTGGCCGTCGCTCCCGTGCCCTGCGCGATACCGCCGCTGGCGTTGGCGAAGGCGGTGTCGCCGATGGCGATGGTGTCGCTGGCGAGCACGCCGTTGCCGGCCATGTTGCCGACGGCGATGTTGGCCGAACCGGTGACGTTGTCGCCGGCGTTGACGCCGACGGCCGCGTTGTTGGCGCCGCTGACGCTCTGCGAGGCGAAGGCGCCCGCGCCGGTGTTGAAGTTGCCCAGCACGCTGACCGAGTCATGCTCGCCGAGGCCGGCGTTGCCGGAGCCGCTGATCTCGTTGGAGGCCTGCGGGCCGGCGCCGGTGTTGACGTCGCCGGTGACGCTCTGGCCGGCGCCGGTGCCGAAGCCGGCGTTGTACGAGCCGGTCACCGACGTGCCTGAGCCGGAGCCCACATAGGTGTTGGAGCGGCCGATGACGTCCTGCCCGGACGCGATCCCGAGGGCGGTGTTGTTGGGCCCGGAGACGTTCTGCAGCGCCTGATAGCCCAGGCCGCTGTTGCCCGTGCCGGTGACGGTCTGGCCGGAGGAATCGCCCACGGCGACGTTTTCGGCGCTGCCGGCGCCGGCGTTCGCGCCGGTGCTGTTGCCGATCATGACGGAGCCGCTTCCGGTTGACGTCGAGTTCAGCCCAAGCGCCAGGGAGCGGACCCCGGTCGCATCGGAATTGTGGCCGACCGCGACCGCGCCGTTGGCGCTGGAGGTCGCGTTGCCGCCGACGGCGACGCCGTTGTTGGCGGAGTCTGTCGAATGCGGGCCGACGGCGACCGCGCCCGATCCGGTGGCGCTCGAGCCATTGCCGAAGGCGACGGCGCCGTCACCGGCGGACGTGCTGTGGTTGCCGATGGCGATGCCGTTGATGAACGTCGCCGACGCGCCGGGTCCGAAGGCCAGGGTCGCTGCGGCGCTGGCATTGGTGTTGTTGCCGAAGGCGATGGCCCCGCCGGCGCCGGTGGAGCTGGCGTTCGTGCCGATGGCGATGCCGTTGGTCTGGGTCGCGACCGCGCTCGAGCCCATGGCGATGGTGCCGTTGGGATCGATATTGTCGCCGGCGTTGGTGCCGATGGCGATCGTGTTGTTGCCGGTCACGTTGCCGCCGGCGCCGATGCCGAAGGCGACGTTGTTATTGCCGCTGACCGTCCGGCCGGCGGAGACGCCGTAGGCCGAATTGCCGCTGCCGGTCACCGAGCCGCCGGCGTTGAAGCCATAGGCGGTGTTGTTGTCGCCGGTCACCGTGTCGGAGACGTCGACGCCGAAGCCGGTGTTGTTGCTGCCGTCGACGTACTGGCCGGCGTGGGTGCCGAAGAAGGTGTTCTGCGAGTCGCCGACGGCGTCGCCGAAGCCCGTGCCGTTGCCGATCGAGATGGAGCTGGAGCCGCTGGCCACCGTGTTGCTGCCGATGGCGATGCCATTGTCGCCCGTCGCCTGGGCATGGTCGCCGATGGCGATGGTGTCGCTGGCGGCGATGCCGTTGCCGGCCACGTTGCCGATGGCGATATTGGCCGAGCCGCTGACATTGACGCCCGCATTCGGGCCGAGGGCGGCGTTGTAGGCGCCGGAGACCGACTGCCCGGCCAGATAGCCGACGCCGGTGTTCTGGACGCCGCTGACCGACACGCCAGATCTCACGCCGAAGCCGGCGTTGTAGCTGCCGCTGATGTTCTGGCCCGCGCCGTCGCCGACACCGGTGTTGTCGAAGCTGCCCGCAACCGCCGCGTCGCCCGCGTTACGGCCCATGTCGAGCGTGCCGGCGCCCGCGGCCGATGCGCCCGGACCGAAGGCGAGCGAGCCGGAACCGCTGGACGTGGTGTTGGCGCCGAGGGCAATGGCGCCGTTCGTACCGGTCGCCGAGGCGCTGGTCCCTAAGGCGATGCCGTTGTTGTTCGTCGCCTGGGCGGTGTCCCCGATGGCGATGGTGCCGCTAGCGGTGACAAACCGGCCCGCCATGTTGCCGATGGCCACGTTGGACGAACCGGTGACGAAGGTTCCGGCTCCGGCGCCGATGCCGGCGTTGTTGTCGCCGCTGATGTCACCGCCGGCCGCGGCGCCTACCCCGACGTTGTTTGAGCCGGTGACTGCGGTGCCCGACCAGTAACCCAGGCCGGAATTGTCCGAGCCGCTGATCTCCTGGCCGGCGATGTTACCCAGGGCGGTGTTGGCGGAGCCGCTCACACCCGCGCCGGCCTCAAACCCCACGGCTGTGTTGTACGAGCCGGTCGTAAAGCCGCCGGCTTGATAGCCGACGCCGATATTGTACTGGCCACTTGATATAAAGCCGGCCTGGTAACCGACTTCCACGCCGTAGGACTGGTGCGTGAACCCGCCGGCCTGCCAGCCGAGCGCCGCGTTGTATGAGCCGGTGAGCTGATATCCAGCCTGGTCGCCCACCGCGGTATTCTCGATGTTGGCCGCGCCCGCAAAGCCACCACCGGTGCGGTTGCCGATCGAGACCGTGCCCGAGCCGACGGCGACCGCCCCCGGACCGACGGCGACGGCGTTCTGTCCGGTGACCCGGGTGTTGTTGCCGATGCCCACGGATGAGCTGCCGCTGACGTTGGCGTACGCGCCGAAGGCGATGGCCCCGCCGGCGCCGGTGGAATTGGCGTTGGTGCCGACGGCGATGCCGTTGGTCTGCGTCGCAACCGACCCCGAGCCGATGGCGATGGTGCCGTCGGGATCGATGTTGCGGCCGGCGTTGGTGCCGATGGCGATGGTGTTGTTGCCGGTGACATTGCCGCCGGCGCCCTCGCCCACGGCGACGTTGTTGGCGCCGCTGACCGTCAGTCCGGCAAATGCGCCGAAGGCCGAGTTGCCCGTGCCGCTCACCAGGTAACCGGCGGAGATGCCAACCGCGAGGTTGTCGGTGCCCGTCACACTGCTCCCAGCGCCTTCGCCTGAGGCGGTGTTGTAGCTGCCGGTGACGTACTGGCCGGCGCCGTCGCCGACTCCGAAGTTATCGAAGCTGCCCGCGCCGGCCTGGACGCCGGCGTTGGGCCCGATCTCGACCGTGCCGTGGCCCGTGGCCGAAGCGTCCGAACCGAGCGCCAGCGAGCCGGAACCGCTCGAGGACGAGTTGGCGCCGAAAGCAATGGCGCCGCCCGCGCCGGTGGAATTGGCGTTGGTGCCGACGGCGATGCCGTTGGTCATCGTCGCGATCGAGCTTGAGCCGATGGCGATGGTGCCGTCGGGATCGATGTTGCGGCCGGCGTTGTGGCCGATGGCGATGGTGTTGTCGCCGGTCACGTTGCCGCCGGCGCCGTCGCCCATGGCGACGTTGTTGTTGCCGCTGACCGTCTGTCCGGCCAGGGCGCCGAACGCCGAGTTGCCCGTGCCGCTGACGCTGGTCCCGGCCATGTTGCCGACGGCGGTGTTGCTCTGGTTGCTGGTGACGTTGCCGCCGACGCCGGCGCCATTGCCGACCGCCACGGAGCCCGTGCCGATCGCCTGGGCCGGAATGGTGCCCTTGGCCTGGAAGAATTCCGTGGCGGTGAACAGCTGGCCGCCGTTGACCGCGTCGGTGGAATTGCCGGTCACGTTGCCGTTGGCGACGTTGATGACCTTCCGGGTCTGGGAAGTGCTGCCCACCGAGAAGACATTGGCCTGGCCGCCGTCACTCGAAGCGTTGCCGATTGCGACGCTGTTGGAGCCGGTGACGTTGGCGTTCGTGCCGATGGCGACCCCGTTCGCCGTGCTCGCCGAGGATCCGTCGCCGAAGGCCATCGCACCGTTGGCGCTGGCCGTGGCGCTCGGCCCGAAGGCGACCGAGCCCGAGCCGCTGGAGCTGGTGTTGTTGCCGAAGGCCATGGCGCCGCCCGCGCCGGTCGCCGAGGCGCTGGTTCCCAAGGCGACGCCGTTGGTCTGCGTCGCCGTCGAGCTTGCGCCAATGGCGATGGTGCCGTTGCCGGTCACTTCCTGGCCGGCGCGGGCGCCGATGGCGATGTTGTTGTTGCCGCTGACCGTCGTTCCGGCCGACTCCCCGAAGGCCGAGTTGCCCGTACCGCTGACGCCGGCCCCGGCGCTGGCGCCGACGGCGGTATTGTTGTTGCCGGTGGCGAATTCGGACGAATTGAAGCCCAGGGCGGTGTTCGAGGAGCCGGTGGCGGAAAGCCCGCTCGTCCGGCCGACGTCGGTATTGTTGGCGCCGGCCGAGCCAGCCTGTAGGCCGATGGCGACAGTGCCTGTTCCGCCAGCCGTCGCGAGGCGCCCGATCGCCACCGTGCCCGTGCCGGTTGCCGAGGCGTTGGGTCCAACGGCTACCGAGCCGAGGCCGCTGGAGGTGGTGCCGGCGCCGAAGGCGATGGCGCCGTTCGTACCGGTGGAATTAGCATTCGTGCCGATGGCGACGCCGTTGGTCTTGGTCGCCACCGAGCCGGAACCGATGGCGATCGTGCCGCTGGCCGTGACGTTGTCGCCGGCGCGGACGCCCATGGCGACGTTGTTCGAGCCGCTGACCGTCTGTCCGGCCAGGGCGCCGAACGCCGAGTTGCCCGTGCCGCTGACGCTGGTCCCGGCCATGTTGCCGACGGCGGTGTTGTTGGCGTTGTTGGTCGTGTTGCCGCCGACGCCCGCCCCGTTGCCGGCCGCGAGCGAGCCCGAACCGATCGCCTGGGCCGCGGTGGTCCCGTTGGCCTGGAAGAATTCGGTGGTGGAGTAGAGCTGCCCGCCGGTCACGGCATCGGTCGAACCGGCCGCCACCATGCCGTTGGCGACGTTGATGACCTTCCGGGTCTGGGACGTGTTGCCCACCGAGAAGACATTGGCCTGGCCGCCGTCGCTCGAAGCGTTGCCGATTGCGACGCTGTTGGAGCCGGTGACGTTGGCGTTCGTGCCGATGGCGACCCCGTTGGTCGCGCTGGCCGAGGATCCGCCGCCGAAGGCCATCGAGCCGTTGCCGCTGGCCGTGGCGCTCGGCCCGAAGGCCAGCGAGCCGGCGGCGCTGGAGACGGTGTTGTTGCCGATGCCGATGGCGCCGCTCGTGCCCGTCGTGTTCGCCAGGGTGCCGATGGCGATGCCGTTGGTCTGGGTCGCCACCGCGCCCGAACCGATGGCGATGGTCGTGTTGGCCACCGGGTCGCCGGCGTTGTGGCCGATGGCGATGGTGCCGTTGCCGGTGACGCCGTCGCCAGCGCCGTCGCCGAATGCGACGTTGTAGTTGCCGATGACGCTGTTGCCGGCCATGGCGCCGAAGGCCGAATTGCCGGTGCCGGTGACGCTGACGCCGGACGCATCGCCGAAGGTCGAGTTGTTGACGTTGGTCGAGGCGTCGTTCGCGCCGGCGCCGGAGCCGAAGGCCAGCGAGCCAGCCCCGGTCGGCGTTGTGCCGCCGGTGACGGCATAGAGCTGGGCGCCCGTCACCGCGTCGCTCGAGGTGGCGCTCAGCGTGCCGTTGCCGACGTTGACGATCTTGCGGGTCTGGGTCGCATTGCCGACCGAGACCACGTTGGCGACGCCGGCGTCGCTGGCGCCCGCGCCCAGGGCGACGCTGGTGTTGCCGGTGGTCACGGCGCCGGAGCCGATGGCGACCGAACCGGCCTTGCCGGCGTTGGCGCTGCTGCCGATGGCGATGGCCCCGGCGCCGGTGGCCGAGGCGACGACCGTGCCGTTGATCGCGATATAAGGCTGGGCGTCGGCGGCGATCGCCGCGGCTTGCGCGGCGTTGACCTGGCCGACATTGGCCGCGTCGGTGGTCAGGTTCCCGGCCGCGACGTTGATGATCTCGCGCTGGCCGCCCGTGCCGTTGCCGCCGACCGAGAAGACGTTGGACCGGCCGTTGTCGCTGGACGCATCGCCGATGGCGACGCTGTTGGAACCGGTGACGTTGGCGTTCTCCCCAATGGCGATCTGGCCCGAATGGTAAAGCGCCGAGGCGCCGCCGCCGATGGCGATCGAGCCCGGGTTTCCGGTCACGGCGCTTCGGCCGATCGCGATGCCATCGGTGTTGTCGGCCTCGGCCGCGTTGCCGATGGCGATGGTGTAGTTCTGGCCGACGATGCCGTTACCGGCCAGGTTGCCGATGGCGATGTTGGAGTTGCCGCCGACGGTGTTGCCCGCGTGGTCTCCGATGGCGATGTTCTCAGCGCCGACGACGGTATTGCCGCCCGCTCCAACGCCGATGGCGGTGTTGTAGCTGCCGCTCAATCCCGAGCCCGCTCCAACGCCGAAGGCGGTGTTGTAGCTGCCGGTCACCGTCGAGCCGGCCCCGTCGCCGACCGCGATGTTTTCGAGGTTCGAGACGCCGGGGGCGCTGCCGGTCGCGTTGCCGATGGCGATCGAGCCGGTGCCGGTGGCTGTCGCATCGACCGTGCCGTTGACCGCCACATAGGGGCTGCCGCCGGCGGTGGCTTCCGCCGCGAACAGCTGGGCGCCCGTCACCGCGTCGGTGGAGGTGGCGTTGACCGCACCGCTGCCGACATTGGTGATGCGGCGTTGAACGGTCGAGTTGCCGACGGAGACCACATTGGTGGCGCCGAGATCCGTCGAGCCCGCGCCGATGGCGACGCTGCCGGGGCCGGTGACGGACGAACTGGTCCCGATGGCTATGCCGTTCGAGACGCTGGCGTTTGCGCTGTCGCCGATCGAGATTGTGTCGCCGGCAGTGAAGAAACTGCCGGACTGGTAACCGATTGCGATGTTCGCGCTACCCGAGACGTGCTGCCCTGCTTGGGCGCCGAGCGCAGTATTGTTGTTGCCGCTGACGCTCTGGCCGGCGGCGTCGCCGATCGCGGTGTTGTCGACGCCGCTGCCATTAAGCCCGGCGAAGTCCCCATAGGCCGTTTCATTCGACTCGGTGCCGCCAACACAAGCCGGCGAAGTTCCGCCTGAGCAGACGTTCTGCGCCGAGGCCTCTCCCGCCGCGAGCGCCACGAGCGACGCGCCAAGCAACAACGCGGACAGGCGGCCAGCAGACCGCGCCTTCAGAGGATACATTTCAGCCCCACAGCCCCCGTCCGCCGCTGATCGGCGGATCGGATTAAACTTCAAGGGGGCAGCCGCCTGGCCCGCCCGCGGCGAGCCCTCGTGCCTTGCCGCGCCGCACAGCCCCAGCTGCGTGCGCTTCGCCCCCCTGCCTCGGCTACAACCGCCGCGACATGCATTTACACTACCTTAAGCCTTTCTTTGGTCAAGGTTTTTGGAGACCGTCGGCGGTCGGATGGTTAACGGCCTCATCCCTGGCGCGAACACATCGTGCCCGGATTGGACCGGCCGGCGACCGCCCCGCTCGCCGTTGCGGCGCCTGACGACATAACGCGGTTCGCCCTCGCGCGGCGCGGCCCTCCGGAGCAAGTTTACAAATTCAAAGGGTTAACGGATAACGCTGTTCGTGACCGGACCCGAGGGCCGCCCGCGAAGCCAAGCCGGTCGCCGTGTGTTTCGGGGACGCCACATTCAACGCCCTGAGGTTGTGCGGCGAGCCTCCGCGGCAGAACCGCGCGGCGCCGAAATCGCCGCTTCGAGGGCGCGGGGCGGTGCGCCCGCCGTCGAGCGGCGCATCTTTTCGAATCTCCGCTCTCGAGGGGCGGTTTCAGAACTGCCAGCCGATGCCGGCGCCGGCGGTGGCCCGGCTCCGAACGTCGTTCAGGAGGGTCGAGCCCGCCGATGGCGGGGGTGGAGAGGTTGAATCGAGGTCAGGCACGAACAGCCGGGCTTGTTCGAGCCGTGTCCTTCTTCCCTCGCGGGAGAAGGAGCGTCCTTAACCGATGGCCGCCGCCACCGCCTTGACGACGCCGGCCCAGTCGCCGGGCGCGGCCTGGCGAACCACCTGCACCTGCGGGTACCAGTAGCTGTCGGCGCGGCTGACGCCCCAGCGCCAGTCGGCATTCCACCACAGCATCAGGATCACTGGCTTGCCCATGGCCGCGGCCAGGTGGGCGACGGCGGTGTCGGCCGAGACCACCAGGTCGAGGGTTTCGATGATGGCGGCGGTGTCGGCCAGGTCGGTGATCCAGGGGCTCGGATCGACGATGTCCAGGGCCGGTACGTCGGCCAGCATCGAGGCGGTCTCGCGGTCGTGCAGCGCCACCCATTGGGCGCGCTTGATCTCCGCGAACGGCGCGGCCATCGCCGCCGGCAGGGTCTTGCGGATGGCCTGGGTCTGGCCGTCGTCGTTCCAGCGCACCTGGCGGGTGCCGAGCGCCAGGCCGATCCGCCGCGCCCGCGGCTTTTTCGGCTGCAGCGTCGCCAGCCGTTCGGCCCAGACGCCGACATCCGCGGGGTCGGCGCGCAGATAGGCGCGCGGCGCCGGCGGCCCGTCCATCATCCGAAGGACGCCCAGGCTGCAGACGGGCGCCTGCAGGTCGATGGGCCCGGCCACCGCCGCCCAGCGCTGCTCCGGCTGGCGCCCGTTGCCGCCGGTGGCGGTGACGCTGCTCCACGCCCGGGCCTTGGGGAAGTTGAAGGCCATCAGCCGCGCCAGCGGCGGGGCCAGGGCCAGGTGCAGCTGTGCGCCGTCCTCGATCAGCCCTTCGAAGGCGGTGGAGAACATGATGGCGTCGCCCAGCCCCTGCTCGCGGTGGATCAGGAGGCGCTTGCCGGCGATCGGCTCGCCGGTCCAGCGCGGCGCGGCATAGGGATAGATGCCCAGGCCGTTGAAGCCGTAGGATTCCAGCCGCCGCTCGTAGCGCGGCCAGCCGTTCGCGAAGTCCTCGCGCACCAGGTCGAGCATGGCGTGCTCCCAGCCCACCGAGGCGTCGCCCGGCGCGTATTGTTCGGCGCGGTCGAACCACTGCGCCGCCTCGTCGAAGCGGCGCAGGTCCATGGCCAGCTTGGCCATGCGGATCTCCAGGCCGCTCAGGCCGCCGCCGGCCGCCTGGTAGCGCGCCATCAGCCCCCAGCCCTCGGCCGGCCGGCCGCGCCGCCGGTAAAGGTCGCTGAGGTTGTTCAGCGCCCCGGTGTGGGCCGGCTCGATGCGCAGCACCTGCTCGTAATGGGTGACCGCCCGGGTCATCTCGCTGATCGCCTGCAGCGAGACGGCCAGGTTGAAGTGGGCCTGGGCGTCGCCGGGGGCGATCCGCACCGCCCGCTCCAGCAGGGCCAGGGCGTCGGCGCGCCGGCCGGTCGCCGCGGTGGCCAGCGCCCAGAGCTGCAGGGCGATCGGCTGGTCGGCGGCCTCGACCCCCAGGGCGCGCAGCTGCGCCATGCAGTCCTCGGCGCGGCCCTCGCGCCAGGCCTGCAGCGCGGCATCGACGCTCATCGGGCCGCCGCCAGGGTCTTGAGCGACTTGGCGACGCGGGCGATCACCCCGTCCCAGTCGCCCGGCGTGGCCTGCCGGATCAATTGCATGTCGCGGTACCAGTAGCTGCGCTCGTCGCTCAGCGACCAGCGGCAGTCGGCGAAGTCGTGCAGCAGCAGCCACACCGGCTTGCCGAGCGCGCCGGCCAGGTGGGCGACGGCGGTGTCGACGGTGATCACCAGGTCGAGCTCGGCGACCAGGGCGGCGGTGTCGTCAAGGCTGCGCAGGTCGATCGAGACGTCGAGCAGCGGCCCGGCCAGGCCTTTCGGCATCGGATCGATCTTCCAGTTCAGGACACTGACGAACTGCGCGCCCTCGACCTGGACCAGCGGCGCCATGGTCTCCAGGCTCATGCTCTTCTTGCTGGCGCGGCGGCTGGAATCCAGCCGGAACAGCGCCGGGTTGCTGGCCCAGCACAGGCCGACGCGCAGGCCCTTCGCCGCCGGCATCCCCTTGGCGATCCGCCGGCTCCAGCGCAGCCTGGCGTCGTCGGACGGGCGCAGGTAGACCTTGGGGTCGGCGAAATCCTCCGTACGCGTACGAAGTCGATGCATCAGCCCGCCGATGGGGATCTGATAGTCGATCTGGCCAAGCTCCGGCAGCCAGGGCGGCGGCGGATGGTCGCCGGCGAAACGGCCGACCCTGGCGGGGAAGATCCGCGCGGTCGGGAACGAGGCCTGGAACAGCGGGACCAGTTCGGCCGACAGCACCAGGGTGGTCGTCTCCGCCTGGGCGATCACCTCGGCCAGGGCGCTGGCGAACATGATCTGGTCGCCCAGCCCCTGTTCGTTGTGGATCAGGATCGATTTGCCGGCCAGCGGCTCGCCCTTCCACAAGGGCTGCAGGAACGGGTAGCAGAAGACGCCGTTCAGGTGGCCGGCGTCGAAGCGGGACTCGAACGCCTCCCAGGCCTCGGCGAACCGGTTCTGGAACAGATAGTGGGGGAAAAGTTCCCAGCGGATGATCGGCCGCTCCGGATCCAGCGCCAGGGCGCGCTTGAACGCCGCCTCGGCCTCGTCCATCCGGCGCAGGTGCAGGAGGCAGATGGCGCGGTTCAGGTGCGCCGCCCAGCTGGCGTGGCCCAGCGCCAGTTGCCGGTCGGCCCATTCCAGCGAATCCTCGAACCGGTCGAAACGGCGCAGCAGCTCGCAGCCGTTGTTCAGCGCGTTGACGTGCAGCGGGTCGAACCGCACCGTCCGCCGATAGCCCGCCAGGGCGGCGTCCAGCCGTCCGCGCTCGGCCTCGAACACCGCCAGATTGTACCAGCTCTCGGCGTTGAACGGATCGAGGTGCGCCGCCTGCTCGACCAGCGAAAGGCAGGCGGCGGGCTCGGTCTTGGTGTGCACGACGCTCTTCAGCAGCAGCGCCCGCGCGTTCATCGGCGCGCTGGCCAGCAGCTCGTCCAGCCTCTGCTCGGACTCGCCGGCCCGGCCGGCCCGATAGGCGTCGAACGCCCGCTGATAGAGAGTGTCGAGTTCATCCATGCGAGGGTTGTTAGAGCAATGCCGCGGACTCGGCTATCGGTCGACGCGAACTGGCGTAGAACGAACATCGTATGGGCATTTCCGCACTCACCGCGGAGGAACCGAACCAATGCGCGTGACAGTCACTCGCCGCCGCATCTCCTGACGCTATGCCCGGCCAGCCGCTGATCAGCTGCCTGATGGTCACCCTGCCGGTTCCGGGCCGGCTCGAGGGGCTGAAGCGGAGCCTGGACTGTTATCTGCGGCAGACCCACGAGCGGCGCGAGTTGGTGGTGGTGATGGATCGCGCGGCCGGCGCCGGCGGCGAGGCCGTCGAGGCCCACATCGCCTCGCTCGGCCGCGATGACCTGCGCATGGTCAAGCCCCACGGCGCCCTGACCCTCGGCGCGCTCAGGAACATCAGCCTGGCCTCGGCCGCGGGCGACGTGGTCTGTCAGTGGGACGACGACGACCTGCACCATCCCGAGCGGCTGGAGCGCCAGTTCGCCGCCCTGGCCCGGTCGGATGCGGAGGGGCTCTGCCTGCAGGAGGTGATGCAGTTCTTTCCATCCGAGCGCGCGCTCTACGGCGCCAATTGGCGCGCGACCGAGGCGACGGCGCATCCCGGCACGCTGATGGCCTGGCGCCGTTCGCCGATCCGCTACCCGGAAACCGGCGCGGCGGCGCGCCTGGGCGAGGATCTCGAGGTGGTGCGGCAGATGCAGCGGCGCGGCGGCTTCGGCGTGCTGGCCGGCGCCCCACACCTCTATGTCTATGTCAGCCACGGCGGCAATTCGTGGAACGAGGCGCACCACCGCATGCTGGCGACCCGCCTTGGCCTGTCGCAGGGCCTGCTGCGACGGCGGGAGGCGGCTCTGCGCGAAGGCCTGGCGGCTTTCGACTTCGGTCCCGGCGCCGTCACCGTGCAGGGCGCGAACGGCCCCGCCTTCGTCCTGCGCGCCTAGGCTAGAGCGCGCCTTCCTCGGCGATAGCCACCCGGTCGCGGTGGATCAGCGCGCCGTCGGCGCTGTCGTGGAAACTCATCTCCAACCCCTGGTCCAGCAGCCTCGACAGGCGATGCCAGGTGGGCGGAAAACGCAACGAGCCCAGCCCGTTGAACAGATGCGGCAGGACCTCGGTCTTCATCCGGTAGTCCAGCCGCCCGAAATAATAGTCCCGCCAGGCCGGATCCCGGCCGCCGTTGGCAAAGTGCCAGCTCATGTTGAGGTCCAGCGGCAGCCAGCCCCGATCCTCGATCCAGGCCTCGGCCCAGTAGTGGTGGTAGGGCGTGTCGGGATCCATGACATAGCCGCCGACCAGCCTGGCCGGTATGCCGCGCGCCCGGCACAGCGCCGCCAGCAGCGCGGAGCCCACGTGGCAGTCGCACCAGCCGTTCTCCACCACCCAGCCGCCCGGGCGCGCGCGGTCGATCTCGTCATGGTGCACGACGCCGTGGCGCAGCCGCCCGAGTCCGAAGTCCCAGAACCGCCGCACCTGCGTCCAGGGGTCGCGTTCGTCGCCCGCCAGCTCGGCGGCCAGCCGCGCGACGGCGTCGTCGACCCTGATCAGGCCTTCGGCCGGCCGGGTGAAAAGGGCGCGGTCAGCCGCGTCGAGCCGGGGGGGCGGCGCGGCCTGGCCGCCGGACGGATAGGCGGTGAAGGCGGCCGCGAAGCCGAGTTCGACCTCCAGGCTGGCGGGGACCTCGAGCCGGACGTCGAGCCGTCCGACGCCGGCGGTGATGCGCGCCGTGTCCGGGCTTGGCGCGGCCGTGACCTTGAGGTCCCGCAACACTTCGTCTTCGATCGGCCGGGGCAGGCGCAGCCAGGCCGGCGCCCCCGCCGTTCGCCCGCGCAGATTGAACAGCCGCTCGAAGCGGACGGCGAACCTTCGCGGCGGCAACGCCGTCGGCGGCGGCGGGCGGGCGTCGGGCCGAGGCTCCAGCCCGTGCGCCGCCCAGACGAAGCGCCGGTGCCTTGGCGCGCAGCGATCGAGCCAGGACCGATCTCCTGTCTCGAGGCTGAACCAGATGGCGAAATTCGCCACCTCGCCCGGATCGAAGCGGCGTTCGCCGGACGCGGCGCGATGACAGGGCAGGCCGGCGTCAACCAGGCGATCCAGGGTCTGGCGCACCTGCCGCTGCGCCGCGGCGCGGTCGCCGCTCCTGACCTCGGCGACCCAGCCCAGGGTGAGCAGCAGCTCGACGATCGCCGCCTCGTCGGCCCCGCCGCGCCGCGGACCGCCGCCGATCCCCAGCCTCGACATCAGCCGAACCGCCCGGCGGCCGGCGGGGTCTTGACGCGGCGCGCGCGGCCATGCCCATGACTTGGACCGTTCCGATTCATGCGATCCCCGCGGAGGCTCCAGTCTTGTTGCTGAACCTGATCGTGCCACGCATCAACGGCTATATGACCACCGGCATCGTCGAGGAGGTCTATCCGGCGCAGGGCGCGGCCCTGGACGTCGGCGCCAAGCTCGTCGACCTGACCGTGGACCTCAGCGCCGCCGCGCCGCACGACTGCCCGCCGATTTCGCACTATCGAATCGTGCTGCGCGAACGCGCCTGGCTGCGCCGCGTGCATGTGGCGCGCGGCGACGAGCCGGCGGTCGGCGCGCCGCTGGCCACCCTTTCAACCCAACCCGACGAGCCGCTCGACGCCGGCGCCGGCCGGCCCGTTCGCGTGGCCATCGCCTCCATCCTGCGGCAGTCGGCGTGGGAAATCGACTGAGCCCGATCCCGCTACGCCTGGGACCGCTCGCGCCGCCCGGTTTCGCGGTCAGGCGCTCCGGCCTGCGCTGGCTGCGCGAAGACGGTGCGCTGTGCCGCGCCGGCGAGGCGGTGGCCTATTGCAATGTCGGCATCCTTCCCATCCTCGGCGCATCGCGCCGGTTCGAGGAGGCGTTCAAGGACGAGTTCCAGGATCTGCAGGCGGCGCTGGCGCCGCGGGTCGCCGGGCGAATCCGCCGTTCGGAGATCAGTTCGCGCGGCGGCTTCCTCGACCGGCTCGACCTTTTCCAGTTCTGGAGCGCGGATTTCGTCATCGGCCACCTGGAGCCCGCCGAGGACGCCGGGCCCGGCCTGCCCGGCGAGGAGGACGAACTCGACATCCTGTTCATGACCGGCCGTCGCCAGGCCAATATCAGCGAAGGCCGGCAAGGCCTGCTGACCGGCTGGCACAGCCGCACCCGCGCCTGGCGTCCCCGCGACGGCGCGCCGCCGGGCGCGGTGCTCGGCCTCGGCGTCTGCGAGCTGGACGGGGTGCTGGGCGGCGAAAGCTCCGCCTTCCTGGAACTGTTCGAGGCCATCGGCGGCCCGGCCCACGCCGTGCATGCCCACCAGGAGCCGCTGGTGCCGACGGCGCGCATCCTGGTCGAGCAGATCCGCCGCACCGAGGCGGAATACGCCGCGATCGTCGCCGATCTCATGGGCTATCTGCTGAAGGCCTCGCCGCCGGCGCTTCCCGAGGAGTGGATCTTCGCCGCGGCGCTGCTGCGGGGACTGGGGCGCAAGCCGCTTTCCGACAGCTACGACCTGCTCAGCCGCACGGACGTGCATCGCAGCGGTCCGGTCGACGCGGTGCTGCTGACGGCGAACGCCGAGAGCCAGCAGCTGCTGCGCCACCGCCGGCTGGGCTATACCCTGCGCATCCACGAGCATCGGATGTGGTACGCCGGCCGGGCCGTCGCGGCCTGGATCAAGGACAGTTTCGAGCCGTTCGCCCATGGCCTGGACGACATGGCGCACGACTATCGCGAGCTGATCGGCCTGATCCGCGCCGCGCCGGGCCGGATGCCGGCCCACATGCTGGTCTTCAACCGGGTGTCAAGCCTCGGCGACGATGACGTGCAGACCTATTTGGGTTTCGACAAGCCGATGAGCGCGACGCTGACCAGCATCTACGCCAAGGACCTGAACCTGATGCTGCACGACCTGGCGCGCGGCCATGACGTGGCCATCGTCGACGTCGACGCCATCACCGCCGAGATGGGCGGCCAACGCAACATGCCCGACGCCATCCACGGCAGCGGCGCCCTCTATGCAGAGGTGCGCGCCGAGGTCGTCCACATCCTGCGCGGCAAGGGCGTGCCGGGGTTCGGGCCGGCCTTGGGTTAGCTGACCTCGAAGTCCACCGCCATCAGCGCAAGGCCGTCCGGCGAGGCGGGCAGGGGCTCGTCGGGCGCATCGCTCAGCACCGCCAGCGGCGCCCCGACCGCCTGCCAGTCGCCTGCGGCGCAGACGATCTGGCGCAGGGCGCCCGGCTGGCCGGCGCGCACCTCGACCAGGGCCTTGTGGGTCTCCAGCTCGACCACCAGCGCACCGACCGCGAAGCGGTCGCCGACCGCGCCGTGCCATTCCAGCACCCGCACCTCCTCGACATCCTCGATCGGGCCGGGAACGGCCAAGGTGTAGATCATGCGACAACCCCCCGGGGCCGATCTCGCCTTTCGGCCGCCAGGCGTCAAGTCGCGGCCGCCCAGGGGCGCCGGCCAGCCGGCCTAGCCGCCGTAGAAGAAGCGCTCCTCGGCGATCTTGCCGTCCTTGATCGTGTAGAGGGCGGTTTCGTCCATGGTCATGCGCTGGCCGGAGTCGCGCGCGGTGATGTCCATGACGAAACGGACGATGAACTGGTCGCCGTTCACGTACGGCCCCTCGACCTCGACGCTGTGGGTGTCGTGGGCGTTCGCCCACCATTCGCCCTTGGCGCGGGCCGCATCCTTGCCGCGCGAGACCGGGTCCATGCCCGGAGGGCCGCCGGCCTCGATCGAGACGACGTCGTCGGCCCAGTATTTCTCGCCGCTTTCGGCGAACTGGCCGGCCTTGCACATGCCGACGAGGTCGCCGGCGATATCCTGGATGGTCATGGTCTTTCTCCCGTCCGCGGGCCGCTCGAAGCCCGTCGATGGTTCAAGCCTAGGCCGTCTTCGCGACAGTCCGAAGGCGTCCGCGCCATCCCCCTGACAAGGCGTGTCAGCAATGGACTCGCTCTAGCCCAGCACCCGGCGGACGGCGTCGATCACCCGCGCCGCGTCCGGCAGGGCGGCGGCTTCCAGCACCGGGTTGGACGATATGGGCGCGGCCAGGGCGCCGACGCGGGCGACGCGCACCGCGCCGACGCTTTCGCGCACCCGGAACGCCACCTCGGCGCCGACCCCGCAGGTGAGCTGGCCCTCCTCCAGCGTGACGAGGGCGCCGGTGCGCGCCGCCGAGGCGGCGACGGTGGCGACGTCCAGCGGCGCCAGGGTGCGCAGGTCGACGATCTCGCAGCTGACGCCGTCCCGCGCCAGCCGCTCGGCCGCCTGCGCGGCGATGCGGACCATATGGCCGTGGGTGGCGATGGTGGCGTGCTCGCCGGGCCGGCGGATCGCCGCCTGGCCGATGGGGCCGAAGGTCTCGGCCAGCGGAACCTCGCCGGCGGTGGGGAAGAGCCGCTTGTGGTCGACGAACACCACCGGCCCGTCGTGGCGCAGGGCCGACTTCATCAGACCGTAGGCGTCGGCGGCGTCGGAGGGCGCGACCACCACCAGGCCCGGGACGCCCATCAGCCAGGCTTCCAGGCACTGGGAGTGGGCGACGCCCTGGCCCTTGGCGCCGGCGGTGGTCTTGACCACCACGGGGGCGGTGACCTGGCCGCCGGTCTTGAACCGGGCCTTGGCGGCGTAGTTGACCAGCGCGTCCAGGCCCAGCATCAGGAAGTCCATGTAGGTGATGCTGACCAACGGCCGGTATCCCGCCGCCGCCGCGCCGACGCCGAGGCCGACCATGGCCGCCTCGGCCACCGGCGTGTCGCGCACCCGGGCGGCGCCGAACTGGTCGTAAAGCCCGAGGAACTCCTTGTAGGAGCCGCCGAAGGCCCCGACGTCCTGGCCGAGCACGATCACCCGCTCGTCGCCGGCCATCTCCTCGCGGACGGCGCGGGCGATGGCTTCGCGGAAGAACAGCTTGATCGTCCCGGCCTCAGACGACATCGCTCAGCGCCTCGGCGGGGTCGGGATAGGGCGAGGCGTCGGCGAAGGCGAGGGCGTCGGCGACCCGCGCCTCGGCCTCGGCTTCCAGGCCCGCTAGGCCGGCGGCGTCCAGCTGGCCGGCGGCCTGCAGCTTGGCGGCGCATCGGCGGATCGGGCAGCGCTCCAGCACGCCGCGCATGGCCGCCGCCGAGCGGGTCTCGCGGGTCGCCGTCGAATGGCTGAAGAAGCGTTCGGAGCGGCACTCCAGAAAGGCCGGCCCGCCGCCGGCGCGCGCCTGGGCGGCGAATTCCGCCGCCTGGTCCCGCACCGCCTCGACATCGGTCCCGTCGAGGCTCGCCGCCGGGACGCCGAAGGGTGCGGCGAGGTCCGACAGCCTGGCCGGCGCCAGCGCCGCCTCGCGCGGGGTCGACACCGACAGGCCGTTGTTGTCGCAGACCAGCAGCAGCGGCAGCGTCCACAAGGCGGCGATGTTCAGCGTCTCGTGCAGCGCGCCGGCGCCGGCGGCCCCGTCGCCGAAGATGCAGGCCACCATGCGGCCCCGCCCATCCAGCTGCGCCGCCAGGGCCGCGCCGGCGGCGATGTTGAGGTTGCCGGCGACCACCGCGTGGGCGCCGAAGAAGCCCTGGTCCGGCTTGGCCAGATGGCCGCGGCCGCCCTTGCCCCCGGCCGGTCCCGTCGCCTTGCCGAGCAGCTCGGCCATGACCAGCCGCGGGTCGATCCCGCGCGCCAGGGCCGGGCCGATGGAGCGGCCGCTGGACAGCAGCTGGTCGCCCGGCCGCAGAGCGGCGCAGACGCCGACCGCCACCGCCTCGGCGCCGGAGGAATAGAGCTGGAAGCCGCGATCGGGCCGGGCGTCGAGCGCCGCCTCGAAGCGGCGGATCAGCAGCATGGATTTCAGGGTCGCCAGCGGGTCCATGCTCAGCCCGCGGCCAGGCGGCGGCTGACCAGGCTGTTGATTTCGCGCAGGGGCCCCAGGAAGGCCTTGGCCCGCTCCTGCGCCTCCGGCGGGACGATGTCGTCCAGGCCGACCGACAGCAGGCTCCAGGCCAGGGTGTGGCCGCCGACCTCGGCGGCGAGCCGGCCGTTCAGGCGGTGATCGGTCGCCAGCACCCGGCCGCCGATATGGGCGAATGCCCGGTCGATATCGACGACGCCGAAGCCGAGGTCGGCCGACAGCTCGGCGGCCAGCCGGTCAAGCCGCCGGATCCGCTCCAGCCTCGCCGCGCTCGCCGCCGTTCGCCGCTCGGCGACATGGCGAAAGACGGTGCAGATCAACACCGGCGCGGTCCCCTGCACGAGAGCCGCCAGCCGGGCGGCCAGGCGCCCCTGCGTTTCCGCGAAGGGCTCGTCGCGGTCGACTTCGGGCAGCAGGGAGAGCACCACCACGCTGTTCGCCATCGAACTGGCGACGGCGGCTCCCGGCTCGCGGTAGCGCAGCTGGATCGGCCATTCGCTCCCCGTCGCCGCGGCGAGGGCTTCCGCCAGCTGCTGCGCCCCGGCGAGCACGAAGGGATGCTCGGAGTCGGCGACCTCGGCCTCGATCACGATGGGCGCGGGCGAGGTCATGCCGGCGCCGCGTTCGCCGGCGTGCGCGCGGTCCCCACCGCCGGCAGGCCGAGCCGGCGCCGCACGGCGTCATAGTCGACGCCGGTCCCGCCGCGGGCGGCGATCTCCAGTTCCGCCAGCGAGCCGATCCGCTCCTCGGGCGCGAGGCCCCGGCCGGCGCCCAGGCTGGCCCAGAACACCGCCAGCAGCTTGACCGCCAGGGTGGGGTGGGCGGCGTAGAAGATCTGCTCCCAGCCCGTGTCGGCGAGCGGATCACGCCAGCCGCCGCGGTGGGTCAGGTGATAGCTGCGGGCGCCGTCCACCGCGCCCATGCGCAGGCCGGCGGCGCATAGCCTGAACGCCAGCTCGCGGTGCTCGTTGATGTCCAGCCGCTCGTCGAAGCCGCCGGCGTCCAGGAAGGCCTGGCGCGGGACCGACTGGTTCGATCCGCTGGCCGCGGCCCAGAGCACGCCGCAGTCCGGCGATCCGCGCAGGGCCTCCATCTCGATCTCGTGCAGGGTCCGCGGCCCCACCCCTGGATAGACGCCCGGCTCGGCGCGCCGTTCGATGGCGGCGAAATCCTCCAGCACCTGGACCCGGCTGACCCGCATTCGCGCCTGTTCGTCCGCCGGCAGCCTGCCGATCCTGGCCTCCTCGCCCGGCCTCGGCGTTCCGGCCTCCGGATCGGCCAGGAAGCGGGTGCAGCGCAGGTGCAGGGTCTCGCCGCGGCCGACCAGGGCGGGGCGGCCGGCATGGCGCTCCAGATGGCGGCGAACCAGGTCGGGTCCGGCCAGGGTGTCGCCGTCGAGAAAGAGCAGGAGGTCGCCCGAGGCCGCCCGCGCCCCGGCGTTGGAGGCGGCCGAGCGTCCCATGGCGGCGGCGTGCCGGACGACCACCAGCGCCAGCGCGCGCGCCGCCCCGGCCAGCACGGCGGGGGTGTGGTCGCGGGATCCGTCGTCGACCACCACCACCTCGCACGGCGCGGTCTGGCGGGTCAGCGAGGCCAGGGTGAGGCGCAGGCGGTCGGCTTCGTCCTTCGAGCGGATGACCACGCTGAGGGTCATGGCGCCGCCTCCGCGGCCTCGAACAGGCCCAGATCCTCCAGCACGCGCACCACCTCAGCGGCGACCAGCCGGCAGCCTTCGGCGGTGAGGTGCAAGGCGTCCAGTTTCAAGCGATCGGCCCCGGCCCGAGCGAGAATGGCGTCCACATCAATGACCGATATGCCGGTTCTTTGCGAGAGTTCGATCAGGCCGAGGTTGAACTGCCGGATACGGGTCGAGAAGCTGTCCTCCAGGCCCTGGTGGCTATGGATCTGCTCGCCAGGCGCCACCGAGGAGACGTTGCAGATCAGGATCGGCGCGGCTGTGTTGCGCCTGATCCGCTCGACGATCCGCGCGAAATTCTGCATCGACCCGGCGACGTCCAGGAGCGGGAGAGCCTCGAAATCGGCGCGGATCCAGTCGCGGTCGGACTGGGGCCAGTCGGAGCGGCCGGCCGGCATCAGCAGGTAGTTTTCGTCGCGGCTGCGCACCAGCGAGACCGTCAGGTCGGGCTGGATGGAAAGCAGGATGGCGTCGGCGTCGGTCTCGAATACGGCGGTGCTGAACTGGCTGGCGGCGGTGTAGGCCCCCAGCGCCAGGCCGCGGGCGGCCAACCGCGGCGGAATGACCCCGGTGGCCTCGAGCAAGGCGTCGGAGCGGGTCCAAGTCTCGTGGCGCACGCGCACCGTCCAGTCCGGATGGCGCTCGCGCACGATCTCGCCGACGCCGTTCCAGGCCAGCTCGCCGCCCAGCCTGAGCGAATGCAGCGAGTCGCGCAGGTCCAGATTGCCCTTGGCGAAAAGAGTCAGACGATTCACCAGCCGCCTCGTTTTCTTCGCGCCTGTGCGCAGCCAGCGGCTTAGCGCCGATCGCGCCGTTCGCGAAAGGGGCCGGCTTCCGCCCCGGCGTCGAACACCGGACCGGTTCAACGCCGCGTTGTCTCGGCGCCGGCGCGGCGGCGGCGCGTCCGAGACCTATTTTTGAGGTCAAAACCTTGATCCGTATCGGAAAACGTGTATTTCAACCCCCGCGTTAAATTGTCGAAAAATCTCCCTTCGGCTTACCGGCTCTTAAGACCGATCGCCTAGCCTGGACGCTCAGGCTTGGGGCAGAGCATGGAACAACTGGCCAATCGGGGCGCGCGAACGGCGCTTGGGCTGGACGCCGCCGAGTTCACCACGGCGCGGCCGGTGTTCGAGCGCGCGATCCGTATCGCCAAGGCCATGCTGGGGCTCGTCGAAGTCGACGCGGTCATGCTGGTCGACGGCACCGTCTGGCGCGCCAGCCTGGAGCGGCAGATCGACGCTGACAAGGCGCCGGGCGCCGAGTGGGTGCGCAACAGCCCGTCGGTGGTCTGGATCGCCAACGCGCTGGAGGAGCCGCTGTGGCGCGACAGCCCCCAGGTGGTCGGTCCGCCGCACCTGCGCTTCTTCGCCGGCGCTCCCATCAGGTTGGCCGACGGCATGGCGATCGGCTCGCTGCAGGCGGTGGCGCCGACGCCGCGGGATTTCGACGCCGGCGCCGCCAAGGCGCTGCAGGATCTTGCCGATTTCATCGCCGACGAGTGCGGGCAGATACTGATCAAGCACGACCTGATCAGGGCCGAGGGCGAGGCGCGGTCGGCGCGCGAGACCATGGCGGCCTTCGTCGAAGTTTCGCCGGCGGCCATCGTGATGACCGACCGGGACCTGCGCATCCTGCATTGGAGCCCGACCTGGCGGCAGGACCTGAAGGTCGAACACATCGAACTCGCCGGCCAGACCCTGGACGATCTCTTTCCGGGAACCTACCAGCGGTGGTCGGACATCTGGGCCGGCGCCCTGGCCGGTCAGCCGCAGGATGTCGGACAGGTCCGGCTCATCGCCGCCGACGGCTCCAGGCTCTGGGTGCAGGCCAAGATCTCCCCATGGCGCGACGCCGAGGGCGACGTCGCCGGCCTGATCATCCTCACCAGCAACATCACCGAGGTCCTCGACAGCCTCGACCAGCTCCGCCGCAGCGAGCAGCGGCTGACCCTGGCCGCCTCGCTCTCGGACATGCATGTGTGGGAGATGGATTACCACGCCGGGACCCTCTCCGTGGTCGGCGCCCAGGACAGCTTCTTCGAGCGGCCGGTGACCTACGAGGAGCTGGCCGCCGATCCCTGGTGCACCATCCATCCCGACGACCTCGAGCGCTGCCAGGCGGAGTGGGAGCGGCATCTGCAGACCGGCGAGCCCTATCGCGTCGAGCACCGGGTCAACCGGTCGGACGATGTGGTGGTCTGGGCCTTCACCACCTCGGAATATTTCGAGGACGCGCAGGGCCAGCCGCTTCGCCTGGTCGGCGCCATGCAGAACATCACCGCCCGCCGCGCCGCCGAGGCGGAGGTCGCCAGGGCCCGCGACGCGGCCGAGGCCGCCAACCGCGCCAAGAGCGAATTCCTCGCCAATATGAGCCATGAGATCCGCACGCCGCTGAACGGCGTCATGGGCGTCGCCGGCGCGCTGTCGCGCACCGCGCTCGACCCGGGACAGCGGGAAATGGTCGGGCTGATCGAGAGCTCGGCCCAGACGCTGGAGGGCCTGCTCTCCGACGTGCTCGATCTCGCCCGCATCGAGTCCGGCCGGCTCGAGCTGCGCGCCGAGCCGTTCGAGCTGGCCGATTGCCTGCGCCAGACCGCGGCCCTGTTCGCGGCCCCGGCCAAGGCCAAGGGGCTCTGCTTCGAGGTGAGCATCGCCCAGGCGGCGCGGCGGTCCGTTCGCGGCGACGCCATGCGCCTGCGCCAGATCGTCTGCAACCTGCTGTCCAACGCGATCAAGTTCACCGCCGCCGGCACGGTGGCGCTCAGCGTCGACGGCGAGTGCGACGATGACGCGATACGGCTGTCGCTGTCGGTCACGGACACCGGCATCGGCTTCGACGAGGCGGCCGGCGCGCGGCTGTTCCAGCGCTTTGTCCAGGCTGACGGCTCCATCACCCGGCGCTATGGCGGCAGCGGGCTGGGGCTGGCGATCTCGCGTTCGCTGGCCGAGACCATGGGCGGCGCGCTGGAGGCGAACTCGACCCCCGGCGAGGGCGCGGTCTTCACCCTGGCCCTGACCCTGCCGCTGGCCGCCGGCGACGTCTGGACCCCAGCGTCCGACCGGGCCAATGCGCTCGAAGCCGCCGGCGCGCGGCCGCGGGTTCTGCTGGCCGAGGACCATCCGACCAATCGCCGCGTGGTCCAGCTGATCCTGGAAGCGGTCGACGTCGAGCTCACCTGCGTCGAGGACGGCGCCGCGGCGGTGGAGGCGTCGGCGGCAGGGGATTTCGATCTGATCCTGATGGACATGCAGATGCCGGTGATGGACGGCCTTACCGCCGTCCGCACCATCCGCGCGCGCGAGGCCAGGCGCGGTGCTGCGCCGGTCCGGATCGTCTCGCTGACCGCCAACGCCATGCCCGAGCACGCCGAGGCCTCCCGCCAGGCCGGCGCCGACGGCCACCTGACCAAGCCCATCGCCGCCGACAAGCTGATCGCCGCGGTGCTGGACGCCGCCGGCGGCGCGCGGGCCGCGGAGCCCACCCTCGAAGCCCGATCGGCCTAGGCGCCGCTTCTCTTTTCCGTCTGGGATGCTGGCCGGCGGCAACGCTTGGACACGCTGAGCCGCACCTATCTGAGAGACCAAACCAATAGGATTCATCGAAGGCATGGCGACGGGTTGGGCGCACGAAGGCGCGGTCCTGGACCAGATCCACGACACCATCAGCGACGGCGTGCAGAGCGCTCGCGCGCGACTTCCGCAAGGCGGAGGGACATTGGACTGTGTCGAGTGCGGCGAGGAGATACCGTTGCGAAGGCGTGAGGCCTTGCCCGGCGTCACCACCTGCGTCGCCTGTCAGGCTGGCCGCGACCGTCGCGTGGTGCACTCCACGATCAACCGGCGGGGAAGCAAGGACAGCCAGCTCAAATAGCCACACGCGGCTCTCGAGCTCCGTCGGCGCAGCCCCGGTTGGAGAAGCTCCAGGCCGTCAAGATTCCCGACCTTCGACGATCGACCAGACGCTGCGGGCCCGGAGGCAGAGGCAGTCTTCGAGCCATTGCGGACGCCCAGCTATTGTTTCAGGGTCCGCAAGGGAGGAGTCTCTTTCAAGGGCGGGAGAGCCTTGTCATCCCCACTTGCGACCCATGACCACGGCACCGCGGAAATCCTCACAGCGGCGTCCACCGTGCCAGGGACCAAGTCGACGTCCATATCAACTCTTCGATCGTCGCTTCGGGTCAACACAATGTCCGAAGTCCAGCTTTCCCAGTCTGTAGACTGAGCGGGAAAAACATAGCCGTGGCATCGGAGCACTCGGATTGGAAGCTCGGCGTGAAATTCTTGGTTCGTGTTGTCCCTTAGATAAGCGCAGAACGTTTTCGACACCGCGTCTTGCGAGTGTCGGCAACCCCAATAGCCGCCCATCATCCAATTCCCCGACCATTGAAACTCAACATATCGGCGGATCGGCTTTGCATCTCGCCCGGTGCTGAGGGGTGCGCTCTCAAAGGTTTTCAGCTGATCGCAAAGATCGTTCCTAGCTGGTGGGGCCGCTCGTGCGCTCATCGGAAAAGCAATCACAGCTACGACCACTGCGCGCATTGCACCCCTGCACATGGCGCTAATTCCCCTGCCTCTGAGGACAAATTAGGGGAAGGCACCCACGGCCGCAAACCACCCTTATCGGGCGTTGGGAAGGTCTGCTCGTTGGTGGCGTTCGAGCTGCTACGACCTACGTCGGTAACTTGTGGCCGCTTCCGACCCATCGCGAACCTAGATCAGGATTCGAATCTCTTCTCAGCCGCTCGACCTGAGTTAGAGCTTGTCAGCGTTCAGGGTCGCGGCCCGTGATAGCCGACGGGGCGCCCGGGATTTCGTAGCGGTAGATGTAATTGCCCCAGAGTAGGTCGCAGGGGGTCTTTTCACCATTGGTCCAATGGGCCGGCTCGAGCCGCGCCGCCAGCGCGGTGTCGCCGAGGTCGGCCTTGGCGGGATCGAGGTCGGGTTTGAAGAAGTCTTCGGCGCTCGCATCGAAGGTGCCAGCGAACACCGCCTGGCCAGGCTTAACGTCGAACGCCGGCCCGCCTAGGCAGAGGCTGATGCTGGTCGGCAGGCTGGCATAGAAGCCTGTGTATTTGCTGGGGGCGACGCCGGAATATCCGATCAGGCGCCAGCGCCCAGGCGGGACGACGGCAACATAGGTCTTCCCATTCGCGGCTCGCGAAAACGGGGCGCTCGCCGGCGTGGTCGCCTGGATATAGCTCAATGCAACCGGCTTATCGTCCGATGCGGGCGCATCGCCCAGATGCGCAAGCCAGAAGGTCCCGTGGTATCTTCCGGCGGACCGGGTCCGGATGACAATCACCGCCGAGGCGGCGTCGGCGGAGCCCGGCGGAACGAAGCTTATCAAGCGCCACTCGGGTGGCGCGGCGTCGGAGCTTCTGACGATCTGGGTGATCTCATGGTCGCCAGCGGTGAGGCTGAGGGAGGATGGTCCCAGACGGTCTGCGGGAATCGGAATCCGTCCAGTGATCTGTGTGGAGATCGGACTGAAGCTGCGGACGATCACCCCATGCGGCGCGGTCGCGCCGACCCACGCGGCGAGCGCCTCGGCCTGCTGTGGCCCAGGCAGCGCCGCCAGCCGTGCACCATCGGCATCGTCCAGATGCACCACATCCCAGCCGTTTGCGACCATGCAGTTCTCCACATTGGCGGCGAACTGAATCCGGTTGACCTGGCGCAACTGCGCTTGGCTGACCATGCCAAGAGCGAGATTGGCGATGACACCGCCCATCTGCATGCTCGAGGCCAGGAAACTAGCGTTGTCTGCAACGCTAGCCGCATCGGCGATGCACGCCTTCACCATGGCGTCGTGGGCGGCCATGTCGGCACCAGTGCGGTGGAAGTACGTGTAGCCGGCGCTGGCCTTGTAGAGGTCCTGCCCGCGCGCTGGCGCAGCCAGTAAGGCGATGGCGGTCAAGAATAGCCAAGGACGCAAGTTAAGCCCTCCCATACTGGCCTCGGAGGTCAGTTAGATGGGTGTGGCCCGATTCGCGGGCACAGATAACGCCCGCTTGCTATGCCGCCTTCCCCACCGCACGCCGATCGCAGTTGGAAGCGGACAGTTGATTGATCTGCCCGCAACCTCGCTCCTCCACTCAACAGCAGCTTTCCAATCTGCGACCTTCCGGAGGTCCAATTCCGGTGCCCGACCGCTCGGGCCGGCGAACGTCGGCTTTCTGGACCAGGCCAAAGAGCAGCGACCGACCCCATAGGTGACATCTGCTTCGTGCGGTATGTCGTCTCTGGAGGTTGATATGTGGAAGCCATTGGAGCGGAAGTGGATTGCCGACCGCGTCGCGCAAGTCAAAGACGCACGGAGGCGTCAAGGCCATGAACTCCGACGTCTCCAACAGGGCATAGTCGAGGCCATTGCGGCTTGGGACCCAAAGCATGAGCCGGCGTCACGCAAAGAGCTTGATCTCATAAAAAGCGCCGTTGAAGAGACTGGCCAATGGAAGGGTCAAGAAGAGTGGCGAATTATGACCTGGTTCGACAGCAGCATCGTTCGTTCAGCCCGCGATAACAAGATAGTATACGAGGTCGCCGTCGAATGTGATGGCCAGCGGCTGGCTTGTAATTGCCCGACGGTGGAAGGTGCGTATGCGTTCATGCGTCTATATCAAGCCATGATCGTCGATCAATTTTATACAATTGGGCCGCCATGGGCTGATACTGGTATTTTCAAAACCTGAAGCTCGCCTTTCCACCCTCAACGGACGATCACGACCGCCGTTTACGGTCAGGTCGGAGCGCAAGCATCTGGATTTCGTCAGGTCCCTAGGTCGGCCCGCTGACCAGCGTTACCGACATATCTTTCAGTTCGCCCTCATGGCCCTGTTTGGCTGTCGTTACCAATATCCAGAGTGGATCAGTGCGAATATCGTATCCTGCGGCGGTGTGGCGGGGTGTGCCGAGTTCATCCCAATCGATGCTCATGCCTCGGATATTCGCCCTTTTCACAAGCGTCAGCTAACCCCCCAACTCGGACCTTCGGGAGGTCCGCTTGCCGGCCATCTTCGCACTGCATGCCGCGCGCGCCCGGACCTTCCCGACGTCGGAGATGAGTCGACGTCGGCCGTTCGTCCGCGCGGTCGGAAAAGCTCCCGCTTACGGTCGCGTCCGCGTCCGTTCAGGAAATCCCTGACCCCACTCCGCCCCGTGCTTAACTCTCTCGCATGTTCAGCCGTCACAGCCCCGGTCGATCGATCCGTTCGGACAGCGCGTCTGCAGCGCGCGGTTCGGCGGCGCCGGTTCGAGATGCTCTGAGGGCTGGCCAGGCGTGGAAAGCGCGGGCAGGGGATGCGGCGCGGTTCAACTCGGGCGGCGCGGTCATGACCGCCGACCGGGCGGGCCGCGGTTCGCCTCGCCCGATGCGCCTGGCTGAACGAGCGACGGGCGAGGCGTTCATCGCCAGTCCGGAGGCGTTCACCAGCAGCGATTGTCCAGAGGCAAGGATGGCCGGCGGCAACCACCACCACCACCACAACAACAACAGACGACGCTAGCCATCCTTTCCTCTGGGCAACCGCCCGCCGCCCGACCCTGGACCTTCTGCGCCCGCGCTCTGATGCGTGCCGGCGGCGCGCCGGCTCGCCTAGCCCTGGGCGGCCAGCGCCGCCTCCAGCTCGGCGCCGAGCTGGGCGATGGTGAAGGGCTTGCTGACCAGGTGGGCGCCGCGGTCGACGACGCCGTTGTGGACGATGGCGTTGCGGGTATAGCCAGTCATGAACACCACCCGCAGCGCCGGCCTGCGCCGCCGCGCCTCTTCGGCCAGCACCCGGCCGTTGGTTTCCGGCATCACCACGTCGGTCAGCAACAGGGCGATCTCGGGATGGGCGTCCAGCTGCTCCAGCGCCGCCCGGGCGCCGTCGGCCGCGATCACGTCGTAGCCGAGCTCGCCCAGCGCCTCGACGGCGAACTCGCGCACGCCCGCCTCGTCCTCGACCACCAGCACGGTCAGATCCCGTCGCCCGGCCGCCTGCGAGCGCATGGCCGCCGCCGCCGGGCGCTCGGGCTCGGCCTGGGAGCGGGGCAGGTACAGCTTGACCGTCGTGCCGACCCCGACCTCGCTGTAGATGCGGATGTGGCCGCCGGACTGCTTGATGAAGCCATGCACCTGGCTGAGGCCGAGGCCGGTCCCCATGCCGGTCGGCTTGGTGGTGAAGAAGGGCTCGAACACCTGGCCGAGGACGTCGGCGGGGATGCCGGCGCCGGTGTCGGTGATGGCCACCATCACGTACTGGCCGGGCGTAACGTCCTCGCCGGCCTCGGCATAGGCGCGGTCGAGATAGGCGTTGCTCGTCTCGATCGTCAGCTTGCCGCCGTCGGGCATGGCGTCCCTGGAATTGATCGCCAGGTTGACGATCGCGGTCTCCAGCTGCGGCAGGTCGATATGGGCGCGCCAGAGGCCGCCGGCGGAGACGGTCTCGACCGCGATGGTTTCGCCGAGCGTGCGGCGCAGCAGGTCGGTCATGTCGCTGACCGTCCTGGCGATGTCGGCCGAGGTCGGCCGCAGCGGCTGCAGCCGCGAGAACGCCAGCAGCCGCTGGGTGAGCGCCGCCGCGCGCTTGGCGCCTTCCATGGCGTGTTCGGCCAGGCGGCTCAGTCTCGGATCGCCGTCGGTGAACCGGCGCTGCAACAGGTCGAGATTGCCCATGACGATCCCGAGCATGTTGTTGAAATCGTGGGCGATGCCGCCGGTCAGCCGGCCGATGGCCTCCATCTTCTGGCTTTGCCGCAAGGCCGCCTCGACCCGCTCGCGCTCGGCGATCTGGGCCTGAAGGTCGCGGTTGACCCGGCGCAGCGCGCTGGCGTCCAGGCTCATCACCGTGAACATCAGCGAGGCCATCAGGACCAGGAAACCGGGGGCGACATAGCGGCCCAACCGTCTCAACACGGGCTCGGTGCGGTCTCGCAGATAGACCGTGCCCAGTCGCACGCCGGCCTGGGCGACCGGGGCGAAAACGATGACCTGGCCCGGCCGCTCGGCCGGGGTCAGCGCCGCCGCCAGCCGGTCGGCCATGTGGGACCGGGTGAAGCTGGCCACCAGCCGGCCGCGATCGTCGAAGATCCCCACCGCGTCGACGCCGGTGTTGGCGCGCAGCGCATTGACGTACTCCTGCAGGGCGTCGTGGTCGCCGAAGGCCAGGGCGGCCGTCACGGTGTCGGCCAGCACCTGGGCCTGGACCGCGGCGGCCTGGGCGCTCTGCGCGTGGTACTGGCGTTCGGTATAGGCCGCGACCAGCAGGCTGGCGGCGATCAGGGCGATGGCGCTGGCCAGGACCAGGGCCAGCCGAAGACGATCGAAGATGTGGAACGGACCGCTCATGGGGTGGCCCCTGACGTCTTCCTCGGCCTCACCGATACGGCAAGACTCAAGAGCTTGGAACTGATGGTCAGACCATCCTCGGCGGCGGTTTCGTCGTCGATGCGGAACCGGACGCGGCCCTGGGCGATGGCGAAGTCGACCACGCCCGCCGCCGCGCCGCCGTCGGTGACGGTTAGCACCGGCGCGCCGTGCAGCGCGGCCAGTTCGTCCTTGACGCCCTGGCCTCGCCCGCCAGCGAGAAAGGCGATCTGGCAGGGCATGTCGCGCGCCGCGGCCGCGAGCCGGCGCACGATGATCGGCCGGGCGCCGACCTTCTGGCCGGCGACGGCGCGGTCGAGCACGGAGCCGAAGGGATCGGCGCCGACGACGCAGACGGCGAAGGGCGCGTCGGCCGCCGGCGGTGGTCCCGGCCAGACGACGAACGGGGCGAACTTGTAGAGGTAGGCGGCCTTGATGTCGGTGGCCAGCGACTCCTGCGCCCGGGCCGACGAGGTCAGGCCGAAGCGGACCAGGCCAAAAAGGACTAGGCCCGTGGCCGCGACCCGGACGACGCCGGTCCAGGTCATCGCTGACGCCTTGCCGGCCACGTCAGAAACGCAACCGCAGTTCGGCCAGGACGCTGCGCGGCACGGCATTGGCCTCCGAGGCTGGAAATTCCAGATGGTGGGCGTGCAGCAGGTTGAACCCGGACAGTGACAGCTGGACGTGGTCATTGATGTTCCAGCCGATGCGGCTGTTCAGCTCGACATAGGCCGGTAGGGCGGGATCGGGCAGGGCGCTGACATAGCGCAGGTCTGCGTCCAGGGTGATGTTGTGGGGCAGGTCCATCGACGACTTCAACGACGCCTGGTGCTCCGGATCGTCGCCGGCCTGGGCCACGCCAAGCAGGCCGCTGGCGCCGGGCTTGAAGCTCAGGCGCTTCTCCAGGTCGTCGAACGATGCAACCAGCCGCCACCATGGCGTGACGCGGTACTCGCCCCAGGCCTCGAAACCGTAGGTGTCGCCGCGCATCATGTTGCCCCAGCGGAGCGGGATGAAGCCGCTGGGGGCCGGCTCGATGGTCTTCAGGTCGTCATAGGCGTTGTAGTAGCCCGAGATGGAAAACGACAGGCGCGGCGTGACCTGCACCCGCGCGCCGCTCTCGTAGGCGGTCAGGGTCTCGGGCTGGAAATCCGGTCCGCCGATCAGGTAGACGATCGGACCGATCTTCTCGACCACGTCGCGGTCGAACGGCGTCGGGGAGCGGATCGCCCGCGACACCGCCGCCCACAGCAGCGCCTGGTCGATCGGCTTCCACGAGAGGCGCAGGTCGGGCAGCACCGACAGGCCTGAATAGGGGTCGTCCTCCAGCTTCAGCCCGGCGATCAGCTTCAGCGTGGGGGTCACCGAAAACGTGTCCTGCACGAAGGCGTTGGACAGATCCAGCCAGCGGCTCGGCGGTGCGAACAGCAGGGCCGCGGCGCCGGCGATGGAATAGCGGGAAAAGCGCAGGCCGCCGCCGAAGACCAGTTCGTTGCGCGCATCCGGCGCGAAGCTGTCCTGCACGTCCAGGTCATAGGTGTCGAGGGTGAAGTGGCCGTTGCCCTCCGGGGTGCCGCGGTCGGTCTGGTCGTAATAGGCCTGCACCTGCAGGCTGGAGCCGTCCTGCCAGGCGTGGGTCCAGCGGGTCTCGATATCGCCGCCGGAGATATACTGGTCCGGCTCGCCCGCCTGCGCTTCCTCGCCGCTGTAGGCGTCGCCCTGAAAGGTCACCGAATCGACGGCGGTCGGGGTCCAGTCGAGGCGGAAGCCGCCCTGGGGTTTCGACCAGGCGTCGTCGGCGCGGGCGCCGGAAGCGGTCACCGTGTGGTATTCGGTGAAGCTCTTGGCGTAGACCCGGTAGCTCAGGTCGTCGCCGATCCGGCCGCCGTACTGCACGCCGACGCTCGTTCCCAGGCTGCCGCCGGCGACGTCGATCAGGCCGCCCTGGGTCTGGCTCGATGGGCGGGTGATGATGTTGATGACGCCGTTGACGGCGTTGGCGCCCCAGAGCGTCGCGCCGGGGCCGCTGATCACCTCGATGCGCTCGATGTCCTCGGGCGGCACGTCCTGCACGTCCCAGTAGACCCCGGAATAGAGCGGCGTGTAGACGCTGCGCCCGTCGATCAGCACCAAGAGCTTGTTGGTGAAGTTCTGGGCGGTGGCGTCGCCGCTGAACCCGCGCGCGGTGATGATGTAGCTGGAGGCGCTGGTCTGCACGACGTCCAGGTTGGGCGCCAGGCGCAGGATCTCCGGCAGGCTGATCGCGCCCGAGCGGATGATGTCGTCATGGGTGATGACGTAGATCGCCGCCGGCGCGTCGCTCAGCGGCTCGGGGCTCTTGGCCACCGAGGTGACCTGGATCTGCGCCAGCTGGTCGATGGAGAGGTCGCGCAGATCCTCGACACGGCTGGGACCCGCGCCGCCGTTCGCGGCCGCCGGGCCGGTCGGCTGGTCCTGTCCGCACGCGGCGCCGGCCAGGCCCGATATGACAACGCCGGCGGCGATCGCGCATAGCCGCCTGGGGCTGAAAAAGCCCCGACCCCGCCCTGATCCCAACCCCTTCGAGCCCCTACCGATGCATCGCCGGTTTCCGACCGGCGGCAGATGCCGCGAAGCCCCCTTGAGCCTCTTTAGCAGATGATTTCAATCCGTTCACCGCCCACTTCAGGTCGGCGGGAGAGCCGGATCGTCACCTCATGGTCACCGCCAGAGGTATGCCGCCTTGACGACCTCCGGGCTTTGCAGGCTCGCCGCCAGCGGTCGCCCCTCGACCAGGCATTCACCGCGGCCGTCCGCCCCGATCGCGCACGTGGCGTTCTTGCCGAAGGCGGCCGCCATCAGCATCCGCTGCGAGGTCCGCAGCCGGGAAAGCGGGATCTTGACCCAGGCGGACGGCGTGGCCCCGGTGGCGAGGCAGAGGCTCGAGCCGTCCGGAACCGCCAGGACCGGCCCGTGGACCGCCGCGCCGGCCGCCGGCGCCGGCCCCTGGCAGACATCAGCCGCGCCAGCGGCTCCGGCGAACGCCGACGCGATGATCATGGCCAACAGCGACAGACCCGGTTTTTCGCCCACGCGCACCTCCAATCCTTAAGCGGAGGCGGCCCGTGAAGGTTCCGCCTCGATGCCGTCGGCGGCCTATCGCGACGCCGCGACTTCTCCGACCATCTGTCTCATGGCGCTGAGTTGGTAGGGTTTGCGGATGAAGTGGCCCTCGTCGGGAAGCTCGTCGTCGGCGATGTCGAACCGCCCCGACGTGACGATCAGCCCGACGTCGGGCCAGCGTTGATGGACCACGCGGGCCAGGCCCATGCCGTCGATCTCGCCAGGCATGTTCACGTCGGTGAACAGCACGTCGACGGGAACCCCGGATTCGAGGACCGCCAGCGCCTGTCGGGCGTTCGCCGCTTCGATCACCCGATAGCCGGCGTATTCCAGCTCATCGACGCTCAACTGGCGCACCATGGCCTCGTCTTCCGCCACGAGAACGATCGGCGATTTGCTGTGCGGCTTCATCAGCAAGAAAACCCGCGTCGCCAGATAAAGGTTCCACATTAACACACGTTAAGATTCATAGACTTGGCGCGGCTTGAGTATCATTGAAGTAGAGCGCCGCCCTGTCCGGTCTTGCGGGAGGCGCGGGGGCGGGCCGGCGCGGCTAGATCATTGGTGGGGCGGCGGCTTTGAAGTACTAGAGCCGGGTTTGCGCCGTGGCTGGCGCGTCGGGGGTTCGCATGGTCGCCACGGTCGTCCCAGAAGAGCGGATCGGGCCAGAACAGCGGATCGGGCCGGACGAGCGGACCGGATTGCGCAGCGATCGCCGTTTGCCGGTGATCGCCGGGTTTTGCCTGCTGGCGCTCGCGGGGTTGGCGGCGATCGCCGGCGGCCTCACCGCGGCGCAGGCGGACCGGTGGTCGGCGCACTCGCTTGAGGTCCGCCAGGTCGACGCGCGGCTGTTCAGCGCCGTCCAGGACGCCGAGACCGGCCAGCGCGGGTTCCTGCTGACCGGCGATCCCGACTATCTCGCCCCCTTCACCCGCGCCCAGGCGGACCTTCCGCTGCTGCGCTCCGAGCTTCGCGACCTGACGCGCGACAACCCGGCGCAGGCGGCGCGGCTCGACCGGCTCTTCCCGCTGATCGACGCCAAGATGGCCGAGCTCGCCCAGACGATCGCCCTGCGCAACGACGGCCATGCTGATGCGGCGCTGGCCGTGGTCCGCTCCAACCGGGGCCGCGAGTTGATGCAACGGATCCGCGCGGCGGACGACGAGTTCGACGCCGCGGAAGCCAGGTTGCTCGACCAGCGCCAGCGGCAGGCGCGCGTGCTTGGCGGCACGCTGAACGTCACCGTCCCGATCGCGGTGGCCGTCGCCGGCCTCCTCGCCTTCCTGCTGACCCGCGAGGTCGGCCGCCATGAGGTCGAGCTGGAGACCCGCAACCTGAGCCTGGCGGCGGAGATGTCCCGGCGCGAAGAGGCCGAGGCGCAGCTGCGCCAAGCGCAGAAGATGGAGGCGCTCGGCCAGCTCACCGGCGGCGTGGCGCACGACTTCAACAACATGCTGGCCATCATCGTCGGCAATCTCGACATCCTGCGTCGCCGCCTGCCGGAGGATCAGCCTCGCCTGAAGGCCGCGGCGGAAAACGCCCTCACCGGCGCCAACCGCGCCGCGGCCCTGACCCAGCGCCTGCTGGCGTTTTCGCGGCTGCAGCCGCTCGATCCGCGCCCGGTCAACGTCAACAAGTGCGTTTCGGACATGTCCGAGATGCTGCGCCGGACCCTCGGCGAGACCGTCATCGTCGAGACGGTGCTGGCCGGCGGCCTCTGGCGCGCCTTCGTCGACAACGCCCAGCTGGAGAGCGCCCTGCTCAATCTCGGCGTCAACGCCCGGGACGCCATGCCGTCGGGCGGCAAGCTGACGCTGGAGACCTCCAACGCCTGGCTCGATCAGGCCTATGCCGACCAGCACGCCGAGGTGGCGCAGGGCCAATATGTGCTGGTCGCCGTCACCGACACCGGGACCGGCATGGCGCCTGAGGTGATGGACAAGGCCTTCGATCCCTTCTTCACCACCAAGGGCGTCGGCGCGGGCACCGGGCTGGGCCTCAGCCAGGTCCACGGCTTCCTCAAGCAGTCAAAGGGCCACATCAAGCTCTATAGCGAGATGGGGGTCGGCACGACCGTGAAGCTCTACCTGCCGAGGGATGTCAGCGGCCAGCCGGCCGACGCCCAGGACCAGGTGGTCCCGGGCGCCGCCATCGCGCAACGCTTCACCGTCCTGGTGGTCGAGGACGACGCGGGGGTGCGGCAGGTCGCGGTCGGAGCGCTGGGCGAGCTGGGCTTCAAGGTCGTCGAGGCCGACAGCGCCGCGGTGGCGCTGGAACGTCTTGGCCAGCGCCCGGAGATTTCGGTGCTGCTCACCGACGTGGTGATGCCGGTGACCGACGGCCGCCGGCTGGCCGAGGCGGCGCTGCAGGTCAGGCCCGATCTGCGGGTGCTCTACATGACCGGCTATACGCGCAACGCCATCGTCCACAACGGCATGCTGGATATCGGCACGCGGCTGCTGACCAAGCCGTTCACGGTGGAGGAACTGGAGCGCGAGTTGCGGGCGATCCTGAGCGACCTGATCTGAGGACGCGCCAGCCTCTTCGCGGGCGTGTCGGCCGGCTGACGCGGCGGGACCTTGAAGGAGATCGCGGCCAGGCGCCGCGCGGCTCAGCGCTTGCCGACGCGCTGGCGGGGTTCGGCGTCCACCTCGGCCTCGGCGGCGCGGCCGCGGTGATCCTTGGCGATCTCCTGCACCAGTTTCAGCACCGCCTTGCGCAGGGTCGGGGGGGCGGCGGCGTAGGCGGCCAGCAGGTCGGGCGCCCCGGCCTCGCGCAGATGCGCCGTGTCCTGACGGAACAGCGGGCTCGGAATGCTGGCGTCGTCGAGGTCGCCGATCAGGTCGACCACCCGGCAATCGAGCGCGTGGGCGATGTCGACCAGCCGCGAGAAGCTGACCCGGTTGAAGCCGCGCTCGTACTTCTGGATCTGCTGAAAGGTCAGGCCGATCGCTTCGGCCAACGCCGTCTGCGAAACGCTCAGGGCCTTGCGCCTTTGGCGGATACGCAGGCCCAGGGCCACATCGAGACGATTGGGCGTATGGTTTTGCTCAACGGGTTTCATCGGGTTGGCGCCTTTCCGAATCATAGCTAACCGGCGATCACCTTCCATGCGGTCTCTCAACGGTTGCAGGTTGGTTGCATCGCCGGCCGTGGCGAGTCAAGGGCGCGTGCGCATCGGGCGAATTGCGCCGCGCTCGGGCGCGCTCGCCGCCGCGTTGTGGCCGTACCCGGACGGACGATCGCGGCGGCCACGCTTTTTCAGGATGGGTGTGATTGCCTTTATGATGACCTATAAGGCGCTTCAGTCATCTTGATCTCGCGAGGAGTCGAATGTCCGTCAGCCCAGACAGCGTCCTTGATATCATCGCCGAGGAATCCCTTGTGGAGCGATCGGCGCTGACGCCGGATGCGACATTGGAGTCCTTGGGGATCCAGTCGCTGGACATCATCAGCATCGTCTTCGCGCTCGAGGACAAGTTCGGCATCGTGCTGGAGCAGTCGGAGTTCGAGGGCGTCACGACGGTGCAGCAGCTCGTCGACATCATCGTGGTCAAGGCCAACGCGGCGGCCGAAGCCGGCCCCGCCGGCGCGGAGCCCGCGGCCAAGGCATGAGCGTGCGGATCGCGGTCACCGGCCTCGGCTGTGTTTCAGCCCTCGGCCAGAGCGTCCCCACCAACTGGGCTCGGCTGAAGGAGGGCGAGACCGGCATCCGCCGCCTTTCGCAGCCGCACCCCGATCAGCCGCGGCTGATCAGGGAAGGGCCGGCGGCGGTGATCGACCGTGTCGACACCAGCGCCGCCGACGCCTATGCCGGCCGCAAGGTCACCGCCCAGCTCGATCCGGTCGCGGTCTACGCCGTCGTCGCCACCCATGAGGCGCTGACCGACGCCGGCCTGATCGACGATCCGGTGACCCTGGCCGGCGCCAACATCGTCTATGGCGGCGCCAGCGGCGGCAACGCCACCATGGAAGACGGCTATGTGCGCATCCTGCTGAAGGGGCAGGCGAGCGTGCATCCGCTGACCATCCCGAAGACCATGAGCAGCGCCGCGGTCAGCCAGCTTTCGATGATCTTCGGCGTCAAGGGCATCGCCTTCGCCATCTCCAGCGCCTGCTCGTCCTCGGCCCACGCCATCTCCGAGGCCGCCTACATGATCCGCGCCGGCCGCGCCAAGGTGGCCATCGCCGGCGGAACCGATTCGAGCCTGCACTACGGCTCCTGGTATTCGTGGCTGGCCCTGCAGGCCATGGCCACGGACACCTGCCGGCCCTTCTCCATCGACCGCAAGGGCATGGTGCTGGGCGAGGGCGCGGCCACCGTGGTGCTGGAGGACATGGACCACGCCAAGGCCCGCGGCGCGACCATCTATGCCGAGCTGATCGGCGCCGGCGGCTCGTCCGACGCCGGCCACCTGACCGCGCCCAGCGCCGAGGGCGCCGGCGCCGCCGTGCGCGCCGCCTATGCCGAGGCTGGCATCCCCACCGACACGCCGGTGATCGTCAGCGCCCACGGCACCGGAACGCCGTTGAACGACAAGACCGAGACCGAGGTGATGCGGAGCGTGCTGACCGGCGGCCTCGACCGGCACCGGGTGATCGCCACCAAGTCGGCCCACGGCCACCTCCTGGGCGCCGGCGGCGCGATCGAATTCCTGCTCGGGGTGCTGGCGCTGCGCGACGGCGTCGCGCCGCCGATCCTCGGCTATCTCGGCCCCGATCCCGAGTGCGACCTGCCGCTGTCGCTCGGGGAGACAAGGCCGTTCGAGGCGGAGGCGCTGGTCTCCAACTCCTTCGCCTTCGGCGGCCTGAACTCGGTGCTGATCGCCAAACGCGGTTAGGCGGGTAGGTCGAAAACCCGGAAAATCGCCGCCGAATTGGGCGCCGGCTGGTCGCGGGCCGCGCATCCGGCGGGCCTGAGGATTAATCCGCGTCGCGCGGATCGACTCCTGCGCGCTCGGCGTTGAGCCTGGAGTCGGACATCTGGACTCGAGGAGGGGCGAACATGCTCGATCCCGTCATCGCCGTGGCGGTCGCCGCGGTCATCCTGACCACCTTCAGCATGGTGCTCTCGCGCATCATTCCCGACCGCTACGACAACATGGAACCGTCCAGGATCCCAATCCGCCGGCGCTAGCCTCGGCCGGCCCTGAGCCGGGCCCGGGCGGGAACGGCGCGGCTGAGCAGCAGGGTTTTGGCGGCGGCGAGCGCGCGTGCGATCGGCTCGCGCCGGTAGGTCCAGATCGGATCGGCCTCAGGCGGCGCGATGGTCATGGCGGCGTTGGCCTCGAACAGCAGCAGCTCGCCCGCCTGGCCGAGGCCGAAATCGACCCCCGCATAGTCCAGCCCCAGCCGGTCGCGGATCCGGTGCAGCCCTTCCATGGCGCGCGGCCCGAGCGCCGCTGGCATGTCGGCGAGGAAGCGGGCCTCCTCGGCGCGCAGATCCGGGCGATCGGCCATGGCGGAGGTGAAATAGTGCACCTTCCAGTCGCTCGCGGCGGCCATGTGCAGCGGATAGAGCGCCCCGTCGATCAGCATCACCCGGTACTTGCGCGCCAGGCCGTCCGGGCCGGCCGCGCGCAGTTGCTGGATCGCCAGCAGGCTCTCGCCGGGCAGCCGGCCGACCGCCTCCGGCAGATCCTCGGCGACGGCGACGCGGACGAAATGCTGGCCGGTGTGGAAACCCGGCGAGCGCAGCAGCAGCGGAAAGTCGAACCCGAGTTCCGCCAGCCGCGCCGGGGCGTCGGCGCCGGCCAGCAGATCGCGCTCCAGCCGCGCCGTCCGTGGCGCGACGACGCCGGGCAGGCCGGCCATGCGGCGGGCGTTCTCGTCGCGGGCTGTGGCCATCACGGCGAGCGGATCGTTGATCACCGGCGCATCGGTCCGCGCCAGTACGTCCACCGCCCCGGCCAGGGCCTCGCCGCAGAGTTCGGCGTCGCCGATGGCGTTGAACACCAGCTCGTGGGCGGGCAGGGCGCGCGTACGGTCGTGGAATTCCGCATAGAGCGCGGCGACCGCGAAGGTGCGGTCGTCGAGGATCAGCCCGGTCGGGATGTTGCCGCCGCGGCCGGAGACCAGCAGCAGCACGCGCACCGGCGCGCCTTCGCCGCGATAGGGTTTGACGACGAGTTCGCGGCCCTTGAACCCCTTGCGCCAATGGAGGTCGGCGGCTGCGTCCTGGCCGAGCGCGAACAGGGTCAGGCCCAGGCCCTGGTGCGCCTCGGGGCAGTCCGGCTCGGCGGCGAGGGCGGCGCGATAGCGCCCGGCCGCCTCGTCCAGGACCCCGTCCTCGAGCAGCAGGTTGGCCAGGTTGACCGCGGCCGGCGCGCGGTCCGGATGCCGGTCGGCCGCCTGGCGATAGGCGCTGAGCGCCGCCGAGCGGTGGCCGCTGGCCAGGGCCAGGGCGCCCAGATTGGTCAGGGCCCCGAAATGGGCGGCGTCGCGGCGCAGCACCTCGAGATAGGCGAGCTTGGCGTCGTCGTCGCGGCCGAGCGCCGCCAGCAGGGCGCCGCGCTCGAACAGGCTGTCCAGGTGATCGGGATCGGCGGCGAGCCTGGCCTCGATGGCGTGCAACGCCGCTTCGAACGCGCGACGCCGCGCCAGGGTCTCGTCGCGGTCGGGCGGCGACGTCGCCGGCGGCCTAGGCTGCGGCCGTCGCGGAGTCCATGGCCTCCTGCGGGTCGCGCAGCACATAGCCGCGGCCCCAGACCGTCTCGATATGGTGCTTGCCGTGGGTGGCGGCGGCCAGCTTCTTGCGCAGCTTGCAGATGAAGACGTCGATGATCTTCAGTTCCGGCTCGTCCATGCCGCCGTAAAGATGGTTCAGGAACATCTCCTTGGTCAGGGTTGTGCCCTTGCGCAGGGAAAGAAGCTCCAGCATCTGGTATTCCTTGCCGGTCAGGTGCACGCGCGCGCCGTTCACCTCGACCGTCTTGGCGTCCAGGTTGACGGTGATGTCGCCGGTCTTGATCACCGACTGGGCGTGGCCCTTGGAGCGCCGCACCACCGCGTGGATGCGCGCCACCAGTTCGTCCTTGTGGAAGGGCTTGGTCATGTAGTCGTCGGCGCCGCCGGAAAAGGTCTTCACCTTGGTGTCGATCTCGGAGGTGCCCGACAGGATCATCACCGGCGTGTTGATCTTGCCGACCCTAAGGGTGCGCAGCACTTCCAGCCCGCTCATGTCCGGCAGATTGAGGTCGAGCAGGATCAGATCGTAATCGTAGATCTTGCCCAGATCGACGCCTTCCTCACCGAGGTCGGTGGTGTAGACGTTGAAGCCTTCGGATTTCAGCATCAGCTCGATGCTCTGCGCGGTGGCGCTGTCATCCTCGATCAACAAGACGCGCATCTAGCCCCTCCCCGCACGCAGGCGGTGAATAAATACGGAAACTCGGTCTCCGCCCCCAAAGCCCACGCGCGAATTAAGGTCTTAAGGACCTTTAAACTTGGTTAATCGTGAACCTTTCGAAAACGAATCTAGGGTGATTTGGAATCGCGTCGCAAGCGCTGGCGTTAACTATTTTTATCGTTGGATTCCTTGAGAATCCGGCAAGCGTCCCGCAGCGTTCACGGCAATTTAAACTCGTTGCGCCAAAACCGCGCAAGGACTCGTTTTTCCTGGAGAGTCAAGGTTTGCGCAACCTTCTGGCCGCCGTCGAACGCATCGATCCGCTCATCGTTTCGGGCCGAGTCGCGGCGGTGAGCGGCCTTTTGATCGAGGCGCGCGGCGGTTTGACGCGCCTGGCCGTCGGCGCCCGCGCGGCGATCGAGCGGCGGGCCAACACGCCGCTGGCGGCCGAGGTGGTCGGCTTCCGCGAGGACCGGGCCCTGCTCATGCCGTTCGGTCCGGTCGAGGGGGTCGCGCCCGGCGCCGAAATCCGCATCGCGCCGGACGCGGCGGCCGTGCGGCCGACCCTGGCGTGGCGCGGCCGGGTGATCGACGCCTTCGGCGAGCCGATCGACGGCAAGGGACCGCTGCCGCAGGGGCCGGCCGCCTATCCGCTGCGCGCGCCGCCGCCGCCGGCCCACGCCCGCGGCCGGGTGGGCGAGCGGCTGGACTTGAGGGTGCGGGCGATGAACGTCTTCACCACCTGCTGCCGCGGCCAGCGGCTCGGCGTCTTCGCCGGCTCCGGCGTCGGCAAGTCGGTGCTGCTCTCCATGCTGGCGCGCGAGGCCGATTGCGACGCGGTGGTGGTCGGGCTGATCGGCGAGCGGGGCCGCGAGGTGCGCGAGTTCATCGAGGAGACCCTCGGCGAGGAGGGGCTGAAGCGCGCCATCGTGGTGGTCGCCACCTCCGACGAGCCGGCCCTGAAGCGCCGCCAGGCCGCCTACATGACCCTGGCCGTGGCCGAATACCTGCGCGACCAGGACCAGGAGGTGCTGTGCCTGATGGACTCGGTCACCCGCTTCGCCATGGCCCAGCGCGAGATCGGCCTGGCCGCCGGCGAGCCGCCGACCACCAAGGGCTACACCCCCACCGTGTTCACCGAACTGCCCAAGCTTTTGGAGCGCGCCGGTCCCGGCCCGATCCGCCCCGACGGCAGCCAGGCGGGCTCGATCACCGGCCTGTTCACCGTGCTGGTGGACGGCGACGACCATAACGAGCCGATCGCCGACGCCGTGCGCGGCATTCTCGACGGCCACATCGTCATGGAGCGGGCCATCGCCGAGCGCGGCCGCTTTCCGGCCATCAACGTGCTCAAGTCGATCAGCCGCACCATGCCGGCCTGCCAGCGGCCGTACGAGCGCGAGATCGTCACCAGGGCGCGCCAGAGCCTGGCGGCCTATTCCGACATGGAGGAGCTGATCCGCATCGGCGCCTACCGCGCCGGCTCCGACGCCGGCGTCGACCGGGCCATCCGGCTCAATCCGGCGCTGGAAAGCTTCCTGACCCAGGACAAGGAGGAGGCGACCAGCCTGGACGACGGCTTCCAGCGCCTCGAGGCCATCCTCGCCGGTGAAGCGGCATGAGCTGGAAGGACTCGCTGATCCGCATCTCCAGCTACGAGGTGGAGACGCTGCAGAAGCGCCTGGCCGAGGTGGTCGAGCGGCGGGCCGGCGCCGAGCTCAGACTGGTCATCCTGGCCGCGGAGGCCGAGGCGGAGATCGTCCACGCCGACCAGGACGCCCAGGCCGGCTGGTACCGGGCCGGCTTCCTGCAGGCGATGCGCCAGCGCAGAGCCAGCCTGCAGAGCGAGATCGCGGTCCTGAAGGCCGAGGAGGCCGGCGCCCGCGACGCCCTGGCCGAGGCCTTCGAGGCGCTGAAGCGCTTCGAACACGTCGCCGAAACCGCCCGCCTGGCCGCCCTCAAGGAAGAGGGCCGCCGCGAAACCATCGCCCTCGACGAACTCGGCCTGCGCCGGGCGCGCTGAGGCGGGTGCCCAAGTCAAAGTGTGGAGCTCCACGCTTCGGAACGAAGCGATCAGGCTAGCTACCGACCGCCGCGCAGCGGCGAGGCGCCATTTTCCAACCACGAACGAACACGAACGAACACGAACAAAAAAGATTTCGACGCTCGAGGCCTGATTGGAACATCACCGAGGTTGGCCTGGCCGCGAAGCGGCCGTTCGTGTTTGTTCGTGTTGTTCGTGGTTCAATTCCTGAATGGGCTGGCCGTAACCAAGCGTTCAGCGACTAGAGAACCAAGCGCTCCACGCGCGCTTTCCCCGATCCGCCGAAATTGACCAGCAAGCCGAGTCGAAGACCGGTGGCCTTGAGGTAGTTCAAGACCTGCGCGCGATGCTCTGGCGCCAGTTCGCGCGCCGCCTTCAATTCCACGATGATCGAGCCGAAACAGATAAAGTCAGGCTGGTACGATTGGCGAAGCGGCCTTCCCTTGTATGTCAGCGCCAGCGGCGGGAAGGCCACGAAGGGTATTTCTCGGAGGGTGAATTCAACGGCTAGACATTCCTGATACACAGCCTCTAGGAAGCCTGATCCCATGGTTTGGTTGACTTCGAAGATAGCGCCTTGAATTCGGAACACCTCGGCGGCGTAGAGCATTCGTTCCGACTGTTCGCGGTCCATCCTGATGGTGCTCTACGCGTCCTTGCGGCACTCGGCGTCCATGTCGCGGAAATGCTCGGTGGCGGCGTCTTTGATGGCCGCTGGGTTTGGCGGGGCCGCCGCGGGCGCGGCGAATTCGGCGGTGTCGATGCGCGAGCCGCCTTCCAGGGTGCGGTGCACCGGGCACCTTCCGGCGATTTCCATCAGCCGGGCGCGCTGCTCGTCGTCCAGCGGACCATCCAGGCCGACCAGGCGATGGAAGCTGTCGGGCGGGGTCTGGCCGTCGACCTTGTCGTGGCGGACGCTGGCCCGCACCCGGTCCAGCGGCCATCCCTTGCCGTCGGCATAGAGGCGGACCGTCATGCAGGTGCAGGCGCCAAGGCCGGCGGCCAGCAGCTCATAGGGGCTGGGGCCCGATCCCAGTCCGCCGACATCCACCGGCTCGTCGGCCAGGAAGCGGGTCCCGTGCGCCGTGACCTGGACCTGGAACTTGCCGGCTCCGGTCTCCTCGACCAGCACCGCGCCGTCGGCGGCCTCCGCCGCTATGTCGGCGGCCGCGCCGACATAGCGGCTGGCCCAGGCGCAGATCACCGCGGCGGCGTAGTCGGCGTCCGCCGGGTCGGTCAGAAGGTGGTCGGCCGTGTCCAGCGAGACGAAGCTCTTGGGATGGCGGGCCGGCAGGAAGATGCCCGAGGCGTTGTCGATGCCGACGATCTGGTCCACCGGCGAATGCAGCACCAGAAGGGCGCGGCCGAGATGCGGGATGCGCTCGGCCAGCGACTGTACGCGCACGTCGTCGACGAAACCCTTGCCGAGGGTGAAGGGCCGCCCGCCGATCCGCACCTCGGCCGCGCCGTCCGCCTCGATCGCCGCCAGCCCGTCGCCGAGCAGGCGCAGGACGTGGGCCGGATCGGATGGGGCGCCGATGGTGGCGACCGCCTTCGCCGAGCCGATGTCGGCCGCCGCCGCCAGCATCGCCGCGCCGCCCAGGCTGTGGCCGATCAGCAGGCTGGGCGCATGGCCGTGACCGGCCATGTGGCGGGCGGCGGCGATCAGGTCCTCGACGTTCGAGGAAAACCCGGTGGCGGCGAACTCGCCCTCGCTGTCGCCGAGGCCGGTGAAGTCGAAGCGCAACACCCCGATGCCCATGTCGGCCAGGGCCTGGCTGATGCGGACGGCCGCCTTCGAGGTCTTGTCGCAGGTGAAGCAGTGGGCGAACAGCGCGAAGGCCCGCGCCACGCCGTCCGGCCGGTCGAGCCGGGCCGAAAGCGTGTGGCCCTGGGCGCTCAGGAAATCGAAGGGCTCGGATTGCATCGGCGCGCCCCTCGCTGGCGGCTTCTAGAAGGACGGCGGCGCCGGCGGGAGGCGGTTTTCTTCGTATTGGCGCAGCGACCGCAGGTCGTCGCTGATGCGGAAGATGGCGAGGTAGAACTCGCACATGCCGCGCCAGATCAGGGTCAGGGCGGTGACGACCAGCAGGCCGCCGACCAGCACCGGGATGGCCAGCAGAAGGCTGATCAGGCTGGCCTCGCGGATGGCCAGGCCGATGGCCGCGCCGATCGCCGAAAAGCCGATCAGCGCGATGATTCCGAGCCCGGACCAGTAGATCAGGTGCACGACCGGCCCGGTCAGCATCTTCTCGAAGGTCAGGATGTCCCAGATCAGCGAGTTCGCCGAACCGCTCCGGGAGATCGTAGGGCGACGCATGACCAGTTCCACGCTAGGACGCCGGACGCGGGCCGGCCAGGTTCGCTAGCAGTGTCTCAGGATTCCTGCAACGCCGAGCCGGCGGGACCGCCGCGGCTCTAAACCATCATTCCCCGCTGGACACTCACATTCGACGGTGATCATGGGTGGCCCGGACAAGCCGGCCATGACGGACAAAAAATGCGCGCGCCGAACCGGCGATTCCGGATCTGGCCCCGCACTTTAGGTCCCCGGCTAGACCATCCCGACCGTCTTCAGCCGGGCCTTGGGGTGGATTTCGTTCTGGCTCATCACCACGGTCTGGCCGCGGAAGCGTTCGATGATCGAGCGCACATAGGGGCGGATCTGCGGGCCGGTCAGCAGCACCGCCGACTCGCCGGCCAGGGCGGCGCGCTCGAAGGTCTCGCGCACGGCGCGGATGAAATCCTGCAGTTTCGAAGGCGCCAGGGCCAGCTGCTTGTCCTCGCCGTTGCCGATCAGCGCCTCGGCGAAGGCCTGCTCCCACTCCGGCGACAGGGTGATGATCGGCAGGGCGCCGTCGTCGCCCTTGTTCTGCCAGCACAGCTGCCGCGCCAGCCGGGCGCGCACCGCCTCGACCAGGTTGGTGATCGAAGCGGTATGCGGCGCGGCCTCGGCGATGCCTTCCAGGATTGAGCCGAGGTCGCGGATGGAGACCCGCTCCTTCAATAAGGCCTGCAGCACCCGCTGGATGGTGGTCACGCTGACCACGCTGGGCACCAGGTCCTCGATCAGCTTCTTCTGCTCGCTCGGCAGGTCCTTCAACAGCTTCTGCACCTCGCCGTAGGAGAGCAGGTCCGGCATGTTCTCCTTCAGAATCTCGGTCAGGTGGGTGGTCAGCACCGTCGCCGGATCGACGATGGTGTAGCCGCGGAAGGTCGCCTCCTCGCGGTAGGAATCCTCGATCCAGGTGGCCGGCAGGCCAAAGGCCGGCTCGCGCACGTGCTCGCCGGGGATGTCCACCTGGCCGCCGCGCGGGTCCATGGCCATCAGGTGGCCGAGGCGCACCTCGCCGGCGCCGGCCTCCATCTCCTTGACGCGGATGGCGTAGCCCTGGGTGGCCAGCCGCATGTTGTCGAGGATGCGCACCGGCGGCATGACGAAGCCGTACTCGCTGGCCAGGGTGCGGCGCAGGGCGCGGATCTGGTCGGTGAGCCGGCGGCCCTCCAGGTCGTTGATCAGCACCAGAAGGCCGTAGCCCAGCTCGACCTTGATGTCGTCCATGGCCAACGCCGTGGCGATCGGCTCGTCGGCCGGTTCGGTCATGGCGGCGGGGGGCGGCGCGACCGCATCGGCGCGGGTCTTCTGCGCCCGCTGCCAGGCCAGTCCCCCGGCGCCCAGCGCGATGCCGGCGAAGGGCAGGATCGGCATGCCCGGCACCAGGGCGATGACCCCGGCGGCGGCGGCCACCATGCCCAGCGACACCGGGTTCATGGCCAGCTGCATGACCAGGGCCTTGTCGGCGGCGCCCTCGACGCCGGCCTTGGAGACCAGGAAGCCGGCGGCGATGGAGATGATCAGCGCCGGCACCTGGCTGACCAGGCCGTCGCCGATGGTCATGATGGTGTAGGTCGAGGCCGCCTGACCGATCGGGATGTGGTGCTGCAGCACCCCGATCAGGATGCCGCCGACGATGTTGATCGCCACGATGATCAGCCCGGCGATGGCGTCGCCGCGGACGAACTTGGAGGCGCCGTCCATCGAGCCGAAGAAGGTGGATTCCTGCTCCAGCTCCTTGCGCCGGCGCTTGGCCTCCTCCTGGTCGATCAGGCCCGACGACAGGTCGGCGTCGATGGCCATCTGCTTGCCGGGCATGGAGTCCAGGGTGAAGCGGGCGGCGACCTCGGCGATGCGGCCGGAACCGCGGGTGACGACCACGAAGTTGACGATCACCAGGATCGAAAAGACGATCACCCCGATGACGTAGTTGCCCTGCATCATCAGCTGGCCAAAGGCCTGGATGATGTGGCCGGCGCCCTCGGTGCCCTCGTGGCCGTGGCCCAGGATCAGCCGCGTCGAGGCGAGGTTCAGGCCCAGCCGGAAGAGGGTGGTGACCAGGAGCACGGTCGGAAAGGCCGTGAACTCCAGCGGCTTCTTGATCATCAGCGAGGTCATCAGGATGAGCACGGCGCTGGTGATCGACATCGACAGCAGGACGTCGAGCAGGAACGGCGGGATCGGCAGGATCAGAAGGACGATGATCCCGACCACGCCGACCGCGAGGCCCACGTCCCCACGCGCCACCCAGGTCCAGACGTCGCGCGCCGTGGGCCGGTTGGT
>DATAYM010000066.1:0-43614 GCA_036272595.1 Caulobacteraceae bacterium
CGATGAGCGGGAACCGCCGGGCTGCAGATCACGGGGGAACGGAGACGCGCATGACGAAGATGGAATTCTCCCGCACGGCCAAGCCGCCCTTCAAGACGCGCTACGGCAACTATATCGGCGGCCAGTGGGCCCCGCCGGCCAGCGGGCGGTATTTCGAGAACACCTCGCCGATCAATGGCCGCGTGCTGTGCGAGGTCGCCCGATCCGACGCCGCGGACGTGGAAAAGGCGCTGGACGCCGCTCACGCCGCCAAGGCTGCGTGGGGCAAGACCAGCGTGGCGGAGCGCGCCAACCTGCTGGGTCGCATCGCCCAGACCATCGAGGACAATCTCGAGCTGCTGGCGACGGCGGAGACCTGGGACAACGGCAAGCCGATCCGCGAGACCATGGCCGCCGACCTGCCGCTGGCGGTCGACCACCTGCGCTATTTCGCCGGCGCCATCCGCGCCCAGGAAGGCGGCATCTCGCAGATCGACGACGACACGGTCGCCTATCACTTCCATGAGCCGCTGGGCGTGGTCGGCCAGATCATCCCCTGGAACTTCCCGCTGCTGATGGCGATCTGGAAGCTCGCTCCGGCCCTCGCCGCCGGCAACTGCGTGGTGATCAAGCCGGCCGAACAGACCCCGGCCTCGATCCTTTTGTTCGCCGAGCTGATCGACGGCATCCTTCCCGCCGGCGTGCTCAACATCGTCAACGGTTTCGGCCTGGAGGCGGGCAAGCCGCTGGCGTCGTCCCCGCGCATCGCCAAGATCGCCTTCACCGGCGAGACCACCACCGGGCGGCTGATCAGCCAGTACGCCAGCCAGAACCTGATCCCGGTGACCCTGGAGCTGGGAGGCAAGTCGCCGAACATCTTCTTCAAGGACGTCACCGCCGAGGACGACGACTTCTTCGACAAGGCCATCGAGGGCTTTGTCATGTTCGCCCTGAACCAGGGCGAGGTCTGCACCTGTCCGAGCCGGGCGCTGATCCACGAAGCGATCTACGACCGGTTCATGGAGCGGGCGCTGAAGCGGGTGGAGGCCATCGTCCAGGGCGACCCGCTGGACCCGGCGACCATGATCGGCGCCCAGGCTTCCAGCGAGCAGCTGGAGAAGATCCTGAGCTATTTCGACATCGGCCGGCAGGAAGGCGCCCAGGTGCTGATCGGCGGCGAGCGGGCCGAGATGCCGGGCGACATGGCCGGCGGCTTCTACGTCAAGCCGACCGTGTTCCGCGGCGACAACAAGATGCGCATCTTCCAGGAGGAGATTTTCGGACCGGTGGTGTCGGTGACCACCTTCAAGGACGACGAGGAGGCGCTCGCGATCGCCAACGACACGCTCTACGGCCTGGGCGCCGGGATCTGGAGCCGCGACATCAACCGCTGCTACCGCTTCGGCCGCGCCATCCAGGCCGGGCGGGTCTGGACCAACTGCTACCACGCCTATCCGGCCCACGCGGCGTTCGGGGGGTACAAGCAGTCGGGCATCGGGCGGGAAAACCACCGCATGATGCTGGACCACTACCAGCAGACCAAGAACATGCTGGTCAGCTACAGCCCGAAAAAGCTGGGCTTCTTCTAGTGCGAAGGCACCGGGAGGCACTCACCAAAGCCCCTTCCCCCTCGCGGGGAAGGGGTTGGGGATGGGGGCGCCGGCGCTCGCGTCGCCCACTGAGGCTCCCTGCACCGGGCAAGCGGACAGCTTGGCGCCGCACCCCCACCCCTAACCCCTCCCCGCAAGGGGGAGGGGAACTTGCTTATGAACCACCGCGTCTTTTTGCGGTCGACGCGCCGGCGCGTGAAAGCTTGTCATGACTGACACCGCGACCGTCCCCACCCGTGTCGGAGCGACGCCGCAGGCGCTGGCGTTCATCGCCGAGCTGACCGCCAGGCACGGGCCGATCCTGTTCCACCAGTCCGGCGGCTGCTGCGACGGCTCTTCACCGATGTGCTACCCGCAAGGCGATTTCCTGATCGGCGACCGCGACGTGAAGCTGGGCGAGATCGGCGGCGCGCCGGTCTATATCGGCGCGGCCCAGTTCGAGGCCTGGCGGCGCACCCGGCTGATCATCGATGTGGTGCCGGGCCGCGGCGGCATGTTCTCGCTGGACAACGGCACCGAGCGCCGCTTCCTCACCCGTTCGCGCGCCTTCACCGACGAGGAACTGGCGGCGCTGGGCGCCTAGGAGAGCCCGCCGCCGAGCGCCTGATAGAGGCTGACCAAGTTGGCGGCCCTGAGCAGGCGCGTGGTCGCCAGGGTCTGCTGCGCCGCAAACAGGGTCCGCTCGGCTGTCAGCACGTTGAGATAGGAGGCCGAGCCTCGGCTGAATTCGGCCTTGGTCAGGCGGACCGCGTCGGCGGCGGCGTCGGTCATGGTCTGTTGGGCGCTCAGCTCCTGGTCGATCCGGGCGCGCTGGGCCAGGGCGTCGGCGACCTCGCGGAACGCGGTCTGGATGGCCTTTTCGTAGCTCGCCTGGGCCGAGTCCCGCTGCGCCTTGGCTTGGCTGAGGCCGGCGCGGTTCTTGCCGGCGTCGAAGATCGGCTGGGTCAGTTGCGGAACGAAGCTCCAGGTTCCCGCGCCCGCCGAGAAGAGGCCGGAAAGCGCCACGCTGGTCACCCCGCCGGCGCCGGTGAGGGTGATCTGCGGGAAGAAGGCGGCGCGGGCCGCGCCGATATTGGCGTTGGCGGCCTTCAGCTGCGCCTCGGCCTGCAGCACGTCGGGACGGGCTTGCAGGACTTCGGAAGAGACGCCGGTGGGCAGGTCGCCCAATATGTTCGCCTCGTCGTCGATGCCGGTCGGCAGCAGATCCTCGGCGATGCTGGTCCCGGCCAGGAGGTCCAGCGCATCCTTGTCCTGCGCCACCTGGGTCGAATAGCGGCCGACGTCGTATTCGGCCTGACCCACCAGGGTGCGCGCCTGGTCGACGTCGCTCTGCGCGGCCTCGCCGTGCTGGAACATGGCGCTGGTCAGGTCGAGCGAGGCCTTGGCCTCGGTGACGGTGTCGCTGGCCACCGCCAGCAGCGAGCGATCGGCCCCCAGGGTCAGCCAGGCCTGGGCGACCTGGCCGACCAGGCTGATCTGGGCGGCGTCGCGCGCTTCCTTGGAGGCGAAATACTGCTCCAGGGCCGCCTTGGAGAGGCTGCGGACCCGGCCGAACAGGTCGAGCTCGTAGTTGGTGACGCCCAGTCCCGCGGAGTAGATGTGCTCGTTGTAGGCGCCGCTGGCCGCGGTTCCCTGGATGGCGCTGGCCGGCGTCTGGCTGAAGGTCGCGCCGAGCTGGGCGTTGACAGCCGGGAACAGCTGCGCGCGCTGGATGATCCAGTTCGAGCGGGCGATCTGCACATTGGCCACGGCCACCGGAAGGTCGCGGTTGTTGGCCAGGGCCTGGCCGATGACCGCGGTGAGCCGGGGGTCGCCGAAGAAGGCGCGCCAGGACTGGATGGCCGGCGCCGCCTGGACGGCGCCGTAGCTGTTGGCGACCACGGCCGGCGTCGGCAGCGGCGGGCGATGGTAGGCCGGCTCCAGGGTGCAGCCGGCCAGCAGCGCCGGCAGGGCGATCAGGGCGAGGCGCCGCCTCATGCCGGCGTCGCCGGCGGCGGCCCGGCCTCCCTTTCCGCGCGCCGCCTGGCTCTCGCCCGCGAGCCGAAAGTGCGGCGCACGCTGACGAAGAACAGCGGCACGAAGAAGATGGCCATGAAGGTCGCGCCCAGCATGCCGCCGACCACCCCGGTGCCGATGTCGTTCTGGCTGGCCGCGCCGGCGCCCGTCGAGATGGCCAGGGGAAAGACCCCCGCCATGAAGGCCAGCGAGGTCATCAGGATCGGCCGCAGGCGCAGCCGCGCCGCCTCCATCGCCGCTTGCCGCTCGTCGTCGCCGGCCTTCTCGGCCCCTTCGGCGAACTGCACGATCAGGATGGCGTTCTTGGCCGAGAGCCCGATGGTGGTGAGCAGGCCGACCTGGAAATAGACGTCGTTGTAGAAGCCGCGAAGCGTGGCCGCGAGCAGCGCGCCGATGACGCCGAGCGGGATCACCATGATCACCGACAAGGGGATCGACCAGCTCTCGTAGAGCGCCGCCAGGCAGAGGAAGACCACCAGGATCGACAGGCCGTAGAGGAACGGCGCCTGGGAACCGGACAGCACCTCCTGATAGGACAGTCCGGTCCATTCATAGCCGATCCCGTGCGGCAGTTGGCCGATCAGCTTCTCCATCTCCTGCATCGCCGCGCCCGAGCTCTTGCCGGGCGCCGGTACGCCCTGGATCTCCAGGGATGAAAGACCATTGTAGCGGTTCAGTTGCGCCGGTCCGACGGTCCAGCTGGCGGCGGAGAAGGACGAGAAGGGCGCCATGTTCCCCGAGGCGCCGCGAACGAACCAGGCGCCGATATCGGCCGGCTTGGCGCGGAACGGCGCATCGGCCTGCATGAAGACCCGCTTGATGCGGCCGCGATCGACAAAATTGTTGATGAAGGAGCCGCCCCAGGCGGAGGCGAAGGTGTCGTCGACATCGGCCAGGCTGAGGCCGAGCGCGCCGGCCTTCGACCGGTCGATCTCGACGTGCATCTGCGGCGTGTCTTCCTGGTTGTTGGGCCGCACGCCGGACAGGATGGGATCCCTGGCGGCCAGCTCGATCAGCTGGCGCTGGGCGGCCATCATCTTCTGGTGGCCGAGGCCGGCGCGATCCTCCAGCTCGAGGTCGAAGCCGGATGAACTGCCGAGCCCCGGCACCGCCGGCGGCACGATCGCGAAGATGCGGGCGTCGCGGACGCCGGACAGGTTCTTGCCGAGGCGCTGGGCGATGGCCTGGGCGCGGTTCGCCGCGCCGGGGCGGTCCTTCCAGTCCTTCAGGTGGATGAAGGCCTGGCCGAGGTTCTGGCCGTTGCCGCTGAAGTTGAAGCCGGCGACGGTGAACAGATCGGAGACGTTCCGCTTCTCGTTCACCAGCAGGTAGTGCTCGACCTGCTTGGCGACCTCGACCGTGCGCGGCTGGGTCGCGCCGGTGGGCAGGGTGTAGAGGACGATCATCGAACCCTGGTCCTCGACCGGCAGGAAGGCCGTTGGCAGGCGCACGAAGAGCGCGAGCATCACCACGATCAGCAGCGCATAGACGATGAACGCCGGCAACGGCCGGTCGACCACCTGACCCAGCGCCGAGCGATAGCGGCGGACCCCAGCCGCGAAGGTGCGGTTGAACCAGCCGAAGAAGCCGCCGCTGCTTTCCCGGTGGCCCTTTTCCACCGGCGCCAGCAGGGTGGCGCACAGGGCGGGGGTCAGGGTCAGGGCGACGAAGATCGACAAGATCATGGCCGAGACGATGGTCACCGAGAACTGCCGGTAGATCACCCCGGTCGAGCCGCCGATGAAGGCCATGGGCAGGAACACCGCCGAGAGGACCAGGGCAACGCCGATCAGCGCCCCGGTGATCTCCTGCATCGAGCGGATGGTCGCCGCCTTCGGCTCAAGGCCCTCTTCGCTCATGATCCGCTCGACGTTCTCGACCACCACGATGGCGTCGTCGACCAGAAGGCCGATGGCCAGCACCATGGCGAACATGGTCAGGGTGTTGATCGAGTACCCGAACGCCGCCAGCACCCCGAAGGTCCCGAGCAGCACCACCGGCACCGCGATGGCCGGCACCAGGGTCACGCGCCAGTTCTGCAGGAAGACGTACATCACCGCGACCACCAGGAAGATGGCTTCGATCAAGGTGACGACCACCTGGCGGATGGAGAGCTTGATGAAGGTGGTGGTGTCCACCGGAAAGCTCAGCTTGATCCCCGGCGGCAGGTCGGCCGATAGGCTTTCGGCCTTGGCCTTGACCAGGTCGGCGGTCTTCAGGGCGTTGGCGCCGGGCGACAGCTGTACGGCGATGCCGGCGGCGGGCCGGCCGTTCAGCCGGGTGATGACCGAATAGTCGTCGGCGCCCATCTCCACCCGCGCGACATCGGAAAGCCGGACCACCGACCCGTCCGGCTGGGTCTTCAGGATGATCGCGCCGAACTGTTCGGGCGTCCTCAGCAGCGACGAGGCGGTGACCGTGGCGTCCAGTTCCTGGCCCGGCGGCGCCGGCAGGCCGCCGACCTCGCCGCCGGCGATCTGGACGTTCTGGCCCAGGACGGCGCTGCGCACGTCCGAGGGCATCAGCTTGAAATTGTCGAGCTTGTAAGGGTCGAGCCAGATGCGCATGGCGTACTGGCTGCCGAACACGCGCACATTGCCGACCCCGTTCACCCGGCCGAGCGGATCGACGAGATAGCTGTTCATGTAGTCGGCGATGTCGATGTTGTCGTAGCGGTTCTGGGTGTCGTAGAGCGCCACCACCATCAGAAAATCGCTCTGCGACTTGGCGACGGTCAGGCCCTGCTGCTGCACCTCGACCGGCAGCAGCGGCGTCGCCGCCTGCAGCTTGTTCTGCACCTGCACCTGGGCGATGTCGGCGTTGGAGCCGGGCGCGAAGGTGGCGACGATCTCCACCGACCCGTCGGAGCTGCTGGTCGAGGTGAAATAGAGCAGGTGATCCAGGCCGGTCAGCTGCTGTTCGATCACCTGGGTGACCGTGGTCTGCACCGTCTCGGCCGAGGCGCCGGGATACTCGCCGAAAATCGCCACCGAGGGCGGGGCGATGTTGGGATACTGCTCGATCGGCAGGGTGGTGATGGCCAGGGCGCCGGCGACCATGATCACGATGGCGATCACCATCGCGAAGATCGGCCGTTCGATGAAGAAGCGGGACAAGGGGGCGCCTAGGGAAGGTTCGCCGGGACGGTCTTCACGTGCGATCCGACCGTGGCCGACTGGATGCCGTCGACGATCACCCGGTCGCCGGCGGCCAGGCCCGAGGTGACCAGCCACTTGGCGCCGACCGTCTGGCCGACCTGCAGCTGGCGAAGCTCGACGACCCCGTTCGCATCGACCACCAGCGCGGTGGGATTGCCCTTGTTGTCGCGGCCGACGCCCTGCTGGGGAACCAGGATGCCGTTCGGATCGACGCCCTCGATCACGGTGGCGCGGACATACATGCCCGGCAGCAAGAGCCCGGACGGGTTGGGGAAGACCGCCCTCAAGGTCACCGTGTCGGTGGTCTGGTCGACAGTGATGTCGGTGAACTGCATCTGCCCGTCCAGCGGATAGGCCGAGCCGTCCTCGAGGGTGAGGCGCACCTGGGCGCTGCCGTTGGCCAGGCCGCCCCTGGCCAGCTGCTGGCGCAGGGCCAGCACCTGCGCCGCCGACTGGGTCACGTCGACATAGATCGGGTCGAGCCGCTGGATGGTGTCCAGGGCCGTCGCCTGGCTGGCGGTGACCAGGGCGCCCTTGGTGACCGTGGAAATGCCGATGCGGCCGCCGATTGGGGCGGTGACCCGGGTGAATTCGAGATTGATCCTGGCCGCCTCGGCCGCCGCCCGGTCCTGCTGCACGGTGGCGGCGGCCTGCTTGAAAGCCGCCTCGGCGTCGTCGGCGTCCTGAGTCGAGACCGCGTGGATCTTCACCAGGTCGGCGTACCGCTCGGCCTTCAGCCGCGTGGTGGTCAGGTTGGCCACGGCGTTGGCCAGTTGCGCCGTCGCCTGGTCGTAGGCGGCCTGGAACGGCGCGGGCTCGATTTGATAGAGCAGCTGGCCGGCATGGACGATCGAGCCTTCCGCGAACGGCCGGCTCTGGATGATGCCGCCGACCTGGGGCCGCACGTCGGCGATCTCATAGGGATTGGTCCTCCCCGGCAGTTCGACGGTGAGCGGCACCGGCTGGGTCTGGATGGTCACCACGCCGACCGTCGGCGTCGGCTGCGCCTGCTGCGGATGGCTGCCGCAGGCGCACAGCATCGCCGACAGCATAGCCCCGATCGCTACACGCCAAAGGTGAACCGCCGCTGCCCCCGGCGGCGGAAACTGATTGATCGGTCTCAAAACCCGTCCCTGCGATCGCGGTGAAGCTCTATACCGGTCCGCCACTGGATGTCACCGGTTTGCAGGCCACAGCGCTTTGTTTCCGCCCCGCCGCAAGCGCTCGGCCCCTGGCACGCGACGTGAAGGAGGCGCGCGGCTCCAGCGTCCCGTGGAGCGGAGTGAGACTCCAGGCATGACCCAGCTGTCCCCGTCGATCGCCGAAGCTGACGGCTCCGAAGGCCTGAAGCCGGAACGCACGAAGAGGGAGCGGATCGGCGTGGGCGGCCGCATGGCGTTCGTGCTCGGTCTGGTCGTCTATGTGGCGTTGGTGGGCCTGGCCTGGCTGGCGCTTTCGAAGTTCCTGCCCGACCAGGCGCACGTCGCGCTGCTCGGCCACGGCCTCACCCTCCGTCACCTGCACGACCGCATCGTCGGCAATGGCGCCCTGGCCTTCCTGCTGCTGCCGACGGCGCTGGCGATCGAGTGCGCCGCCGTCGGCTGGGAGGCCAGTTCGGCGCGCCAGCTGCTGTTCGACCGCAAGGCGTCCGCCCGGACCGACCTGGCGTTTTTCCTGCTGGGGCAGGGGCATGTGATGGACCTGGTCGGCAAGGTGCTGACCCTCGGGGCCTCGATGCTGTCGGGCGTCTGGATCCACGACCGCTTAAGCGCCCTGCTGGGGTTTCCGCTCACCCTGGTACCCGCCCAGGTTCCGGCGCCGCTGCAGGTGGTCGTCTATTTCGGCGTCTATTCCTTCTTTGACTACTGGGCTCATCGGGTGGACCATTCGCGCTATTTCTGGCCGCTGCACCGCTATCACCACGCCGCCGAGGAGTTCTACGTGCTGACGGCCGGCCGGGCGCACCCCGCCGCCTTCACCGGGCTCTTCCTGGTCAACGTCCCCATGGCCATCCTGGGCGCGTCGCCGGTGGCGATGATCTATGTCAACGTGCTGGTGATCACGCTGGGCTTCCTGATCCATTCGCGGATCGACTCGAACTTCGGCTGGATCGGCCGCTGGATCGTCCAGTCGCCCAACCACCACCGCCTGCACCACGTGCTCGACATCTCGACGCAAGCGGTGGGGCACTTCTCCATGGCGCCGATCTGGGACCACCTGTTCGGCACCTGGCGCGGCGAAGCGGACCAGTCGCTGGTGATCGGCGTCGACACGGACTATCGGCACGGCTTCTGGATCGGGCCGGACCTGATCCGCGACTACTGGCACTTCTGGAGGGGCTGGTTCAGCCGGGCGCCCGGCTGAAGGCCTTCGGCGCACGGAAGCGCGCCGAAGGCCTGAAGACTCAGAACATGTGCGAGAACTCGGAGAACTTGATGTTCACCCGTCCGAGCACCGCATCGTCGTGGAAGGTGGATCTGCCGCGTTCGGAGACTCCGTTGGTCCCGTTCGAGCCGATGTAGCCGTTGCCCGTGCCGATCTCGGTATGGCGGTACTCGGCGCCCAGGGTGAGGTTTGGCGCGACCAGGAAGTCGACCCCGCCGCCGGCGGTCCAGCCGGCGCGCACGCTGCTGCCGCCGCCGCCGCCGTTCGAATAGGGGCCGTAGGTCACGCCGGGATTGGCGGTGCTCACCGCGCTGGTGACGGTCGGAGCGTAGGTGAAGCTGGCGCGGTCGCGCAGGTCGGCCCATGCCGCGCCGCCCGTGCCGTAGACCAGCGTCCGGTCGAGGGCCAAGCCGACGCGGCCGCGGAGGGTCGCGACCCAGTCCGGATCAACCTCCTGGCGCACCACGACCGTGCTGCCGGTGGTCAGGCCCGTCGCCGGCAGCGAATAGTAGCTGCTCTGTCCGTGGCGGCCGGTGGCGCCGTCGAAATCGCCTTCGACGCCGAACAACAGCCCGCCGGCCTGGGCGTTGAAGCCCAATTGGCCGCCGCCCATGAACCCGTCGTTGCTCTGGGCCGATCGGCTCGGAAAGGTCGTGGCGGGAACCGTGACCGTACCCGCGCCGGCGTTGACCCCCGTCAGCTGGTTGACCGTGGTCGTCGACCGCACGTGGGTGTTGTCCCAGTTCCAGCCGCCGTTCAAACCGACGTAGAAGCCGCTCCAGTCGTTCGCCGGCGACGATTGCGCCTGGGCCGCAGCGCCCGCCAAAGCAACGCTGCTCGCCACCGCGAACATTAAAACGCTTCTCTTCATGATAATCTCCACTCTAACAGACTTCACTATGGCGGATGCCCGCCCGTTTGCGTCGACGAGAAGCTTTCACCGACTAATACGGTTCCGATAATCTCAATGATGTCAGTACAGTGCGTCAAATCGGCCACAGGTTATCGGCGGGAGGACTGAGCTTCGTGCATCCCGCGCGGCGTCTCACGCGTTGCGGCGACGCGGGAGAGGCGGTGTTCGAAGGAGGAGACAGATGACAAGAACCACGCTTTGCGCCGCAGCCGTCGTGGCCGCCCTGCTCGGCGGCTGCGCCGACCACTATGCGGCCGACGTCGGCCCTGGGCCCGGGCCGCTGGCCCTGGCCGACTGCACCGGGTTCTACGACGACTTCTATGGCCCGTTCGACGACGGCTGCTGGGCCGATGACGGCGTCTTCTGGTACCGTGGCCCCGACCGCGTCTATCACCGTGACGCTGGCGGCCACTTCAGCCATACGGCCGGGCCGGGGATGCACGCGGTCCACGGGGCCGGTCCCGGCGCCGGCGCGCACTTCGGCGGCGGCGAGCACCACGGCTAGCCGGATCGCGCGGCAACCCTCGCGGCCCTGCGAATATTGACCCTCGCCCGCGCCTCGCCCATGCAAGGGCGCAAGGGAGGGATCGATGCGCGTCCTGGGCTTCATGACCGGCACCTCGCTCGACGCGGTCGACATGGCCGTGATCGAGACCGATGGGGAGGCCGTCCAGGGGCTGGGTCCCGCCGGCGAGAAGAAGCTCGATCCGGCGGTGCGGGCGCTGGTCGAGCAGGCGATCGCCGCGGCCTTCCGCTGGCCGGTCGGCGAGCCCGAGCCGGAGATTTTCGCCGCCGCCGCCGCCGCCATCGCCGCCGAGCACGTGGCGGCGGGCGAGGAGTTCATGACGCGTCATCGGCTGTTGCCGGAGGACCTCGACCTCATCGGGGTCCATGGCCAGACCATCCTGCACGAGCCGCCGATCCCCGGACGGCCGGCGGGCCGCACCGTGCAGCTGATCGATGCGCGGACGGTGGCGCGCGGATTGGGCGTGGCGACCGCCTACGACTTCCGCTCCGACGATGTGGCGGCCGGCGGGCAGGGCGCGCCCCTGGCGCCGGTCTACCACGCAGCCCTCGTGCGCTACTCCCAGCTGCCGCCGCCCACCGCGGTGATCAACCTGGGCGGGGTCGGCAACGTCACCCTGATCGGCGCGCGCGGCGATATCGAGGCTTTCGACACCGGCCCGGCCAACGGCATGATCGACCTTCTGGTCCAGGCCCGCACCGGCGCCCGCTATGATGCCGACGGCGCCCTGGCGCGGGCGGGGCGGGTGGACGAGGCGGTGCTGGAGGCCTATCTGGCCGATCCCTATTTCAGCCGCACCGGCCCAAAATCGCTCGACCGCTTCGACTTCTCGCTCGATCCGGTCGCCGGGCTTTCGCTGAAGGACGCCGCGGCCACGCTCACCGCCTTCGCCGCCGAGGCGGCGGCGCGCGGCGTGAGGGCGGCCTCGGAAATCCCCCTTCGCCTGGTGGTCACCGGCGGCGGGCGGCGAAACCCGGCCCTGATGGACGCCATCCGCGAGCGGCTGCCGCTGCCGGTGCTGAGCGCCGAGGACGTGCATTGGCGCGGCGACTCGATCGAGGCCGAAGCCTTCGCCTACCTCGCCGCCCGTTGCCTGCTGGCCCTGCCGATCTCGTTCCCCGGCACCACCGGCGTGCCCGAACCGATGACCGGGGGACGGATTGCGCGGATTTAGACGTCTCCGCCTGGGAGAGGTTTACTAGGCCGGGTCGGCGGCCAGGCGCTTGTCCAGGTAGTCGGCCACGTGGCTTTCCACGTCCGGCAGGTTGTGGCCCCAGAAATGGTCGGCGCCGTCGATGACGTCGTAGTCGATGACGATGCCCTTCTGGGTGCGCAGCTTGGTCACCACGCGCTCGACCTCGGTCGGCGGCACCACGGTGTCGGCCGAGCCGTGCAGGAACAGGCCCGAGGCCGGGCAGGGGGCCAGGAAGCTGAAATCATAGGCGTTGGTCGGCGGCGAGACCGAGATGAAGCCGTCGGTCTCCGGCCGCCGCATCAGAAGCTGCATGCCGATATAGGCGCCGAAGCTGTAGCCGGCGACCCAGGTCTGCGAGGCGGCGGGATTGGTGGTCTGCAGCCAGTCCAGCGCCGTGGCCGCGTCGGCCAGTTCGCCGATGCCGGCGTCGAACTCGCCCTGGCTGCGGCCGACCCCGCGCAGGTTGAAGCGCAGCACCGAAAAGCCGCGCTTCATGAACAGCAGGAAAAGCTGGGCCACCACCGGGTGGTTCATGTTGCCGCCCGCGCGCGGATGCGGGTGCATGATCAGCGCGATGGGGGCGCCCTCGCGCTTCCCGGGCGAATAACGCCCCTCGATCCGACCGGCCGCTCCAGTCAGAACCACTTCAGGCATGTCGTCTCCGGCTTGAATTTGCGCATCAGAATTGTTGACTAAATTAGTTGGTCTTCCTAGATCAGCCCCTCATATAGGAACGGCCGGCCCGGAAGGCCGCGGTTCTTAGCACAGGCGATGTTTCAAACGCACGGATTCCGAACATCCGGGTTTGGACCGAGGATCGGGCCATGAAGCTCAGCACCAAGGGCCGCTATGCGGTGATGGCCATGACCGACCTGGCCGGCCACTCCGATCGGCGCGTCGTCTCGCTGGCCGAGATCGCCGAACGCCAGCAACTTTCCGTGGCCTACCTGGAACAGCTGTTTGCGCGCATGCGGCGGCGCGGGCTGGTGGTCTCGGCGCGCGGGCCCGGCGGCGGCTACCGGCTGGCGCGGCCGGCGGCGGAGACCACCATCGCCGAGGTGGTCACCGCGGTCGACGAGCCGCTGCGCGCCACCCGCTGCGCCGGCAAGGGCGGCGCGGCCGGCTGCATGCGCGGCGGCGCCAAGTGCCTGACCCACGACCTCTGGGAAGAGACCGGCCGGCAGATCCAGTCGTATCTGGCCAGCATCTCCCTGGCCGACGTGCTGAACGGCCAGCTGCGGCGCGAGCCGGCGGTGGCGGCATGAGCGGCGCGGTCTATCTCGACTATAACGCCACCGCTCCGATCCGGCCCGAGGCGGCCGAGGCGGTGGCCTGCGCCCTGCGCATCGGCGGCAATCCCTCGTCGGTGCATGCCGCTGGCCGCACCGCCCGGGCGGCGGTGGAACTGGCCCGTGTCCAGGTCGCCGCCCTGGTCGGCGCGCCGGACGAGGCGGTGACCTTCACCAGCGGCGGCACCGAGGCCAACGCCCTGGCCATCGAAAGCGCTTTCGCGGGCGGCGTGCGCAAGCCGCTGATCGGCCTGGCCGAACACGCCAGCGCCATGGAGAGCGCCCTGGCCAGCCGCAACTGGGTGGAGGGCTGGCCGGTGACCCCCGACGGCATCGCCGACCTGGACTGGCTGGCCGACCGGCTGAAGCGCTGGAAGAAAGAGGACGGGCCGGTGTTCGCCGCCCTGTCGCTGGCCAACAATGAGACCGGCGTGATCCAGCCGGTGGCCGAGGCCGCCGCCCTGGTCCATGAGGCTGGCGGCCGGCTGCACGTCGACGCGACGCAAGCCGCGGGCAAGATCGCCGTCGACATCGCGGCGCTGGACGCCGACACCCTGGCGCTGTCCGGCCACAAGCTGGGCGCGCCGCAAGGCGTCGGCGCCCTGGTCTGCGGGCCGGGCGTGGTGCTGTCGCGGCGCCTGCACGGCGGCGGCCAGGAGCGCGGCCGGCGGGCCGGCACCGAAAATGTCGCCGGGATCGCCGGTTTCGGCGCCGCCGCCTCCGCCGCCGAGCGCGACCTTCCCCGCTTCGCCGACCAGGCGGCATGGCGCGACGCCGCCCAGATCAGGCTCGAACAAGGCGCCGCTGTCACCATCTTCGGCGCCACGGCCCGGCGGCTGCCCAGCGTGCTCTGCTTCGCCGCCCGCGGTTTCGACGCCGAGCGGCAGGTGATGGCGCTCGATCTGGAGGGGGTCATGGTCTCGGCCGGCGCCGCCTGCTCGTCGGGCAAGGTCACCCCCAGCCACGTGATCACCGCCATGGGCTTTACCGCCCTGGCCGGCCAGGCCATCCGCGTCAGCGGGGGCTGGGCCACCACCGAAGACGACTGGCGCCGCTTCGCCGAAGCCTGGCTCGCCGTCCACAACCGCATTTCCGCGCGCCACCGCGTGACGGCCGCTTAAGGAGTCCCGTTCAGTCATGGCCGCCGTCAAACAAACCGTCGATCAGGTCGAGGCGCTGGAAGCCTACAAGCACGGCTTCGTCACCACCCTGGACCAGGAGTTCGCCCCCAAGGGCCTCAACGCCGACACCGTGCGCTTCATTTCGGCCAAGAAGAACGAGCCGGACTGGATGCTGCAGCTCAGGCTGGAAGCGTTCGAGCGCTGGCTGGCGATGGAGGAGCCGCACTGGGCCAAGATCGCCCACAGTCCCATCGACTATCAGGACGCCTACTATTACGCCGCGCCGAAGACCAAGGCCGGTCCCGCCTCGCTGGATGAGGTCGATCCGGAGGTGCTGGCCACCTACGCCAAGCTCGGCATCCCGCTGAAGGAGCAGGAGGTCCTGGCCGGGGTCGAAGGCGCGCCGAAATACGCCGTCGACGCGGTGTTCGACTCGGTCTCAGTGGTCACCACCTTCAAGGCCGAGCTGGCCAAGGCGGGGGTGATCTTCTGCTCCATGTCCGAGGCGATCCGCGAGCATGGCGAGCTGGTGCGCCAGTACCTGGGCTCGGTCGTGCCGGTGTCGGACAACTATTTCGCCTGCCTGAACAGCGCCGTCTTCTCCGACGGCAGCTTCGTCTATGTGCCGCCCGGCGTGCGCTGCCCGATGGAGCTTTCCACCTATTTCCGCATCAACGCCGCCGAATCCGGCCAGTTCGAGCGCACCCTGATCATCGCCGACAAGGGCGCGTATGTCTCGTACCTGGAAGGCTGCACCGCGCCGATGCGCGACGAGAACCAGTTGCACGCCGCGGTGGTCGAGCTGGTCGCCCTGGACGACGCAGAGATCAAATATTCGACCGTGCAGAACTGGTACCCGGGCGACGCGCAAGGCAAGGGCGGCATCTACAACTTCGTCACCAAGCGCGCCGACTGTCGCGGTGATCGCTCCAAGGTGTCGTGGACGCAGGTCGAGACCGGCTCGGCGATCACCTGGAAATACCCGTCCTGCGTGCTGCGCGGCGACGGCTCGTCCGGCGAATTCTATTCGATCGCGGTGACCAACCACCGCCAGCAGGCCGACACCGGCACCAAGATGATCCATCTGGGGGCCAATACTCGCTCGCGGATCATCTCCAAGGGCATCTCGGCCGGCGGCTCGTCCAACACCTATCGCGGCCTGGTTTCCGCCCACCCGAAGGCGGCCAACGCCCGCAACTTCACGCAGTGCGATAGCCTCTTGATCGGCAAGTCCTGCGCCGCCCACACCGTGCCCTACATCGAGGCGCGCAACGCCACCGCGCGGCTGGAGCACGAGGCGACCACGACCAGGCTTTCCGAGGAACAGCTGTTCTACGTCATGCAACGCGGCCTCAGCCAGGAGGACGCCGTCGCCCTGCTGGTCAACGGCTTCGTCCGCGAAGTGCTGCAGGAACTGCCGATGGAGTTCGCCGTCGAGGCCCAGAAGCTGGTGGCGATCAGCCTGGAGGGCAGCGTCGGATGACCCTCGAGGCCATCGACCATGTCCAGGCCGCCATGCCGGCGGGCGAGGAGGCGAGGGCGCGGGCCTTCTACCGCGACCTGCTCGGCCTGCCGGAACAGCCGAAGCCGCCGGAGCTGGCCAGGCGCGGCGGTTGCTGGTTCGAAAGCGCGTCGGTGAAGGTGCACCTGGGCGTCGAGACCCCGTTCACGCCGGCGAAAAAGGCCCACATCGCCTTCCGCGTCGATGACGTCGCCGCCCTGGCCGCCAGCGCCCGCGCCGCCGGCTTCGAAGTGGTCGACGACGAGGAATTGCCGGGCCACCAGCGCATCTACATCTACGACCCCTTCGGCAATCGGCTGGAGTTCTTGAAGCCGTTGGAGACCACCCAGTAATGCTTTCGATCAAAGACCTGCACGTCCGCGTCGGCGAGGCGGAGATCATCAAGGGCCTGACCCTCGACCTGCCCGCCGGCGAGGTGCATGCGATCATGGGCCCGAACGGGGCCGGCAAGTCGACCCTGGCCTACGCCCTGGCCGGACGGCCAGGCTATGAGGTGACCGCGGGCAGCGCGACCTATGACGGCGCCGACCTGCTGGCGATGACGCCGGACCAGCGTGCGGCGAGGGGCGTCTTCCTGTCCTTCCAGTATCCGCTGGAGCTGCCGGGCGTGCCGGGGTTGACCTTCCTGCGCACGGCGCTGAACGCCCAGCGCAAGGCGCGCGGCGAGGATGAGATCGCCGCCCCGGCCTTCCTGAAGCTGGCCAGAGATAAGGCCGCGGCGCTGAAGATCGACTTCGACATGCTGCGCCGGCCGCTGAACGTCGGCTTTTCCGGCGGCGAGAAGAAGCGGATGGAGATCTTCCAGATGTCGCTGTTCGCGCCGCGGTTGCTGGTGCTCGACGAGACCGATTCCGGCCTCGACATCGACGCGCTCAGGGTGGTGGCCGACGGCGTCAACGCCGCCCGCGCCCCGAACGTCTCGATGCTGGTGATCACCCACTACCAGCGCCTGCTCGACTATATCCGCCCCGACCGCGTCCACGTCCTGGCCGCCGGCCGCATCGCCGCTTCCGGCGGCCCTGAGCTGGCCCACGAACTGGAGCGGGAAGGCTACGACAAATACGCGAGGGTCGCCGCGTGAGCCTGGCCAGCGCCCTCAAGACCGGCGACGTCGCCGAACTGCCGTCGCGCCGCGACGAGGACTGGCGTTGGACCGATCTGCGCGGCCTGATCCGCAGCCTCCCGCCGGCCTCGCCGCCCGGCGACGCGGCGGCCCTGGCTCCCGGGCTGTTCAACGACCTGACCGACGAGACCGTCGTCTTTCTCAACGGCCGGCGGCTTTCCGGCGCCGGGCCGATCGTGGTCGCGGCCGGCGCGCCGCGGACCGTCGCGCTGAGGTTCATCTCCCAGGCCCACGGAACCGCTCACCATTGCGCCCTGAGACTGCAGCTCGAGGCGGGCGCGTCGCTCGCCCTGCTGGAGAGCTATGAGGGTGCCGGCGAGGGCTATGTGGCCGACGTCGAACTGGATATCCGGCTGGGCGAGGGCGCGCGGCTGCATCGGGTGGCTCTGATCGACGAGGCGGCCGACGCGGTCGCGGTCCTCACCGCCGAGGTCGAATTGGCCGCACACGCCAATTTCGCCCAGACCGCGCTGACCAGCGGCGCCAGGCGGCAGCGGTTCGAGACCCGCGTCAAGCACGGCGCGGCCGCCAGCGCGCGGCTGGACGGCGCCTATCTGCTGGATGGCGAGCGGCGCGGCGACCTGACCAGCGAAGTGGTACACGACCACCTGGGCGCGGCCACCCATCAGCTCACCAAGGGCTGCGTGCGCGGCCAGGGGCGCGCGGTGTTCCAGGGCCGCATCATCGTCAACCGCGGCGCCGACGGGACCGACGCGCGCATGGGCCATCACGCCCTGATCCTCTCCGAACGCGCCGAGGTCGACGCCAAGCCGGAGCTGGAGATCTACGCCGACGACGTCTCCTGCAGCCATGGCAATACGGTCGGGGCGCTGGACGAGGAGGCGCTGTTCTACATGGCCCAGCGCGGTCTGCCCGACGCCGAGGCCCGCGCGCTGCTCACCGAGGCCTTCGTCGGCGAGGTGGTGGACCGCATCGAACACGAGGGCGCCCGCGACGTGGCGCGCGCCTGGGTGGCGGATCGGCTGAGGGCTCGGTCATGAGCTTCGATCCCGAAAGCGTCCGTGGCCAGTTTCCGATCCTGCGGCGGCGGGTGAACGGCCATCCGCTGGTCTATCTGGACAACGCCGCCTCGGCGCAGAAGCCGGGGGCGGTGATCGAGGCGATGACCGCGGCGATGGAGGGCTCCTACGCCAACGTCCATCGCGGCCTGCACACGCTCGCCAACGAAACCACCGAGGCCTATGAAAAGGCCCGCGAAAGCGCGCGGCGGCTGATCAACGCCGCCAGCGCCGCGGAGATCGTCTTCACCAAGGGCGGCACCGAGGCGATCAACCTGGTCGCCGCTTCGTTCGGCTTGGACCTCTACACCGGCGACGAGGTCGTCCTTTCGGAGATGGAGCACCACGCCAACATCGTGCCCTGGCATTTCCTGCGCGAGCGCAAGGGCGTGGTGCTGAAGTTCGTCCCGGTCACCGATGACGGCCGGCTCGACATGGACGCCTTCCACGCCCTCCTGGGCCCGAAGACGCGGATGGTCGCCATCTCGCACATGTCCAACGTCACCGGCACGGTCAATCCGGTCGCCGAGATCATCGCCGCCGCCCACGCCAAGGGCGTGCCGGTGCTGCTGGACGGCTGCCAGGCCATCGTCCACGAAGCGGTCGACGTGCAGGCGCTGGATGTCGATTTCTACGCCTTCTCCGGCCACAAGCTGTACGGGCCGACCGGCATCGGCGTCCTCTACGGCAAGGCCGAGCGGCTGGCGGCGCTGGCGCCCTACCAGGGCGGCGGCGAGATGATCGGCCATGTCCGCCTCGACGACATCACCTATGGCGAGGCGCCGCACCGGTTCGAGGCCGGCACCCCGCCGATCGTCGAGGCCATCGGCCTCGGCGCGGCCATCGACTGGCTGACGGCGCTGGACCGTCCCGCCATCGCCGCCCATGAGCATGCGCTCTACACCCGGGTGAAGGCGCGGCTGAACGGCGCCAACTGGCTGACCGAGATCGGCGCGGCGCCGGGGAAGGGCGCGATCTTCTCCTTCAATGTCGAGGGCGCCCACGCCCACGACATCGCCCAGCTGCTGGACCGTTACGGGGTGGCCGTGCGGGCCGGGACCCATTGCGCCGAGCCCTTGATGCGGCGTTTTGGCGTCACCGCCAGCGCGCGCGCCTCCTTCGCCCTATATAATACGATGGCGGAGGCCGACGCCTTCGCCGAAGCGCTTGTAAAAGCTCAAACCTTTTTCGCGTAGAGACCGGTAAGCATGACCGACGCCCGAGTCGCCGAAGACCCCCAGACCTCCGCCTTGAGCCAGGCGGAGCTCGATGCGCTGACCGACAAGCTGGTCGACCAGCTGAAGACGGTGTTCGACCCGGAGATCCCCGTCGACATCTACGAGCTTGGCCTGATCTACAAGGTCGACGTCTCCGACGAGCGCGACGTGGCCATCGACATGACCCTGACCGCGCCGGGCTGTCCGGTGGCCGGCGACATGCCGGGCTGGGTCGAGGATGCGGTGATGGCGATCGACAGCGTCAAGTCCTGCACCGTCAACCTGGTCTTTGACCCGCCGTGGGATCCTTCGCGGATGTCCGACGAGGCCAAGCTGCAACTGAACATGTTCTGATAAGCCATGGAAACCGCAAGCCAACCCCGCGCCAGCCGCCCCAGGCCCAAGGTGGTCACCCTCACCGACCGCGCCGCCGAGCGCGTGCTGGAGATCATGGGCCGCGCCGAGAAGCCCTATGCGGGGCTGCGCGTCGGGGTGAAGAACGGCGGCTGCGCCGGCCAGGAGTACGTCATCGAGTACGCCGAGGAGGCGGGCCCGCTCGACGAGATCGTCGAGGACAAGGGCGTCACCATCCTGATCGAGCCCAAGGCGGTGCTGTTCCTCCTGGGGTCGGAGGTGGACTACGAGACGAGCAGGCTGTCCGCCAAGTTCGTCTTCCATAACCCGAACGAGACCGACGCCTGCGGCTGCGGCGAGAGCGTCACCATCGAGCCGGCCGCCGGCCGCGATTGAGCCTGCCTGAAGTCTTCGCAGGTCCTCCGTCAGTATAGCCGCAGAACCTTGGCTGTATTCGGGCCGGGGAATTTATTCCACGATAAAATTCCCCAAATCCTGGCCAAACCGTCTATGCTGGTCCCGCTCAACCACGGGATGCCAATCATGATCGCCGGCCGCGCCGCCTCTCAAGATCGCGAGATCTTCACCGTCACGCGCCACCTCAATGGCTGGGCCGTCGAGCACAATGGCGACTTTTTCGACGCCTCGACCTCGAAGGAGGAGGTTCGCGCCGCGGCCCATCGGCACGCGCGCGCCGCCCATGACGCCGGCAAGGCCTGCCAGGTGACGGTGAGCGACGAGACCGGCTTCTTCCACCCCGGCCAGGGCGGCCGGCGCTAGGTCGTCTTGAAGCTGAGGCGCCCCGTGCGCGCGGCCTCACGGGGGCCTACCGATCAGATCGCCGCGCGAAAGGGCTGCTCATGAGCGCCAAGGCCGGCAAGACCCAACCCCTCCCGCCCCGCGCGCCAGGCATCGCCGAACTGCGCTCCGCCATCGACAAGGCCGAGACCGAGGGCATCGCCCGCGGCGACATGCTGCTGCGCCTGACCTTCCGCGACGAGGCGATGCTGAAGCGCAGCAGCGCCGTCGGCGTCGACGAGGTCAGCTTCGCCAACGGCGAGATGCGCTTTGTCGGCGTCCGCGTCGTGGTCTCCGCCGGCGCGACCATGAGCAGCCTCGAGGCTCCGGTCGAGGCGTAGGGGCGTTATCGGCGGCGGGGCGCCGCATATCCTTCCCGTCGGGCAAGGATCAAGAGGTCCGATTACTGCCAGCTACCGCACGCCAGAGGCGGTAGTGTCCAGGTGACGTGAACCGGGAGACCGCCATGACCACCGTCGCCGAGAAGCGCCAGGCCTTTCGCGGTCTGCACGAGGGCGGCTTTTTCGTGCTGCCCAATCCCTGGGATATCGGCAGCGCGCTGCATCTACAGAGCCTTGGCTTCAAGGCCCTGGCTTCGACCAGCTCCGGTTTCGCCCTGACGCTGGGGCGCCAGGACTATGGCGTCAGCCGCGACGAGCTGCTGGCGCATCTGCGCGACTTGGCCGAGGCGACGGACCTGCCGCTCAACGCCGACTTCGAGGGCGGCTACGCGGTCGAACCGGAAGCGGTGGCGGCCAATGTGCGGCTGGCGATCGAGACCGGCGTCGCCGGGCTTTCCATCGAGGACCGCGTGATCGGCGGCGATCCGGGCCTGCTCGACCTCGATCTGGCGGTGGAACGGATGAAGGCGGCGCGGGCGGAGATCGATCGCGACGCCAGCGGCGTCGTTCTGGTCGGCCGCTGCGAAGCCTATCTGGTCGGCCAGCCCGATCTGGCCGCCGCCATCGCGCGGCTTCAGGCCTATGGCGAGGCGGGGGCGGATTGCCTCTATGCGCCCGGCCCGCGGACGGCGGACGAGATCGGCGCCATCGTCAAGGCGGTCGATCCGATCCCGGTGAACGTGCTTTTGATGCGCGATGGCCCGTCGGCGGCGGCGTTGCGCGACCTTGGCGTCCGCCGCGCCAGCACCGGCGGCGCGCTGGCCTGGACCGCATGGCGGGCTTTCACCGAGGCGGCGAAAGCGCTGGCGGAAGCTTAGGCGGCGGTCGGCATCGGCCTCGCCACCGTCACCCGGTTGCGGCCGGTGCGCTTGGAGGCATAGAGGGCCTCGTCGGCGCGGTCGACCAGGCTGGCCATCTCTTCGGACATGCGGAAGTCGGCCAGGCCGGCGGAGAGGGTGACGACGCCAAGGTCCTCGCCGGTCGAGCGGCGCTTGAGGGTGCGCGAGCTGATCTCGCGGCAGATGCGCTCCAGCGTCTGCTTCACCTCGCTCGATCGTTCGGTTGGGAAGATCATGGCGAATTCCTCGCCGCCGTAGCGGGCGGCGAAGCGGGGCGACGGCGCCATGCGCCCGATGACGCTGGCGACGTAGCGCAGCACCTGGTCGCCGGTCTGGTGGCCCCAGGTGTCGTTGAACGTCTTGAAATTGTCGATGTCGAGCACCGCCAGGACCAGGGGCAGGCGCTTGGTGCGGGCCTCCTCGCAGACCCGCGCCAGCTCGTCGTCGAAGGCCTTGCGGTTGGCCAGACCCGTCAGCCCGTCGGTGGTGGCGTCTCGGCGCACCCGCTCAAGGTGGTCCTTCAGCCGGCAGACTTCGGCGGTGGATTCCTCCAGCCGCTGCTCCAGCGAGCGGGTGTCGACCTGGACTTCGCGGGTGGCGTTGGAGAGGGTTTCGACCAGCTTGCCGATCTGGGCCGGTTCGGGTCCGTCGGCCAGTTCGCGGCCGGCGCCGGCCAGGGTCTGGCCGTACTGTTCGCTGGATTCCTGGGCGACCTTGATCGCTTGGGTCACCGAGGCCAGTTCGCGGTTCAACTTGTCGCCGGCGACGCGGATCTGGTCGCTCAGCCGCGCCTTGGGCAGAAACGCCGCGGCGAGGGCCTCGCTGACCCCCTCGGTGATCGCCTCGCCGGTGGCGAACAGGCGCTCGATCTCCCTGGCGAGGCCGCCTTCGGGCTCGCTGAGCACATGCACCCAGAGTTCGAAATTCAGCGGCGTCGGCCAGATGCCGCGCCGCTCCATGTCCTGAACCGCCCGATGGGCGAGTTCAAAGGCCTGCGGACCGCGTAGCGCGGATTCGACTTGGTCGGCCATCTCGCCCGTTCGTCTCTTCGCCCCTAGGAACGCAGCGTTTTTGCGTGCGCCCCGTCGACGAACGAGGTTATCCGGAAACTCGAAACGGCGGGTTAAATGGCCCCGCTGGAAGGCGGATTCCGCCGCCGCGCGCTACCCATTGCGGGTACGCAGCGACGGTTGCAGCGGCCTGGGAAGGCGTCCTCTCAGTGGCCTCGCGGGCCGCGCTGCAGAAAGGCGGGAGTGTCGTCGCCGAATCCGCGGACGGCGTTGTCGCGGTCCTCGCGGTCCTCGCGCCGCTCTTCGCGGTGACGCTCGGGCTTGGCGGCGGCGGTCTCCGGCTTCGGATTGCGCGGGCGCGAGCGCGGACGCTCGGCCTGGCGCGCCGGCTTCGCGGCGGGCGCTGGCGCGGCCGCCTGGGCGACAGGCTCGGCCGCCGGAGCCGGAGCGCGCGTGACGACGGCGGGGGTGGTCGCCGCGTGCTCGCTGGCCGGCCGCGGCTCGCGGGGCGCGCGGTCGCGCGGCGGCCGGCCGCGGTCCCGGCTGCGGTCGCCGCGGCCCTTTTCGCGCGGGCGGCTTTCCTTCACCTGGCTCCAGTCGACGTCGAGCGTGACCTCGTCCGGGGTCTTGCCGATCAGCTTCAGCACCTTTTCCAACTGGCGGCCGTCCGCCGGGGTGACCAGCATGAAGGTGTCGCCCGACTTGCCGGCCCGGCCGGTGCGGCCGATGCGGTGCACATAGTCGTCGGCGTGGTGCGGGACGTCGTAGTTGAAGACGTGGCTGACGTCCGGGATGTCGAGGCCGCGCGCGGCGACGTCGGAGGCCACCAGCAGCTTCAGCTCGCCCTTGCGGAAGGCGTCCAGGGTGCGCATCCGCGTCGCCTGGTCGAGGTCGCCGTGGATGGCCGAGGCGTCGAAGCCATGGCTGCGCAGCGACTTGGCGACGATGTCGACCTCGGTCTTGCGGTTGCAGAAGACGATGCCGTTCTTGACGTTGTCGGCGCTGGCCAGGGCCCGCAGCGCCGCGCGCTTGGCGGCGGGGTCGGCGGAGGGGATGCGCACCAGGTGCTGGGCGATCCCCTCGGCGGTGGTCGCCGGCCTGGAGGCCTCGATCCGGGTCGGGTCGTTGAGGAACTGCTTGGTCAGCCGGGTGATTTCCGGCGGCATGGTGGCGGAGAAGAACAGGGTTTGCTTCTTCGCCGGCGTCAGCTTGAAGATGCGCTCGAGGTCCGGGATGAAGCCCATGTCCAGCATGCGGTCGGCTTCGTCGACCACCATGATCTGCACGCCGTTGAGCAGCAGCTTGCCGCGCTCGAAATGGTCCAGCAGCCGGCCGGGGGTGGCGATCAGAACGTCGACGCCGCGGTCCAGCTTCTTTTCCTGGTCGCCGAACGAGACGCCGCCGATCAGCAGCGCCCAGGACAGCTTCGTGCCCTTGGCGTAGCGCTCGAAGGCCAGCGAGACCTGGTCGGCCAGTTCGCGGGTGGGTTCGATGACCAGGGCCCTGGGCATGCGCGCCTTGGCGCGGCCGGCCTTCATGGTCTCGATCATCGGAAGGGTGAAGGCCGCGGTCTTGCCGGTGCCGGTCTGGGCGATGCCAAGGACGTCGCCGCCGGCCAGGGCGACGGGGATGGCCTGGGCCTGGATGGGCGTCGCGGTGGTGTAGCCACTGTCGGCGACGGCCTTAAGGGTCTCGGGGCTAAGCCCCAGCTCTGAAAATTCGGTCATGCTCTATGATGAAACGGACGGGCGGGAAGAATGCGCGATTCCGCGCAACGGTTCCCGCCTCAATTGCGCCGATACATAGGCGGGGACAGGGGAAAGTCAATCAAAGAGCCGCCGCGCGGCGTACTGATCTGCTCACTGGGCTGAAGATCCGTAGGTCGACACCAGCAGATAGGACTGTGTCCCCAAGGTTCCGACCCGGACATCGATCAGCCGCTCGTCGGGTTCGAACGCGCGCAGGCGGTCGGCGATCTGTTTCGGCGTGTCGGCCGGGGCCAGCACGATGGGGGTGCGGGTCTTGCCGTTCACGCGAAAGGTCCAGCGCAGGCTTCGATCGGCGGCCGGCGGCGGCGGATCGCCCAGCACCTGGGCGACGCCGGCGGCGATCTCGGTCTGCCGTCCGCCGGCGTCGGCCAGATCGCACTGCATCCAGCCCACCTTGTGGTCCTCCATCCGCAAGGGATTGGCGACCAGCGCCAGGATGAGGGTCTTGCCGCCGACGTCGCGATTGGAGGCGGCGAAGAAGGTGACGTCGACCGGGGTGCTCGGCCCTTTCTGATTGCGGAAGGCCGGCCAGCCGGAACGGGTGAAAAGGGTCGCCACCTTGACGGGGTCGCTGCTTTGCAGGCAGCCGTTCGCCAGCGTCGAGGCGACGGTATCGGTCAGGCTGGGCGCCGGGGTCGCTGGCGGCGGATCGGCGAACGCCTGGGCGGGGAGCATCAGCGCAAGAGCGAGAACCGGCGCAGGCGCGGCATGCCGCGCGCGGGGCCTAGACATCGAGATCGGCCGCGGCGAAGGGCGCGTTTTCCTGGATGAAGCGGAAACGCAGCTCGGGCTTGCGGCCCATCAGGGTCTCGACCAGCGCCTCGACCACCTCCTCGGCGCGGGGCAGGGTGACGCGGGCCAGGGTCCGGGTGGCCGGGTTCATGGTGGTGTCCTTCAGCTGCGCCGGCATCATCTCGCCAAGCCCCTTGAAGCGGCCGATGTCCGGCTTCTTGCCCTTGAACTCGGTGGCCAGCAACTCGTCCTTGTGGGCGTCGTCGCGCGCATAGGCGCTCTTGCCGCCATGGCTGATGCGGTAGAGCGGCGGCAGGGCCAGGTAGAGCCGTCCCGCCCGGACCAGCTCCGGCATGGTGCGGTAGAAGAATGCGATCAGCAGCGAGGCGATGTGGGCGCCGTCGACGTCGGCGTCGGTCATGATGATCACCCGCTCGTAGCGCAGGTCATCTTCCTTGAACCGCGCCCCGCCCTGGACGCCCAGCGCCAGCATCAGGTCGCTGAGCTCCTTGTTGGCGCCCACCTTGTCGAGGCTGGCGGAGATGGCGTTCAGAATCTTGCCGCGCAGGGGCAGGATGGCCTGGGTGCGGCGATCGCGCGCCTGCTTGGCCGAGCCGCCGGCGGAATCGCCCTCGACCAGGAAGATCTCGGTGCCGTCGGTGGCCTGGCCGGAGCAGTCGGCCAGCTTGCCGGGCAGGCGCAGCTTGCGGGTGGCCGAGGCGCGGGCGACCTCCTTGTCGCGGCGGCGCTTCAGCCGCTCCTCGGCGTGTTCGACCACGAAGTCCAGCAGGGCGCTGGCCGACCTTGGAGCGGCGGTCAGCCAGTGGTCGAACGGATCGCGCAGGGCGCTTTCCACCAGCCGCTGGGCGTCGCTGGACGATAGCCGCTCCTTGGTCTGGCCCTGGAACTCCGGATTGCGCACGAAGACGCTTATCAGCGCCCCGGCTTGTGCAAGCACGTCGTCGGCGGTGACGATGGCCGCCCGCTTGTCGCCCGCCAGCTCGGCATAGGCTTTAAGGCCGCGGGTCAGCGCGGCGCGCAGGCCCGCCTCATGGGTGCCGCCCTCCGGCGTCTGGATGGTGTTGCAGTAGGAGGACATGAAGCCGTCGGCCTCGCCGAAGCCGGCCGGCGACCAGGTGATGGCCCATTCCACCGAGCCGGCCTCACCCTGGCGTTCGACGCGGCCGGAGAAGGTCTCGGTGACCGTCTGCGCCTCGCCGACCCGCTCGGCCAGGAAGTCGGCCAAGCCGTTGGGGAAGCGGAAGGTGGCTTCGGTCGGGGTCTGGTCGGTGATGCGCTCGGCCGCGCAGCGCCAGCGGATTTCGACGCCGCGGAACAGGTAGGCCTTGGACCGCGCCATCCGGTAGAGCCGCGCCGGGCGGAAGTGGGAATTTTCGCCGAAGATGGTCTCGTCGGGCAGGAAGCGCACCTCGGTGCCATGCTTGCGCGAAGGGCCGAGCTTTTGCAGCGGCCCCTGCGGCACGCCGCGGGCGAAGGCCTGGCGCCATTCGAAGCCGTCGCGCCAGACGGTCACCTCCAGCCGCTCGGAGAGCGCGTTGACCACCGAGACGCCGACGCCATGCAGACCGCCGGAGGTCTCATAGGACTTGCCAGAGAACTTCCCGCCCGAGTGCAGCATGGTCATGATGACCTCGACCGCCGACTTGCCGGGAAACTTGGGGTGGGCGTCCACCGGCATGCCGCGGGCGTCGTCGCGCACCATGAGCGTTCCATCGGCCTCCAGGCTGACCTCGATCAGCTTGGCGTGACCGGCGACGGCCTCGTCCATGGAATTGTCCAGCACCTCGGCGAACAGGTGGTGCAGAGCCCGCTCGTCGGTGCCGCCGATATACATGCCCGGCCGTTTGCGCACCGGCTCGAGGCCCTCCAGCACCTCGATGTCCTTGGCCGAATAGCTGGAGGACGGCCGCGGCTCGTGCGCCTGCGACAAAGGCGGGGCGGGGACCGGCGCCAGCGCGGCGTCGAACAGATCGTTGCTGGGTTGGGCGGCCCTGGCCATGGCCTTGCTTTAGCAGCGATTCGAGCTGCGCGCCGTTTAGTTCCGCGGTTTTCCACCCAGCACGATGCGCGACGGAGGCTTGTCCAGCACCACGGTGCGCGCGTCCGGCATGGCGGCCGAGTCGAAATAGGGCGTGCTCGGGAAAAACGGGCCGTTGCGCACCGGTAACTCGACGCCGTGGCCGTTCGCCGCCACCGCCTGGCCGGAATGGGCGCCGAACAGATAGGCGCAGGTCAGCTTGGGCGCGGCGAAGCTCAATATGCCGGCATGAGCGGCGATGGCGGCGTTGGCCTGCTCCATGGCCAGGGCTAGCTGATGGGTGTCCAGGCGCGCCGCCATCGGCATGGTGGCGAGCACTTCCGGGCCGCCGGCGATCTTGTCGCCCGGCGCGGCGTCGATCTCGACCTGCACACCGGCGTTCAGGTCGGCGAGGCTCGGCAGGGTCAGGATGCGCGCGTCGCCGGCGATGGCGATCGGACGGCGGCCTCCGGGGCCGACCAGGAAGGCTTTCACGTCCGGGGCCGGCTTGCGGTCGCGCATGACGTAGTAGGCCAGCAGGAAGCGGTTGCGCTGTTCCGGCGGGGTCTGCAGGTACATCTTCAGGAAGGGATAGAGCGCGTCGGCCTTGGTCAGCGGCTGGGCCGCGTTCGCGGCCGGCGCGGCCAGGATGGACAAGGCGATTCCGCCGATCAGACGTCTGCGGTCCAAGACAGCGCTCCCTAGTGGGTGAGACCGTCGGACCCGTGCCCAAATCGAGGTCGCCGGCGGCTATGCACAGATCGGAGTCAGAAGGTGTCGGTTGCCAGCTTACTCCCTACAACGAATCGGAACCTCCGCTGGCTCAATGAAGGTTGGCGGGGGCGCGCTGGTGGCCTGATCTCTAACACGCATATGACACCACTTCCGACCATTCGTCTGAGTCAACTCATACGTGTGTCCGGCCTCGGGGACGAAGCTCGCGAAGCTGCTGCAGATGGACGTGTGGACGTAGCCAATTCCCCCCGTAAGCAGCGAAGTTCCCTTAACAAAGAGCCTCTCATCCGCGACAACCGATACAGGCGCGTTTGTGTTATCCCAAAGCATTCCTTGCATCCCAAGCGTAACAACGGGCAACGGAGGTTCGCAAGTATCGCTCCGCGCTTTGAAATAAGTCTGAGAGCCCTGCAAGTCGGCGCTCTTGATAAATATAAGTTTTGCGGATGACTGGCCTTCGCCGGGCGGGGTATAGGTCGCGCATGCCACCACAGAAAAGACAGCGAAAATCGCCGCAAATGACAGCGGCGCACCAATTCTGAATCGCATCTCCCCCCCCCCTACACGACAACGACTTAACATTGCACCGGATCGACTGACAAGCAATTAGTCAAGCTCTTCCATCGAACGGCGCATCGCGCTGATTTCCCGGCCCTACTGTCTTTGCGAGGCAGGAAGGGTGGTTTAGGGTTGCGTGCGTATCGTGAGCCCGGATCGGTTGTAGAATGCTGTGATCCATTTGGTGCGAGCCTCCGGTGTTTTTTGGGCACTAAGGTCCGCCGTCTCGTCGACCGTTAAATTGAGGGGGCGGTATCCGCGGCCCTCCATGCACCCGTTCAGGTAGTCTAACCGCGCTTTTGGCGTTAGCGCCGCCGAGAAGCCCGCCCCCACAATCATGCCAATCAACTGCCCCCCAGGTGCCGACACGCCCGTTCGGCCCGTATCGAGCGTGACGCCAACAAAGCGTGCTTCCTCTACGCACGCCTGATACTCGGCCTGCATAGATGTGGCGTCGGTGCCGGCCTTGGCCCAGATGTCAGCGCACGAGGCGGTTCCAGCGGTCGCGAGAGTGCACGCCGCTAGAAAACTGATCGCCAAGACTCGTTGATGATACTGTTGCATGTGGCCTCGCAATCCTTTTACCACTGGGTGAGGGACAGATGCGGCAAGGCTAGGCTAACAGGGGGAACGGTGAAACAGCTGCTTGTCGCTTTCTTGACACCGATCCTTCTCCCCTCATCGGTGGGAGCAACTCCCCCGAAGCCGCTTGCGCTTGACCAGGCGGCCGTCGTCGGTGGTTGGTCGGGTGGTGGCCCCGTGATCGGTGACGGTTGGTCTGGGTCGGGGCCGGTCCAGGGTGTAGTTCTGCAGTCGATCGTGGATGACGGTGTTTGCCTCAAGTTAGGACCTGTCACCATTTTGCTTGATGATAGGGTCGACCCGTACGATCCGTATGTTTCGAATGTGCAGATGACAAAGCCGGGACGCTACGCTGTTGTCGGAATACGCTGGGCCGAACCTTTCATTGGTCAATACGATATGGTCGGTTTATCACGTCCACATGGCGATCTCTGGGTTGTGGATCTGTCGGCAGGTGTGGTGACAGATCTCGGCGTCTGGTCTGTAACCTCACCGTACGCACATCGCTTTGTGCCTAGCGACCCTGAGCAGGGCGCGGCTCCCTCGCCTGGCGCGACACTGGCGATCAAAGGGAGAGGGCAGCTAGTCTAGTAGCTGCGCACTGGTCCCGCGCTCACGTCGTTGATCCGGACGCTCCGTGTTCGGTTACTTCGAGGATCACCAACTGAGTAGGGCGAATGCGCTCTGGAGGCGGGGCTAAACAAAGGGCCGCGGACTTTCGCCCGCGGCCCCGAAGATCGCGCTTAGAAAAGAACGCTTAGCACTTGTAGTACATGTCGAATTCGACCGGGTGCGGGTGCAGCTGCAGCCGCATCACCTCTTCCATCTTCAGCTCGATATAGGCGTCGATGAAGTCGTCGGTCATCACGCCGCCCTTCTTCAGGAAGGCGCGGTCCCTGTCGAGGTTCTCCAGCGCCTCGCGCAGCGAGCCGCAGACTTCGGGGATCTTCTTCTGCTCGCGGGGCGGCAGGTCGTAGAGGTTCTTGTCGGCCGGGCCGCCCGGATCGAGCTTGTTTTCGATGCCGTCGAGGCCGGCCATCAGCATGGCCGTGAAGGTCAGGTACGGGTTGCCCATGGGATCGGGGAAGCGGCATTCGATCCGCTTGCCCTTGGGGCTTTCCACGTGCGGGATGCGGATCGACGCAGAGCGGTTGCGGGCCGAATAGGCCAGCTTCACCGGGGCCTCGTAGCCCGGCACCAGGCGCTTGTAGCTGTTGGTGGTCGAGTTGGAGAAGGCGTTGATGGCCTTGGCGTGCTTGATGATGCCGGCGATGTAATGCAGGCAGGTGTCGGAAAGCCCGGCGTACTTGTCGCCGGCGAACAGCGGTTTGCCGTCCTTCCAGATCGACTGGTGCACGTGCATGCCCGAGCCGTTGTCGGCGAACATCGGCTTGGCCATGAAGGTGGCCGTCTTGCCGTAGGCCGCCGCGACGTTGTGGATGACGTACTTATAGAGCTGCAGCCGGTCGCCCATGGTGATCAGTTCGGCGAACTTCAGGCCGAGTTCGTGCTGGGCCGGCGCCACTTCGTGGTGGTGCTTTTCCGGCTGCATGCCCAGTTCGCCCATCACGCCGAGCATCTCGCCGCGCAGATCCTGGGCCGAGTCGACCGGGTTGACCGGGAAATAGCCGCCCTTGGGCCCCGGACGGTGACCCATGTTGCCTTCTTCGTATTCCTTGGCGCTGTTCACCGGCAGTTCGGTGGAGTCGAAGGAATAACCCGTCGAGTTCGGCGCGGTGGACCAGCGCACGTCGTCGAAGATGAAGAACTCGGCCTCGGGGCCGAAGAACACGGTGTCGCCGACATTGGCGGCCTTGACGTGGTTCAGCGCCGCCTTGGCGATCGAACGCGGGTCGCGTTCATAAGGGGTGTTGGTGTCCGGGTTCAGCACGTCGCAGAACATGAACATGGTGGTCTGCTGGTAGAACGGATCGATCCGCGCCGAGTCCAGGTCCGGGCGCAGCTTCATGTCGGACTCGTTGATCGCCTTCCAGCCGGCGATGGACGAGCCGTCGAACATGGTGCCGTCGGTGAGGAAATCCTCATCGACCATGTCGATGTCGAAGGTGACGTGCTGCATCTTGCCGCGCATGTCGGTGAAGCGGACGTCGACGTATTTGACGTCCTTGTCTTTGATTTCCGCCAGGATGTCCTTGTAGTTCGCCATGGTCCTCGTTGATCCCCTTACTGGTTCGATGATGTCCGTTAGATCGCCGCCGCGCCGCTTTCGCCCGTTCGGATGCGGACGACCTCGGTGATGTCGGAGACGAAGATCTTGCCGTCGCCGATGCGGCCCGTGCGGGCCGCGGTCTGTATGACGTCCAGCGCCGCCTGCAGCTGGTCGTCGGCGATCACCACCTCGATCTTGATCTTCGGCAGGAAGTCGACGACGTACTCGGCGCCGCGATAGAGTTCGGTGTGGCCCTTCTGGCGCCCATAGCCTTTGGCCTCCAGGACGGTCATTCCCTGTACGCCGAGCTCCTGAAGAGCCTCCTTCACCTCGTCGAGCTTGAACGGCTTGATGATCGCTTCAATCTTCTTCATCGGCGGCGTTTCTGTTGACGGATAAGCTCGGCGCGGGCGCCGCCCAGGTCGTCTGGCTAGCAGCACGGCTGGCCGGCCGACCACAAGGGGATGACGGGGCGATGGGACCGCTGGTCGCCCCTACGCGAGCGGGCGCCCGAATTCAAGGCGTCGCCGCCCAAATCTTGATCAATCGACGAAAGCGCTTGTGGTGCGCCTGGGCCGCCGTACAAACGCTGAAAAGGCGCTGATCAAAGGGTTTTCGAATGCGTGATGACACGCCAGTGCTGATCGGCGCCGGTCAATTCACCTATCGGGGCGCGGCCGAAGCTTCGCCGTCGCCGCTGAAGATGATCAAGATCGCGGCCGAACGCGCCGCCGCCGACGCCGGCCTGGCGCCGGGCGCCCTGGCCGGGCTCGACGCCCTGGCGGTGGTCGGGTTCACCGTCGACGCCGGCGGCGCGCTGCAGCGGCTGCCGTTTCCCCGGCTGAAGAACCCCCCGCTGGCCCTGGCCGGCGACTTCGGCGCCACGCCGCGTTATGCGCCCTACACCTATATGGGCGGCAACACGCCCCAGCAGCTGGTCAACGCCCTCTGCGCCCGCATCGCCAGCGGCGAGAGCGACTTCGCCCTGGCGGTCGGCGCCGAGTTCCTGGGCTCGCTGCGCAAGCGGCTGGCGGCGGGCTCCAGCTTCGAGGATTTCGAGTCCGATCCCGAGGCGCCCGAACCCGAACGCTTCGGCGACGGCCGGCCGGGCGTCACGCCGCAGGAAGCCGCCCACTGGCTGAACGCGCCGATCAACACCTATCCGCTGTTCGAGAACGCCTTCCGCGCCCACCAGGGCCACAGCCTCGCCGCGCATCAGCGTCAGCTCGGCGAGCTGTTCGCGCCCTTCACCAAGGTCGCGGCGGCGAACCCGGAAGCCTGGTTCCCTACCGAACGCAGCGCCGAGGAGTTGGTGACGGTCAGCGACCGCAACCGGATGGTCGGCTTTCCCTATCCCAAGTACCTGAACGCCATCATGGACGTCGACCAGTCGGCCGGGGTGCTGATCACCAGCGTCAGGAAGGCACGGGAGCTTGGCGTTTCGGAAGACCGCTTCGTCTATCTGCACGGCTGCGCCGACGCCGCCGACCTCTGGTACCCGATGGAGCGGCAGAACTACTATTCCAGCCCGGCCATCCGCCTGACCGGCCGCCAGGCCCTGGACATGGCCGGCGTCGCCTTGAGCGACATCGACTATATCGACCTCTATTCCTGCTTCCCGGTGGCCGTCGAAGTCGCTGCGACCGAGCTGGGCCTCAAGCTCGACGATCCGCGCGGCTTCACCGTCACCGGCGGGCTGCCCTACGCCGGCGGGCCGGGCAACAACTACGCCATGCACTCGATCGCGGTGATGATGCGCAAGCTGCGCGAGAAGCCCGGAACCAAGGGACTGGTCACCGCCAATGGCTGGTTCCTGACCAAGCAGGCGGTCGGCGTCTATTCCACCGACCCGGTCGAGGGCGAATGGGAGCGGCAGGATCCGAAGGTGATCCAGGCCGAGATCGACGCCCTGCCGCATCCGCCCATCGTCGAGCATCCGACCGGCGCGGCGACCATCGAGACCTACACCGTCGTGCATCGCCGCGAAGGCTACGGCCGCGGCATCGTCATCGGCCGCGACGGGGCCGGTCATCGGTTTGTCGCGAACACCCCGGATGATGAATCCATCCTGCGCGGGCTGGAGGCCGTCGAGTCGGTCGGCCGGACGGGCAGGGTGGGGCGCACCGACGACGGCGAGCGCAACCTCTTCATACCGGACTGAATTCCATGGCGCGTCTCTACATGATCCGGCACGGCAAGCCCTCGGCGGTCTGGGGCCAGAACCCCGACCCCGATCCCGGCCTCGACGAGACAGGCCAGGCCCAGGCGCGCGCCGCCGCCGAGGCCCTGATGGCCCTGCCGGCCGACCAGCGGCCCACCCGGGTGCTCTCTTCGCCGCTGCGCCGCTGCCGCGAGACCGCCCAACCCTACGCCGACGCCATCGGGGTCCCGGTGGAGATCGAGGCGCGCTTCGGCGAGATCCCCAGCCCGTCCGCGCTGGCCCAGGAAGAGCGCGGCCCCTGGCTGCGCAACGCCTTCCAGAGCCAGTGGAGCGAGGTGAAGGGCGACATCGACTATGGCCGCTGGCGCGACGCGGTCGGCGAGGCCCTGGGCGAACTGGACGCCAACACCGCCGTCTTCAGCCATTTCGTGGCCATCAACGCCGGCCTGTCCTGCGTCACCGGCGAGACCAGGGTGCTGACCTTCCGGCCCGACCACGCCTCGATCACCGTGTTCGAGGCTCGTGACGGCAAGGTCAGCCTGGTCGAGCGCGGCCCGGAAGCGGCCACCCAGGTGCTCTAGGCCATGCCGGCCCGCGACATCCTGACCGTCGCCGAGATGACCGCGGCGGACCAGGCGGCGATCGCGGCCGGCGCGGCCGGGCTGGTGCTGATGCAGCGCGCCGGCGAGGCGGTCGCCGCGGCCATCAAGGCGCGCTGGAAGCCCTGCATGACCCTCGTCCTCTGCGGCCCCGGCAATAATGGCGGCGACGGCTTCATCGTCGCCAAGGCCCTGGCCGGCGCCGGCTATGACGTCGCCGTGGCCTTGGAGGGCGACTGGGAAGCCCTCAGGGGCGACGCCGCCCATGCGGCGGCGGCCTGGAGCGGCCTGGTCGAGCGGCTGGACCCGGTCCGCGCCGGCGAGGTCGGGCTGGTGGTCGACGCCCTGTTCGGCGCCGGCCTGTCCAAGCCGCTTTCGGGCGGCGTGGCCAATGTCTTGCGCGCCGCTGAGGCCGGCGCCGCGCCGCTGGTCGCCGTCGACCTGCCGTCCGGCCTCTCCGGCGATACGGCCAAGCCGCTCGGCTACGCGCCGCGCTGCGATCTGACCGTGACCTTCCACCGCCGCAAGCTGGCCCACGTGCTGGAGCCGGGCCGCTCGCTGTGCGGCGAGGTGGTGGTCGCCGACATCGGGCTCGAGGCGCCGCCGACGCGGCTGTTCGAGAACGGACCGGAGCTCTGGCGGCGGCGCTTTCCCTGGCCGACCACCATGTCGCACAAGCATTCGCGGGGCCGGGTGATCGTGGTCTCCGGCGAGATGTGGAGCACCGGCGCCGCCAGGCTGTCGGCCCGCGCGGCCCTGCGCATCGGCGCCGGCCTGGTGACCCTGCTTTCGCCGCCGGACGCCCTTTTGGTCAATGCCGCGCATCTGGAGGCGGTGATGCTTCGCCCCTTCGACACCGACGTCGAGCTCGAGGCCGCCGGCGCCGACGTGGACGCGGCCGTGATCGGGCCGGCCGCCGGCGTCGACGAGGCGACCGTCTCAAACCTCTTCGCGCTGGCGCGAACCGGTGCGGCCATCGTCATCGACGCCGACGCGCTGACCGCCTTCCGCGACGATCCGGACGAGCTGTTCTCGGTGCTGGACCGCGACGACGTGCTGACCCCGCATCCCGGCGAGTTCGAACGGATCTTCCCCGGGCTGCTGAAGGCGGCGCCCGAGCGGGTCAGCGCGGCGCGCCAGGCCTCGGCCAAGGCGCATGCTGTGGTATTGCTGAAGGGCCCCGACACGGTGATCGCCGCGCCGGACGGCCGCTGCGTGGTGAACATGAACGGCTCGCCCTGGCTGGCCACCGCCGGCTCCGGCGACGTGCTCACCGGCTTCATCGCCGGCCTGATCGCCCAGGGCATGGACAGTTTCGAGGCCGCCTGCGCCGGGGTCTGGATCCACGCCGAGGCCGCCGCCCTGCATGGCCCGGGCCTGATCTCGGAGGATTTGCCGGGCCTGGCGCCCCAGGTTCTGCGCGGCCTGCAAGGCTAGAACGGAATAGGCCGCCTTGCGCGGTCGTCTTCAGCCTATCATCTAACCTTTGCCGCGGCTCAAGGCGGGCCGCTTTAGGGAACCTGAATATGAAAATCCTGTCCCGCGCCGCCATGGCGCTCGCCTGCCTGAGCATCGCCGGTGCGTCCCTGGCCGCGACATCGACAGATCCGGAGGCCGTGCAGGCCGGCGCCTATAATGTCGAGCCCATGCATACCCGGGTGCTGTTTTCGGTGCTGCATCTGGGCTTCACCCACTACTACGGCGACTTCACCGGCGTTTCCGGCAAGCTGGCCATCGATCCGAAAAATCTCGGCGCCGCCAGTGTCCAGGTGTCGATCCCCACCGCCTCGATCTCCACCACCAACGCCAAGCTGGACGGCGAGCTGAAGGGCGGCCAGTGGCTCGACGCGGCCGCCGACCCGGCCATCACCTTCGTCTCCACCAAGGTCACCCGCACCGGTCCGAAGACGGCGACGATCGACGGAAACCTCACCCTGCACGGCGTCACCCGCCCGGTGATCCTGGACGCGACCTTCAACGGCGCTGGCCCGAACCCGCTCAGCCACAAATACACCATCGGCTTCGACGCCGTCGGCCACATCAACCGCAGCGACTTCGGCGTGAAGACCTACGTGCCGCTGATCAGCGACAACGTCGACGTGATCATCAGCGCCGCGTTCGAACGGACGGAGTAGGGCGCCTCCTTCAGACTGCTCCCGTGGGAGATACCTGGGAGCGGTCTTTCAGCGCCTCCCGCACCAGCGGCAGCCGGTCGTTGCCGAAGTACATGTCGTCGCCGTTTACGAAGATCGTCGGCGAGCCGAAGCCGCCGCGGCGCATCACTTCGTCGGTATTGGCCTTCAGGGCGTCCTTGATCTCCTGCTGGCCGATGGCGGCGAACAGAGGCTCGGGCTCGACGCCGGTGCGGCGGCAGACGTCGGCGATCACCGCATCCTGGGAGATGTCCGCATCGTCGCCCCAATAGGCCTCGAAGGCGGCGCGGGCGAAGTCGACCAGCTTGCCCTGCGGCTCCAGCACGATGCAGCCGCGCATCACCTTGACGCTGTTCACCGGAAAGACGGATGGCGGCATCTTGATCTTCAGTCCGGCCAGCCGCGCCCAGTCCTGCAGGTCCTTGCCGGAATAGCGCGCCTTGGCCGGCACCGGCGTCTCGCGGCTCTGGTAGACGCTGGGATTGATGGTGTTGAAGACGCCGCCGACCAGGATCGGCCGCCAGACGATCCTGGCGCCGAACTCGGCGGCCAGCGGCTGGATGTTGGTGAAGGCCAGATAGGTCCAGGGACTGGAACAGTCGAAAAAGAACTCGATCATGGCGGTCAGCTCCCGGTGAAGCGGCCGGGCCGCTTTTCGAAAAAGGCGGCGACCGCCTCGCGGTGGTCGGCGCTGGAGGCGGCCAGGGCGTACTGGTCGGCGTCCATATAGGTCGAGGCGGCGTGGTTGGCGGCGGCGATCTCGGTGATCGCCCGCTTGGCCATGCGCACGGCCAGCGGCGGCAGGGCGGCGACCTTGTCGGCCCACCGCCGGGCCAGCGCCGCGGCGCCGCCGTCGTCGGTCAGCGCATCGACCAGGCCCCAGGCCTCGGCCTGCTCGGCCGGTACGCGTTCGCCGAAGATCACCAGTTGCTTGGCGCGCGAAGGGCCGATCAGGCTGACCAGCCGCGGCTGCGAGCCCCAGCTCATGTTCATGCCCAGCGGAATCTCCGGCAGGCGGAAGTGGGCGCCGCGACCGGCGACGCGGAAGTCGCAGGCGGCGATCAGGGCCAGGCCGCCGCCGAGGCAGAAGCCCTCGACCGCGGCGATGGTGGTCTGGTCGATCGCCTCCCAGGCGGCGCACATGTCCGGGCCGATGCGCAACGCCTCGCGCCGCTCGATCAGCGGCGCGTCGGCTCCGGCGCCCAGCTTGCGGTCACTCAGGTCCGCGCCGGCGGAAAACACCGGATCGCCGGCCAGCACCACGGCGCTGGTCGAGGTGTCGCCGCGCAGCTCGCGGGCGATATCGGTCAGGGCGCCCATGACGTCGCGGGAAAGGGCGTTCAGCCGGTCACCGCGCTTGATGGTCACCAGGGCGACGCGGCCCTCGCGGGTCAGCGTCACGCCGCTTGCGGATCTTTCGTCGCTCAACCTTGCCTCCCGCCGTTTTGCGCCAAGCCTTGCGGCGTCCGGCGCGCCGGATCAATGGGCAAGGTTCAGCCGGCGGCCGCGTTCGAGCCGCCGTCGGGGCGCCAGTCGAACAGCGCCTGCAGCACCTGGATGGCGCGGCCCCGCGGGCTTTGCAGCTGCGGATCGCGCGCCAGCACCAGCCGCGCGTCGTCGGCGGCCACGGCGATCAGGTCGCGGTGAGCGGCGGGGTCGGCCAGGCGATAGGCCGGAAATCCGCTCTGCTTCAGGCCGAGCGGATCGCCGCCGCCGCGCAGCTCCAGATCCTTTTCGGCGATGACGAAGCCGTCGTCGGTGCGCCTGAGGATATCGAGCCTGGCCTGCGCCACCCGGCTCAGCGGCGGGTCGTAGAGCAGCACGCAGGAGGAGTCGGCCTTGCCGCGCCCGACCCGGCCGCGCAGCTGATGCAGCTGGGCCAGGCCGAACCGCTCGGCCTGCTCGATGACCATGATCGAGGCGGCCGGCACGTCGACGCCCACCTCGACCACGGTGGTGGCGACCAGCACGCTCAAGTCGCCGGCGGCGAACTCGGCCATCACCGCGTCCTTTTCCGCCGGCGGCAGCTTGCCGTGCACCAGGCCGACCTTGCGGCCGAGCAGGCGTTTCAGCGCCGCGGCGCGCAACTCGGCGGCGGCGAGGTCGCTGGCCTCGGATTCGCTGACCAGCGGGCAGATCCAGAAGGCCTGGGCGCCCCCGGCCACGGCGCGGGCCAGGCGGGCGGTGACCTCGTCGAGACGGCTGGTCGGAGCGGCGCGGGTGGCGACCGGCTTGCGGCCCGGCGGCTTCTCGTCCAGCCGCGAGATGTCCAGGTCGCCATAGACGGTCAGCTCCAGCGTACGCGGGATCGGCGTCGCCGACATGGCCAGAAGGTGCGCCGCCGGGCCCTTGTCGGAGAGGCGGCTGCGCTCGGAGACGCCGAACCGGTGCTGCTCGTCGATCACGGTCAGCGCCAGCGTCTGGAAGGCGACGTCGTCCTGGAACAGGGCGTGGGTGCCGACGGCGACGGCGGCCGCGCCGGAGGCCAGGGCCGCCAGCTTTTCCGCCCGCGCGGCGCCGCGATCGCGGCCGGTGAGCAGGACTGTCCGGACGCCCTGGGCGTTCAGCGGGCCGGCGATGGTGTCGAAATGCTGGCGGGCGAGGATCTCGGTGGGCGCCATCAGCGCCGACTGCAGGCCGGCGGCGGCGACGTCGGCCATGGCCAGCATGGCGACCACGGTCTTGCCGGCCCCCACGTCGCCCTGCAGCAGCCGAGACATGCGCTGGCCGAACGCGAGGTCGCCCCGCACCTCGCCGAGGCTGCGGATCTGCGCCCCGGTCAGGCGGAAGGGCAGGGCGCGCTCGGCCGCCTCGGCCAGGCCGCTGGCCTTGATGACCGCGGCGGCCTCGGCCTTGCGGCCGGCCTTGCGCTGGGCCAGGGCCAGCTGGTGGGCGAACAGCTCGTCATAGGCCAGGCGCCGGCGGTGCGGCGTCGAGGGCGAGAGGTCCGCCTCGGCGCGGGGACTGTGGAAGGCCTCGATCGCCGCGCGCCAGTCAGGCAGCTTTTCCCGCGCCACCCAGGCCGGGTCCTGCCATTCCGGCAGCTCCGGCGCCCGCTCAAGCGCTTCCTGCGCCAGCCGCCGGACGGTGCGGGCATGCAGTTCGCCGCTGGCCGGGTAGACGGCCTCGAACTCGGGGATCTCGGCCAGCCGCTCGGCCGGGACGATATAGTCCGGATGCGCCATCTGCGGGGTGTTCTGATAGTGCTCGATGCGGCCGCTGACCGCCCGCTTGGCGCCCACCGGATGCTGGCGCGCCAGGTGCGGGCCGCCGCCCTTGAACCAGGTCAGGGTCAGGAAGCCGGTCCCGTCGAAGACACGGATGCGGTAGGGCAGGCCGGCGCGCCCCGGCGGCTGGTGCGCGTCGATCACCACCACGAAGGTCTGGTCCTCGCCGCCGCGGGCCTCGGCGATGCTGGTCAGGTTCCGGTGCACGACGCGGGTCGGCCCGAGGAACAGCACGTCGCGCACCACCGGCCCCGCCAGCCGCTCGACCAGCGGCGCGTACTTCGGCCCGACGCCCTTCAGCGACGTGGCCGGCGCGAACAGCGGAAAGAGAATCTCGGGGCGCATGGCCAAGACAGCATAGCGCGGGTGGCGGCGCGCGCGCGGGCGTTCTATATGCGCTGTCCCATGCCCGATCCCCGCATCGAGAAACTGCGTTATCGCGCCTGGCGGCGCGGCTTCCGCGAGGCTGACCTGGTGCTCGGCGGCTTCGCCGACGCCCACCTGGCGGCGATGAACCCGGGCGACCTCGAGGCGTTCGAGGTCTTGCTGGAACAGGCCGACCACGACCTTTGGGGCTGGATCGTCGGGCATGCCGAGGCGCCCGAGGCGTTCGAAGGCCCCTTGCTTGAGCAGATACGCGCCTTCCGGTTCACCCTGCCGGGGCCGCATGGAGACGAAACGCGCGCTTGACCGACGTGATGACGCAGACGGCCGATCTGAAAACCGTCGCGCGCGAGCGCGGCGCGCTGGAGCTCGTCGGCGCGCCGGAAGGCTTCGACGCCCTGGTGATGGCCGATATCGTCCGTGCACGGGGCGGTCTGGCGGCTTTCGTCGCCCGCGACGGCGGCCGGGCGCAGGCCTTCGTCGAAGCCATGCGCTTCTTCGCGCCGGACATCGAGATCGTCCTTTTCCCGTCCTGGGACTGCCTGCCTTACGACCGCATGGGGCCCTCGCCGGGCGTTGCGGCGCGGCGGATGGCGGCGCTGTCGCGGCTGGCCCATGAGGCCGGCTCCGACAAGCCGCGGCTGGTGGTGACCCAGGCGCCGGCCCTGGTGCAGCGCGTGCCGCCGCGCGCGACCCTGATGCAGGCCCACTACAGCGCCAAGGCCGGCCAGGAAGTCGATCTCGCCGACCTGGAACGCTACTTCGCCATCAATGGCTACGCGCGCGCCTCGACCGTCTCCGAACGCGGCGAGTTCGCCGTGCGCGGCGGGGTGATCGACGTCTTTCCGCCGGGCGCCGAGGAGCCGGTGCGGCTGGACCTGTTCGGCGACACGCTGGAATCCATCCGCGCCTTCGATCCGGTGTCCCAGCGCTCGACGCGGCAGCTGAAGAGCATCGAGCTCCTGCCGGTCTCCGAGGCGCTGCTGGACGCCGCCAGCATCGCGCGGTTCCGGCAAGGCTATGCCGCGGCGTTCGGCGCGTCGGGCGAAGACCCGCTCTACGCCACCATCAGCGAAGGCGGCCGGCGCGGCGGCATGGAGCACTTCCTGCCGCTGTTCTACCCGAAGCTGGAGACCCTGTTCGACTATCTGGGCGACGAGGCCCTGATCGGCATGGACCACCTGACGCTCGCCGCCCGCGACGAGCGGCTGGCGATGATCGCCGACGCCTTCGAGGCGCGCCAGGAGGCCGACAAGACCCACGGCTCGTATCACGCCCTGCCGCCCGACGCCCTTTACCTGACCCCCACAGAATGGGACCGCGAGGCGGCGTCGCGGCCGTCGCGGCGGTTCACGCCGTTCGACCAGGAAGAGTCAGGCCATGTCATCGACATGGGCGCGCGGCTGGGGCGCAATTTCGCCGCCGAGCGGGCCATGGACAGCGTCAACCTGTTCGAGGCCGCCGCCGACCATGCGCGCAGGCTGAGCGCCGCCGGCAAAAGGGTGCTGTTCGCCTCCTGGTCGGAAGGCTCGTCCGACCGGCTTGGCCACATGCTGGCCGACCACGGCCTGAAGGACATCGCCTGGGCGGCCGACTGGCCGGCCGCGCAAGCCGCTGACGCCAGGCGGCCCCAGCGGGTGGTGCTGCCTCTGGACACCGGCTTTGAGACCAAGGATCTGGCGGTCGTTTCCGAGACCGATATCCTCGGCGACCGGCTGGTGCGCTCGGGCCGCCGCCGCCGCGCGCAGAACTTCCTGGCCGAGGCCTCGGCGCTGTCGCCCGGCGACCTGGTCGTGCACATCGACCACGGCATCGGACGCTATGAGGGGCTGAAGACCCTCGAGGTGCAGGACGCGCCGCACGACTGCCTGGAGATCCAGTACGGCGGCGAGGCCAAGCTCTACCTGCCGGTGGAGAATATCGACCTGCTCAGCCGCTACGGCTCCGACGCCGAGGGCGTGCAGCTGGACCGGCTCGGCGGCGCGGCCTGGCAGGCGCGGCGAGCCCGGGCCAAGGAGCGGCTGCGCGAGATGGCCGAGGGCCTGATCGCCATCGCAGCAGCCAGGGCGCTGAAGGTGACGCCGGAGATCGACCCGCCGGCCGGCCTGTTCGACGAGTTCTGCGCCCGCTTCCCCTATGAGGAGACCGACGACCAGCTCACCTCGATCGCCGATGTGCTGACCGACCTGGGATCCGGTCATCCGATGGACCGGCTGATCTGCGGCGACGTCGGCTTCGGCAAGACCGAAGTCGCCCTGCGCGCCGCCTTCGTGGTGGCCATGAGCGGCCGCCAGGTGGCGGTGGTCTGCCCGACGACGCTGCTGGCCCGCCAGCACTTCAAGACCTTCACAGAGCGCTTCCACGGCTGGCCGGTGCGGGTGACGCGGCTGTCGCGGCTGGTGCCGTCACAGGAAGCCGCGAAGACCCGCGAGGCGCTGAAGAAGGGCGAGGTCGAGATCGTCGTCGGCACCCATGCGGTGCTGTCGAAACAGGTGCAGTTCGCCGACCTCGGCTTGGTGGTGGTCGACGAGGAGCAGCACTTCGGCGTCAAGCACAAGGAGGCGCTGAAGGCCCTGCGCGCCGAGGTGCACGTGCTGACCCTCTCGGCGACGCCCATTCCGCGCACCCTGCAGATGGCGCTGTCCGGCATCCGCGAGATGTCGATCATCGCCACCCCGCCGGTGGACCGGCTCGCGGTGCGCACCTACATCACCCCGCACGATCCGGTGGTGATCCGCGAGGCGCTGCTGCGCGAGAAGTACCGCGGCGGCCAGGCCTACATGGTCGCGCCGCGCATCAAGGACCTGCCGGACATCCAGCGCTTCCTGCGCGAGCACGTGCCGGAGGTGAAGTTCGTCACCGGCCACGGCCAGATGCCGCCGACCCAGCTGGAAGACGTGATGAGCGCCTTCTACGACGGCCGCTACGACGTGCTGCTCTCGACCTCGATCGTCGAGTCCGGCCTCGACATCCCCACCGCCAACACCCTGGTGATCCACCGCGCCGACATGTTCGGCCTGGCCCAGCTCTACCAGCTGCGCGGCCGGGTCGGGCGGGCCAAGACCCGGGCCTATGCCTATCTGACCACGGCGGCGGAAAAGACCCTGACCATCTCCGCCGAAAAGCGGCTGCGCGTCATGCAGTCGCTCGACAGCCTCGGCGCCGGCTTCCAGCTGGCCAGCCACGACCTGGACATCCGCGGCGGCGGCAACCTGCTCGGCGAGGAGCAGTCCGGCCACATCCGCGAGATCGGGGTCGAGCTCTATCAGCAGATGCTGGAGGACGCGGTCGCCGAGATTCGCACCAGGTCCGGCGGCGAGGACCTGGGGATAGACCGGGGCTGGTCGCCGCAGATCAACACCGGCGCGGCGGTGTTGATCCCCGAGCACTATGTGCCCGACCTGAACGTGCGGCTGGCACTCTACCGGCGTCTGTCGGACGCCGAACGGCCGGAGGATCGCGAGGCCCTGGCCGCCGAACTGATCGACCGCTTCGGCCCCCTGCCTCAGGAAGCCGACCAGCTGCTCAAGGTGGTGGCGATCAAGGGCCTGTGCCGCCAGGCCAATGTGTCCAAGATCGACGTCGGGCCCAAGGGCGCGGTGGTCAGCTTCCGCGACGAACAGTTCCCCAATCCCATGGGGCTGGTGACGATCGTGCAGAAGCAGGCCGCCTTCTGGCGCGTGCGGCCGGACCACAAGGTGGTGGTGAAGGGCGAGTGGGACACGCCGGACCAGCGCCTGGCCGCCGCCGAACGGATCCTGTCACAGCTGGCCAAGGCGGCGCTGCAGGCGGCGGCGTAAGCGCTACTGCTGCAGCATGAAGCGCACGCCGGCGCCGACATTGAACTGGTTGGCCGAGCCCAGCTGGCGCGTCAGCGGGCTGTTCGCGTCGTCGCCCAGCATCCGATTGTAGCCGGCGTTGAAGGTGAGCCGCCAGCGCGGCATCCACTTGTACTCGGCCATGGCCTCCACGCCGGCGTAGTGCGACCCGGCGCGGGCGTGGAACGGGTTGACGATGTAGGGGCTGGCGGC
>DATAYM010000067.1:0-136704 GCA_036272595.1 Caulobacteraceae bacterium
GTCGAAGGCGAAGTTGTTGGCCTCACGCCTTCCAAGTCCAAGCCTCAAGGCACCGTTTTGATCAAGTGGATTGCTTACAATCAGAACGGCGACGCGGTTTACACTTTCACTCCGATTGGTTTTGTGCCGTGTCGGCCGAAATCGATCTAGCTAGGCGCGCGGTGAGGCGATCGAGGCGCCCAAGGGTCCGCGGGATGACGAGAACACCGTAGCCCTTGTGGGCTCGCCGGAAGGCCGACCTTCGCCGCGTCTACGAGCGCGCACCGTCGGCTGATGCGGCCGCCGCGGCGCGGTCCAGCACCCCCAGCGCTGTGGCGATCACCGCCTCGGGATCGCCGCCTTCGGACAGCGCCTCCACGACCAGGCGGGCGCTGTTGCAGAGGCGAAGGGCGCTGGCCGGCGCCCCGTCGCGGACGCCGCAGCGCACCGGCTGGCCCAGCCGCGCGCCAGCGCTGGCCAGCGAGCGATAGACGGCCTGGGTTTCGGCCAGGCTCAGATAGCCGCCGCCACGCCCGCGCAGCACGAACGGAAAGATGCTGGGCGTGCGGTCCCAGCTGGCCGGGGCGCCGATGGCGGCTCTGCTGAGCTTGCGGGTCGCCAGCGGCTCGAAGGCCGGATCGTCGGCCAGGCGCGCCTGGATGGCGGTCGCGAACGCCTCCATGAAGGTCTTCACCGCCGCCGGCGGCAGGGCGCGGAAAGCGCTCAGCTCGGCCAGCGCCGCCTCCCAGCGCAGCAAAAGGCCATAGTTGGCGGCCTCGCTCATGCCGGCGCCGGCGACCCACTGGGCCGGCCAGTCGGCGCGGGCGGAATAGGCGCGCAGGCCCGGCGGCAGCAGCCGGCTGTTCAGCCGTGCGCCGACGCTCTCGGGCACGAACAGGGCGCCGGAAAAGGTCGGGCCGGTGAGGAATTTCGACCCCGTGACCCCAACCATGAAGCCATGGTCCAGATAGGCGCGCAGGGTCTCGGGGGCCAGCCGGAACTGGCAGGCGTCGACCAGCACCTCCAGCGTCTTCGGAAACCGCCGCGCCAGGGCCAGCACCACGCCAAGGCCCGGCGAGATCAGCCCGGTCTTGGAGACATCGGCCACCGTCAGCAGCGCCCGCTGGCCGGACATGGCCGCGTCGAGGACGATGGCGTCCAGCTCCTCCTCGATATCGGCGGTCGGCCGCAGCGCGCCGCACTCGTCCCGCGCCGGCACGGCGGCGAATTCGCCGTGGACGCCGACCTCGGCGCCGCAGGCGACGGTCTCGCCAAGCGCGGTGTGGGTGGAGAAGTGCCGGCCCGAGAGCGCGTCCGGCACGCCGCTGCCGGTCTCCTCGGCCTCGACGTCGATGCAGACCAGCGGCCGCTCGGCCGCGCCGCCGACCAGGGCCGAGACCAGCAGGTGCAGGTCGGTGCCGGAGGCGGCGAAGACGATGTCGAGCCCCGCCATGTCGCCAAGGCCGCAGAGCCCGGCCAGGTCGCCGCGCATGCGATCGAGCTCGCGGCCATAGGTCACGGCGCGTCGTTCGCGCCCCTCCGCCTGCGCCAGCCGCCGGCGCAGCGCCTCGGCGGCGGCGAAGCCCCGCGGCGAGATGCTTGACGCCGTCGATGAGGCGAAGTCGGTCACGCCGGCTTCCGGCGCCGCGGCGCAGCCGTACTTGTTGCGGGCGGTCTTGGGGTCCAGCGCGATGCGCGCATCGCCGCCCTCGGTGAGCAGGCCGCAGATCGAGCCCAGGCCGGGGCCCGGGCGATCGAGGCGCGCCGCAGGGTCGGCCGCGACGGCCCTGGCCGGATAATCGAACGCCTCGGTCATACGCGGGATGGTCCTGCCCCTTGGGTCCGTCGCGGAGCCACCTTGCGGCCAGGGTCATTGCGAGACGATTAACCGTAACCTTCGGCTGACGTGGCGCGAACTATAGCTGGGCGCTAGACTGGGCTTCGGGCTCAGCGTTCGGAGGCTTTGCCACGATGTCGGCAGACGAAGCAGACCCGCCACGACCGCCGCCCGAGCCCAAGCCGGACGCGACGCCCGAGGTTGCGCCCGAACCCTTGGCCAAGGCCGAGGTCCCGCCGCCCGGTCCACACGATGCGCCGGCCGAGCCAGCCGCCCCGCCCCAGGCCGTGGCCGCGCCACCGGTCGCCGCGGTCCCGGTCGAGCCGCCGCCCGCGCCCGCCGGACCGGCGCGCGAGGTGATCTATCGGCACGGCCTGATCGTCCGCCTGACGCACTGGATCAACGTCCTGGCGATCAGCCTTCTGCTGATGAGCGGCGCGCAGATCTTCAACGCCCACCCCCGGCTCTACTGGGGCCAGTACGGCGCCGACGCGGATACGCCGCTGATGGAGATGGGCGCGCTGAACAGCCCGCACGGCCTGGTCGGGGTCACCCGCGTCGGCGGCCTGACGCTGACCACCACCGGCGTCCTCGGCGCCTCGCGCGAGGCCGGCGGCCAGCTGGCCGTGCGGGGCTTTCCGCGCTGGCTGACCCTGCCCAGCTGGCGCGACCTGGCCACCGGCCGCCGCTGGCACTTCTTCCTGGCCTGGGTCTTCGTGCTCAACGGCCTGCTCTACCTGCTGGCCGGAGTGCTCAGCGGCCATTTCCGCCGCGACCTCGCGCCCACCGGCGCGCAGATCCGGCCGCGCCATATTCTTCAGAGCATCTGGGACCACATGCGGCTGAAGCACCCGACCGGCGAGGAAGCCAGGCATTACAACGTGCTGCAGAAGCTGACCTATCTGATCGTCATCTTCGTGCTCTTGCCGCTGATGGTCGGCACCGGCCTGACCATGTCGCCGGGCATGGACGCGGTGCTGCCCGGGCTGCTGACCCTGTTCGGCGGCCGGCAATCGGCCCGCACCATCCACTTCGTCAGCGCCAACCTGATCGTGCTGTTCGTGCTGGTGCACGTGGTCGAGGTCTTCCTGGCCGGCGTCTGGAACGAGATGCGCTCGATGATCACCGGCCGCTATGTCGTGCCCGCGGAGGCGCACCGATGAGCCGGCTGGTCCTCTCGCGCCGGGGCCTGGCGGCCGGCGCCGCGGCCAGCCTCGGCGGGCTCCTGCTCAGCGGCTGCGACCGGCTTTCCCGGGCGCCGTCGTTCCTGGCGGTGCTGGATTCGGCCGAGGGCCTGACCTACCGCGCCCAGCGCCTCTTGCAGTCGGGCCAGCCGCTGGCGCGGGAGTTCAGCCGCGCCGATCTGTCGCCGATCTTCAAGGTCAACGGCACCCAGAACCCCGGCGGCCACGACTACGGCGAGATGCTGCACACCGGGTTCTCGGGCTGGCGCCTGGCTGTCGGCGGCCTGGTCGCCCGGCCGCTCAGCCTGTCGCTGGCCCAGCTTCGCGCCATGCCCGGCCGCACCCAGATCACCCGCCACGACTGCGTCGAGGGCTGGAGCGCCATCGGCCAGTGGAGCGGCGTGCCCTTGAGCCTGCTGTTGAACCTGGCCGGCCTGCAGCCGAGCGCCCGCTATATCGTCTTCCGCTGCGCCGACCAGCTGGCCCCCGGCTCGCCCTATTACGAGAGCATCGACCTGATCGACGCCTTCCACCCGCAGACCATCATGGCCTACGACCTGAACGGGGCGCCGCTCGAGGTGGGCCACGGCGCGCCGCTGCGCCTGCGGGTCGAGCGCCAGCTCGGCTACAAGCACGCCAAGTACGTGATGAGCATCGAGGCGGTCGACCGGCTGGACAACATCGAGGGCGGCAAGGGCGGCTTCTGGGAAGACCGCGGCTACGAGTGGTACGCCGGCATCTGAGCCCGCCGGTCTAGCCGACCACCCGGTCGATCCAGCGCAGCAGGTTGGCGATCACCTCGTCGCGGTTGATTTCGTTGAGCATTTCGTGGCGGCCGCCGGGATAGAAGTCGCAGGCGATGTCGGTCAGGCCCGCCGCGCGGTAGCGCTCGACCAGGATATGCAGGAAGGCCAGGTCGCCGTTCAGCGGGTCCTTGTCGCCGGCGAACAGATAGATCGGCAGGTCGGCGCGGATGCGCTTCAGCTGCTCCGGATCGGCCGCCCGCGGAACCGCCAGCTCGGACGCCGAGCGGTTGCGGCCCTGAAAGCCGCAATAGGGGTCGGCGATATAGGCGTCGACCGCCGCCTCATCGCGGCTGAGCCAGTCATAGGCTGTCCGCGCCGGCTCGAAGGCCGTGTTCAGCGTGCCGCTGCTCGAAGCGCGCGCCTTGGCGAATGCGTCCAGGGCCGTGGATCCGGACAGCACCAGCCCGTCGATCAGGTCGCTGTGGTCGATGGCGTAGACCTGGGCGGCGAAGGAGCCCATCGAGTGGCCGAGCAGGATCACCGGCAGGCCCGGCTGTTCCTGGCGGATATGGCGGGTCAGGATGGCCATGTCCTCGGGCAGGGCGTCGTAGCCGCCCTCGCCGAAGTCGCCCAGCCTCCCCACCGAGCCGGCGGTGTGGCCATGGCCGCGATGGTCGTTGGCATAGACCACCGCGCCGCCGGCGATCAGGTCGCGCGCCACCGGCAGGTAGCGGCGGGCGTGCTCGGCCATGCCGTGGGCGATCTGCACCGCGAACCGCGCCGGCGCCGGGCCGTTCCAGCGATAGGCGGCGATGCTGACCGCGTCCTTGCCGCCGTAGATGAAGGTCAGTTCGGAGAGGTCCGCCTGGTCCTCGATCATGCTCATGCTCACCTCCGGCGCTGCGTTCGGCTGGACCACACGAAATGACTGGCGCCGCGTCAAGGGCTTGTGGAAACTGCGGCCAGCCGCTTGGGAGGTTCAGGTCTTGAAACGTGTTGGTGTGGTCGCCGTGGCGTCGTTGGGCCTCGCGGCCCTGGCGGCCGGGGTTGCGGCCCTGGTGCGCGGGGCCAGGTCCGCGGCCACGGTGGAGATCGAGTCCGGCCGCCTGGACGGCGTGGCCAAGGACGGCGTCCTGGCTTTCAAGGGCGTATCCTATGCCGCCGCCCCGGTCGGGCCGTTGCGCTGGCGCCCGCCGCAGCCGGTCAGGCCGTGGCGGGGCGTGCGGCGGGCGCATTTCAACGGCCCGCTGTCGCTGCAGACCTTCAATCCGGAAGACAACGGCGTCGGGCCGCTGCCGATGGACGAGGACTGCCTGACCCTGAACCTCTGGACCCCGCTCGAGCGCGGCGAACAGCGTCTGCCGGTCATGGTCTGGATCCACGGCGGCGGCTTCGTCAACGGCTCGGCGACCGCGGCCCTCTACGACGGCAGCAACCTGGCGCGCGACGGCGTCGTCGTGGTCGGGGTCAACTACCGGCTGGGCCGGCTGGGCTTCTTCGCCCACCCGCTGCTGAGCGCCGACCAGCCGGACGAACTGAAGGGCAACTACGCCCTGATGGACCAGATCGCCGCCCTGGAATGGGTGAAGCGCAACATCGCGGCCTTCGGCGGCGACGCCGGCGACGTGACCATCTTCGGCGAGTCCGCCGGCGGCATGGCGATCAACCGGCTGATGATCTCGCCCCTGGCGCGCGGCCTGTTCCACAAGGCCGTCGCCCAGTCCGGCGCCGGCCGCGAGCCGGGGACGCCGTTGGCCAAGGCGGAGGCGCAGGGCCAGGCCTTCATCGAATCCCTGAACATCGTCGCCAGCAGCGTCGAGGCCCTGCGCGCCATCGAGGCCGAGACCATCATGGCGGCCGGCGACCCCGACCTCGCCGCCGGCTGGGGCCCGATCATCGACGGCAGGCTTTTGCCGCAGGACGTGATCCCCGCCTTCGCCGCCGGCGCCCAGGCGCGGGTTCCCTACTTGGCCGGCTCCAACGCGCTGGAGTTTCCCATTCCGGCCGAGGCCTTCGAGGGGGCCTTCCGGCGTCTGGCCAATCTGCCGGACGCGGCGCGGGCGGAATTGGCGGCGGCCTATCCGAGCGAGGAAGCCTTCAAGGACCACGCGATCAGCGACCTGATCTTCGCCGAGCCGGCGCGCCATCTGGCGGCGCTGCATGCGCGGGCCGGCGAGCCGGCCTTCCTCTACCGCTTCTCGGTCCTGTCGCACGCCATAAGGCAGCGCGTGAAAGCCGCGCCGCATGCGGCCGAGCGGCAATATGTGTTCCGCACCCTGAACGCCTCGTCCTGGCCGACCGACGCGATGGACGAAGCGGCCATGCGGGTGATCAGCGCCTATTGGCTGGCCTTCGCCAGGACCGGCGACCCGAACGGCGATGGCCGTCCGGTCTGGCCGGCCTACGCGGCCAAGGCCGACAAGCTGCTGGATTTCACCAATGACGGTCCGGTCGCCAGGAAGACCCCGGACGCCGCGGTCCTGGACGCGATCGGCGCGATCCGCGATCAGGCTGGCCGCGATCAGGCCGGCCCGCCGCCCAAGCCGAAATCCCGGCCGCGCAAGGCCGCCGCGGCCAGTCAGCAAATCCCTGAGCCCCCTCCGCCGCGTGCTTAACTCTGGGCGCGCTCAGCCGTCACAGCCCGGGCCCGGGCATCGGTCGATCGCTCCGTTCGAACAGCGCGTCTGCAGGCGCGCGGTTCGAACGGCGGCTGGGGCGCTCTGATGGAGGAGTATCCAGCAGCACCGATTGTCCAGACGCAAGGATGGCCGGCGGCAACCACCACCACCACCACCACCACCACAGACTACGCTGGCCATCCTTTCGTCTGGACAACCACCGACGCCGCGCCGCCAGGCCGTCGCCGGCGGCGCTCGCGCGCCTGTTCGGTTCCTCCCCTTGCGGGAAGGGTCAGGCCTACGGCGCCTGGCGGACGGTGAAGCGGGCCAGTTCCGTCCTGGGCGGAGCCCAGGTCGGCTTCAGGTTGGCGGCCCTGGAATAGTCGAAATAGGCGGCCTTGATGTTGTCGAGGCCTTCGTCGGCCAGGGCCCGGTTGAAATAGGCCTTTTCCGGCTCTTCCGGCCCCAGCGCCAAGCCGCGGTCGATGTCGGCGATGCCGGCGGCGTACTGGCGCTGCGCGATCTTCACCCCGCCCAGGTTGACGTAGGCTTCGCCGAGGTTGGGGTCGAGCTTGACGCTCTCCTCGAAGTCGCGCTGCGCCGCCACATAGTCCTCGGTGACCATGAAGAGCACGCCGCGATTGACATAGGTTCCGGCCATGTCGCGATCGGACAGATCTTCGGTTTGGATCGCGCGCGTGCAATCGGCGATGCCGGCTGCGAGGTCGCCGCCATATTTGGCGAAGTGGAAGCACTGCGCGGCGAATTCTCCGCCGAAGACGGTGACCGCGGCCTTGGCCCCGGTTGGCGCGAAAATACCGATGGAACTGATGACAAGCGCCGCTGTCGCGGCTGTGGCGATCCTGAACATGTCAAGCCTCCTCTCGCCTGACACCGACCATACGCTCGTTCTTGCCGTTAGGGAAACGAGCCGCTCGCCTAGAGGCCGAGCGGCGGATAGGGGCCGAACGCCAGCTGTTCGAACACCCCCATCCCGGTTTGGTCCGGCCGGCCGTCCTGCCGCAGGGTCAGGGTCGACAGCGCCTGGATGTGCAGGTTTTCCATCGCGTTCACATCGATGCCGGTCAGCGGCAGGTCCTCGCGCTCGACCTCCAGCTCGCCGTGGAACCGGCCGTGGCCCCACTTGGGATGGGTGTAGCCGATGCCGCGCATCAGGAAGGTCTGCACCGGCTTGAAGTCGATCTCCAGGTCGGCCTCGTTGCGGACCGGAATGGTCAGGGTCGCCGCCCGCGCGTGCCGCGTGCCCGGCTCCAGGGTCACCGCCATGTCGGCGTGCTCGACCTCGATCATCTCGGCGACCGTGGCGCCGTCCGGGCAGACCACCGCGCGGGTGTTCCATGGCACGCCGCTGGAATCGGCGGTGAAGTGGAAGAAGATGCTGCGGTCGGCGAAATTCATCGGCGTCCACTGCCAGAAGAAGCCCGGCGCGCCGGTCGCGCCGGCCACCGGCTGCGGGTCGGGCGCGCCGACCGGGCGCACGCCCCAGGAGCGGTCGCGGGTGCCGACGCAGCCCGGCGCCAGCGCCTCGCGCTTGCCGTCGATCTCGATCCAGCCGGTGTAGCGGCCGTTCTGGGTCAGGCGGGTGTAGTCCATGAAGGCGCGCGGACCGTTGCGGCGGATGAAGCGCGGCTCCTCGATCGGAAAGGCGCGGCCTTCGAAGACGAATTCGGCCGCCAGCCCGTCGGTGGGCGCCAGCGTCACCTTCAGCCGCCGCAGCGGCTCGAGCACCTCGATCCTGATCGGCCCGACCTCCAGGTCGAACCGCTCCATGTTGAGGATGCGCGAGGCGTGGGCGCAGTATTCCACCCCGTCGCGGATCACCGAGACATGGGCGTCGGCGATGTTCAGGTGCGGATAGACCCCGAACGCCACGGCGAAGAAGCCGGAGCCGTCCGGATTGTAGCCGTTGAAGAAGTAGCGGTCGTAGAAGTTCCGGTCGGTGCCGGAATAGGCGATCGGCTCCGGCGTCTGGTGGATGGGGAAATCGTCGGCCTTGCTGAGCATGTCCTAAAGTCCCGCGAATTCGGCCCGGCGCGGGCCCATGTAGCCGAAGAGGAAGGCCGCCACCTTGCGCATCTGGATCTCCTCCGAGCCCTCGGTGATCCTATAGCGGCGATGATGACGGTAGATGTGTTCGAACGGCTTGTGCCGCGAATAGCCGATGCCGCCATGCACCTGCATGGCCCGGTCGGCGGCCTCGCAGACCAGCCGGTTGGACCAGTAGTTGCACATCGAGACCTTGTCGGAGATCTGCCGCTCGACCTCCTTGTGGGGCATGTTGTCCATCTCCCAGGCGGTCTTGCGGATCAGCAGCCGCAGCATCTCGCACTGGGTGGCCAGCTCGACCAGCGGCCACTGGATGGCCTGGTTGTCGGACAAGGGCTTGCCGAAGGGCTTGCGCTGGCGGGCGTATCTGACGCTTTCCTCGACGCAGAACACCGCCGCGCCCAGGGACGAGGCCGCCTGGCGGATGCGGTTCTGGTGCACGAAGCTCTGGCCGAGCCGCAGGCCCTGGCCCTCCACGCCCCAGATGGCCTCGTCCGGGACCCAGACATCGGTCAGGCTGACCCGCGGGTGGTCGGTGGGCATGTTGAAGGTCCAGAGATACTCCTCGATCTTCACGCCGGGCTCGGAAGCGGGCACCAGGAAGACGGTGATGCCGCTGGAGTCGCCGTCCTTTCCGGACGTGCGGGCGAAGGTCATGATGTAGTTGGCCACGTGCATGCCGGTGGTCCACATCTTCTCGCCGTTGATGCGCCAGCCGGAGACACCGCCCTTCTCCTCGCGCACGGCGCGGGTCTCCATGAAGGTGGCGTCCGAGCCGTGGTTCGGTTCGGTCAGGCCGAAGCCGGTGCGGATCTCCCCCTTCTGCAGCCGCTCGCCATAGACCTCGTACTGGGCGTTGGTGGCGAACGCCTTGAACATGATGATGAAGGGGTTGTTGCCGACGATCGAGTGCTCGGTCTGCAGGTCGTTGTGCAGGCCGAGTCCCTTGGCGGCCAGGTGCTCGCGGATCACCGCCATGGAGAGGTTCGAGCCGCCCTTGCCGCCCCATTCCACCGGCCAGGCATAGCGCAGGTGTCCGGCGGCGTCGGCGGCGCGCCGGGCCTCGGCCAGCAGCGCCTCCCACTCAGGCCGGGGCAGGCCCTGGTTGTCCCAGTCGGTGCGGGCGTGTTCGCGCCGGTGGTCGAAGAAGCGGATATTGTCGTCCCGCTGCTCCATCGGCTTGATCGTACTGTCGATGAAGGCGTCGAGCTCGGCCAGGTAGTCGACCAGGTCTTGCGGCAGGGCGAAGTCCATGTGCGGCGTCCTTCAGGAATGTCCGCCGTCTCGCGCGGCGAGTTCGGCGCGGTAGGCGGCATAGGTGGGCTGGTCGACGGCCAGCTTGGCCATGGTGGTGGCCCAGAGGTGGTCGGAAAGGCCGGGCGTGGCCAGGTCGAGCTCGCCGTCGGCGATGCGGCGAGCCAGCTCGGCGTTGAGGTCGGCCAGGGTCCCGTCATGACCGAGCAGGGCCTTCAGGCGCTCCAGTTCGGCGGCGTCCTCGGCGGGCGCGAGGTCGAGCTGCCGGCGCATCATCTCCAGCGCGTTGGCGGCGACCCGGGCCTGGAAGGAGGTGGCGCCGGTGGTCTGGGCGGTGACGACGGTCTTCAGGAAGGCCGCGACGGCGCCGATGACTTCCGAGGGCGTGGGCTGGTCCTGCATGGTCAGGCGGCCAGCAGCCGCAGGAGGTCGATCTCGTTCTCCGAGGTGCGCCGGGCGATCACCGCCCGTTCGACCGACGGGTCCGCGCCCCTGAACGCGGCGGTCATCGAGGCGCACATCACCCCCCAGCGCATCGAGCCGAACACCTCCCAGAAGAGGGCGTGGTCGCGCTTCACCGGCGCGCCGCCCGCCGCCTCGTAGCCGGCCCACAGGTCCTCGCGCTCGCCGAAGCCGCCGACCGGCTTGTCGACCCTGCCGAAGCGCCACGGGCTGGTGCAGATCCAGCCCAGGTCCTCCATCGGATCGCCGACATGGGCGATCTCCCAGTCGAGCACGGCGCGCACCCCGTCCGGGCCGATCATCAGGTTGCCGTTCCTGAAATCGCCGTGCACCAGCTTCATTTCCTCCGGCGGCGGCGGGCAGTGGGCGTCCAGCCAGCGGAACGCCAGCTCGAACACCGGCCGCGGCCAGTCGGAGGCGCGGTAGGTGGCGCGGTACTGCTCCACCAGCTCGGCCGGGGTCGAGCGGCGCAGGCGCGGAAAGTCGTCCGGATTCATGGTGTGGATGCGGGCCAGCACCTCGCCGCATTGGCGCGCCAGGAAGGTGCGCGCCCCGGCCAGCTCCTCCGACTTGACGATGCGCCCGCCCAGGGTCTCGCCCTCGACGAAGTCCATCAGGAAGCCGTGGCCGAGGCCGTCCTCGGGCCTGAGCACATAGCGAACCTCGGGCGCCGGCACGCCGGCCGCGGCGGCGGCCTCGAGCAGGGCGGCTTCGGTCTCCAGGCCGATGGCGGTGTCGGAGACCCGCGTGCCGCCGGGCGCGCGGCGCAGGATCAGCGGCGTCTGCGTCTCGCCCTCGACCAGTTCGAAGCGCCAGACCTCCTGGGTCGCCACCGCGGTCAGTCGGCGCAGATTGGCCACGGCCCCGCCGGGCGCCAGACGCCCCGCCAGGGCGCTCAGCCCGCGTTCAAGATCGCTCTCAGCCGGTGAGCTCATCAGCCTTCACGTTTCCGCACCCAACGCCCGCCGCTCATTGCCCTCCGGCGGCGCCTCGCCTATCAAAACAGCCATAAATTATAAGGCAAGGAGGAGACACGGCATTGCCGTAAAGGAAGGCAAGCCTTTCCTGATCGCAGGGCCGAAACGTCATGACCGCGTCGCAAACCGCCATCCCCGGGCCGCTCGCCCAGACCCTGGTCGACCCCAGCGCCTATGCCGACGGGCGCATCTTCGACACCTATGCCTGGCTGCGCGCCAACAACCCTCTGGGGGTGGCCCAGCCTGAGGGGTACGACCCCTTCTGGGTGGTGACCCGGCACGCCGACATCCTGGAGATCAGCCGCCAGAACGCCCTCTTCCACTCCGGCGACCGCTCGACCACCATCGTCAGCGCCGAGGGCGACGCCCGTATCCGCCAGATGACCGGCGGCAGCCCGCACCTGGTGCGCAGCCTGGTGCAGATGGACGCGCCTGACCATCCGAAATACCGCGTCCTGACCCAGGCCTGGTTCCTGCCGCAGAACATCAGGAAGCTCGAGGACCGCATCCGCGGCATCGCCCGCGCCTCGGTCGACCGCATGCTGGCCACCGGCGGCCGGTGCGACTTCGTCAGCGAGGTCGCCCTGCACTATCCGCTGCACGTGATCATGGAGATCCTCGGCGTCCCCGAAGAGGACGAGCCGCGCATGCTGATGCTGACCCAGGAGCTGTTCGGCGCCGCCGACCCCGACCTGGGCCGCGAGGAGAAGCCGGAGGCCGACGCCCTGGATATGGGCGCCATCTCCAGCGTGCTCGCCGACTTCTACCAGTACTTCACCAAGATCAGCGTCGATCGCCGCGCCCACCCGCGCGAGGACCTGGCCACCCTGATCGCCACCAGCGAGATCGACGGGCGGCCGATCTCCGAGTTCGAGGCGATGAGCTATTACGTCATCGTCGCCACCGCCGGCCACGACACCACCTCCTCGACCACCGCCGGCGCCATGCAGGCCCTGTGCGAGCACCCCGACCAGTTCGCGGCGGTGAAGGCCGATCCGGCCCTGATCCCCGGCCTGATCGACGAGGCGATCCGCTGGACCACGCCGGTGAAGACCTTCATGCGCTCGGCCACCGAGGACGCCAAGGTCGGCGGCCGCGCCATCGCCAAGGGCGACTGGCTGATGCTCTGCTACGCCTCCGGCAACCGCGACGAGAGCGTGTTCGAGGACGCCCAGGCCTTCCGCGCCGACCGCTCGCCCAACCGCCAGCTGGCCTTCGGCTACGGCGCCCACCTCTGCCTCGGCCAGCACCTGGCCAAGATGGAGATGCGCATCCTCTACGAGGAGCTGCTGCCGCGGCTGAAGTCGGTAGCGCTGGCGGGCGCGCCGCGCATGTCGCACGCGGTGTTCGTCAACGGGCTGAAGTCGCTGCCGATCCGCTTCGAGGCCGCCTAGGGTCCATGGCCGAAGCCCCGACGCCGGAACGGATCGCCGCCTATATCGCGACCAAACTGCCCGGCGCTCGCGACATCGAGGTGGATTGCCTCTCGCGGATCAGCGGCGGCGCCAGCCGCGAGACCTATCGGCTGCGGCTGCGCTACCAGGGCCCGGGCGGGCCGGTCGAGCGGCGGCTGATCCTGCGCCGCGACCCGCCGGACAGCCTGATCGAGACCGAGCGCCAGATCGAGTTCGCCGCCTATCGCGCCTTCTACGGCTCGACCGTGCCGGTGCCGGAGATGCTGTGGCTGGAGGAGGACCCGGCCCCACTCGACCGGCCGTTCTTCATCGCCGAGGAGCTGACCGGCTTCGAGTCCGGCCCGCAGGGTCTGCTCAACCCCGCCTACCGCCAGCACGCCGAGGCGCTGGGCGTGCACAAATGGACCATCCTCGGCGAGATCTCCCGCGCCGATCCGGCCGCGCTCGGCCTCGACCAGATCATGCCGCGGCCCGAGCCCGCCGGGTGCTGGACGCGCGAGCTGGACTATTGGGAGGGCGTCATCGACGCCGACCAGATCGAGCCGCAGCCGATCATCCGCGCCGCCATCCGCTGGCTGCGCGCCAATCCGCCGCCGGCGGCGCAGAAGATCAGCGTGGTGCACGGCGACTTCCGCACCGGCAACTTCCTCTATGACAAGGCCGGCCGCATCCACGGCGTGCTCGACTGGGAGATGGCGCATCTGGGCGATCCGCTGGAGGACCTGGGCTGGGGGATCAACCGCGTCTGGTGCTGGGGCGGCGGCGACCTTCGCGGCGGCCTTTTGCCGCGCGAGCGCGCCATCGCCATCTGGGAGCGCGCCTCGGGCCTGAAGGCCGATCCGGCCGCCCTGCACTGGTGGGAGCTGTTCAACTGCGTCAAGGGCCAGGGCATCTGGGTCTCCAGCGCCAAGGCCTGGTCGGACGGACAGAACCGCGACCCGATCCTGATCTTCTCCGCCTGGCGCATGCTCAATCCGCAGGACCGCGCGGCGCTCGAACTGATGGGAAAGCTATGACGCCCAGCGCCCGCGCCATCCTGACCGACCTGGCCCAGCGCATGGGCGGGCTGTTCGGCCCCGACCTGAAGACGCCCTACCTGGCCGCCACCGCCGGCATGACCGCCGGCGTCCTGATGATGGTCGCCGAGGAGGCCGACCGCACCGCCCACCGGCTGGCCGAGGAGAACCGCGCCATCCGCACGATCTTCCGGGACGCCGCCGGCCTGCCCGTCCCCGCCGGCCTGGCCGAGCGCCTGCGCAACCTCGCGGCCGGCGATGAAACCGACCTGCGCATCTCGTCCCTGCAGGCGGCCAACGACGCCCTCCGCGGCGCCCTGATCGACCTGCACGCCTTCGTCGAAACCCAGCCCGACCAGGCCGCCAAAACGATCGAAGCGGCGATCTGGGCCGAACTCGCCGCCTCCACCCGCCGCCGCGCCTTCGCCAGCGCGACCTTCTAAGAGTTCGACCGCCAAGGTCGCCAAGTACGCCAAGAAGAGCAGGAAAAGACGATGCGCTGGCCGCGCCTGCGGCCCCTTGGCGAGCTTGGCGGACTTGGCGGTCGTCTTGAGCGCGCGATCGCGCCAAGTCCGCCGTCTAGAGCAGGGACGTCGGTCTAGATCGCGCCGGCGCTGGCGTAGGTGAAGCCGCCGTCGACGGCGATGGTCTCGCCGACCACATAGTCGCCGGCGCGCGAGGCCAGGTAGATGGCCACCCCCGCCATGTCCTGGTCGCGGCCGATGCGGCGGGCGGGGATGCGCCTGGCGAGCTCGTCGCCGTGGTCGCGGGCGTCGCGGTTCATGTCGGAGGCGAAGGCGCCCGGGGCGATGCACGAGACGCAGATGTTGTCGCGGATCAGCCGCGCGGCCATGCGCCGGGTCAGGTGGATCAGGCCCGCCTTGCTGGCGTGGTAGGAATAGGTCTCCTGCGGGTTGGGCCGCAGGCCGTCGATCGAGGCGACGTTGATCACCTTGGCCGGCTGGTCTTCCGACGCCGCCGCGCCGAGCAGGCCGTGCACGGCCTGGGTCAGGAAGAAGGGCGACTTGAGGTTCAGGTCCATCGCCTTGTCCCAGCCGCTCTCGGGGAAGGCGTCGAACTCCGCGCCCCAGGCCGCGCCGGCGTTGTTGACCAGGATGTCCAGGCCGGATTCATGCTGGCCGTAGGCCGCCGCCAGCGCCTTGCAGCCGTCGACGGTGGAGACGTCCTGCGGCAGCGAGACGCAGGTCCCGCCGCCGTGCGAGAGTTCCGCCGCCGTGGCGTCGCAGGGGCCGGGCTTGCGCGAGGAGATGTAGACCTTGGCGCCCTGGGCGATGAAGCCGGCCGCGATCATCTTGCCGATGCCGCGCGAGCCGCCGGTGATCAGCGCGGTGCGGCCGGCGAGCGAGAACAGGTCGGTGGTCATGGGCGTTTCCTTGGTTGGCTGGGCTGGAGCTTACCAGACCGCGGCGGCGGTCGAGACGTAGTTCCACAGGGCGCCGAAGGCCGCGCCGGCGATGCTGGCCGGCCACCAGAGCGGCAGGATCTGGTGCACCTCCGAGGCGACCGCGACATTGGCGGCCAGCCCGATGCTGCACAGGGCGCAGAACTTCAGGTAGCCGAGCAGCAGCGGCCAGCCGGACTTGCGCCGGTCGCGATAGGTGACCTCGTTGTTGATCAGGTAGTTCGAGGTCATCGCCACCATCGAGCCGGCGAACTGGGCCAGCGAAAAGCCGAGGCCCAGCAGCAGGAACCCCTTCACCGCCGCCAGCTGCACGGCGACGCCGCTGGCGCCGACCAGGCCGAACATCAGGGCGCGGGTCGGGATCAGACCACCGGTGAGCTTGTTCAGCAGCAGGCCGAGATAGTCGATCACCATGCGCCGGTCGAGCTTGGAGCCGCCGGCCACCCGCTCGCGGAACACGAACGGCAGCTCGACGATGCGCAGGGGCTCGGTCTGCGAGGCGATGACGTCGAACAGCACCTTGAAGCCCACCGTGGTCAGCCGCGGCGCCACCGCCTCCAGCCGCTCGCGGCGGATCATGAAGAAGCCGGAGACCGGGTCGCTGAGGTGCTGGTGCAGGACGAGGCGTCCCAGCCAGTTGGCGAAGCGGCTGCCCAGGCGGCGGACGGGGTTGAGCGCATCGACCGGAGCGCTGTCGCCGACATAGCGGCTGGCGATGACCAGGTCGGCCTCGCCCGTCTTCAGCACCTCCAGCATGCGCGGCAGCAGGCTCTCGTCGTGCTGCAGGTCGCCGTCGATCACCCCGACGAAGGGCGCGGCCGAGGCCAGGGCGCCCTCGATCACCGCGCCGGCCAGGCCGCGGCGGCGCACCCGCCTGAGGCACTGGACGCGGGTGTCCCTCGCGGCGATGGCCTTGACCGCCTCGGCCGTGCCGTCGGGGGAGTCGTCATCGACGACGATGATCTGCCAGGCGACCCCGTCCAGCGCCGCGCCGACCTTCTCGATCAGGACGGCGATATTGGCCTGCTCGTTGAAGGTGGGCACCACGACGCTGAGCGCGTAGCCGTGCGCCTTGGCGTCGGCGGAGCCGGGCGCATCGCCGCGCGCACGTTCGAGCAAGGACCGTCTCCCAGAAAGCCACGTCGCCCGCGAAGCCGAGCCGGCCGCGTGACTATCACGGCGGCGGCCGGATGTCGTTAAGACGGCGGCCGGGCGGCATTGCCGGGGCCGGCCTTTTGCGGCCATATCCGGATCGAGGGCACACCAGAAACGTTTGATCTCCAGCGTCCCTCGCCCGCGAGCCAGATCGACCATGTCCGACGCGCCCGAGCCCATCCTGCCCATCGCCGACAGCATCGGCGACGTCCAGCCGTTTCCGAAGGCGGTGGTCTGGCTGGCCGGGCTGGTCATCGTGCTGCTGGCCGCATTCGGCCTCTACCAGGGGCTGAAAGGCGCCATGTCCGCCGGCGGCGCCGGCGGCGGCCAGGGAACCCTGGCGTCCGGCGACGCGGTCTCGGCCGCCGCCGCCGCGCCGATCGCCTCGAGCGGCCAGTGGTCGACGCTGAGCGGCCCGGCGATGAGCTCGGCCAGCTCCGCCAAGGCCGCCCCCGCCGCCGCCCCGAGCAGCGCCGACGACAGCGACGACAGCGACGAGCCGGATTCCGCGGCGCCGCCGCCGATCGTCAGCGCCGCGCCGCTGGCGGTTCCGCCGCCGCCGGCCGCGAGCGCCGAACAGCCGGTGCCGATGCCGGAGGAAGCCCCGCCGCCCGCCGGCCCGCCGCAGCAGCAGCAATAGTGGCCCTGAGATGAGGGCGAGCCTGCGCCTCCCAGACTTCTCCCAGAGGGAGAAGGAGGGGCCCGCCGCCGAAGGCGGTGGGAGGATGAGGGGGTTACGGCCTATCCGGGCGGCCGCTCTAGCGGCGGTTGGCGGAGGGCGCTTGAATCCGAGAGGCCGAAACCCCTCACCCTCCCGTTCGCTTCGCTCCGGGCCCCTCCCTCTCCCTCTGGGAGAGGTCTAGAGGGAGCGCACCTTAGTCCGTGGTCCCCGACGCGCCCGACTGGTCGGCCGGGCGGGAGCGCGAGGTCATGCCGGCGGCCGCGGCGTCGTCCTCGACATCCTCCCGCGCCGGGGTGGTGGTCTCGCTCTTCTGCGCCGGGACCGCGACCGGCGGCTTGACCACCGGCTTGGCGACCACGGGCGCGACGGCCGCGACCACCACGGCGCTGCTCGCCGGCTGCTCTTCGCTGGCCTGGCGCGCCTCATGGCTGCTCATGAGGGTCTCGACGGCCAGGGTTCCGGCCACCCCGACCAGGATGCCCAGGAGCGTCCACCCGAAGGCGCCGCCGCCTCCTCCTCCACCGTCTCGCGCCATCGTGCAGTGCCCTTTCGGCCCTTAAGCGCCCTGCCAGTAACGGACTGGGCCGACGTCCATATGCACGAAGTTGGACTCCGGATAATAGCCCACTCCGCCCTGGCCCAGGCTGAGCGCCGCGCCATGCAGACGGCTGAGATCGACGTCGGGCAGGCGCACGTCGATGGCCATGCCGGACATGTGGAAGCTTTTCTTGGCCACTTCCTCGCTGCGTTCGCGCAACAGGGCGTTGGTGGCCGCCGACCGGTAGCCGGAGATGACCTGGAAGCGGGAGCGGGTTCCGGTTCGGGTGTTCACCGCGTCGAGCAGGTCGAGCAGCCGGGGGTCGATCGGATGGACGTCGCCGGTGCGGAAATCGCGCAGATGCACGTTCACCGCCGACAGCACGTCGGGGATATAGTCCCCGTCCGCCCAGTAGACGGCCTCCATGGACTCGCCGGTGTGCAGATTATCCAGCGAAACCGAGCGCATGGTCGCCGCCGGCGACGTCTGAGCCCAGCCGAGCATGGGGGCGGCGGTCAGGCCGGCGCCGACCGCGGCGCCTAAACCGACCTTGAGCAGGGTTCGTCGTTCAAACAAACCTTCGATCCAGCGCTGTGAATGCGTCCCCCGACGATGGCGGATAAGGGGTTAAGTCGAGGTTTGCGTCAAGTCACGCGTTCGAGGCTGCGTCGATCCGCTGCATCAGCTCGCGGTCCCAGTCATAGGGGTCGGAGCGGAAGCTCACCACCTGGCCGTCGGCGCTGGCGAAGGCGGTCCAGTAGAACAGGAAGACCGAGATCGGCTTCGGCAGTGGCGCGCGCACCGTGTCGCCCGAGGCGATGGTCTGGTCGATCTGGTCCGGGGTCCATTTGGCGTCGCCCTGCATCACCGTGTTGGCCAGCACCACCGGCTTCTCCAGCCGCACGCAGCCGTGGCTGACCATGCGGCCATAGCCGGCGAAGGCGCCATGGCTGGGCGTGTCGTGCAGATAGACGCTGTAGATGTTGGGGAAATCGAACTTCACATGGCCGAGCGCCGACTTGTCGCCGGCCCGCTGCTGCAGCCGCACGCCGCCGTCGGGGGTGTGGATGACCGCGAAATCGTTGCGCGCCAGATAGCCGGGGTGGGCGCGCTCCTTGGGCCAGAGCTCCTTCTGGGCGATGTCCGACGGCACGTTCCAGGGCGGGTTGAACACCACGCTGGAGATGACGCTGGACAGCATCGGCGTCTCGTCGCCGGGCCGGCCGGTGACCGCGCGCATGGACAGCACCGGCGTCTCGTCGTGGAAGACCGTCAGCACCGCGGCGGCGATGTTGACCTGGATGCGGTCGGCGGGAAGCTCCTGCGGCAGCCAGCGCCAGCGCTCCATGTTGACGATGATCTGCTCGATCCGCTGGCCGACCGGGACGTTCAGCGCCGCCAGGGTCTGCTTGTTCAAGGTTCCGGTCGGCTCGAGCCCGTAGCGCTTCTGCGCCCGCACGACCGCCGCGGCCAGGGCGGCGTCGAACACCGGCCCGCCGCCGGCGACCGCCGGATCCTCGACCGCCAGCCGGGCGCGAAGCGCGGCGACGCGCGGATCCTTCATGCCGAGCTTGAGTTCGTCGCCGGCCGCCAGCGGCGGCCAGCCGCCGCGCTGGGCGATGCCGCGATAGACCGCCAGGCCCTGCCGCAGCGCGTCGTAGCCGGTATAGGGCGGCGGCAGGCTGTCCAGCCAGGGGCCGAGCCGATCCTGCTGCGCCGCCTGGACGAAGTCCGGCGCCGGGTCGTAGGGCGCCGGGCGCAGGCCCCAGTCATGCAGGAAATCGCCCGGGGCCAGCCGTCCCGTGTGCACCGCCTTGGCGTAGCGCAGCACCGAGGCGACCAACAGGGCCTGTCCGCTTCGCCGCGCCGCCGGATCGCGCGAGGCCAGCAGGCTGTCGAGCCCGGCCGGCATGAAGGCGCCATGCTCGAAGCCGTGGGTCTCGGCCTGGGCCAGCGTCCGCTCCAGGAGCGCGATCTCCTCCGGATGCAGCGGAACCTGCGGCGTGGCGACGGGCTGCGCCTGCGGCGGCTGGGACTGCGGCTGGCCCTGCATCGGCGTCGCGCCGGCCAGCGGCGGCGGCTGGGTCATGCCGACGGCGGCCGCGCCGAGCACGGCCAAGCCAAGACCAACGCCGATCGCGGGCGCGACCCGCTTTCGCCACCCAGCCGGAATCATTGCGCTCACGTCCATCCCCCAGCAACGCCTGTGACGGCCGTTAGCGCCCAGGAGCCGTCAAAAACTGGATAAAGGGATTCCTCGACGATTTCGCCAGGGGAGCGTGGCTTTGACGGGAATTCGGCCGGGTGCGGCTTTTCTGCATCCGCCGGCCCGTCGCCGGCGCCCCTTGGCCGCGCCGATGCGAAGGCCCATGATAGCCGGGTTTCCGACACGGACATTTGACCGGGACAAGGGAAGGAACAGCCATGGATCTGGCCCATGCGCGGAGCGGACTTTCCGCCGAACGGCTCGAGCGGATCACCGACCACCTGAACCGCAACTATATCGAGCCGGGCAAGATCGCCGGCTGCCAGGTCGCGGTCTCGCGGCACGGCCACCTCGCCTATTTCAAATCCTTCGGCCAGATGGATCGCGAACGCGGCAGGCCGATGGCCGACGACACCATTTTCCGCATCTATTCGATGTCCAAGCCGATCACCTCGGTCGCGCTGATGACCCTTTACGAGCAAGGCTATTTCCAGCTGGACGACCCGGTCTATCGGGTCATTCCCGAATGGCGCAACCACCGGGTCTGGGCCGGCGGCGAAGGCGACCGGGTCGAGCTGGTCCGGCCCAACCGGCCGATGAGCTTCCGCGACCTGCTTTGCCACACCAGCGGCCTGACCTACGGCTCGATGCTGGAGGCGCTCGGCGCGCCGGCGGAGACCGACCCCGTGGCCCAGGCCTACGCCAAGGCCGATGTGCGGCGCGGCCAGGGCGAGACCCTGCACGACTTCGTCATGAAGCTGGCCGAGGTGCCGCTGCGCTACCAGCCGGGCGAACGCTGGATGTACTCGCTGGCCACCGACGTCTGCGGCTATCTGGTCGAGGCGATCAGCGGCAAGCGGTTCGACAAGTACCTTGCGGAGACCATCTTCGAGCCGCTGAAGATGAAGGACACCGGCTTTCGCGTGCCCGCCGCCGACATCGGCCGCTTCGCCGCCAACTATCGCCGCAAGGGCGACAAGACGCTGCAGCTGATGGATGACCCCCAGGCCAGCCCCTACCTGGCCGAGCCGAGCTTCTTCTCCGGCGGCGGCGGCCTGGTCGGCACGACCGCCGACTACATCCGCTTTTCCGAGATGCTGCGCCGCGGCGGCGAACTGGACGGCGAGCGCGTCCTCGGCCCCCGCACCATCGAGCTGATGACCCGCAACCACCTGAAGGGCGGCCAGGACCTGACCCAGATGGCCATCGGCAGCTTTTCCGAGACAGCCAATTCCGGCGTCGGCTTCGGCCTCGGCTTCGCCATGACCCTCGACGAGGTGGCCACCGGCGCGATGGGCGAAGGCGACTACTATTGGGGCGGCGCGGCCTCGACCATCTTCTGGGTCGACCCGAAGGAAGACTTGACCGTGGTGTTCATGACCCAGCTGATGCCCTCGGCCACCTTCAACTTCCGTGGCCAGCTGAAGAGCATCATCTATTCGTCCATCGTCGACTAAAAGGCCGCCAGCGCTTGACCGACCTGCCAGCCCGCCAGCGGCGGATCGAGGACTATGGCCTGATCGGCAACACCTATAGCGCCGCATTGGTCGCGCGCGATGCGGCCATCGAGTGGCTGTGCCTGCCGAAGTTCGACTCCCCAGCCATCTTCGCCGCCATGCTCGGCGACGACAGCAACGGCGCCTGGCGGCTGTGCGCCACCGACCCGAAGGTCAGGATCACCCGCCGCTACCGCCCCGGCACGGCCATCCTGGAAACCCAGTTCCACACCGCGCACGGGACGGCGACGGTGATCGACTTCATGCCGCACCCGGGCGCCGAGGGCGCCATCGAGCTGGTCCGGCTGGTGCGCGGCGATCGCGGCTCGGTCGAGTTCGAGACCGCGATCACCTTCCGTTTCGACTATGGCCAGCTCCTGCCCTGGGTGCAATCCAACGCCGTGGGCCTCAGCGCCATCGCCGGCCCGGACGCCGTGCGGCTGGTCTCGACCGTGCCGCTGACCAACAAGGATTTCGCCACCCGGGCCCAGTTCCGCATCCGCGCCGGCGAGACCGCCGACTTCAGCCTGATCTGGTACCCTTCACAGGCGCCGGCGCCCGACTGCCGCGCCCCCGAACCGCTGCTGGCCGCGACCGAGGCCTTCTGGAAGGATTGGACCGGCCGCTCCCAGTACGCGGGTCCGCACCGCGAGCGGGTCGAGCGCTCGCTGATCACCCTGAAGCTGCTCACCTATTCACCCACCGGCGGCATCGTCGCCGCGCCGACCACCTCCCTGCCGGAGCAGATCGGCGGCCCGCGCAACTGGGACTACCGCTATTGCTGGATCCGCGACGCCACCCTGAGCCTCTACGCCCTGCTCACCTCCGGCTACCGCGACGAGGCCCAGGCCTGGCAGCACTGGCTGATGCGCGCGGCGGCGGGTTCGCCCGCCGATCTGCAGATCATGTACGGCCTGCACGGCGAGCGCCGGCTGCAGGAGTACGAGATCGACGGCCTGGCCGGGTTCGCCGGCTCCAAGCCGGTCCGGGTCGGCAACCAGGCCCATGCCCAGAGGCAGCTGGACATCTATGGCGAGCTGGTCGGCGGCCTTTTCGCCGCCCACGGCATGGGCGCCAACGGGGTGGATCAGGCCTGGCCGCTGATCGTCGTCGTCGTCGACTTCCTGACCGGGGTCTGGCGCGAGCCGGACAACGGCATCTGGGAGGTGCGCGGGCCCAGGCGGCATTTCGTGCACTCGAAGGTGATGGCCTGGGTCGCCTTCGACCGCGCCATCGCCCTGGCCGAACAGCTGGAGCTGAAGGCGCCGCTGGCCAGCTGGCGGCGCGCCCGCAAGGCCATCCATGCCGAGGTCTGCGAAAAGGGCTGGGACCCCAAGCGCAAGAGTTTCGTGCAGTATTACGGCGGCCAGGCGCTGGACGCCGGGCTGCTGTTCATGGCCATGACCGGGTTCCTGCCGGTGGACGATCCGCGCATGAAATCGACCATCCGGGCCATCGAGCGGGAGCTTTTGGTGGACGGGTTTTTGCTGCGCTACTCGCCCGAGCCCGAGGTCGACGGCCTGCCGCCCGGCGAGGGCGCCTTCCTGGCCTGCAGCTTCTGGCTCTGCGACGTCTACAGGCTGTCCGGCCGCCACGCCAAGGCCAAGGCCCTGTTCGAGCGGCTGACGGCGGCGGCCAACGACCTTGGCCTGATGGCCGAGGAGTACGACCCGGTGAACCAGCGCCAGCTGGGCAACTTCCCGCAGGCCTTCTCCCATGTCGGCCTGATCAACTCCGCCCATGTGCTGGCCGGCCGCCGCGGCGCCGCCCGCCGCGCCGAACGCGAGCGGGACAGGCCGGTGGGCTGACCGACTCCGTGCATGACGCCGGGTGACGCTGGACCCGCGTGCGCCGCGCCTTAAGGATGGCCGCGAAGTTCGCCCCTTGGATGCTCGCCAGCCCATGATCATTCCCATCGGATCCGACCATCGCGGCTTCGAGCTGAAATCGCGCTTTATCCCGTGGCTGAAGACGCGAGGCTTCGACGCCAAAGACCTCGGAACCCACAGCGCCGAGCGCTGCGACGCCTTGGATTTTGCGACAGGGATGGCGGCGGAATTCACGTCGGATCCGCCTCGGTTCGGCGTGCTGATCTGCGGCTCGGGGCAGGCGATGGCGATGACGGCGAATCGCTATCGAAGCCTTCGCGCCGCGCTGTGCGCCAATGTCGAGACCGCAAGGCTCGCGCGCGAGCATAACGACGCCAATGTGCTGGTGATCGGGGCCGACCTCACGCCGCGGGATATGGCGCTGCAAATCCTTGAGGTGTTTATCAGGACGCCGTTCCTCGGCGGCCGTTACGCCGAACGGCGCGACAAACTTACCGGACTGGGCGGGTTGTAATATAGGCCACAGGACGGCTGGGGCCTTCGGGAGGATGACATGGCCGACGAACCGCTGCTGCTCACCGACGAGCCGGCTCCGCACCTGCGACGGCTGACCCTCAACCGGCCGGCCAAGCGCAACGCTCTTTCCAACGCCCTGCGCGGCGAGATCTTCGCCGCCCTCGAAGCCGGCGACCGCGACCCGGAGGTGCGGGTGATGATCCTGCGCGGCGCCGGGACCTGCTTCTCATCCGGCTACGACCTGGCCGGCGTCGGCGAGCCGCCCTACCAGACCGCCGGCGGCCAGGGCCAGTGGGCCCGGCATGTGGTCGAGGGCTGTTTCCGCGTCTGGGACCTGGCCAAGCCGGTGATCGCCCAGGTGCACGGCTGGTGCTTGGCGGGCGGGTCGGAACTGGCCGTGGCCTGCGACCTGGTCTACGTCGCCCACGACGCCCAGATCGGCTATCCGGCCGTGCGCACCATGTCGCCGCCGGACAACCAGTACCACGCCTGGCTGATGGGCATGCGGCCGGCCATGGAGATGATGTTGACCGGCGATTCCATGAGCGGCGACGAGGCGGTGCGCCTGGGCTTCGCCAACCGGGCGTTCGACGCCGATGCGCTGGAAGCCGAGGTGATCGCCATGGCGGAACGCATCGCCAAGGTCGATCCGGAGCTGGCGCAGCTGAACAAGCGGCTGGTGCACCGGCAGATGGAGGCCATGGGCCTGCGCGCCGGCCTGCGCGCCGGCACCGACCTGCACGCCCTCGGCTGGCACACGAACGCCTCGCGCGCCTACATGGCGCAGATGCGCCAGGGGGTGAAGGAAGCCCTGACCGTGCGTGACAAGGCGTTCGGCGACTACCGGACGGGCGAGAAGGCCGAGGGCTAGACTAGAAGGGATCACCGACGATCGCCGGGCGTGATAGGCTGGCCGCATCGGAGCCGCGCCATGCCCCTTGTCGACACCCTGACCCTGCCCGTGAACGAGAAGCGTCCCGGCTGGCGCGGGCGCATCTTCCAGTCCGCGACCATGACCTTCGCCCATTGGGATTTCGCGGCCGGATCGACCATCCACGCGCATCATCACGAACAGGAAGAGGTCTGGCACATCCTCGAGGGCGAGCTGGAGGTCAACATCGGCGGCGAGGCCCAGGTCGCCGGCCCAGGCATGGTCGCCATCGTGCCGGCCGACACGCCGCATGCGGTGAGGGCGCTGACGGACGGCAAGGCCATCGTCGCCGACTATCCGGTGCGCCCGGGCTTCTAGCGCACCTTCAGGACCAGGATCACCAGCAGCGCCGAGATGCCCAGGTGCAGCAGCATGAAGCGCACCAGGACCTGGGTGTTCGACCAGCCCAGCTCCTTGCGGCAGTGGTCGTGCAGCGGAAAGCGCACCCCGGCCAGCACCCTGACCCCGAAGAAACGCAGCAGCGCCACCTTGACCAGGCCGGTGGCGCCGTTCAGCAGGATGACCGACCCCACCAGCAGCAGGAACAGCGGGTTGTTGGTGGCCACCACCAGCATGCCGATCAGAAGGCCCAGCGGCCGCGAGCCGGAATCGCCCATAAGCACCTGGCTGGGCGCGGCATTGTACCAGAGGTAGCCGGCGACGCAGCCGACCATCAGGAAGGCCATGATCGCCCAGTTGGCGCCCTCGCGGTTGACCGGGATGTTCAGGTGGCCGGCGACGATCTCGTTGCCGATCACCGCGTAGAGCAGCCCGCCCAGGATCATGATGGCGGTGGCCGTCAGGCTGCCGGAGACCCCGTCGACCCCGTCCGAACAGTTGGTGGCGTTGATCGACAGCCAGATCAGCCCGGTGGCCAGCGGCACGGCCAGCCAGGGGCTGAGGGGAATGACGGTCTTGAAGCCCGGCAGCCAGATGTTGGTCTTGCCGAGGCCGCAGATCACCAGCGCCGCGCCGACGGCGATGATGAGGTCGAACACCGCCAGCTGGTACTCGCTGAACCCGCCGCGCCTGTCGTCGAAATAGCCGACGAACATCGCCGCGACCACGAACGGCAGGGTGTAGAGGCAGCGCGCGCCGAACGGCACGAAGATCAATGAGCCGATGCAGAATATGCTCACGAAGATCAGCCCGGCGCTCAGCGGCTTGCCGACGCTCATCTCGGCATTGACCGCGAAGGCCCGGCCGCGGTCGGTCGGCAGCCGCCCCCACAGCCTCGGCAGCATCAGCCAGGTGACCACGGCGCAGACCGCGAAACCGGTGGCCGACAGGAAGAAGAACGACTGGAACAGCCGCAACGGGCCCCAGAGGTGGCCCACGCTCGAATAGATCCAGCTCAGCATCCGGTTTCACGGCTCGAATCGGCGAGAAAACCAAGCTTGGAGCAAGCCGGGGCATTGGACTAGCCGCCAGGATGTGCGCACCGTTTTCCCGGAACTTCCGGCCACGCGAGCCGTTGGACGATGGGGCCAAGCGGGGAGTGCGAACGATGACGCCTGCCGACGATTCAACCGCCGCCGCCGCCGCGAAAATCGCCTCTGGAGAGCGCGATATCGACCGGGTCGCCATCGACACCATCCGCACCCTTTCGATGGATGCGGTGCAGAAGGCCAATTCCGGCCATCCGGGCACGCCGATGGCGCTGGCGCCGGTGGCCTATACGCTGTGGTCCAGGTTCATGAACTACGATCCGGCCGAGCCGGCCTGGCCGAACCGCGATCGGTTCGTGTTGTCGGCCGGCCACGCCTGCATGCTGCTCTATTCGGTCCTGCACCTGGCCGGCGTCGCGCGGCTGGACAAGGACGGCCGCAAGCTGGATCAGCCGGCGATCAGCCTCGACGACATCAAGAGCTTCCGCCAGCTGGACTCAATCTGCCCCGGCCACCCGGAATACGGCCACACCACCGGCGTCGAGATCACCACCGGGCCGCTCGGCCAGGGCTGCGGCGACAGCGTCGGCATGGCCATCGCCGAGCGCTGGCTGGCGAGCCGCTTCAACACGCCCGAGCTGAAGCTGTTCGACTACAACGTCTATGTGATCTGCAGCGACGGCGACATGGAGGAGGGCGTCGCAAGCGAGGCCGCCTCCATCGCCGGCCACCTGAAGCTGTCCAACCTCTGCTGGATCTACGACGACAACACCATCAGCATCGAGGGCCACACCGAGATCACCTTCACCGAAGACGTGGCCGCCCGCTTCCGCGCCTATGGCTGGAACACGCTGGAGGTGCCCGACGCCAACGACTGCGAGGCCATGGCCCGGGCGCTGAACGTGTTCAAGGCGACTCATGACCGGCCGACCCTGATCGTGGTCAGGAGCGTCATCGGCTATGGCGCGCCGCACCGGGAAAACACCGCCGCCGCCCATGGCGAGGCGCTGGGCGAGGACGAGGTGCGGCTGGCCAAGCTGGCCTATGGCTGGCCCGAGGACGCCCACTTCCTGGTCCCGGACGGGGTGCGCGAGCGCTTCGCCGAGACCCTGGGCGCCCGCGGCGCCAAGGCGCGCCAGGCCTGGGAGGCGCTGTTCCAGCGCTACGGCGAGGTCGAGCCGGCCAGGGCCGAGGCCTTCGGCCGCATGCGCGCCGGCTGGCCGCCGGACGGCTGGCAGCGGGACATCCCGACCTTCCCGGCCGACGCCAAGGGCATCGCCTCGCGCGAGGCCTCCGGCAAGGTGCTGAACGCCATCGCGCCCTATTGGGAAAGCCTGGTGGGCGGCGCGGCGGACCTGTCGCCCTCGACCAAGACCAACCTCACCTTCGACGCCGCCGGCGATCTGGAGCCGGACAACTACGGCGGCCGCAACATGCATTTCGGCATCCGCGAGCACGCCATGGGCGCGATCGCCAACGGCATGGCGGTGTCGAAGCTGCGCCCCTACGCCTCCACCTTCCTGATCTTCTCCGACTACATGAAGGGGTCGATGCGGCTGGCGGCGCTGATGGGCGTGCCGGTGACCTATGTCTTCACCCACGATTCCATCGGCCTCGGCGAGGACGGCCCCACTCACCAGGCGATCGAGCAACTGGCCACTCTGCGCGCCACGCCGGACATGCTGGTGTTCCGCCCCTGCGACGCCAACGAGACCGCCGAAACCTGGCGGGCCGTGCTCGGCCAGTCGGCGAAACCGGCGGCCATCGCCCTGTCGCGCCAGGCCCTGCCGACCCTGGACCGCGAAAAATACGCCCCGGCCACCGGCGTCGCCAAGGGCGGCTATGTACTGGCCGAGGCGGAAGGCGGCGCGCCCGACGTGATCCTGATCGCCACCGGCTCGGAGGTCAGCCTCTGTGTCGAGGCCCGCGAAACCCTGGCCGGCGACGGCGTCAGGGCGCGCGTGGTCTCCCTGCCCTGCTGGGAGCTGTTCGAGGCGCAGGACCAGGCCTATCGCGACGAGGTGCTGCCGCCGGACATCGCTGCCCGGGTCACGGTGGAGGCCGCGGCGGCGCTGGGCTGGGACCGCTACGCCGGCCCGACCGGAACGGTCATCGCCATGCGCAGCTTCGGCGCCTCGGCTCCGGGAAAGGCGGTGATGAAGCGGTTCGGATTCACCGCGGAAGCGGTCTATGAAGCCGCCAAGGCTCAGGTCGAACGGGAACGCGCGCGCCGATGACCAATCCGCTCAATCAGCTTGCCCAGGCCGGCCAGGCCGCCTGGCTCGACTTCATCGAACGCAAGATCCTGGAGAACGGCGACTTCAAGCGCCTGATCGCCGACGACGACCTGCGCGGCGTCACCTCCAACCCGTCGATCTTCGAAAAGGCCATCGGCGAGGGCGACGAGTACGACGGCGCGGTCGCGGCGGCGCTCGAGCGCGGCGACGCCGATCCCGCCGCCCTGTTCGACGTGCTGGCGATCGGCGACATCCGCGCCGCCTGCGACCAGCTGCGGCCCGTCTACGACCGGCTGAACGCCCAGGACGGCTATGCCAGCCTGGAGGTCGCGCCCTATCTGGCGCTGGACACCGAGGCCACCATCGCCGAGGCGCGGCGGCTGTGGCGCGCGGTCGACCGGCCGAACCTGATGATCAAGGTGCCGGGGACCAAGGCCGGCGCCCCGGCCATCCGGCAGCTGATCGGCGAGGGCGTCAACGTCAACGTCACCCTGCTGTTCGGCATCGAGGCCTATCTGGCGGTGGCCGAGGCGCATCTGGCCGGCCTGGAGGCGCTGAAGGCGGGGGGCGGCGACGTCTCGAGGATCGGCGGCGTCGCCAGCTTCTTCGTCAGCCGCATCGACACCCAGATCGACGACGCCATCGAGGCCCGGATCAAGACCGGCGACCCGGCTTCCGCCGAACTGAAAGGCCTTTTGGGCAAGGTCGCCATCGCCAACGCCAAGATCGCCTATCAGCATTGGCTGGAGATGATGGCCGGGCCGCGCTGGAAGGCGATGACCGCCGCCGGCGCCAAGCCGCAGCGGCTGCTCTGGGCCTCAACCGGGACCAAGAACCCGGCCTATTCCGACGTGCTCTATGTCGAGAACCTGATCGGGCCGGACACCGTCAACACCATGCCGCCGAAGACCATGGACGCCTTCCGCGACCACGGGAAGGTCGCCCCGACCCTGACTCAAGGGATCGACGAGGCCAAGGCGGTGCTGGCGGCCGTCAAACGCCTGGGTCTCGACCTGGACGGCGTCACCGACCGCTTGGTCGAGGATGGCGTCGTGCAGTTCGAGGACGCCGCCGACAAGCTGTTCGCCGCGGTGGCGAGAAAGCGCGCCAAGGCGCTTGGCGAGAGGCAGAACGGCCAGTCGATCAAGCTCTCCGACGACATCGCCGCCGCCGTCGAGCAGTCGACCGAGATCGCCCGCAGCCAGGGCTGGGCGCGGCGGCTGTGGTCGGGCAAGGCGGACCTGTGGACCGGCGCGGACGAGGGCCAGTGGCTCGGCTGGCTCGACGCCGCCGAGGGCAAGAGCGTCGACATCGCCGCCCTGGAGGCCTTCCAGGCCGAGGTGGCCGAGGCCGGCTTCATCCACGCCGTCGTGCTGGGCATGGGCGGCTCCAGCCTGGGTCCGGAGGTGCTGGCCGAGACCTTCGGCTCGCGCCAGGAGCATCCGAAGCTGCTGGTGCTCGACTCCACCGACCCGGCCCAGATCGCCCGGGTCGAAGCCGAGATCGATCCGGCGCGGACCCTGTTCATCGTCTCCTCCAAGTCCGGCTCGACCCTGGAGCCCAACATCCTCGAGGCGTATTTCTTCGCCGCCGCCGAACGCGCCGTGGGCGCCAACGCCGCCGGCGGCCACTTCATCGCCATCACCGATCCGGGCTCCAGCCTGGACAAGAGCGCGCCCGAAAAGGGCTTTCGCCGGGTCTTCCATGGCGTGCCGTCGATCGGCGGCCGCTACTCGGTGCTGTCCAACTTCGGCATGGTCCCGGCCGCGGTCATGGGGCTGGACGTGCGCGCCTTCCTGGGCTCCGCCGCCATGATGGCCCGCGCCTGCGGGGCCAGCGCGCCGCCGGCCGCCAATCCGGGGCTCGAACTCGGCCTGGTGATCGGGGAGGCCGCCCGCGCCGGCCGCGACAAGCTGACCTTCATCGTCTCCAACGGCCTGTCCGACCTGGGCGCCTGGCTGGAGCAGCTGCTGGCCGAATCCACCGGCAAGAACGGCAAGGGCGTCATCCCGATCGCCGCCGAGCCCATGGCCAAGGTCGAGGCCTACGGGTCCGACCGGTTGTTCGCCTATATCCGCCTGGACGGGGTCGACGACGCGCCGCGCGACGAGCACGTCCGGGCGCTGGAAGAGGCCGGCCATCCGGTGGCGCGCATCACCGTCGCCAGCCGCGACACCATCGGCCAGGAGTTCGTCCGCTGGGAGGTGGCCACCGCCATCGCCGGAGCGGTGATCGGCATCAATCCCTTCGACCAGCCGGACGTCGAGGCCAGCAAGATCAAGACCCGCGCCCTGACCGACGCCTATGAGCAGACCGGCCAATGGGCCCCGGAGACGCCCGCCGCCGAGGCCGACGGCCTGGCCATCTTCCTCGATCCGGGCAATCTGGAGGCGCTGACCCGGGAGGGGGCCAGCCTCAGCGTCGACGCCCTGCTTGGCGCCCACATCAAGCGCGCCAACGGCGGCGACTACCTGGCCATGCTGGCCTATGTCGACCACAGCCACGAGCACACCGAAGCGCTGCAGAAGCTGCGCGGCAGGCTGCTCGACCACACCCATGCGGCCACCGCCCTGGGCTTCGGGCCGCGTTTCCTGCACTCCACCGGCCAGGCCTACAAGGGCGGCCCGAACAGCGGCGTCTTCATCGAGATCACCCACGAGGCGGCGCACGACCTGGCGGTTCCCGGCCGCAAGTTCAGCTTCGGCCTGGTGGAAAAGGCCCAGGCCAAGGGCGACCTTGACGTGCTGGTGGAACGCGGCCGCCGGGTGCTGCGCGTCGATCTGGGCGCCGACGTGGAGGGCGGGCTGAAGCGCCTGGCCGACGTCATCGACCGTTCGCTGATCTAGAGTCCAAGGAGACCCGCCATGCAGCTCGGCATCGTCGGACTGGGCCGCATGGGCGGCAACATCGCCAAGCGGCTGATGCGCGATGGTCATGAATGCGTCGTCTACGACCGCAGCGCCGACAGCGTCGCCGGCGTCGTCCAGGCCGGGGCCAAGGGCGCCAAGGACCTGGCCGATCTGGTCCGCCAGCTCGCCGCGCCGCGGGCGGTCTGGAGCATGCTGCCGGCCGGCGGCCCGACCGAGGAGACGGTCACCGCCCTCGCCGGCCTTCTGGAAAAGGGCGACGTGATCATCGACGGCGGCAACAGCTTCTACAAGGACGACATCCGCCGCGCCAAAACCCTGGAGCCGAAGGGCCTGGACTATCTGGACGTCGGGGTTTCGGGCGGCGTCTGGGGCCTGGAGCGCGGCTATTGCATGATGATCGGCGGCGACAAGGCGCAGGTCCAGCGGCTGGACCCGATCTTCAAGACCCTGGCGCCGGGCCTCGGCGACATCCCGCGCACCAAGCGGCCGCCGGACGCCGATCCGCGCGCCGAGCAGGGCTATATCCACGCCGGACCGGTCGGCGCCGGCCATTTCGTCAAGATGATCCACAACGGCGTCGAATACGGCCTGATGCAGGCCTATGCCGAGGGCTTCGACATCCTGAAGAACAAGGCTTCCGACGCCCTGCCGGAAGACGAGCGCTACGAGCTCAACCTGACCGACATCTCCGAGGTCTGGCGGCGCGGCAGCGTCATCACCTCCTGGCTGCTCGACCTTTCCGCCCAGGCGCTGGCGAACGATCCGCAGCTGGCCAGGTACGCCGGCGACGTGGCCGATTCCGGCGAGGGCCGCTGGACGGTGGAGGCGGCGATCGAGGAGGCGGTTCCGGCGGAGGTGATGTCGGCGGCGCTCTACGCCCGCTTCCGCTCGCGGCTCACCCACACCTTCGGTGAAAAGCTCCTCTCGGCCATGCGGTTCGGCTTCGGCGGCCATGTCGAACAGCCCGAAAACCCCTAGCCCGGGCCAGAAGCCGGCGCTCACGCCGACCAAGCCGCCGCCGGCGCCGCCATGCCTGATGGTGGTGTTCGGCGCCGCCGGCGACCTCGCCAAGCGGCTGCTGATCCCGTCGCTGTACAATCTGACCCGCGACGGCCTGCTCGATCGAAAGTTCAAGCTGCTCGGCGTCGACCACAACGACTTCGACGACCAGAGCTTCCAGGCCATGCAGACCGCGTTCATCCACGGCTTGGCCACTGACAAGAACAGCGAGTTCGGCAAGACCCGGCTGTCGGCGCCGGCCTGGAAGCGGCTCAGCGCCGAACTCGGCTTCATGAAGGGCGATTTCGAGGATCCCGAGACCTACCGGGCGCTGGGCGACAGGATTGGCCAGACCGCCAATGTGCTCTTCTACCTGGCCACCTCGCCGCGCTTTTTCGGCGACGTCGTCGAACAGCTGGCCAAGGCCGGGCTGACCAAGGAGGCCAAGGGCTGGCGGCGGGTGGTGATCGAAAAGCCGTTCGGCAACGACCTGGCCTCGGCCAAGGCGCTGAACCGCCGGATCCTCAAGGTCCTCGACGAAAGGCAGATCTTCCGCATCGACCACTTCCTGGGCAAGGAGACGGTGCAGAACATCATGGTGACGCGCTTCGCCAACGGCCTGTTCGAGCCGATCTGGAACCGCGACCATATCGACAGCGTGCAGATCACCGCCTCGGAGACGGTCGGGGTGGAGGATCGCGGCGCCTTCTACGAGGCCACCGGCGCCCTGCGCGACATGACGCCCAACCACATGTTCCAGCTGCTTTCCATGGTCGCCATGGAGCCGCCCAACACCTTCGACGCCGAGGCGGTGCGCGGCGAAAAGGCCCGGGTGGTCGACGCCATCAAGCTGCAGACCCCGTCGGAGGCGCTGGAGAACTCTGTGCGCGGCCAGTACCACGCCGGCGAGGTCGAGGGCCGCAAGGTGGCCGACTACCGCGCCGAGCCGCATGTGGCGCGGGACAGCCGCACCGAGACCTATGTCGCCCTGAAGCTGGAGATCGACAACTGGCGCTGGGCGGGGGTGCCTTTCTACATCCGCACCGGCAAGGCGCTCAGCGCCCGCGACACCGAGATCGCCATCGCCTTCAAGCCGGCGCCGACGCGGCTGTTCCGCGACCAGCCGGTGGCGTCGCTGCCGGCCAGCGGCCTGGTGCTGCAGATCCAGCCCGATGAGGGGATCAGCCTGCATTTCGGCGCCAAGGTCCCCGGCGAGGAGATGCGCATCACCGGCGTCGACATGGATTTCTGCTACGCCGACTGGTTCAGGACCCGCCCGTCCACCGGCTACGAGACCCTGCTGTACGACGCCATGACCGGCGACCAGACCCTGTTCCAGCGGGCCGACAATATCGAGTTCGGCTGGCGCGCCGTGCAGCCGTTCCTGGACGCCTGGGCCAAGGGCGGGATCGTGCACGGCTACAAGGCGGGCAGCGAGGGCCCGGCCGCCGCCGACGCGCTGCTTGAGCGCGACGGGCGGGCGTGGCGGCCGCTGGGGAAATGAGCCCCGCCGAGACGCGGCCGCCGGCCGAACGGGTGCGCCTGCTGGTCTCCGACATCGACGGCACCCTGGTCACCCCGGACAAGAGCCTGACCGCGGCCGCCCTGGAAGCGGGGCGCAGGCTGGACGCCGCCGGCCTCGGCCTCACCCTGGTCTCCAGCCGCCCGCCGCGAGGCATGGCGTACCTCGTCGAGGCGCTGGACATCAGCCTGCCCTTCGCCGCCTTCAACGGCGGCAGCATCGTCGCGCCGGACGGGACTTTGATCGCGGCCAAGCGGCTGTCGACGGAGGCGGCGCGCCTGACCATCGCGCTGTTCGAGGCCAGCGGCGTCTCGGTCTGGGCCTTCGCCGACGACCAGTGGCTGCTGCGCGACCCGGCCGGTCCCGACGTCGAGCGCGAGCGGCGCACGGTGCGGTTCGATCCCACGCTCGTGCCCGATTTCGACGGCGTCATCGACCGCATCGACAAGCTGGTCGGGGTCAGCGACCAGCCGGCGCTGCTGGCCGGGGTCGAGCATCAGGCGCAAGGCCTGCTCGGCGGCCTCGCCAACGCCCGGCTGTCGCAGACCTACTATCTGGACGTCACCCACCCGGAGGCCGACAAGGGCCACGCGGTGCGGGCGCTCTGCCGCCACATCGGCGTGCCCGTGGCCGAGACCGCGGTGATCGGCGACCAGGCCAACGACCTGGCCATGTTCGCCGTCGCCGGGCTCTCCGTCGCCATGGGCCAGGGAACCGCGGCGGTGAAGGCCGGGGCCGACTTCGTCACCGCCGCCAACACCGAAGACGGCTTCGCCAAGGCCGTGGAGCGCTTCATCCTGCCCCGCGCGCCCATCCGCGCTGGTCAGACTGCGTCCTAGTGTCCCGAGTCCGAAGTTCGTCACCGCCTGCGGCAAGCGCCGATCGAACTTCGGACTCGATAAGGACACTAGCCAAATATCGTTTTAGCTAGCGCGGTTTACGAATTGGAAATTCGCCACAGAGCCTGCCCCAATGAAGGGCGAACTTCCAATTCACCGCGCTAGCCGCTTAAATCGCGTTTTGATGCCGATTTAGCGGATTTTCACATGAGCGATTTGGGCGCGGCCGATCTCGAGGCCGAGGCGATGCGGCTGGTGGAGAGCCTCAGCAAGCCGAAACGGCGGGTGCGGCCCAGGCTGGCGCGGATGCTGAACGAGGCCGAGGACCTTGAGGTCGCCACCCCCGCCGGCGGGATCATGGCCTGGCGGCTGGGCTCCGGTCCCGCCACCCTGATGGTGCACGGCTGGGAGGACGACAACGCCCTGTGGAGCCCGATGATCGACCTCTGCGCCGAGATGATGCGCGGCTCGGTGGCGCTCGACCTGCCCGGCCACGGCTGGTCGCCAGCGGAGGACTGCTCGGTGCAGGCCGCCGGCCAGGCGGTGCTGGCGGTGGCCGAGGCGCTGGGCCCGATCGATTCGGTGATCGCCCACTCCTTCGGCTGCCCCTCGACCCTCTGGGCGCTGAACCACGGCCTGAACGTGCCGCGCGCGGTGATGATCGCCTCGCCCGTGCCGCGCACCGAGACCCGCTCCCAGGCCCGCGACATGCAGCGCTGGGAACAGGCGCAACTGCACGAGGGTGAGGACCCCGACGTGATCGCCCGCGCCCTGCAGATCCTCGTCGAGCGGCCGCCGATGCGCAGCAACGACCGCGACTTCGACGTCGAGGCGGTGCTGCCGACCCTCACCGCCAAGGCGCTGATCCTCCATTCCATGGACGACGAACAGTGCCCGGTGGCCAATTCCCAGCGCATGGCCGAGCTATGGCCCGGCTCGGAACTGGTGCTGCTGGACGGCCTCGGCCACCGCCTGATCGCCCAGGACCCGGACGTGGTGGCGCGGGTGTTCGAGTTCGTCGACGCGATCGATTAGCGCCCCTTGATCCTCCCCATTGGGGGAGGGGGACCGCACGCAGTGCGGTGGAGGGGGCGCGATGCCGCCAGCGCACTTCGCAAGACCATCTCGGATTTGCCTGCAACCGGCCCAGGAGCCGGCGCACCCCCTCCACCATCCTTCGGATGGTCCCCCTCCCCCTACGGGGAAGGATCGAGCTTTGCTGATCAGCCCGCAGGACCGATGGGTTGCCTATCTGCGCGCGGGATTGGCCGGCTGAGGCGTGGCGATCGCGCCCATGTCGGGGCGCCGCGCCGGAGCGGGGGCGATGCGGCGCCGGCGGCCGGCGGCGATCCAGTCGCGCACCGGGCGGTCGTAATAGCGGCCGACCAAGGCGCTGAGCGCGACCATGGCGACGGCGAAGGCGGCCCAGGCGAGCGGCTCGCCGATCTGCGGGACGATCATCGGCGCCACGTCGGACTGGAAGATGTGCGCCAGCGGCAGTTGCAGCGCGTAGAGCGGATAGGAGAGGGTCCCGGCCAGGGTGGCGAGCCAGGCCGATCGGCCGCAGAGCCTGACGCCGGCCGCGCACCACACCAGCACCGGGTAGAGCAGGATGACGCTGGCCAGGTCGCACAGGACCGCCGCGTGCCGGACCGGCAGGTATTGCAGCACCAAGGCGGCCGGCGCGGCCGCCAGCAGCAGCGCCGCGGGCAGTGCGATCCGCGGCCCTCGGCCGCCAGCGTAGAGCCGGTAGAGCACGAGGCCGGTCAGGTAGGAGAAGGCGACGCGGGCGAGGCCGCCCAGCCAGCTCTCGTAGTACCAGCCGACGTCCAGGCCCTGGAAGCGCCACGCGGCCCAGACCAGCGGAACGAGGCTGAGCCCGGCGACGACGGCGATCGCCTGCGTCGACAGCCGGCGCAGAACCGCGGCGTGCAGCAGGTTGACGCCCAGTTCGAGCATCAGCGACCAGGCGACCGCGTCGAGCACGAAGAGGTCCGTATGCGGCTGCAGGATGGGGACGAAGGTCAGCTGGCTGGCGAGCGTCGTCCAGACGGGCAACGGCTCGCGCTCGGCGCCCACTCCCATCGCCACGAGCCCGACCACCGCCCCCAGCGCCATCATCGGATAGAGACGGGTGAGGCGCACGCGGATCATGTCGCGGACGGGCTGGCGCGAGGCGTTCAGCCGCTGCTCGTAGGCGTTGGCGATGACGAAGCCGGACAGCACGAAGAACAGGTCGACCGCCAGATAGCCGTGCGCGAAGACCGTGCCGCGGTGGCTGACATCGCCGATGTGGGTGGCGAGCACCATGGACGCGGCGACGCCGCGCAGGGCGTCCAGGACCAAGAACCTATGCTTCCCGGCCGCCATACGCCCTCCGCACTCTCAGGTCCCTGGAGTACGCGCGGGGGAGCGAATGGTTCAAGGCCAAGCTCCGTCCACCGACGAAGCGGCGACCGCGCGGGGGCTGGGCGGCTGCCCGTGCGCGGTCTGCAGGCGCCGCGCGGCTTGACGCGGCTAGTCGGGCACCAGGTGCAGGATGCGGAACAGCCACAGGGCCGCGCATACCAGGGCCACGAGCGGCGCGGCCGTGCCGAAGACCAGCATCGCCGCCGCGGCGCGGACCTGGCCGGCGCGGGCCAGCCGCCGGGCCTGATGCACCGGATGGAGCAGCCATGCGGCGGCGCGCAGGACCGTCGAACAGGCGGTCAGCATCAGGACCAGCACGGCGGCCAGGGCGATGCGGGGAAGGCGTTCGTCGCCGGCGCCGCCGGCCGCATGCGAGGCCGGTGCGCCGCGGGCGGTTCGCCACGCTTGGAAGACGCTCGGCGCCATCGCCCGATCACCCGGCGGCCGCGGGGGCGGCGGCCGCCGGGCTGTCGCGGTCGGGATATCGAGCGATACGGTCGGCCACGAGTGCTCCGGGTCCGGGGGGAGGTCCCGGGCGCGTCCATTTCCGCCCTATCGGCATAAGCGATCGAGACGCATCGCCCGCCCGACGCCTAAAGGCGGCATAAACGATCGGGCCGTCGATCCGGCTCCCTGCGAAGGGCCGTTGCAAACCTCCCCTCCGCGGCGGCCGCGATTGGATTTCACCGCCCGGTATGCCAACAGACGGCGGTGATTTTACCTTCCCATTACCGCCCCAAGGTTTTCAGATGACCATTGCCGACGACACCCGCCCCGCGCCGACGATCGACAAGGACGCCCTGCGCCGCAAGTATCGCGAGGAGCGCGACAAGCGGCTGCGTGAGGACGGCAACGAGCAGTACCTGCAGCTGAAGGGCCGCCTGGCCCACTATCTGGAAGACCCGTACACGCCGCTTCAGCCGCGCCAGGCGAAGACCGACCACGTGACCTTCGCCTTCATCGGCGGCGGGTTCGCCGGCCTGGTCACCGCCGCGCGGCTGAAGGAGGCGGGGATCGACGACGTGCGCATCGTCGAGAAGGGCGGCGACTTCGGCGGCACCTGGTACTGGAACCGCTATCCGGGCGCGCAGTGCGACACCGCCTCGATGGTCTACATGCCGCTGCTCGAAGAGACCGGGCGCATGCCGAGCGAAAAGTACGCCCACGCGCCGGAGATCCTCGCCCATTGCCAGGCGATCGGGCGCCAGTACGGCCTCTACGACAACGCCCTGTTCCACACCGTGGTCGAGGACATAAGCTGGGACGAGGCGAACGCGCGCTGGACCATCCGCACCAATCGCGGCGACGCCTTCACCGCCCAGTTCGTCGGCATGGGAACCGGCCCGCTGCACGTGCCCAAGCTGCCCGGCATTCCCGGCATCGAGAGCTTCAAGGGCCATTCCTTCCACACCAGCCGCTGGGACTACGGCTATACCGGCGGCGATCCGTCTGGCGCGCCGCTGGAGAAGCTGGCCGACAAGCGTGTGGCGATCATTGGCACCGGCGCGACCTCAGTGCAGTGCGTGCCGCACCTCGCCCGGGCTTGCAAAGAACTCTACGTCTTCCAGCGCACGCCCTCGTCGGTGGACGTGCGCGCCAACGCGCCGATCGATCCGGACTGGTTCGCCAATGTCGCCACCCCCGGCTGGCAGCAGCGCTGGCTGGAGAACTTCACCGCCAACCAGACAGGCGGCACGGCCGACGAAGACCTGGTCATGGACGGCTGGACCGACCTTTCCCGCCGCATCCGCTCGAAGATGACGTCGCTGCCGCGCGAGAAGATGACGCCGCAGATCATGATGGCGGCGTTCGAGGATTCCGACTTCGAGAAGATGGAGGAGATCCGCGCCCGGGTGGATGCCATCGTCGAGGACCGCGAGACGGCGCAGAGGCTGAAGGCCTGGTACCGCCAGCTATGCAAGCGGCCCTGCTTCCACGACGAATACCTGCAGGCCTTCAACGAACCCGGCGCCCACCTGATCGACACCGACGGCAAGGGCGTCGAGGCCATCACCGAAACCGGCGTGGTCGTCGCCGGCAAGGAGTACCCCGTCGACTGCATCATCTACGCCTCCGGCTTCGAGGTCGGCACCGAATACAGGCGCCGCGCCGGCTTCGACCTGACCGGCCGCGGCGGCGTCAGGCTGTCGGAGCACTGGGCCGAAGGCATGCGCACCAAGCACGGCATCCACGTGCACGGCTTCCCGAACGCCTTCCTGGTGCAGCCGACCCAGGGGGCGAACCTGATCTCCAACGTGCCGCACAACCTCACCGAGGCCGGCCGCACCATCGCCGCCATGGTCAGCCACGCGGTCGATACGGGCGCGAAGGAGGTCGAGGTGACCAGAGAGGCCGAGGACGAATGGGTGGCGCTGCTGCTCACCGGCCCTGGGCGGATGATGATGGGCTCGGCCGACTGCACGCCCGGCTATTACAACAACGAGGGCCGCGACCCCGGTCCGGCGGCGAAGCTCAACGTCGGCTATCCGGCCGGGGCCAGCGCCTATTTCAGCTATATCGACGGCTGGCGGAAATCCGGCGAATTCGAGGGCGTCGAGTTCCGCTAAGCCCTCAATCGGGCGCGGTGCGGTGGTCGTGGGTGAAGTAGATCCACATGAACATCAGCGCCGCGGCGAGGACCAGCAGCGAGCCGACGATGGCGCCGATCTCCACGCGGGCGGTGATGGCCAGGAAGATGCCCGGCGCGAAGATCAGCACCCCCACCACATGGGTGATGCACTGGGCCCAGGTCAGCCGCGAGCTCGCCAGCTTCGGATAGGCGCGGTGGATCAGCCCGTAGAGGGTCGAGGTGACGAAGCCGACCAGGTTCCAGTGCGCGTGGACGGCGGCGTACTGGAAGCTCTGGCTGACGCCCATCCAGACGCCGAAGCCCATGCCGATCACCAGAAAGATCAGGCCAAGGCCGATAAAAACCACATGCACCCGCATCCGCATCCCCCGTCGCGACTCACAACGAGGTATTGTGGGTGGCAAACTGAGAACCGTCATCCCCCGCTGGAGCCGAAGGCGGACTGCGAAGCAGAGGCGCGTAGTAGCCAATGCGGGGGACCTTCCGTGTTGAAGGTCAAGCGTTGGCGTGGATCCAGGGCTGCTGGTCGCGGGCGATGGCGTTGAGGGTGATGAGCATTTTTCGCATGACGGCGGTGAGGGCGACTTTGCCGGGTCGTTTGTTGGTGTGGACGAGCCTTTCGTAGAAGGCCTTCATGACGGGGTTGTGCCGGATGGCGGAGCGGGCGGCGTTGAAGAGCACGCGGCGCACGCCGGGGCGGCCATGGCCGGTGACGGCCCTGTGTCTTGTCTTGGTCTGAGGCGCCAGGCCGACGAGGGCGGCGATCTCCTTGCCTGAGAGCCTGCCCAGCTCGGGCAGTTCGCCCATCAGGGTATGGACGGTGACGGGTCCGGCGCCTTTCAGGGAGCGCAGGCGCTGGGCGGTGGCGGCGAGATCGGGGCTCTGGGCGATATGGACGTCGATGGCCCGCTCAAGCGCGCGGAGCGCCGCCCTGAGCGCCTGGGCGAGCGCCTCGATGTCGTCGCGCACGATCTTGGTCTCGGCCTGGCCGGCGCGGCATTGCTCGGCGTGAGGAATTCGACCAGTTGCCGGCGACGGGCGGTCATCTCGCGCAAGGCCTCGTCGCCCTCGACCATGGGGGCGAGGCCGCGGCCGGCGAGCTCGGCGGCGGCGAAGTCGGCCAGCAGGCGCGCATCGATGGCGTCGGTCTTGGCTTTGCGGCCGCGCCGGCGGCGGAAGGCCGCCAACTCGTTGGGATGAACGCGGGCGAACGCCAGACCCTGCGCCGCCAGCTGGCGGCGCAGGGTCCGCTCGTAGCCGCCGGTCGGCTCGAAGGCGACGAGGCCGATCTCTTCGGGCCTCAGCTTGCCCAGCCACGATGCGATCGCCTCTGGGGTGTTGGCGATCCTCTCGACGGCGTCCTGGCCGTGGAACGCGGCGTCGATCCACTCAGCGGCGACATCGACGCCAAGGTATTTCTTGTCGAACATGAAAGCCTCCGGCAGCATGGATGCGGTCCACACGCCGGGTTGCATTCGGGCGAGAGCCCCCTCTTCCGTTCGCGTGTAAGACCCAAGACGCTGGCGGGCTCAAGGTCCCCACGGTCGTTCAGACCCACCCATAGACCGAGGGTCCGCCAGCGTCCCCTCGTCTCCGAGGGCCGGCCAACATGCAACCCATAGACACCCTCGTTCGACGGTGATCATGGGTGGCCCGGACAAGCCGGGCCATGACGGAAAGAGAGGCGCCAACGCCGAGTTCGGCGCCAGCTGCGTGGCGGGCTGGCAGCCTGAGTGGCTTCGCTCTACAGCGAATCCACCAGGACCAGTTCGGAGTCCTCCAGCGCCTTGATGCGCAGTTCGCGCTCGGCCGTCGCCGCCGCGCCGTCGCGCGGGCCGATGTGGACGCCGTTGACTTCGACGGCGCCGGTGGAGGGCACCAGGTAGGCGTGGCGGCCCGGGTCCATCTCATAGGTGACGGTCTCGCCGGCCTTGACGGTGGCGCCCAGCACCCGCGCGTCGGCGCGGATGGCGAGCGCGCCCTCATCGCCCGGACGGCCGCTGGCCAGGGTGACGAACCGGCCCGAGCGGTCGGCCTTCGGGAACGGCTTGGCGCCCCAGGACGGCTCGCCGCCATGGGTCTTCGGCTCGATCCAGATCTGGAACAGGCGGGTCTTGCCCGGCTCCAGATTGTACTCGGCGTGGCGAACGCCCGATCCCGCCGACATCACCTGCACGTCGCCGGCCTCGGTGCGGCCGGTGTTGCCCAGGCTGTCCTTGTGGGTGATGGCGCCTTCGCGGATGTAGGTGATGATCTCCATATCCTCATGGGGATGCGGCGGAAAACCGGAATTGGGCGCGATCTCGTCGTCGTTCCAGACGCGCAGCGCGCCCCAGCCCATGCGCCTGGGGTCGTGGTAGCTGGCGAACGAGAAGTGGTGGCGCGCCTTCAGCCAGCCGTGGTCGGCGCCGCCAAGCTCGGCGAAGGATCGACGTTCGATCATTGAGTGTCTCCCGGCGCCAGCGTCTTTTGCGCGGCGCGGACCGTCAGATGGGGATGCGAGGGCCCGAGCGCGAGGGGGCGGTCAGATCAGCTCCGGCAGGAAGGGCAGCAGCTTGTCCGGGGTGATCGGATAGTCGCGGATGCGCGCGCCGCAGGCGTTGTAGATGGCGTTGGCCACCGCCGCGCCGGCGCCGCAGATGCCCACCTCGCCGACCCCCTTGATGCCGAGGGGATTGGCCTTGTCGTCGACCTCGTCGAGGAAATAGGCGTCCAGGTCGACGATGTCGGCGTGCACCGGGGCCAGGTAGCCGCCCAGGTCCTGGGCGATCAGGCTGCCATAGCGCGGATCGACGGCGTTGAACTCGCTGAGCGCCTGGCCGACGCCCCAGATCATGCCGCCGGTGATCTGGCTGCGCGCCGTCTTGGCGTTGAGGATGCGGCCGCAGGCGAAGACGCCCAGCATGCGGCGAAGCCGCGGCTCGCCGGTGACGATATTCACCCCGACCTCGACGAAATGGGCGCCGTAGGCGTGCTGGGAAAAGGTCCGCGATTCCGCCACCGGCGTGGAATCGCCGACCACCTCGACGCCGGAAGGCATGAGCCGCGAGACCAGGGCGGCCAGGGTCTCGGACTTGTTGGAGGCGGTGATCAGGCCGTCGCGGAAGTCGATGTCCTCCGCCGCCGCCCCGTAGATCGGCGAGGCGGGGTCGCCGGCGGCCATGCCGGCCAGGGTCCGGCGCATCAGCATGCCGCCCTCGTAGACCGCCGAGCCGGCGCTGGCGGCGCCGAACTGGCCGCCGGAGCCGGGGGCGGGCGCGAAACCGGAATCGCCGATCTCCACCACTACCCGCTCGATCGGCACGCCCATGGTCTCGGCGGCGATCTGGGCGATGATGGTGTAGGAGCCGGTGCCGATGTCGGTCATGCCCTGGCGCACGATCACCCGCCCATCGGCCTCGACCCGCATGGCCGCCTTGGCGGGCAGCAGGAAGTTGCCGCGGATGGCGGCGGCCATGCCCATGCCGACCAGCCATTCGCCGTCGCGGACCTGGCCGGGCCGGGGATTGCGCTTGTCCCAGCCGAACGACCTGGCCCCGTCGGTCATGCACTCGACCAGCTGGCGCGCCGAGTGCGGATGGCCGGTTTCCGGATCGACCTCCGCCTCGTTGCGGATGCGCAGCTCGATGGGGTCCAGGCCCAGCTGTTCGGCCAGCTGGTCCATGGCGCATTCCAGGCTGAGCATGCCGGACGCCTCGCCCGGCGCGCGCATGGCGCTGGCCACGGCGATGTCGAGCGTCTGCAGGGCGTGGCCGGTCAGCCGGTTGGGCGCCGCATAGAGGCCGCGCGAGAAGTTGGCGGCCCGCTCGATGAACGGCGCGCCGCGCGCGCAATGGGTAACGGCTTCCAGGGCGAAGGCGGTGAGGCGTCCATCGGGCGTCGCGCCCAGCCGCACCCGCTGAACGGTGGCCGGGCGGTGGACCGTGGCGTTGAACATCTGCCGGCGGGTCAGGGCGATCTTCACCGGCTGGCCCAGCGCCCGCGAGGCCATGGCGGCCATCTCCAGGTCCTCGTAGGTCGAGCCCTTGCCGCCGAAGCCGCCGCCGATATAGCGGGACAACAGATGCACATTGGCGCGCGGGATCCGCAGGGTCTCCGCGAGCAGGTGCTGGGGCGGCTTGACCATCTGCACCGAGGTGTGGACCGTCAGCACCTCGCCGTCCCACCAGGCAGTGGTGGCGCAGGGCTCCATCTGGCAGTGGTTCTCGATCGGCGTGGAATAGGTCTCGTCCAGCTGGATCGGGGCCTCGGCGAACGCCGCCTCGAAGTCGCCGACCCGGGATTCGCCGTCGCAGATCTCGCCCTGCAGCGGATCGAAGACGAAGTCGCCCGGCGTCTCCTCGTAGGTGACGCGGACCAGCTCGGCGGCGAAACAGGCGTTCTCCAGGGTGTCGGCGGCGACAAAGGCCACCGGCTGGCCGAAGAAGCGCACATTCGGCTCGGCGAACACCGGCTTGGCGCCCGACTGGCTGCCGACATAGGAGCGCGCGCCCTTTTCCGGCTGGTCCGCCGGCCGGTGGAAGGCGTGCCAGACCAGCTTGACGCCGGGCGCGGCGCGCGCGGCGGCGTCATCGACGGCGGTGACCACCCCGCAGCCGATCGCCGCCTCGACCAGGACGCCGTAGACCGGCGGCGACGGGGTTTCGACCTCGTAGGCGTAGGGGGCGGTTCCGGAGACCTTCAGCGGGCCTTCGTAGCGGTCGACGGCGCGGCCGATGACGCCGGATCGGTTGCGGCTGATCGGGTTGGGGGCGGCATAGTCGGCGAGGGTGGTGGACATCAGCGTTGCGCCTCCAGAACGACCGCGGTCATCAGCCGGCAGGTCAGGCGGACCTTGAAATCGGCGCCGCCGTGGCCGTCGGCGGCGGCCAGTTCGACTTCCGCGGCGGCCATGGGCGGGGCGCCGGCCTTCAGCGCCGCCTCGGCCTTGTGCGCCCGCCAGGGTTTCAGGGCGACGCCGCCGAGGGCGATGCGGTCGCCGGCCACGGCGACGCTGGCCAGGCCCGAGGCGTAGGAGGCGCGGTCGCGCACCTTGCGATAGCGCTGTCCGCCGGCCGGCGGCGGCGGCAGGACCACGGCGGTGATCAGCTCGCCGGGCGCCAGGCTGGTCTCGACCTGCGGCGTCTCGCCCGGCAGGCGGTGCAGGTCGTCGATGTCGATGACCCGCTGGCCGCCGTCGGGGGCCACCGTCTCGACGGTGGCGTTCAGTGCGCTCAGGGCCACGGCCATGTCCGAGGGATGGGCGGCGATGCAGGCGTCGCTGGTCCCCAGGATGGCGCTCATGCGGTTCAGTCCGCCGATGGCGGCGCAGCCGGCGCCCGGCTGGCGTTTGTTGCAGGGCTTGGCGGTGTCGTAGAAATAGGCGCAGCGGGTGCGCTGCAGGAGGTTGCCGCCGACGCTGGCCTTGTTGCGCAGCTGTGGCGAGCCGCCGGAGAGCAGCGCCTGCGCCAGCACCGGATAGGCGCGGCGAACGCGCGCATCGGCGGCGACGGCGCTGTTGCTGGCCATGGCGCCGATGCGCAAGGCGCCTCCGGGGGCGTCCTCGATCCGCGCCAGCGGCAGGCGGCCGACATCGACGAGGTGGGCCGGCTGTTCGATGTCCAGCTTCATCAGGTCCAGGAGGTTGGTGCCGCCGGCCAGGAAGCGCGCGCCGGGGGTTTCGGCCGCGGCCTTGGCGGCGCCGGCGGCGTCGGCGGCGCGCTCGTAGGTGAAGGGCCTCATGCGCCGGCTCCGGCCACGTCGCGGATGGCGTCGAGGATCTGCGGATAGGCCGAGCAGCGGCAGATGTTGCCGCTCATCCGCTCGCGGATCTCGGCGTCGGTCAGCTCGACATCGGCCGCGGTCAGGTCGGCGGTGGCGGCGCTTGGCCAGCCCCTGGCGGCTTCGTCCAGCATGCCGGTCGCCGAGCAGATCTGCCCAGGCGTGCAATAGCCGCACTGGAAGGCGTCGCGGTCGAGGAAGGCGACCTGCAGGTCGCTGAGGTCGCCGACCGTCCCCAATCCCTCGATGGTGACGATGTCGTCGCCCTCGTGCATCACCGCCAGCGACAGGCAGGCATTGATGCGCAGCCCGTCCACCAGCACGGTGCAGGCGCCGCACTGGCCGTGGTCGCAGCCCTTCTTGGTGCCTTTCAGGTTCAGATGCTCGCGCAGGGCGTCGAGCAGGGTGGTGCGCAGGTCCAGCTCCAGCGCCCGGCGGGCGCCGTTTACGGTGAAGCTAACGGCAGCGCGGACGGGCTCCGCGGTTGGAAAATCCATGCTCAGCTTGATCTCTTCGGGCGGCCGTCCGCTTGACGGCGCCCCATCATCAAGCCATCGCCCCTGGAGGACAAGCGCGGGGACGCCGATTGAGCGGCCCAGGAGGCGCGGCGAACATGGGAGCGGCCGGATTGGCGGGCGAAAACCGACACGAGGCCGGCGCCTGGTCCATCGTCAGGGTGGCGGGCGGCAACTTCCTGGAAATGTACGATTTCATGGTCTTCGGCTATTACGCCCAGGCCATCGGCGCGGCCTTCTTCCCCAGCCGCGATCCCTTCGCCTCGCTGATGGCCACCTTCATGACCTTCGGGGCGGCGTTTTTGATGCGGCCGCTGGGGGCGATCGTGCTGGGCGCCTACGCCGACCGGCACGGGCGGCGGGCCGGCCTGCTGCTGACCCTGGCGCTGATGTCGGTGGGGATGGTCTCGCTGACCATCATGCCCGGCTATGCGCAGATCGGCCTGGCCGCGCCGCTCCTGGTGCTGGCCGGGCGGCTGCTGCAGGGCTTTTCCGCCGGCATGGAGCTGGGCGGGGTCTCGGTCTACCTGTCGGAGATCGCCCCGCCCGGCCGCAAGGGCTTCTATGTCGCGTGGCAATCCGCCAGCCAGCAGGTGGCGGTGGTGACCGCCGCCGGCATCGGCATCCTGCTCAGCCAGTTCCTGTCGAAAGGCGCGGTCGACGCCTGGGGCTGGCGCATCCCGCTGGCGGTCGGCTGTCTCATCGCGCCGCTGCTCTTTCTGCTGCGCCGCTCGCTCACCGAGACCGAGGCCTTCACCCGGCGCAAGACCCAGCCGCGCTGGAGCGAAATCTTCCGCTCGCTGGCGGCGCAATGGCGGCGCGTGACCATCGGCATGATGCTGGCCACCCTGACCACGGTCAGCTTCTACATGATCACCGTCTACACCCCGGCGTTCGGGACCTTGACCTTGCACCTGCCGGCGCTGCCGGTGTTCGTGGTGACCCTGGCGGTGGGCGTCTCCAACCTGATCTGGCTGCCGATCATGGGGGCGCTGTCGGACCGGGTGGGCCGCAAGCCGCTGCTGATCGGCTTCAGCCTCCTGATGCTGGCCAGCGCCTACCCGGCCATGCTCTGGCTGGTCAGCGCGCCCTCGTTCGGGCGGCTGCTCGCCGTCGAGCTCTGGTTCTCGTTCATCTACGGCAGCTACAACGGCGCCATGGTGGTCTTCCTGACCGAGATCATCCCCGGTTCGCTGCGGGCGTCGGGCTTCTCCCTGGCCTACAGCCTGGCCACCGCCATCTTCGGCGGCTTCACCCCCGCCGTCAGCACCGCCCTGGTCCACGCCACCGGCAACCGCGCCATTCCCGGCCTGTGGCTGACCGCGGCGGCGGTGATCGGCCTGGCGGCGTCGCTGATCGCGAAGCCCGCGGAAGAGACGCCCAGTTAACGCCCGCGCCTTACGTCTGCAGCACCATCGCTTCCTTGTCGGCGCGGTCTTCGCCTTCGCCGGGGAGGTCGTCGAAGGAGCCGTGGCTGGAGGCGTAGAGGTTGGCGTAGAGGCCGCCCCTGGCCATCAGGGCCTCGTGAGGACCCTGTTCGACGATGCGGCCCTGCTGCAGGACGATGATCTCGTCGGCGTCGCGGACCGTGGCCAGCCGGTGGGCGATGACCAGGCAGGTGCGGCCGGCGAACAGCGCCTTCAGCGCCCGCTGGATCTCCAGCTCGGTGAAGCTGTCGATATTGGCGGTGGCCTCGTCGAGGATGAGGATCTGCGGATTGATCACCAGGGCGCGCGCGAACGACAGCAGCTGGCGCTGGCCCAGCGAGATGTTGCCGCCGCGCTGGCCCAGCGGGGTGTCGTAGCCCTGCGGCAGGCGCAGGATGAAGTCGTGCGCGCGCACCGCCTTGGCCGCCTCGACCACCTGGTCGTGGGTGGCGTCGGAGGCGTAGCGGATGTTCTCCTCGATGGTGCCGGTGAACAGGAAGGGCTCCTGCAGCACCATGCCGATGGTCTTGCCCAGGCTCTCCAGGGTCACGTCCCGCACGTCGTGGCCGCCGACCAGCACCCGGCCCTGGTTCACTTCGTAGAAGCGGCGCACCAGGGAGATGATGCTGGTCTTGCCCGAGCCGGTCGGCCCGACCAGCGCCACCACCTGCCGCGGCTTCACCTTCAGCGAGACGTCCTTCAGGACCGGCCGGTCGGCATTATAGCCGAAGGTGACGTGGTCGAACTCGATGGTCGAATCCTCGCCGGTCAGGGCGATGGCGTCGGGCTTGTTCCTGATCGAGACCGTGACGTCGAGCACCTCGAAGATGCGGTAGCCGGCGGCCATGGCGCGCTGCAGGGCGGTGTACTGCATCGAAAGCATGCGCACCGGCTCGAAGAAGCGCTGCACCAGGATCACATAGGCGACCATGGCGCCGACCTCGAGCTCGCCCTTCAGCACCTCGCCGCCGCCGACGATGATGATCACCGCCATGGCGACGCCGGTGAGGATGGAGACGGTCGGGCTCATCAGGCCGGCCAGGAAGGCGGACTCGACCTGGGCCGTCATGTTGTCGCGGGCCTTCTCCTCGTAGAGCTCGAAGTTCATCGCCTCGCGGCGGGTCTCCTGCACCGTGCGGATGCCGTTGATGTTCTCGGCCAGGGCTCCGTTGGCGATCGACGAGGCGTCGCGGGCGCGGCGGAAGGTGATCTTGGAATAGGGCAGCCAGACCGCGCGGATGCCGATCAGCGCCGGCAGCACCAGCAGGGTGAGCAGGCCGAGCTTCCAGTTCAGCACCAGCATGTAGATCACGATGCCGATCAGCATGACGAAGTCGCCGATGGTCGAGGTGGTGCTTTCCAGGAAGTCCTGCAGCGCGTTCACGTCGCCCTGCAGCCGGCTCATGATCCGGCCGACATGGGTCTTGTCCATGAACGACAGGGCGATGGTCTGGAAGTGCTCGAACATCGCCCGCCGGACGTCGAAGATGACCTTCTGCGCCAGCTTGGTGCTGAGCCATTGGGAGATCAGCGAGGTGATGGTGAAGAGGATCACCACCACGACCAGGCCAAGGATCACCATGTCGACCCGGTGCAGGCGGTTGGTCCCGCTGGTGGCGGCGGTGACCACCTGGCCGATCATCACCGGGATCAGCACCGAGGCGCCGGAGGAGACGATGGCGGCGACCAGAGCGCCGATCAGCGACCAGGGGTGCGGCTTCAGGAAGGTGGAGAAGCGCCGCACGATCCGGGTGTCGAACGACATGAAGATTTCTTCGCCGTCGGCGGTGCCGAGGTTGGCGTTGCGCTTGCGCTGTTCCGGCGGCGGGGCCGCCTCGCGGTCCATGGCGAAGTCGCTCATTCGGCGGCCTCCGTCACCTTGCGCCGGATCTTGGCGTCGGCCACGGAGAGGCCCTGCTCGGTGCGGGTCTGCAGCGAATAGAGGTCGAAATATTCGCCGCCCAGGGCCAGCAGCTCGGCATGGGTTCCACGCTCGACGATGCGGCCTTCCTCCAGGAGGATGATCTCGTCGGCGTGCATCAGCGAGGACAGCCGGTGGGCGATGATGATGGTCGCCTTGGCCTTGGTGGCCTCGGCCAGGGCGTCGCGCACCCGCTTTTCGGTGACCGCGTCGATGGCGGCGGTGGAGTCGTCGAAGATCATGATCCCCGGACCCGGCACCACGCCGCGGGCGATGGACATCCGCTGGCGCTGGCCGCCGGACAGGGCCACGCCCCGCTCGCCGACCCGGGTGCCGTAACCGGCCGGCAGGTGGTCGATGTATTCGTGCAGCTGCGCGGTCTTGGTCGCGCCGATGATGCGGTCGTCCTCGGCCCAGGGATCGGCATAGGCGACGTTGTTGGTGACCGTGGAGTCGAACAGGAAGGCTTCCTGCTGCACCAGGCCGACATATTCGCGCAGGGATGAGAGCGTCACGTCGCGGATGTCCACCCCGTCGATGGTGATGCGTCCGCCGATGACGTCGTAGAAGCGTGGGATCAGGTTGGCGATGGTCGACTTGCCGCTGCCCGGCGGCCCGACGATGCCCAGGGTCTTGCCGCGGCCGACCTCGAAGCTGATGTCGGTGAGGACCGGCGCGCCCTTGTCGTACTCGAAATCCACGTGCTCGAAGCGCAGCACGCCTCCGGCCGGCGCCAGCGCCGGCGCGTTGGGCTTGTCGGCGATGGTCGGCGCGACGTCGAGGATCTCGAACAGCCGCCCGCCGCACGTGGTGGCCCGCGCCGCCGACATGACGATCATGATCACCTGCCGCACCGGGCCCTGCAGGATGTTCAGATAGAGGATGAATTCGGTCAGCCGGCCGGGCGACATGGTCCCCGCCACCACCTTGTGGCCGCCGTACCAGAGCACCAGGGCCTGGGAGACGTAGAAGGCCAGGGTGGTGCTGCGCATGGCGCGCATGCGCAGCAGGATGCGCTTGTAGGCTTCGGTGAGGGCCTCGGTGGCGGCCTTGTCGAACTTGGCCATCTCGAAGACGGTGGAGGCGAAGGAGCGCACCACGCGGATGCCCTGCAGGTTCTCCTCCATGGTCAGGGTCAGGACGCTCATCAGCGTCTGCACCCGCATCCAGGCGATGCGCAGCAGAAAGCCGACGCGGCCGAGGGTGTAGATGCTGATCGGCACGAAGGTCAGCGCCAGGATCGCCATCACCGGATCGGCGGCGAACATCATGACCGTCGCCACCACCAGCAGCAGCACCAGGGTCAGCGCCATCATCATCCCGTTCTGGATGAACATGCGCGTGCCTTCGAGGTCGATCATGCCGCGGGTGATCAGGTCGCCCGAGTGGATCTTGTCGTGGAAGCCGAAGGGCAGCCGCTGCAGCTGGCGGAAATAGTCCAGGCGCAGGACGTAGGCGACCTTCTGGCTGACCCGCTCGCTGTTGTAGCCGCCGACGCCGGTCAGGATGCCCTGGATGGAGGTGGCGATGACGATCATGCCGGCGGCGAACCACAGGCCGTGCACAGAACGGGATTCCAGCAACGCCTGCTGCGCCGCCGGCATGTGGATGGCCTGGGCGTGCCTGAGGGCTTTCAGGAGGCCGGCCACCTGGTCGATGGCCGGGCCGAACAGCCGCGGGACGATCAGGCCGGCGACCGCCGCACCGAGCGAACTGCCGATGGCCAGCGCCACCTGCACCGGGTCGACCTTGAAGCCGAGCAGCACGATTCGCCGGAGGATATGCGGCATGGCCTTGACGTCGATCTCGGGACGCAAAGCCTCACTGAGCGCCGCGCCCAATGGCGCGGCCTGGGAATCAGACATTCAAAAAATCCGTCTTCGGTAATGTGCCTTATTGTGAACCCGCTTCGCCCAAGGTGCAAATTCACCCATGACGCCGGACCTCTCCCTTTTGCTCCGCGCGGAGGGCCTGCCAGAGACCTATGAGGGCGTCATCCGGCGCCTGCATGTTCCGCTCGCCGCGCGCATCGCCAAGGCGGCGCGGGCGCACGGGCCGGGGTATCGCGTCGGCCTTTGCGGGCCGCAGGGCTCGGGCAAGACCACCAGCGCCCGGGTGCTTGAGCGACTGTTGGCCGCGGAAGGGCTGCGCGCCGTCATCCTGTCGCTGGACGATCTCTACCTGCCGCTGGCCGCGCGGCGGCGCCTGGCGGCGCGGGTGCACCCGCTGTTCATCACCCGCGGCGTGCCGGGAACCCATGATGTGGCGCTGGGGCTGGAGGTGCTGGCGAGCCTGCCGCTGCCGGGCCTGACGATGATGCCCCGCTTCGACAAGGCCAGCGACGATCGCGTCGCGCCGACCCCGGTGGAGGGCCCAGCCGACGTCATCCTGTTCGAAGGCTGGTGCGTCGGGGCGCGGCCGCAGGACCCGGCGGCGCTGGCGCGGCCGGTGAACGCCCTGGAACGGCAGCGCGACCCGGAGGGGGTCTGGCGCGCCTACGCCAACACGGTGCTGGCCGGACCTTACCAGGACCTGTTCGCCGACTTCGGCCTTTTGGCGCTGTTCAAGGTCCCCAGCTTCGAGGTCGTGCTCGGCTGGCGCCAGGAGCAGGAGCGCAAGGCGCCCAGGCGCGGCATGACCGACGCCGAGATCGCCGGCTTCATCCGCCACTACCAACGCCTGACCGACTGGATCCAGGCCGAAATGCCGGCCCGCGCCGACGTGGTCGCCCACCTCGCCCCTGACCGCGCGATCGGCCAAGTGAGGATTCGCGGCGACTAGCGTGAAGTTCATTCACGTCGCCGAGGCAGCCGTCCCGTTCTGATCCTTCTCCCCCTGCGGGAGAAGGTGTCAGCGAAGCTGACGGATGAGGGGTCGCACTGAACTGGCGGGTTAGCGGCAACATTTATCGGATAGGGGAGCAAGACCCCTCATCCGACCTCCTACGGAGGCCACCTTCTCCCGCAGGGGGAGAAGGAAACCTAAGGGTTGCCCTCGATGTTTGTTCCTGTAATGTTCTCGCATGGCTGGACCACGGAAAGTGAAACGGGGGTTGGCGCGGCGGATGCGCCGTTCGCCGACGTCCAATGAGGCCAGGCTCTGGGCGCTGTTGCGAGACCGGAAACTGCAAGGACTCAAATTCCGCCGGCAGGTTCCGATCGGGCCTTACGTCGCCGACTTCATGTCGTTTCGGCATCGTCTGGTGATCGAGGCCGATGGGCCGACCCATCTGACCAATGCCGACCACGACCAACGGCGCGACGACTGGCTGCGGGCGCAGGGATTTCGCGTGCTCCGGTTTCGAAACGAGATGATCGCCTGCGATAGCCACGGGGTGCTGGAGGTGATCCTCGACGCGGTAACGCCGCCGGGCCCCATCGGCTGTGTTCCCTTCTCTCCTTGCGGGAGAATGATCGAAACGTGCAGCGCGTCAGCGCGCTAATCCATCAGCTTGCGGATGAAGTAGGTCATCTCCAGGGCGTTGGTGTGGGCGCGCTCCACCAGGTTGGCGCCGGAGCCGTGGCCGCCTTCGATCACTTCGTAGAACAGGTAGGGATCGCCGAGCGCCGCCAGTTTGGCGGCGAACTTGCGGGCGTGCTGCGGCCCGACCCGGTCATCCTTGGTGGTGGTCCAGACGAAGGGCTCGGGATAGGCGACGCCCGGCTTCAGGTTGGCGTAGGGCGAGATGCTGGCGAGGAAGGCGCGCTCGTCCGGATTGGCCACCGAACCGTATTCGCCGGCCCAGGAGGCGCCGGCGGCGATCTGTTCGAAGCGCAGCATGTCCAGCAGCGGCACCTGGATGTCGACCGCCCGCCAGAGTTCCGGATGCTGGGTGAACTCGACGCCCATCAGCAGGCCGCCGTTGGAGCCGCCCTGAATGCCCAGCCGGCGCGGACTGGTGATCTTGCGCGCGATCAGGTCCCTGGCCACGGCGGCGAAGTCGTCGAACACCCGCTGGCGATGGGTCTTCAACCCCGCCTCGTGCCAGGCCGGGCCGAACTCGCCGCCGCCGCGGATATTGGCCAGCACATAGACCCCGCCCCGCTCCAGCCAGAGCTTGCCGAGGGTCCCGGAATAGGCCGGCGTCTCCGACACCTGGAAGCCCCCATAGGCGTAGAGGATGGTCGGGTTGGTCCCGTCCAGCGCCATGGTCTTCGGGTGGACGACGAAATAGGGGATTTTCGTCCCGTCCGTGGAGGTCGCCTCGAACTGGTCGACCACGTCGCCCGAGGCGTCGAACCGGGCCGGCAGCGACTTCACCTCGGCGCTCTCGCCGCTGGCGGCGTCGGCCTGGTCGAGCCGCGGCGGCTCGAGGAAGCCGTCGACATTGTAGTAGATGCCGTTGTCGCGCACGCCGGCGGCGGCCACGCCGACGGAGGAGTCCGGCGGAACCGGCAGGACAAGGCGGGTCCAGCCCTGGTCGGCGCCCGGCTGGAAGGAAACCAGGCCGCCGCGCACATTGTCGTAGATCGCCGCGACCACCCGATCGCGGGTGACCTCGACCTGGTCGACCGACTGGCGGGCGTTCGGCGCGAAGATCAGGTGGGTCCGGACGTCCGGGTCGCTCGGCGGCGGCGCGGCCAGCGCCTGCGGCGTGAAGGCGAGCAGGGAGCCGGCCTCGTAGGCGCCGCCGAAGGCCCAACTCTGCTCGGTGGTGAAGATCATCCGGCCGTCCAGCAGGCCGCCTAGCGCGACCTTGGGCGGCAGGGCCAGCCTGACCACGCCGTTCGGGGTCAGCTGGTCGACCTCGGAATGGAAGAAGTCGAGCCCGCGCTGGACCAGCGCCACCTTGTGGCCCTGGCCGTCGCGCAGCACGGTCGGGTCGGTCGAAACGTCGGTCGGCGCGCCGCGAAACACCTCGACGGCCCGGTCCAGCGGCTGGCCGCGCTTCAGCGTCTTGACCACGAAGGGATAGCCGGAGGCGGTCATGGTTCCCGGCCCCCAGTCGCGCGACACGATCAGGGTGTCGTCGTCCAGCCAGTCGACGGTCTGCTTGCTGTGCGGCAGCACGAAGCCGCCGGGGACGAAGGCGTTGGTGGTCAGATCGAACTCACGCTGGGTGGTGGCGTCCTCGCCGCCGTCGGAGAGTGCGATCATGCAGCGGCGGTAGGCCGGCGGCGGGCAGTTGGCCCCCTCCCAGATCCAGTTGGCGTGCTCGGCGGCGGCCAGCGCGTCCAGATCGAGCACCGTGGTCCAGTGCGGGTCGGCGGTGGCGTAGTCGGCCCTGCTGGTCCGCCGCCAGATGCCGCGCACGTGGATCTCGTCGCGCCAGAAATTATAGACCTGGCCGCCGATCAGCTCCGGCGCCGGGATGCGGTCCTTGGCCTCGGCGATGTTCAGCGCGTCGGCGTCGAGAGCGGCGAAACGGGGATCGGCCTCGAGCACGCCGAGGGTCCTGGCGTTCTCCGACCGCACCCAGGCCATGGCGCGGGGGCTGGAGACATCCTCAAGCCAGAGGAAGGGATCGGAAGATCGAACGGTGGATTGGGCGCGGGAAACGGACCCTGAAGCCAAGAAAAGGATCGCCACGGCGGCTGCGATACGGTGCAATCGGTCCTCCCGGATCGGACGAAAGCCGATCCATAGCATGCGGCCCAACCGGAGCCAGGACCCTGGGGACCATGACCACGCCGGGCTATTGCCTGTTCGACACCGCCGTCGGCGCCGTCGCCGTCGCCTGGAGCGAGCGCGGGCTGAAGGGCGTCCAGCTGCCCGAGGCCGACGCAGGCCGGACCCGGGCGCGCATGGCGCGGCGCTATCCGGACGCGGTGGAGGGCGAGCCGCCGGCGACGATCGCCGAGGCCATCGTCGGCATCGCCGCCCTGGTCGGCGGCGAGGCGCGGGACCTGGACGATATCGTGCTGGACACCGAGGGCCTGGAGGCGTTCCCGCTCCGCGTCTACCAGGTCGCCCGCACCATTCCGCCCGGCCAGACCCTGACCTATGGCGAGATCGCCGGACGCATCGGCGAGCCGGGCGCGGCGCGGGCGGTCGGCGAGGCGCTGGGTAGGAATCCCTTCGCCATCGTCGTCCCTTGCCACCGTGTGCTGGCCGCCGGCGGCAAGCTGGGCGGCTTTTCCGCCAACGGCGGCGTGGTCGCCAAGCTGCGGCTGCTGGAGATCGAAGGCGCGCAGATCGGCGAACCCGCGCCGTTGTTCGACGACCTGCCTGTGGCGATCAAACCGCCACGCCGACGCTAACCCCATCCCGCTCATCCCCGCGAAGGCGGGGATCCAGGCTTTTTTGCTGGAAACTCAGCGCTCTAGGATAAAAAACCTGGATTCCCGCCTTCGCGGGAATGAGCGGAACAAAAGTAATCCCGTTCGCGACCTAGTTCTGGAACTCCGTCACCGGCGCGGGGGCCTCTTCGTAGATCTCGGCGTCCTTGCGCCGCACCAGCGCCAGCGGCAGCAGGAGCACCAGGGGGATGGTGGATGCGGTGACGGCGGCGTTGAGCAGGATGACGGTGCTGAACTTGAAGTGATGGGCGTCGATCAGGGTCGAGCCGAACCAGTCGGTGCCGAACAGGGCGAAGTTGCGCACGCTCATCAGCAGCGAAAAGCCCAGGCCCTCGACGCCGGCCGGGGTCGCCCGCACCGCCAGGTCCATCAGCGCCATCTCGGACAGGGTGAAGCCGAAGCCGTCGAAGGCGGCGACGATCTGCGCGCGCTGCGGCGTGGCGTAGGAGAGGAAGCTCAGGTGGCAGGCGGTCGCGATCAGGATGCAGCCGACCAGCAGGTTGCGCAGATTGATGCGCCGGCAGGCGTAGCCGTAGCCCAGGGCCGCCAGTATGCCGAAAATCCCGTAGATGGCGCCCAGCAGGCCTTGCGCCTGGGTGGTCATGTGCAGGTCGACCTGCTGTTTGTAGAACTGCGCCGTGATGGTCGACGGGGCGAGGTAGTAGACCGCCATCAGTCCGGCCGCCGCCCACATGGTTCCGGCCGTCCCGACCTTGCCCAGCTGCCGGGCGGCGTTGCCGAGCAGCGCGGCGGAATCGATCCGCTTGCGCTGCTCGTTTAGGAACAGCACCGCCGCCGGGACCAGCAGGAACACCACCCCGCCGCAAGCGGCGGCCGTCCAGCCGAAGGCGATGCTGGCCAGGTAGCCGGCCGCCGGTCCGCGGATCACGGTGGTCAGCTCGGAGACGAACTCGCGGATCGCCGTCAGCCGCCCGGACCCGGAGGTCGCCTGCGCCGTCTCGACCATGTAGGCGCCGACGGCGGTGCTGGCGGTCATCATGAACAGGTTGATGGCGATGCAGGCCCACAGCAGCCGGCCGTACTGGTGCGGCGTGTAGTAGAGCCCGACCCAGGCGGCGACCGAGAGCACGGCCGAGATCAGGAGGTAGCTCTTCCGCGGGCTTCCGAGGATCGGAAAGGCGTCGGTGAGCAGGCCGGCCAGTGGTTTGAAGTACCACGGCAGCCCCGAGAGGAAGAAGAAGCCCGCATTGGCCGAGCGGCTGACATGCAGCTCGTTCTTCAGCAGGTTCTGGATCGGCAGGCGGCCCAGCACCTGCGGCTGGGCCAGCGTGGTGGCGAAGATGCCGACGACGATGACGATGGCCGCATAGGTCAGGGCGCGGTTGCCGGCCTTTGGCTCCTGAACGATCGCCGTCGCCACCATGGGTCGCACGTCCCGCGCCCTCGCGCTGGGATGAGCTTTCTATGGGCGGCGCCCGGACGCAAGCCCCGGGCCGCGGCGCGGGGCGGCGAAACCTCTTGGCGCCCGTTCCGCACGAAAAACGGGCGGCGGGCGGCCCTAGGCGAGCCGCTTGATGGCGTCGGCGACCTGGTCGGTCTTTTCCAGGGTGACCATGTGGCCGGCCTCGGGGATGGAGACCAGCTGGGCGCCCTTGATGCGGCGCTTGAACTCCTGGGCGTAGACCGGCGGCACGGCCCGGTCGGAATCGCCCCAGACCAGGATGGTCCTGGCCTTGATCCGGTACATCCGCTGCGACAGCCCGCGATCGGGGATGGGGAAGAGGATGCGGCCGGCCATGCCGAGCTGGCGGGCGTTCTGCACCAGATAGGTCTGCAGGTAGTTGGGGTCGGAGACGTCGCGGCCGGCCGTCATCATCGCCGCGCCGGCCTCGGCGTCGTGGAACATCAGGGCCGGCATCTCGAACGGCAGGGTGGCGAAGATGTCGACGATCGGATGGTCCTCGAGCCAGAGCCCGACCGAGGAGATCAATCCGAGCCGGCTGATCTCGTTCGGCGCCAGGGCGGCGACCTCGGCGGCGATCATGCCGCCCATGGAATGGCCGACCAGGATCGGATCCTTCAGCCCCAGCGCCTCGATCACATCCAGCGTGTGCAGGGTGATGTCGAGCATGTCGCGCAGCTCGGGCGCCTCCTGGCTCTCGCCGTAGCCGGGCAGGAAGGGCGCCTGGACGTGGAAGCTCTCGGCCAGCTTGGCCAGGAACGGGTCCTGCGCCGTCATGCCGCCGGCGCCGTGCAGGAAAACCAGCGGCTGGCCCGACCCGCCCTCCAGCACCTGGACGGGGACGTGTTCGGTCTGGATTGTCTTCAGTTCCATCTTCGCCCCCTTCAGACCAGCGCCGCGACGGCTTCGGCGGCGTCCCGCTCGGACGGCAGGCTGCCGGCCTTGGCCAGCGTGTTCAGCGGCTTGCACCAGAAGCGGTCGTCGTCGGCATAGTCGGGGAAGATGTTGCGCAGGTGCGGCATCACCTTCTCGGCGAACAGCTTGGTGGAATACATGCACTTCTCGGCCGGCATGTCGCCGACGTGCATCAGGCAGAAGATGTTGCCGACGTTGAGGCCCTTGGCCAGGTCCTCCATGCGTTGGCGCACGGTCTCCGGCGAGCCGGCGATGACGTGGCCGCCCTCGACCAGGTCCTTCCAGGTCAGCTGGGTATAGCCGCCGCGCGGCGGCGCGTATTGCGACAGCGCGCCGGTCTGGATGGTCTTGATGGTGCGGTAGCCCGGCGCGTCGGCGAAGCCGGGATAGACGTGCAGGCAGCGATTGTAGAAGTAGTTGACGTGCGGCCAGTAGAGCCGCTCGGCCTCCTCGTCGGTGTCGGCGACGCAGATGGTCTGGGCGAAGCCGGCCCGGTAGGGCGAGGCGTCCGGCGCGTTGCGCTGGGCCACCCGGTCCCAATAGCCCTGCATCAGCACCTTGGCGCGCAGATAGCCGGAGAAGCTGAGGTAGGAGTAGGAATAGGTGTTGTCGATGCAGAAATCGTAGGTCTCCACCGAGCCGCCGCCGGGGATGTGCACCGGCGGATGCGGCTGCTGGATCGGCCGCGGCCAGATGTTGACGTAGCGCAGCTTGTTGTAGCGGCCGTTGAAGGCGAAGGGCTCGCGGCTGGTCCAGGCGCGGATGATCAGCTCGTGCGCCTCGGCGTATTTCTCGCGGGTCAGCGAGGGGATCTGGCCGTAGCAGAAGTTGGTGTCCATCGAGGTGCCGACCGGGAAGCCCGCCACCAGCCGGCCGCCGGAAATGCAGTCCAGCATGGCGAATTCCTCGGCCACGCGGACCGGCGGATTGTAGAGGGCGATGGAATTGCCCAGCACCACCAGCGCCGTGTCCTTGGTGCGCCGCGCCAGGCCGGCGGCGATGATGTTCGGCGACGGCATGATGCCGTAGCCGTTCTGGTGGTGCTCGTTGACGCCGATGCCGTCGAACCCGACCGAGCCGGCGTATTCGAGCAGGTCCATATAGGTGTTGTAGACGGTGTGGGCCCGCTCGGGGTCGAACAGCTTCTGGTCGATGTCGACCCAGACCGACCGGTTCTTCTCGCGGAAGTCGTCCGGCAGGTCCGGCCAGGGCATCAGGTTGAACCAGGTGAACTTCATGGCGTCCTCCCTCCCGCGCGGCGGGTTCCTTATCATTGTTCAGTCGGACAAGACCCTAAGTCAGGATCGTCGAGGCGCGCAATGGGGGAGAAGAGTGCGAACCAATGCGACCGCGATGCGTCGCCCCTGGCGGGAGAAGGGATCCTAATTTTGTCTTGGCGCGGAACCCCGCACAGTGTTGGGTCTCGGCGATCATCGAGGGCCAGACATGAGCGACGCGCGCGAGTTCGACATCATCCTCTACGGCGCCACCGGCTATACCGGCCGGCTGGTGGCGGCGCATCTGCTGAAGACCTATGGGGCGAGCGGCGACATCGCCTGGGTGATGGCCGGACGCAGCCCGGACAAGCTCGCCGAGATCCGCGACCTGATCGGCGCGCCGAAGGAGCTGCCGCTGGTGACCGCCGACGCCTCCGTCCCGGCCTCGCTGGCGGCGATGGCGAAGCGCGCGAAGGTCGTCATCACCACGGTCGGCCCCTACCAGCTCTATGGCGACGGCTTGGTGGCGGCCTGCGCCGAGGTGGGATGCGACTATGTCGACCTGACCGGCGAGTCCCACTGGATCGCCAGGATGATCGCCGCCAACGAGGCCAGGGCGAAGGCCTCCGGCGCGCGCATCGTCTTCTCCTGCGGCTTCGATTCCATTCCCTTCGACCTCGGGGTCTATTTCCTCGAGCAAGAGGCCAAGGCGCGGTTCGGCGAGCCCGTTTCGCGGGTGCGCGGCCGGGTGCGCGGCATGGCTGGCGGGCTCTCCGGCGGCACCCTGGCCAGCGGCATGGCGACCATGGCCGCCGCCCAGGCGGACCCGGGCCTGGCCAAGGTGTTGGCCGACCCCTTCGCCCTCACCCCCGGCTTCGTCGGCGCCGAGCAGCCGGACGGCGAGACGGCCTACGAGGACAAGGTCACGGGCTCCTGGGTGGCGCCGTTCATGATGGCCGGCATCAACACCAAGGCGGTGCATCGCTCCAACTTCCTGATGGATCACGCCTGGGGCAGGGACTTCCAGTATTGCGAGATGCTGATGACCGACGGCCCGCCCGCCGGCGGCCCGCCGTCCGGCGGCTTCAGCTTCGGTTCGGGGCCGATGCCGAAGCCGGGCGAGGGTCCCAGCCAGGACGAGCGCGAAAGCGGCCATTACGACATCCTGTTCATCGGCGAGGCGGCCGACGGGCGCACGCTGCGCGTCTCGGTCAAGGGCGACATGGACCCCGGCTACGGCTCGACCTCGAAGATCCTCGGCGAGAGCGCCGTCTGCCTGGTGCGCGACGTGCCCCGCGATGTCACCCCCGGCGGCTGCTGGACCCCCGCCGCGGCGATGGGCGATGCGCTGATCCGCCGGCTGCAAGCCCACGCCGGCCTGACCTTCACGGTGGAGAACTGAACCCATGGCCGGTCCCGCGCCGCAACCGGACCCCTTCGCCCGGGTCGTGCATCGCTTTTCCCTGGCCGGCAAGATCGACGCCGCCCAGACCATGCTGAACTGGGACGCCAAGACCAACATGCCGCGCGGCGGCGCCTGGGCGCGCGGCGAGCAGATGGCCGCCCTGACCGAGGTCTCCGCCGACCTGGTCGGCTCGACCGCCGCCGGCGACGAACTGGCCGAGGCCGAGGCCATGGCCGGCGCGCTGGAGCCGGACGAGCGCGCCGACCTGAAGGAGATGCGCCGGCTCTGGGTGCACGCCGCGGCGGTCCCGAAAGACCTGCAGGCCGCCAAGAGCCGGGTCTCGCAGAACCTGCAGTCGATCTGGACCCGGGCCAAGCCGGAGAACGACTTTGCGAGTTTCGCCGGACCCTTCGCCGAGCTGCTGGCGATCATCCGCGAGATCGCCGAGGCGAAGGCCGAGGCGCTGGGAACCAGCCTCTACGGCGCCATGCTGGATGAATACGACCCGGGCGTCGGCCAGGCGATGATCGACCCGATCTTCGACGACCTGGCCGCCTGGCTGCCGCCGGTGATCGCCGAGGTGCGCGAGCGCCAGGCGCGCTGGCCCGATCCGATCCCGTTCGGCCTCACGCCGGTCGACAGGCAGGCGGCGCTGTCGCACCGGCTGGCCGTGGCGGTCGGCCACAAGCCGGAGAATTTCCGCATCGACCAGGCGCCGCACCCGTTCTCGGTGCCGCACAGCCCCGGCGACGTGCGCTTCACCACCCGCTACGACGAAACCAATCCGCGCTTCGCGATCATGGCCACCCTGCACGAGGCGGGCCACGCCATGTACGAGTTCAACCTGCCGCGCGGCTTCGCCTTCCGCCCCGCCGGCATGGCGCGCGGCATGACCGTGCACGAGAGCCAGTCGCTGTCGCTGGAGATGATCGCCGGCCGCAGCGCCGAGTTCATCGGCTTTCTGGCCCCGCTGCTCGCCGAGACCTTCGGCGGCGACCCGGCGCCCTGGTCGCTGGCCAACGTGGCCAACACCTGGCGGCGGCTCGACAACGGCTACATCCGCGTCGAGGCGGACGAGATCAGCTATCCGCTGCACGTGATCCTGCGCTACCGGCTGGAACAGGCGCTGCTGAGCGGCGACCTGGCCGTGGCCGACATCCCCGGCGCCTGGAACGACGGCTTTGCAAAACTGCTCGGCCGCACGCCGCCGACCATGGCCGAGGGCTGCCTGCAGGACATCCACTGGTCGGCCGGATTGTTCGGCTACTTCCCCAACTACGCCATGGGCTCGATGCTGGCCGCCCAGCTGGTCGAGCGGGCGACCGCCGAGGCGCCGGACATCCTGCCGTCGCTGCGCAACGGCGACTTCCGGCCCTATTTCGATTGGATGCGGCCGCGCGTGCACGAGCGCGCCAGCCTGGTCGACTTCGCGACCCTGGTCGCCGACGCCACCGGCGGGCCGCTGAGCGCCGAGCCGTTCAAACGCCACGTCCGCAGGCGCTACCTGGAAGAAGCGGCGCCCGCTTAGATCTGCTTGTCCCGCCCGGCCCAGTAGGGGGCGCGGACCTGGCGGCGCTGGACCTTGCCGGCTTCGGAGCGGGGGATGTCGTCGACGAAGTCGACGCTGCGCGGCATCTTGTAGCCGGCCAGGTTTGGCCGGATGAAGTCGAGCAGTTCCTTGGCCAGTTCCGGCGACGGCGTGTAGCCCGGATAGAGGGCGATCACCGCCCTCACCTCTTCGCCCCATTCGTCATTGGGCACGCCGACGGTGCAGGTCTCGCGCACGGCGGGATGGCGGACGAGTTCGTTGTCGACCTCCTGCGGATAGATGTTCACCCCGCCGGAGATGATGCATTCGGCGGTGCGGCCGGTGAGGAAGAGGTAGCCGTCCTCGTCGACATAGCCCATGTCGCCGACGGTGAAATGGTCGCCGCCTTCCAGCTCGGCCGCCTTGGTCTTGGCCTTGTCGTTGAAATATTCGAACCGGGCGATCGGGCTGTGTGGGAAGTAGATCTGGCCGATCTCGCCGACGGCCGCGTCCTGGCCCGCCTCGTTGATGATGCGGGTGCCGGAGCCGGGCACGAGCCGGCCGACGCTGCCCGGCTTCTTCAGCCAGTCTTCCGAATTGATCAGGAAGGTGCCGCCGCCCTCGCTGGCCGCATAGTATTCGTGGATGATCGGGCCGAGCCATTCGATCATCGCCCGCTTGATCTCCGGCGGCGTCGGCGCGGCGCCGTGCAGGATGTGGCGCAGGCTGGAAAGGTCGTACTTTTCCCGGGTCTCCTTCGGCAGCGCCAGGATGCGCTGGAACATGGTGGCGACCATGTGGGTGTGGGTGACCTTGTATTTTTCGATCGCCTGCAGCCAGCCCTCCGGGTCGAACCGCTCCAGCATGACGATGGTGACGCCGGCGTTCAGCGGCTGGGCGATGTCGAAGGCCAGCGGCGCGGCGTGGTAGGCCGGCCCGCAGCACATGTTGACGTCCTTGTTGAGGTCGTAGCCCTTCGGCGAATCCGCGCCCCAGGTCGGCGGGATCACCATGGAGCGGGCGCGATAGACGCCCTTGGGCCGGCCGGTGGTGCCGGAGGTGTACATCATCGTCGTGCCGTGGACCGGGTTGACCGGATCGGCGTCGCTCTCGGCGGCCAGGGCCTTCTCGTAGCTCTCGAAGCCGTCGATTTCGCCGCCGACGGCCAGCTTGATGCGCAGGTGGTCGTTCAGCGAGGCCTGGGCGGACGCGGCGAATTCGGCCGAGGCGATCAGCGCCTTGGCCTGGCAGTCGCCGACGATATAGGCGACCTCCGGCGGGCTGAGGTGCCAGTTGATCGGGGTCAGGCGCAGGCCTGAGCGGTAGACCGCCGCCAGCACCTCGACGAACTCGACGCTGTTGCCGCAGATCAGCGCGAGGTGGTCGCCGGCGCCGACGCCGGCGCGGGCCAGCGCCGCCACCAGCCGGTTGGCGTTGGCATTCAGCTCGGCGAAGCTGCGCTGGCTGCGCGGCCCGTAGACGGCCACCGCGTCGGGCTTCAGCCGCGCGTAGATGGCCGACATCATCCCCTTGGCGGCGGTTTCGGCGACGTGCGCCGGCTCGAGCAAATCCTTGGCTTCAATCATCGATGTCTCACTCCCAAATGCACGCCGGCTCCAATGCGATGGCCGGGCTTGGGGCCTATCTACGATGCAAAGTCGGATCAGGCCACCGCCTGCGAGCAGGCCTGACTAGTCGGCTCAGCGGCGGATGGCGGCGGCCGCGGCCTTGACCGGCGCGCCCTTGGCGCCTGCCTGGGCGACCAAGCCGGCGCAGTCGGCGTTCTTGGCCAGGCCGGGATCGACGAAAGGCAGCAGCGCCGCGATCGGGCTCAGGAAGGCGCCCAGGGCCACCGAGGCGACGATCTGCGGCGCGGCCTTGCCGGCGTCCACCCCGATCTTCGGCGAGCGCAGCTTGCCGCCGATGGTGATCGGCGCGTTCAGCCGGATCAGCTGGAATTTTTTCGGGTGGCCCTGCAGGGCGACCTTGATCGTCTCGGTGCGCAGGTCGACCGAGCCCTTGCCGGTGGCCAGCACCGGATCGGTGTCCAGCACCAGGGTTCGCGCGTTCAGTACCCCGCCGCTGGCCTGGAAGTCGGCGACGGCGCAGCGCACGCCGGTCTGGGCCTGGCTGTTGGACAGGTAGAGGCCGAGCCCCTTGATCACGTCGACGCCCATAAGCTCGGCCAGGGTCTGGCGGATCTCGCCGTGGGGCGCGACCAGGGTGACGTCGCCGCCGGCGCCGGACGCCGCCTGGCGCACAGAGCCGCCGGCGCCGTGCAGCTTGGCGCGCGCCTCCAGCAGGCCCTCGATGGCCGGCGGCCCGGCGGCGTGCAGGAAATCCTCGATGCGCAGGTTGACGATGCGGCCGTCGAGGTCGGTGACCGGAACGTCGCGGCGGGCGTCGATGCGGACATGGGCGGTGAGGTCGCCGTGTGGCAGGCTGAATGACACCGGATCGGCGATCAGCACCCCGTGATCGAGGCTGAGATCGAGGGCGAAGCCGCGCACCGGCAGCTTGCCGGCCTGCACCGAGGCGGCGCGGTAGCGCACCACCGCGTCCATGCCGCGGACGCGGCCGACCGCCAGCTGGGCGTCCGGCAGCAGCCGATCCTCCCGCTTCAGCCTGGCGGCGGCGGCCTGTTGCGCGGCGGACTTTTCGCCCCCCGACGTCGGGGCGCCGATCAACGCGCCGAGGTCGGCGATGTTGGCCCGGCGGGAACTGAGGTCGGCGTGCAGGTCGGGCCGGTCGTCCGGCTCACGATCCAGCTTGAAGACGCCTTCGAGATCGGTGCCGCCGACCCGGCCGGCAACCTTGTGGAAGGTGTAGCTGGTCCCGTTGCGCACCAGTTCGCCGCTGAGCCGGTAAGGCGGCGTGGTCGGCAGAGCCAGGCCCGTCAGGTCGTAGAGATCGGCGAAATTCGGTCCCGAAACGGTCAGGCCGCTGCGGATCTGGCCGAAGTCGAACGGCTTCGGCAACTCGCCGTGGGCGAGGACGCGGGTTTCGCCGGCGCGGATATCGGCGTCGAACGGGTAGGGCCGGTCGCGGCGCACGTTCATCAGGCTGCCGCCGGTGACGGTGACCAGGAAGGGATTGCGGTTGATGGTGCCCTGGCCGACCAGGTGGAAGGCCCCGCGGCCGGCGCCGCTCTCGCTCGACTGCATGGTCCCGATCACGGTCAGGCCACGCTTTTTGTCGATCAGGGTCAGGTGGCCGTTGTCGATGATGAAATGCTGGATCGGCGGCAGCCTGAGCGGCTGGGCCCCGTGGCCGAACCGCCAGTTTTGCCGGTCGGCGGCATCGCGGTAGAGGGCGATGGTCGGGTGCTCGGCCTCGACCAGGGGCAGGTCGACCTGGCCGAACAGCAGCGGCCAGGCCCTTACCGAGACGACCAGCCGGTCGATGTCTGCGACGTCGCCGCCGCCCATCCAGGCCGGATTGCCGACCTTTACGCCGCTGACCGTGGCGGTGGGCGTCCAGGACCACAGATGGACGCCCAGGTGGCCGTCGATGCGCACCGCCCGGCCGGTCATGGCCGAAGCCTGGCGCGCGATCGGCCCGCGCAGCCTGTCCCAGTTGAACCAGGCCAGAAACAGCGCGACCGCCAGCAGCACAAGGCTGGAGGCGCCCAGCGACCACCAGAGCGCCCGGGGCGCGCGCCGCAGGGCGCGAGGCAGGACATGTGGCAGCCCGTGGGCCATGGGCGCGAAAAGACCTTCAAACCCTGGTGCTTAACGCGCCAACCCGGTCACATCGTTCCGTTCGCCCTAAATCCCGTTCGCCCAGAATCCCGTCCGCCCAGAATCCCGTTCGCCCGGAATCGCGCCTGGTCCGGATCAGGTCTCGCCGGACGGTCGCGCGGCGAGCGGGAATTCCAGGGTGGCGCGGACGCCGTCCTTGGTGGTGATGGCCAGTTGGCCGCGCACCTGGGCGCAAAGCCCGTTGACCAGCCACAGGCCCAGGCGGTCGGCGTCCACGTTTTGCGGATCGTAGCCCTGGCCGTTGTCGCTGACGCTCAGGACCGCATGGCGGCCAAGCCGCTTGAGCTCGATGCCGACCACCCCGGCGCGATCGCCGGGAAAGCCGTGGGTGATGGCGTTCGAGACCAGTTCGTTGACGATCAGCGCCAGGGCCGAGGCGTGGTTCTCCGGAACGTGCAGCGGCTGCAGCGACAGTTCGATCGCGATCGGCCGGCCCATGCAGCGCCGGCGCCAGTGGACCGCCATGTCGTCAAGGTAGTTGGCGAAATCTTCGGCCCCCGGGCTGTGCAGCCGGTGCTGCAGCGCGCCCATGGCCGAGACCATGTCCAGCATCCAGCTCAGATGCCGGCGGCTGTCCGCGTCGTCGGCGCGCTGCAGCCGCATGCGGGTCAGGGTGGAGAGCAGCTGGAAGATGTTGGCGATCTTGTGCCGGGTTTCGGCCAAGCGCTCCGGATCGCTCTCGCCTGCCCCGCTCACGCGCTATGGTGTCCCGCTTGCCGCACCGGAGAGCTTTGTCGCAAAACCCCGGCCGCCGGGCGACACTTTTCGGTGAAGCCGCGCGGCGCTCGGCCTATATGGCGGGCGATCTCACCTGAGCTTCAAAGGAGACCTGATGCAGCGCGCGGGAACCGGCCCGGCCGACGAGGCCTTGAGCGTCAACCAACCGCCGGCGCGGCCGGCGCCGCTCGATGCGGAGGGCGTGGCGCTGTTTCTCGACCTGGACGGCGTCCTGGCGCCCATCGTGGCGCGGCCGCAGGACGTGGTCCCGCTCGAGGAGCGCACCCGGCTGATGCGGGCGCTGCAGGCCGCGCTCGGCGGCCGGCTGGCAGTGATCAGCGGCCGCACCATCGCCGACCTCGACCGCATACTGGACGGCGCGGTGCCGGCGCTGGCCGGCGTGCACGGCCTGGAGCGGCGGCTCAGCGACGGCCGTCTCTGGCGCGCCGAGCCGTCCAGGGCGCTGGATCGCGCCCGCGCGGCGTTCGAGCCGCTGGCGCGCGACTGGCCCGGCGTCATGGTCGAGGAAAAGGGCCTGAGCGTCGGCGTCCACTATCGCGCCGCGCCGGGCGCGGAAGCCGCGGTCCGTGAGGTGGTCGAGGCGCTGACGCCGTCCGGCGACCTGGTGGCGCAATGGGGACAGATGGTCGCCGAGCTGCGCACCCCCGGGCCCGACAAGGGCGACGCCCTGACCGCCTTCATGGCCGAGCCGCCGTTTTGCGGCTCGCGGCCGGTGTTCGTCGGCGACGACCAGACCGACGAGCACGGCTTCGCCGCCGCGGCCGCCGGCGGCGGTTTCGGCGTGCTGGTGGGCCCTGATCGCCCGACGGCCGCCCAGATGCGGCTGGAGAGCATCGAGGCGGTGTACGACTGGCTGAGCGCGGCCGCCGGCCGGGACGGGGCGGCGTGATGGAAGAGACCACCGGCGACCTCGACCTCGCCCCCATCGGCAACTGCGCGGTCAGCGCCCTGATCGACCGGCAGGGCCGGTATGTCTGGGCCTGCGTGCCGCGGTTCGATTCCGACCCGGTCTTCTCCAGCCTGCTCAGCGACCGCGACCCGGGCGATGCGGCGACGCAAGGGACCTGGGCGGTCGACATGATCGACCTGGCCGAGGTGCGGCAGGAGTACCTGCGCAACACCGCGGTGTTGCGCACCGAGCTGATCGACGCCCACGGCGCGGCCCTAGAGATCCTCGACTTCTCGCCGCGCTACGGCCAGTTCGGCCGCATCTATCGGCCGGCGGCCTTCATCCGCATCATCCGGCCATTGGCGGGCGCGCCGAACATCCGCATCCGGCTCAACCCCACCGCCGACTGGGGCGGCCGCACGGCCGAGCGCACCTCCGGCTCCAACCACATCCGCTTCCTCTGCTCCGACCTGACCATGCGGATGACCACCAACTGCCCGGTCTCGCACGTGCTCACGGCCCGCACCTTCCGCCTGGAGCAGGACCTGGCCATGTTCCTGGGCCCCGACGAGGGGCTGGACGCCGACGTGCTGACTACCTGCGAGCGGATGCTGCGCGAGACCATCGACGGCTGGCGCGCCTGGGTGCGGACCCTGTCGGTGCCGCTGGAGTGGCAGACGGCGGTGATCCGCGCCGCCATCGCTCTGAAGCTCTGCGCCTATGAGGAGACCGGCGCGATCATCGCGGCGATGACCACCTCCATCCCCGAGGCGCCGCATTCGGGGCGCAACTGGGACTATCGCTATTGCTGGCTGCGGGACGCCTATTACGTGGTCCAGGCGCTCAATCGTCTGGGCGCGGCGGACATGCTGGAGAACTATCTCCGCTACCTGCGCAACCTGATCGACCAGTCGAAGGGCGGCCACATCCAGCCGGTTTATGGCGTCGGACTGGAGCCGGCGCTGGGCGAGCGCATCGTCGAGGCCCTCCCCGGTTTCCGCGGCATGGGGCCGGTGCGCGCCGGCAACCAGGCGCACGAGCACCTGCAGCATGACGTCTACGGACAGATCATCCTGTCGTCGGTGCAGGCCTTTTTCGACGAGCGGCTGCTGCGCCCGGCCACGGTCGAGGACTTCCAGGCGCTGGAAAAGGTCGGCGAGCGCGCCTTCCTCATGCATGCCGAGCCGGACGCGGGCCTGTGGGAATTCCGCACCATCGCCCGCGTCCACACCTATTCGGCGGTCATGTGCTGGGCGGCCTGCGACCGGCTGGCGAACGCGGCCGAGGCGCTCGGCCTGAGCGACCGGGTCGACTACTGGCGCGACCGCGCCCAGACCATCCGCACACGCATCGAAGCCGAGACCTGGAACGCCGAGAAGGACCGCTTCGCCGGCAGCTTCGGCGGCGAGGAGCTGGACGCCAGCCTGCTGCAGATGATCGACCTGCGGTTCGTGGCCCCGGACGATCCGCGGCACCTGAAGACCTTCGCCGCCATCGAGCGGGAGCTGAAGCGCGGTTCCTATCTGATGCGCTACGCCGGCGACGACTTCGGCGAGCCGGAGACCGCGTTCAACGTCTGCACCTTCTGGTTCATCGAGGCCCTCTATATCAGCGGGCGCGGGATCGAGGCGCGCAAGCTGTTCGAACAGATGCTCAGCCACCGCACCTCCTCCGGCCTGTTGTCCGAGGACATCGACCTGAAGGACGGCCGGCTGTGGGGCAACTATCCGCAGACCTATTCCCTGGTCGGACTGATCAACTGCGCCACCCTTTTGTCGCGGCCGTGGAGTTCGGTCAGATGAGCCGGCTGATCGTCGTCTCCAACCGGATCTCGCGGCCGGCCGGACGCGGCGCGGCGCAGACCGGCGGCTTGGCCATGGCGCTGACGGCGGGCCTTCGCGCCTACAACGGCCTCTGGTTCGGCTGGAGCGGGGCGACCACGCCGGAATTCACCGGCCAGATCACCACCACCCGGTCCGAGGGCGTCACCATCGCCACCATCGACCTGGAGGAGACCGACGTTCAGGAATACTACAACGGCTACGCCAACAAGACCCTGTGGCCGGTGTTCCACTACCGCATCGACCTGGCCGCCTACGATCGTTCCTTCAACCAGGGCTATGACCGGGTCAACCGGCGCTTCGCCGAAACCCTCCGTCCCCTGATCGAACCGGACGACTTGGTCTGGATCCACGACTACCACATGATCCCGATGGCCCGGGAGCTGCGCCGCCTTGGCGTGAAGAACCGCATCGGCTTCTTCCTGCACACCCCTTGGCCGGCCCGGCAGCTGGTCACCACCCTGCCCCGGCACCGCCAGCTGGTGGAGGCGATGTTCGACTACGACCTGATCGGCTTTCAGACCACCGAATGGCTGGAGGCGTTCGAGGACTACCTGGTCCACGAGGTCGGCGGCCGCTCGCTCGGCGACGGCCGGCTCGAGGCGTTCGGCAAGACCATCCGCGCCGGCGCCTTCCCGATCGGGATCGACGCCGAGGACTTCGCCGTCCAGGTCCGCTCGCACGCCGCCGCCCGCATGTACGACCGCATGGCCGCCCAGTCGGTGTTCCGCTCGATGATCGTCGGGGTCGACCGGCTGGACTATTCCAAGGGGCTGGACGAGCGGTTTTTGGGCTTCGAGCTGTTCTTGAAGGACAATCCCCACTTCCACGGCAAGGTGTTCCTGCTGCAGATCGCGCCCTTGTCGCGGGACGAGGTCGACACCTACCAGGACATCCGCACCGAGCTGGACACCCTCTCCGGCCGCATCAACGCCGCCTACGCCGACACCGACTGGTCGCCGATCCGCTACGTGAACCGCAACTACCGCCGCGACGAGCTGGCCGGCGTCTATCGCGCCGCCAAGGTCGGGCTGGTGACGCCGCTGCGCGACGGCATGAACCTGGTGGCCAAGGAATATGTCGCGGCGCAGAATCCCGACGATCCGGGGGTGCTGATCCTTTCCCGCTTCGCCGGCGCGGCGATGCAGATGAAGGAGGCGCTGATCGTCAATCCGTTCAGCCACGAGGAGCTGGCCGAGGCGATGAAGCGGGCCCTGAGCATGGACATCGGCGAGCGCAAGCGCCGATACGAGGCGCTGTTCGAGGGCGTGAAGCGCGACGACGTCACCGCCTGGCGCGAATCGTTCGTCAGTGCGCTGCAGGCGACGCGACCATAAACATCCCGTCTTCCCTCGCGGGAGCAGGACGCTAGATTTCGCTTACCGCGTCCGTTTCCGCCGGCCGCGCCGCGCCGTCGCTCGGGAAGTTGTCGGCCAGGGCCTTGCCGCAGAGGTCGATGGCGGCGATCAGGCCGCCGGCCGGGTCACCGGAGCGGATCTTGGCGGTGGCGGCCTTGATGGCGCTGTCCCAGAACACCTCGCCGACCTTTTCGTGGATGTCCTCGTCGGCGACGATCTCGATACAGCGCTCGGCGCTGGAGGCGTAGATCAGGACGCCCGTCGGCGCGCGGCCGACGTGGCGGCGATGGGCGAACTGCTCCAGGGCGCGGGCGTGGACGTGGGCCTTCTTGACGAAGCCGGGCGTCAGCAGCCGGCGCACGGGCGGGATCGAGACCAGGCCCAGGGTAGCCAGGAACAGGATGACCTGCAGGCCGGCATAGCCAACCACCGCGGCCAGGGTCGCCGCCTCCAGCGCCCCGGCCTGGCCCGCGGTCCAGCCGCCCTGCAGCGGCGCCAGCAGCATGGCCGGGCGCAGGCCGAAGGTCAGGGCCAGCAGCGGCCCGAGCAGGGCGACGATCGCCGCCCAGGCCAGGGGAACCTCGCGATAGGCGGCGCTCTCGCCGGCGACGATGCAGAAGATCTCGCCGGTGGTCGCCGCCTCGGCCCTGGCGATGGCGGCGTGCAGGCGGTCGTGATCGGCGGGGCTCGGCATCTCACCATCCCCCCGAGGCGCCGCCGCCTCCGAACGACCCGCCGCCGCCGCTGAAGCCGCCCCCGCCGCCGCTGAACCCGCCGCCACCCCCGCTATAGCCGCCGCCGTAGCCGCCGCCTCCGCCCATGAACAGGAAGGGCAGCCCCCAGAAGCCGCCGCCGCCCCGCCGGCCGAACAGGGCCCTGAGCGCGAAGAAGACGAAGATCAGGATCAGGAAGACCGGGATCGGATTGAGATGGCGGACCGGCTGCTGCGCCGCCGCCTGGGCGTTGGCCTGCGCCTGGGCCGGATCGAGCCCGAGCTGGCTGATGATGGCGTTCGTCCCGGCGGCCACGCCGCCGTCGACATCGCCGCTGCGGAACTTGGGGAGGATCTGCTCCTGGATGATGACGCTGGACAGGGCGTCGGTCAGCACCGGCTCCAGCCCGTAGCCGACCTCGACGCGCACCTTGTGCTCGGTCGGGGCGACGATGAGGATGGCGCCGTTGTCCTTGCCCTTCTGGCCCAGCCCCCAGGCGCGGCCGAGCTGATAGCCGTAGTCCTCGATCTCGTAGCCCTGCAGCGACGGCAGGGTGACCACCACCAGCTGGTCGCCGGTCTTCTGCTCCAGGGCGGCGAGCTTGGCGGTCAGGTCGGCCTGGGTCTGGGCCGAGAGCACGTGGGCGTCGTCGACCACCCGGCCGGTCAGCGGCGGGAAGGTGGGAGCGGCGCGCGCCGGCGCGGCCGCCAGCATGAAGGCGGTGAGCGCCAGCGCGATCAGGGCGCGGATCATGCCGCTACTGGTTCTGCGGGATCGAGAAGCTGACGGTCGGCGCGGCCTGGGCCTGGGCGGTGGCCGCGAACGACTGCATGGGCTTTTCCGACTTGTAGAGGGTCGAGGCCCAGATCACTCCGGGAAAGGTGTGCAGGTCGGTGTTGTAGACCCGCACCGCCTCATTGTAGTCGCGCCGCGAGATGGCGATGCGGTTCTCCGTGCCCTCCAGCTGCGACTGCAGGGCCAGGAAGTTGGCGTTGGACTTCAGGTCCGGATAGTTCTCTGTGATCGAGAGCAGGTGGCCGAGCACGCCGGACAGCTGGTTCTGGGCGTTCTGGTAGGCCTGGAACTTGGCCGGGTCGGTCAGGGTCGAGGCGTCCACCGAAACGTGGGTGGCCTGGGCGCGGGCCTGGGTGACCTGGGTGAGCACCACCCGCTCCTGGTTGGCGTAGCCCTGCACGGTGGCCACCAGCTGCGGCACCAGGTCGGAGCGGCGCTGGTACTGGGTCTGCACGTCGGCCCAGGCCGCCTGGGCGCGGCCCTCGTCGGTGGGGATGGTGTTGACGCCGCATCCCGCCAGCGCCAGCGGCGCGACCAGGGCGACGAGCCAGACCCGCATTGCCGAATGAGCCAAAGCCGACGCTCCCATGGTCCGAAAGTCGCGGCGCGACCCTTTGGCGGCAGCTTAACAGCAAACCGGCGCCGGCGACAAAGTCACGACTTCGGCAGTTGGCTGGTCGACCAGCCGCCGCCGAGCGCCTCGATCAGGCTGACCTCGGTGGTCATGCGCTGAACCTGCAGGGTGAGCAGGGTCTGGCGCGCGCTCAGCGCCGCCGTCTGGGCGGTGACCACGGTGGTGTAGTCGACCGTGCCGGCGCGGTATTCGTTGAAGGCGACGGTCTCCTCCTGGTCGGCCGCCTTCGAGGCGGCGGCGCGCTGCGGCTCCTCGATCTGCAGCACCCGCGAGGCGGCCAGGTCGTCCTCGACCTGCTGGAAGGCGGTCAGGACGGTCTGGCGATATTGGTCGGCGGCCTGGTCGCGGGCGGATTTGGCCTGGCGCACCAGAGCCGTGGTCAGGCCGCCATTGAACACCGTCTGGGCGACATTGGCGCCGACGGACCAGAGCGAGCTGGACACATTGAACAGTTGGTTGATCGAGGTCGAGCCGAAGCCGCCCGTACCCGACAGCGTGATGTTGGGATAGTAGCCGGCCACCTGGACGCCGATCTGGGCGCTGGCCGCGGCGACGGACCGTTCGGCGGCGGCGACGTCGGGGCGGCGCTGCAGCAGGGTGGACGGCAATGCGATCGGGGTTTCCGGAATCCGCGGCGCCCAGTTGGGATCGGCGGGGATGGTCAGGTCGGCGGGCGGCTTGCCGATCAGAACGGCGATGGCGTGCTCGCTGGCGGTGCGCTGGGTGTCGAGGTCGGTCAGGCTGGCCTGGGCGTTGTAGAGGGTGGTCTCGGCCTGCAGCATGTTGCCGCGCGAGACGGTCCCGGCCTGGTACTGGTTGCGGGTGACGGTCAGGGACTTCTGGAAGGCCTCGGCGGTCTTGGTCAGCACCGCCTTCTGGGCGTCGAGCAGCCGCAGTTCCAGATAGTCGGCCGCCAGGGTGCTCTGGGCCGAGAGGCGGGCGTTGGCGAGATCGGCGTATGAGGCCTGGGCGTTGGCCTTGGCGCCCTCCACCTCGCGGCGGATCTTGCCCCAAACGTCGGGGGCCCAGCTGGCGCCGAGTTCGACCGTGTAGTCGCTCACCGGCGCGCTGCCCTGGACCAGCTGGCCGCTGCTGGTGACCTGGGAACCGCCACCGTGCTTGGACTCGGTGGCCGAGCCGGTCAGGTTGAAGGTCGGGAAGAGCGCCGCGCGGTCCTGGGCCACCACGTCATGGGCCTCGTTATAGGCGGCCAGATCGGCGGCCAGGGTCTGGTTGGAGATCGAGACCTGGGCCTCCAGCTGGTTCAGCAGCGGATCGTTGAACACCGTCCACCAGTCGCCGCGATCGACTCCGTCGGCCGGCTGCGCCGGGGTCCAGCCCTCGGCCTCCTTGAAGGCCGGCGGCGTCTCGGCGGGCGGGCGATGGTAGTTGGGCCCGACCTCGCAGGCCGCCAGCACGGCGATGGTCGAAAGCAGCAAGGTCCAGCGAACGGACTTGGGCAGGGAAGGCATGACAGGCATCCTAAGCGGGCTCCGGGGCGGGCTGGGCGGCGGGGTCTGGCCGCGGGCCGGGCGAGTGGCCGCCGGAGCCGACGCGGCCGAGGTGGCGTTCATCGTCCGATCGCCGCCGCCAGCGATCGACGTAGAGATAGACCACCGGCGTGGTCAACAGGGTCAGCACCTGGCTGACCAGCAGACCGCCGATGATGGTGATGCCGAGCGGGCGGCGAAGCTCCGAGCCCTCGCCCCAGCCAACGGCCAGCGGCAGGGCGCCGAGCATGGCGGCGAAGGTGGTCATCATGATCGGCCGGAACCTGAGCAGCGCGGCCTGATAGATGGCGTCACGGGTGCTCAGCCCCTCGGCGCGCTCGGCCTCCAGCGCGAAGTCGATCATCAGGATGGCGTTCTTCTTGACGATGCCGATCAGCAGGATGACGCCGATGAAGGCGATGATGCTGAACTCGATCTTGAACAGGATCAGCGCGATCACCGCCCCCACCCCCGCCGAGGGCAGGGTCGAGAGCACGGTCAGCGGGTGGACATAGCTTTCGTAGAGCACGCCCAGGACGATGTAGACGGCGAGCAGGGCGGTGAGGATCAGCACCGGCTCGGACGACCAGGACTGCTGCGCGATCTTGGCCGTGCCCTGGAAGCTGCCGTGGATGGTGGTCGGCATGTGGATGGCGGCGGCAGCTTGGTTGACCGCCTCGGCCACCTGGCTGTCGGACTTGCCGGACGCCGGATTGAACGAAATGGTCGTCGCCGGCGAGACGTCCTGGTGATTGACCGAGGTGGGCACCGAGGTCTGGCTGAACGCCGCGGCCGCCGGCAGCGGCACGATCTTCTCGGCGGTGTCGCTGACGGCCACGCCGCTGGCGGCGTTGCGGCTGGGCGGTGCGACAGGCCCGCCGAGCGCGCTGACCGGCGCCGCGCCCGGCGCGCCGGCGGCGGTCACCGCCACCGAGGCCAGGGCCAGGGTGTTCACCGAGGTGGTCGTGGTCCCGCCCGACGTCGTCGAGGAGACCGCCGCCGGGGTCGTGCCGATCGCCGCCACCGTGGTGGTCGAGCCCTTGCCCGACGAGGTTTTCGAGGCGGTCTTGGTCGTGGCAGGGGTTTCCGTCGACAGATAGACGTTGGCGAGCGCCGTCGGGTCCTCCGCGTCCGCCTGCGGAACCTCCATGATCACGTGGTACTGGTTCAGGGCGTTGTAGATGGTCGAGACCTGCCGCTGGCCGAAGCTGTCGTAGAGCACGTTGTCGATGGTGGCCGAGGTGAGGCCGAGCCGCGAGGCGGTGTCGCGGTCGACGTTCACATAGGCCTGCAGGCCGTGGTCCTGCTGGTCGGTGTTGACGTCGGTCAGGGTCGGATCGGTCTTCAGCTGGGCCGCCAGCTTGGTCGCCCAGGTGCGCAGGTCGGCGATGTTGTCGGCCTCCAGCGTGTACTGGTACTGGGCGTTGGACTGCCGGCCGCCGAAGCGGAAGTCCTGCACCGACTGGAGGAAGAGGTTGGCGCCGGTGACGTCGGCGAATTTCAGCCTCAGGCGGTTCATCACCTGGTCGGTGCCGACCCGTTGGGATTGCGGCTTCAGGCCGACGAACATGAAGCCGCCGCTGGAGCCGCCGCCGCCGGTGAAGCCGACCACCGAGTCCACCGCCGGGTCCTTGGCGACGATGTCGACATAGCGCTTCATCCGCGACCGGGAGACCTGGAACGAGGTGCTCTGGTCCATCTGCATGGCGCCCTGGAACAGGCCGGTGTCCTGCTGCGGGAACAGCGCCTTGGGGACGATGGTGAACAGGTAGACGTTCAGCCCGATGGTGGCGGCCAGGATCACCAGGATGATCGGTCCTGAATCCAGCGACCAGCGCAGACCGCGCTCATAGACCCCGGCCATCCAGCTGAAGCTGCGTTCCGACGCGCGCGACCACCAGGGCTGCCGCTCGCCCTTCGCCGGCTGGCCGACGAAATAGGCGCAGAGCATGGGCGTGGTGGTCAGCGAAATGGCCAGCGAGACGACGATGGCGGTCGACAGGGTGATGGCGAACTCGCGGAAAAGCCGTCCGATGATGCCGCCCATCAGAAGGATCGGCAGGAAGACGGCGATCAGTGAGATCGAGATGGAAAGGACGGTGAACCCGACCTCCTGCGCCCCCATCAGCGCCGCTTCGAACCGGCCGACGCCCTCTTCCAGGTGGCGGGTGATGTTCTCCAGCACCACGATGGCGTCGTCGACCACGAAGCCGGTGGAAACGGTCAGCGCCATCAGCGACAGGTTGTCGAGGCTGAAGCCCAGCAGGAACATCACCCCCAGCGTGCCCAGCAGCGAGACGGTGACCGCGATGGCCGGGACGATGGTGGCCCTGCCGTTGCGCAGGAAGACCGCGACCACCGCCACCACCAGCAGCACCGCGATGGCCAGGGTCCGCTCGACATCGTTGAGGGCGGCGCGGATCGAGGTGGTGCGGTCGACGGCGATCGCCATGGTGATGTCGGCGGGCAGCTGGCTCTGCAGCAGAGGCAGCGACTTCTTGATGGTGTCGACGGTGGAGACGATGTTGGCGCCCGGCTCGCGGGTGATGCGCACGATGATCGCCGGCTGGCCGTTGTAGAGGCCGAGATTGTGGATGTCCTCCTGGCCGTCGGTGACCGCAGCCACGTCGGCCAGCCGCACCGCCGAGCCGTTGCGGTAAGCGATCACCAGCGGCGCATAGTCGGAGGCCTTGATGCCCTGGTCGTTGGTGTAGACCTGCAGGCGCTGGTCGCCGTCCTGGACGATGCCCTTCGGCCGGTTGGCGTTGGCGGAGGCCAGGGCCGCGCGCACGTCCTCAAGTCCGATGCCGTAGCGGCCCAGCGCATAGGGGTTCACATCGACGCGCACCGCCGGCAGCGAGCCGCCGCCGATGTCCACCTCGCCGACGCCTTTGATCTGCGAGAGCTGCTGCTCGATGATGTTGGCGGCGGAATCGTAGATCTGCCCCGGCGTCTTGGTCTTCGAGGTCATGGCCAGGATCAGCACCGGCTGGTCGGCCGGGTTGACCTTTCGATAGGTCGGGTTGCTGCGCAGGGTGGTCGGCAGGTCGACCCGGGCGGCGTTGATCGCCGCCTCCACGTCGCGGGCGGCGCCGTTGATGTCGCGGTCGAGGTTGAACTGCAGGGTGATGCGGGTCGAGTTGAGCGAGCTCGACGAGGTCATCTCGTTGACGTCGGCGATGTGGCCGAGGCGGCGCTCCAGCGGCGTGGCGACGCTGGAGGCCATTGTCTCAGGACTTGCCCCCGGCAGGTTGGCCTGGACCGAGACCACCGGGAAGTCCACCTGCGGCAGCGGCGCGACCGGCAGGAAGAAATAGGCCGCGATCCCGGCCATGGCCACGCCGAGGGTGAGCAGGACCGTGCCGATCGGCCGGCGGACGAAGGGCTCCGACAGGTTCACGACGGCGCCGCTCCGGGCGCCGGGCCCGGATCGGGCTCGGCCTCCGAAAGTCCGGGATCGGACTCGCCCTTGCGCAGGTTCGGGCCGCGGCGCGAGAGCCGGCGCTCGAGGTTGTCGAACTGCAGATAGATGACCGGGGTGGTGAACAGGGTCAGAAGCTGGCTGACCACCAGGCCGCCGACGATGGAGATGCCCAGCGGATGGCGCAGCTCCGAGCCCTCGCCCCAGCCCAGCATCAGCGGCAGGGCGGCGAACAGGGCCGCCAGCGTGGTCATCAGGATCGGCCGGAAGCGCAGCAGCGCCGCCTCGTGGATCGCCTCGCGCGGGGTCTTGCCGCCCTCGCGCTCGGCGTCGAGGGCGAAGTCGATCATCATGATGGCGTTCTTCTTGACGATGCCGATCAGCAGAATGATGCCGATGATGCCGATGACGCCGAGGTCCTGGCCGGCCAGCATCAGGGCCAGCAGGGCGCCCACCCCGGCCGACGGCAGGGTCGACAGGATGGTCACCGGGTGGATGTAGCTCTCATAGAGCACGCCCAGCACGATGTAGACGGTGACGATCGCGGCCAGGATCAGCCACAGCTCGTTGCTCAGCGAGGCCTGATAGGCGCGCGCGGCGCCCAGGAAGGCGGTGGTGATGTCGCCGGGCATTCCGATGGCCTGTTCGGCCTTGACGATCGACCTGACCGCTGTGCCGAGCGCGACCTTGGGCGCGGTGTCGAAGGCGACATTGGCGGCCGGGAACTGCGCCACGTGGTTGACCTGCAGCGGCGCCGACTGGATCGAAACGGTGGCGAAGCTGGACAGCGGCGTCGACCCGCCGGAGGTGGTCGGCACATAGATCTGCGCCAGCGAACTTGGGTCCTGCTGGGTGGCGGGATCGGCCTCCAGGATGACCCGGTACTCGTTCGACTGGGTGAAGATGGTCGAGATGATCCGCTGGCCGTAGGCGTCGTAGAGCGCCTCGTCGACCGTCTCGGCGGTCACCCCCAGGCGCGCGGCGGTGGCGCGGTCGATGTTGATCGAGGCCGACAGGCCCTGGCTCTGCACGTCGGCGGAGACGTTGCGCACCTGCGGCGTGGCGTTGAGTTTGGCGACCAGCTTGCCGGCCCACAGGTTGATCTCGTCCTGGTTCGAGCCTTGCAGGGCGAACTCGTACTGGGTCGGCCCGATGTTGGAATCGATGGTCAGGTCCTGCACCGGCTGCAGATAGAGGGTGACGCCGGCGAGGGTCTCGGCCCGCTTGCGCAGATCGTCGAGGATCTTGTCCTGCGAGCCGCTTCGCTGGCCGCGCGGCTTCAGGTTGATCAGCATGCGCGCGGCGTTCAGCGTGTTGTTCGTGCCGTCGACCCCGACATAGGACGAGATCGAGGCGACGTCGGGGTCCTTGACCAGCACGCCGGCCAGCTGCTGCTGCAAGGTCGCCATGCGGGCGTAGGAGATGGTCTGGGAGGCCTCGGTGACGCCCTGGATGACGCCGGTGTCCTGGGTCGGGAAGAGGCCCTTGGGGATGATCACATAGAGCAGCGCCGTCAGCAGCAGCGTCGCCACCGCGACGATCATGGTGGCGGCTTGGCGGTCGAGCACCCAGACGAGCGCGCTGTCATAGCGCTTCAGCACGTTGTCGAAGAGCGCCCGCGTGCGCCGGCCGAGATCGGATTCGTGCGTCTGTTCCGAGGCGGCGCGCAGCCAGCGGGCCGACAGGGTCGGCACCAGGGTCAATGAGACGACGGCCGAGATGACGATGGTCACCGCCAGGGTGATGGCGAACTGGCGGAACAGCCGCCCGACCACATCGCCCATGAACAGCAGCGGGATCAGCACCGCGATCAGCGAAACGGTCAGCGAGATGATGGTGAAGCCGATCTGCTCGGCGCCCTTCAGCGCCGCGTCCAGCGGCCGGTCGCCCGCCTCGATATAGCGGGAGATGTTCTCGATCATGACGATGGCGTCGTCGACCACGAAGCCGGTGGCGATGGTCAGCGCCATCAGGGTCAGGTTGTTGAGGCTGAAATTCAGCAGGTACATCACCCCGAAGGTGCCGATCAGCGAGAGCGGCACGGCGACGCTGGCGATGAAGGTGGCCGGGATGCTGCGCAGGAAGATGAAGATGACCGCCACCACCAGCGCCACCGACAGCATCAGCTCGAACTCGACGTCGTGCACCGAGGCGCGGATCGAGGTGGTGCGGTCGGTGAGCAGCGCCACCTGCACGCCTTGCGGCAGGCCCGCCTCCAGGCTGGGCAGCGACTTCTCGATCTGATCGACGGTGGTGATGACGTTGGCGCCCGGCTGGCGCTGGATATTGAGGATGATGGCCGGGGTGGTGTTCTTCCAAGCGCCCAGCTGGCTGTTCTCCGCCGCCGAGACCGCCGTCGCCACGTCCTTCAGCCGCACCGCCGCGCCGTTCTGGTAGGCGACGATCAGGTTCATGTAGTCGGCGGCGGCGTTCAGCTGGTCGTTGGAATTGATCGCGAACGAGCGGCTCGGCCCGTCGAACGAGCCCTTGGCGGCGTTGGCGTTGGCGTTGCCGATGGCGGTGCGCAGGCCCTCCATGCTGAGGCCGTAGTTGGCCAGGGCGCGGCTATTGACCTGGATGCGCACGGCCGGCCGCTGGCCGCCGGAAACGGTGACCAGGCCGACGCCGGCGACCTGCGAGATCTTCTGGCCCAGCTGGGAGTCGGCCATGTCCTCGAGCTGGGTCAGCGGCACGGTCTTGGAGGTCAGCGCCAGGATCATGATCGGCGCGTCGGCGGGATTGACCTTGGCGTAGACCGGCGGCGCCGGCAGGTCGGTGGGCAAGAGGTTGCCCGCCGCGTTGATCGCCGCCTGCACCTCCTGCTCGGCCACGTCGAGGCCGAGGTCGAGGTTGAACTGCAGGGTGATCACCGAGGCGCCGCCGGAGCTGATCGAGCTCATGCGGTTCAGGTCGGTCATCTCGCCGAACTGGCGCTCCAGGGGCGCGGTGACCGTGTCGGTCATCACCTCGGGGCTGGCGCCGGGATAGAAGGTCTGCACCTGGATGGTCGGGTAGTCGACCTCGGGCAGCGCCGACAGCGACAGGAATTTGAACGCCACCGCGCCGGCGAGCAGGATCGCCGCCATAAGCAGCGTCGTCGCCACCGGCCGCATGATGAACGGGCGGGATGGACTCATGACCGATCGCGTCCGGGCGTCACACCCATGAGATCACTGGCTTCCGCCGCCGCCCCCGCCCTCGCGCGCGGCGCGCAGGGCGGCGAGCTTGGCCTTCTGCTCGGGCGTCAATATGGCCTGCAGTTTCTGCATGGCGGCGCGGCGGGCGTCAGGATCGCCGGACGCGCGCGCCTGGTCGAAGATCGCCTTGGCCTCGGCCTGCTGGGCGGGGCTCAGGCCCAGCGCGTCGATGAAATGGCCGCGTCCGCCGCCGGGGCCGCCTTGACCCCCGCCCGGGTTGGCCGGCGGCGCGGCCGGCGGCTGGCCGGAGGCGGCCGCCTGCGCCTGGGCCTTGGCGCGCCGGGCATGCGGCGCGCCGGAGACCGCGGGCGCGGCGGCCGGGGCCGCGCTTTGCGCCGCCGGCGCGGCCGACTGGCCGCCGCCGCCATAGCCGCCGGCGGCGCGCGCCTGGGCCCGCGCCGCTTCGAACCTGGCCTTCTGGTCCGCCGTCAGCAGGGCTTCGACCTGCTTGTTGGCGTCCTGCATGATGCCGCGGCGGGCGTCGACGTCGTCGCCGGCCGCCTCGGCCTTGGTGCGGGCGTCGGCGAAGATGGCCTTGATCTTGGCCTGCTGGTCCGCCGTCAGGTTCAGGGTCGCGAGCATGGCCTGCATGCGGGCCGCGCCGCCCCGGCCGCCGCCGCCCTGGCCGCTCTGGCCGCCCTGGCTGCTCTGGCCGCCGTAGCCGCCGGCGGCGCTCGGCTCCTTGTGGCCGAACAGGCCTTCGATCCAGCCGAGGATGCCGGTGGCCTTGGGCTTGCGGTTGAACATCGCCGCCATCCGGGCCGCGTCCTGCGGCAGGACCACCCGCGAGCCGTCGCTGAGGCGGTCGCCGCCTTCGGTCACCACCTGGTCGCCGACCGAAAGGCCCGACGCGATCGAGGCGGTCTCGCCCTGGGCCGGGCCGACCTTGACCGGCGTCACCTTGACCGTGGAATCATCCTGGATGACGTAGACGAAGTCGCCCTGCGGCCCGTGGCGGACGGCCACGGCCGGAATGGTCACGGCGTTCTTCAGCGTGTCGACCAGCACCGTCACATTGACGAACTGGTTGGGGAACAGGGCGCCGGCGCCGTTGGCGAACCGCGCCCGGGCGTTTACCGTGCCGGTGGTCGTATTGATCTGGTTGTCCAGCGTATAGAGCTCGCCCTGGGCCAGCGCCGTCGTGCCGGTGCGGTCATAGGCGGTGGCCGGCAGGCCGGCGTGCAGCGCCGACATGCGCAGGGCGATCTGGGGAATGTCGTCCTCGGGCAGGGCGAAGATCACCGTGATCGGATCGACCTCGTTGACCACCACCAGGCCGTTCGGCTCCGACGGGGTGATGTAGTTGCCCGGGTCCACCTGGCGCAGGCCGACCCGGCCGGGGACCGGCGCGACGATATGGCAGTAGGTGATATTGAGCCTGGCGTTGGCGATCTGGGCCTGGTCGGACTTCACCGCGCCCTCGTCCTGCTTGACGGTGGCGGCCTGGTCATCGACCTGCTGCCTGGCGATGGAGTCCTGGGCGGCGAGCACCTTGAAGCGGTTCAGGTCGACCCGGGCGCCGTCCAGCGCCGCCTGGTCGCGCAGCAGCTGCCCCTGCGCCTGCATCAGCGTCACCTGGTAGGGGCGGTCGTCCACCGTGGCCAGCAGCTGGCCTTTGCGCACCGCCTGGCCTTCCTGGAAATAGACGTTGGTCAGGGTGCCGGAGATCTGCGACTGCACCGTCACGTTGGCCTGGGGCGTCACCGTGCCGAGGGCCGAGACCTCGATCGGGATATCGCCGAGCGCCGCGGTGGCGACCCCGACCACGGTCGGCGGACGCCGGCCCGCGCCGCCCGCGCCGCCGCCGCCTCCACCGCCCCGGCCAGCACGGCCGCCGCCAGCGCCGCCGCCGGCCCGGCCGGCCCCGCCGGCCGGCTGGCCGTGCGGGGTCAGCAGGAAGGCGACGAGCCCGGCGACCACCAGCACGCCGACGACCCACAGCATGGTGCGCCAGGCGGGCCGGCGCCGGGGGGGCGGGGCGCGATAGGGCTGGGCGACCGGATTGGGCCCAGATTGCGGCTCGCTCAAACAGCCCTCCTGGCGTCAGCGAAAAGGCGTTCACGCCCGGCGCGATCGCGTTTTGGCGTCCCTCTAAGGCGCCAACAACCCTGCGGTATCTCCAAGCTGAAATCTAGACGCAAGGGCCGGTGAAGCCGCGACCGGCGGCGGACTGAGATATGAACGCGACAAGGCCTTGCGGCCGAAGCGTTGATAGACTGAGTCGCGGCGGCTCGACGGGTCCTGAACGCGGCGTTGGGCGGCCGTTCAGCTTGGACTCGAGCCAGGCCTTCAGGCGGCCTTGGTCACGGTGGAATCGGCGAGCGCGGCTTCAATCGCCGCGTGCAGCTTGGAGAGCTCGATCGGCTTGGCGACGTGGCCGTCCATGCCGGCGGCCAGATACTCCTTGACCTGGTGGGTCATGGCGTTGGCCGAGACGGCGATGATCGGGGTGTGCGGCCGGCCCGTCTCGGCCTCCGCCGCGCGGATGGCCCGGGTGGCGGCGATGCCGTCCATCTCCGGCATCTGGATGTCCATCAGCACCAGGTCATAGGGCTCGGCCATCCAGGCCTCGACCGCCTGGCGGCCGTTGTCGACCATGGTGATCTCGACGCCGAAGCTCTGCATGATGGTCTTCAGCACCAGCTGGTTGGTCGGGATGTCCTCCGCCGCCAGCACACGCAGGGCGCGTTCCTCGGCGGGGTCGAACGGCTCGGCCGCCTCGGCGGAGTCCGCCGCCTCGGCCCTGGCCAGCCGGGGCGCCGGGACGGTGACGATGAAGGTCGAGCCGCGGCCCTCGGCGCTTTCCACCTCGATCTTGCCGCGCATCAGCTGGGCGAGCTCGCGGCAGATGGCCAGGCCCAGCCCGGTGCCGCCGTAGCGGCGGGTGTTGGAGCCGTCGGCCTGGCTGAACTTCTGGAACAGCAGCGGCAGCTTTTCGGCGGCGATGCCGACGCCGGTGTCCCTGACCGTCAGCTTCAGCCCGTCGCGGCCGTCGGGGCCGATTCCCTCGACAAGGACGCCGACCTCGCCGTCGCTGGTGAACTTGATGGCGTTGGAGACCAGGTTGTTGAGGATCTGGCCCATGCGCACCGGATCGCCGCGGCGCAGGCCCGCGGCCTCGGGCCGCACCTCGACGCTGAAGTTGAAGCTGAGGTTGCGCTTGGCCTCGGCCAGCGGCGCGAAGGCGGCCTGGATGTTGGCGGCGAGCACCTCGGCGTCGATCTCGCCGACCTCCAGCTCCATCTTGCCGGCCTCGATCTTGGAGATGTCGAGCACGTCGTTGAGCACCGCCAGCAGTTCCTCGCCCGAGCGGCGGATCACCTCGACGCGCTCGCGCTGCTGGCCGGAGAGCTCGCCCATCTCGATGATCTGCGCCATGGCCAGGACGCCGTTCAGCGGCGTGCGGATCTCGTGGCTCATATTGGCCAGGAACTGCGACTTGAGCACGTTGGCGGCCTGGGCGGCGTCGCGCGCTTCCACGAGGTCGGTCATGGCCCGGTGGAGGGCGTTGTCGTTGGCCTGCAGCTGGACCAGCAAGTCGTTGAAGCTGTCGGTCAGGATGCCGAACTCGTCGCGGGCCCAGTTGGGCACGCGCTGGGAATAGTCGCCGGAGTCGGTCACGTCGCGCATGGCCTGGGACAGCCGGTTGACCGGGTGCACCACCAGGCCGGCCAGCCAGCGGCCCATGAACAGCGCCAGGCCGGTCGCCGCGAAGAACAGGGCGCCGCAGACGGCCAGATAGCGCGGAACGATCGAGGCGCGGTCGAAGTCGTGCGAGCTGACCACCAGTTCACCGACATTTTGCCCGGCGTTGGTCAGGGCGGCGCGCGTTTCGAAATATCGGGTGCCGGCGGGATCGTGCTCGGTGGAGTCGCTGACGGTCAGCGTCGGGCGCCTCTGTCCGTCGAGCACGACGGCGGCATGGACCTCGGGCGAGGCGACCATCTCTTTCAGCATCTTCTGTTCGGCCGGCAGATCCCCGCGGCCGATGGCGCTGGCCAGCTGGTCGCCGACGATCCGCGTGAGGGCCGCCTGGTTGCGCTTCAGGTCGATCTGGCCGCTCTGCCACTGCTCGATGATGAACAGGCCGCTGGCGGTGACCAGCACGACGACGGCCGTCACCAGGGCGGAAATGGCGATCCTGTTTTCGAAGGAAACGCCGCGCGCCCCGACGCTCGACCCCGCTTCCTGCCTGCTCATCCGTCCCGCCGTCGCCGCGATGCGCTGCCGCATCAGCCTCCAGCTATAGCCGGACAGGTGCTAACGGTTCCCTTCCCCGCCAGGCATTGCCGGCCGGCGGCCGCCTGGACGCCGGCATGGAAGCCCGCCTTGCGCCCGGCGCCTGGTCCAACCGGCGATTCATCATGGGCCATGCGCCCCGCCGCCAGCGGCGGGGCGGTCTCGGCGCCCGCGCGGGTTGACGAAAAAGATCATTGTTATCCAGGCCTTACAGGCTTTGCCGTGCCGAATCCGGTCCGGCGGTCCGTTGCAACCGGAAGTGCGACACTTTTTCCCTTATCGTTAACCATAAACCCCTGGTGTCAGCGTTAGGAATGTGTTTAGGTTAACCTACCGTTAGTGGTATTGGCTGGAGAGGACTTATGGATAAGGCGTTTGTCGCTAAGCGCGTGGTCAGCAAGCTGCACGCGACCGAGAAGACGGTTGATTCCGCCGTTCTCGAAGTGTCGGAGCTGGTCTCCGAGCTGATTACCGCCCGCCGCGAAGTCGGCCTTTCCACGACCGTCGGCGACAAGGAACTCGCCGCTGTCGTCGAAGCCCTCGCCGCGCTCAACACCGCCCGCGCCTCGCTGGTCGCCAGCCACAAGGGCCTGGGCCGCATCGCCAAGGCGCTCCGCATCCCCGTGAAGGCGGACGGCGGCAGCAAGCCGGAAGTCACCGAAGAAGAGGACCACGACGCCCTTCGCATGGCGTCCTAGTCTCTCTGTTTTCGCTAAGTTAACAGTACTCGTGTAATCGCGCCTCAGGTTCTGAGGCGCGATTATGCTTTATGTGGTCACATACGTAACCTATGTGCTCCAGCTCTGCGCCATTCCGCTTGCCGGCGGCGTGGCTGTGTTCAAGGGCGACAAGCCCGAACGCTACGGCGCGATCATTCTGCTGACTCCGACGCTGATCGAGGACGTCGTCCTGCCGGTCGCCCGGCACTTCGGCTACCCGCTGCATGACAGCATGCCCTATGTCGAACTGCTCTCCACCTTCGCGGTGTCGAGCGGATTCCTCTATCTGGCGGTTCGCTACGCCAGCCTCTGGTTGGCGGCGGCGATGGTGGTCCAGGGCACCGAACTCTACTTCGCGCGCGCCTTCATCGACTCCAGCCCGCGCAATTTTAACCTTTACGCGACCGAGGTGAACATCATCACCGCCAGCGTGCTCGGCATCCTCGGCGGCGCGGCGGTCGTCTCCTGGCGCGCCCGTTCCCGCAAGCAGCACTCCGAAGCCAAGCGCGCCGAACTGGTGGTCGAGCGCGAGCGGGCCCGCGACCGGAAGTTCAGGGAAATGTTCGAAGGCCGCCCGGCGCCTGTCTCCGCCCCGGCGCGCACCCACCGCGGCGTCGCCAGGCTCACAATCGAGCCGCCGCCGCTCTGAGCCGGCTTCTCAGCCAGTCGATCGCCGCCGAGGGGCCCAGGTCGCGCCGCCACAGGACCTCGATGTCGACAGCCCCGGCCCGATAGGGCGGCTCGAACAGCTTCAGGTCATACTGCTGGGCGCAGGCGGTCGCCAGCCGCCGCGGCGCCAGCGCGACCATGTCGGTGCGGCTGACGATGGCCAGCGCGCTCTGGGCGTCCTGGGCGGTCATGGCGATCACCCGCGAACGGCCGATCCCGGCCAGCGCCTCGTCCAGGGCGCCGCGGTCGTCCCAGATCACCCAGCGCTCGAGGCCGCCCTCGGTGAGGCGCCCGTCGATGGCCCGGTCCTGGGCGGTGGCCATGATCACCTGCGGCAGGTCGGCCAGCGCCTCCAGCGTCAGATGGTCGGCGGCGGCGGCGGGATGGCGGGCGCTGAGCGCCCAGACCGCCGTCTCCGCGAACAGCACCTCGCGGTCGAAGCGCGCCGCGACGCGGCCGAAACCGCCGATGGCCAGGTCGATGCGGCCGCTCTCCAGGTCGTCGCCCAGGGACGCGTCGACGCCGCAAAGCCGCAGCTCGGCCGCCGGCGCCTCGGCGCGGATCAGGCTCATCACCTCCGGCATCAGCACCGCGCCGGTATAGGCGCTGGTGGCGATCGAGAACCGGCGGCCGGTGTCGGCGGGATTGAATGCGGTCGGACTGAGGGCCTCCTGCAGCTGCGCCAGGCCCTGGCGCAGGCGCGGCGCGATCTCCTGCGCCCGCGCCGTCGGCCGCATGCCGTCCGAGCCGCGCACGAACAGCGGATCCTCCAGCGTCTGCCGCAGCCGGCCGAGCGCGTGGCTCACCGCCGACTGGCTGAGGCCGAGGCGCGCGCCGGCGCGGGTGACGCTCAGCTCGTCGGCCAGGGCGTCGAAAACCCTGAGCAGATTGAGGTCGAGCGAGGAAAAATGAATATCTTGCATTTTGGTGGTGCCAACTTAGCATTTGGCTCATGTCTCGCCAGCCTCTAAAAGAAATGGGCGAGTCTTCGCATGCGGGCGTTTCGCCCTTGCGGACGATCCTGCATCCTGGCGCCGCCGTCGGCCCGTGCGTAATTGCGCACGGGCTCGGCGGCTGTCGTGTTTGGAAGTGATTTAATGAGTCCTGCCGATTCCGCTGAAGCCCGCGTCGATCTGAGCCCTGAGGCCGCCGCGGCCGAAGAGATCGTTTCGCCGCCGCCATCGAGCGGATGGCTGCGGCGGCTGCGCTGGCCGCTGATGATCGGCGCGGTGGCCCTGGTGCTGGTCGTCGGGTTCTTCGTCTATCTGACCGGCGGCCGCTATCAGTCCACCGACGACGCCCAGGTGGTCGGCGCGCGCGTGCAGGTCAGCTCGACCATTTCCGGCCGGGTAGTGACGGTGGCGGTGCACGAGGGCCAGCTGGTCCACGCCGGCCAGCTGCTGTTCCAGCTCGACGGCCGCCCTTACCAGCAGGCGTTGGCGGAGGCGCAGGCCAATCTCGCCCAGGCCCGGCTGAACGTCGAAGCCCTGAAGACCACCTATCAGCAGCGTGTCGCCGATCTGAAGGCCGCCCAGGACAGCGCCGCCTATCTGAACGGCGAGGCGGCGCGCCAGCGCGCGCTGGTCGCCGCCGGCGTCGCCACCGCCGCCCAGGCGGCCCAGGCGGAGAACCAGGCGGTCCAGGCGCACAGCCAGATCGCCGCCGCCCAGGCCCAGGTCGCCAACGCCCTCGCCCCCTTGAACGGCAATCCGAACCTGGCGGTCGACGACGCGCCGACCGTCAAGGAGGCCGCCGCGCGGGTCGGCACCGCCGCCATCAACCAGGGCTATGTCGACGTGGTCGCCTCCCAGGAGGGCGTCGTCACCAAGGTCGATCAGTTGCAGGTCGGCGACTATATCAACGCCTCGCAGCCGGTGTTCTCGCTGGTCTCGCCCCACTTCTGGGTCGAGGCCAATTTCAAGGAGAACCAGCTTGAATACATGCGCCCGGGCCAGAGCGCGACGCTGAAGCTGGACGCCTATCCGCACCTGCTGTTGCCGATGCGGGTGTCGTCGATCAGCCCCGGCACCGGGTCCAGCTTCTCGCTGCTGCCGGCCGAGAACGCCACCGGCAACTGGGTCAAGGTCACCCAGCGCGTGCCGGTGCGGCTCGACTTCGTGCGCATGCCGGACATCGCCCTCGCCTCCGGCCTTTCGGCCACGGTCAAGGTCGACACGGGGCATGTGCGCCATCTGTTCGGTGACGCCTCCCGATGAATCTCGGCCAAACAGGCCCCGGCCTGAACCGGCCTCTCATCGTCAGCTCGGTCATGTTGGCGACGGTGATGACGTCGCTGGACACCACCATCGCCAATGTGGCGCTGCCGCACATGGCGGGCTCGGTCTCGGCCTCGGCCGACGAGATCACCTGGGTGCTGACCTCCTATATCGTCGCGGCCGCCATCATGACGCCGCTGAGCGGCTGGCTGGCCGGCCGGTTCGGCCGCAAGCAGGTCTTCCTGGTCTCCATCGCCGGCTTCACCATCGCCTCGGCCCTCTGCGGCGCGGCGCATAGCCTCAGCCAGATTGTCGGCTTCCGCCTGCTGCAAGGCCTGTTCGGCGCCTCGCTGATCCCGCTGTCGCAGGCGGTGCTGCTGGACATCTACACGCCGGAGGAACAGGGGCCGGCCATGGCCATCTGGGGCATGGGCGCGGTGCTCGGCCCGATCATCGGACCGGCCCTGGGCGGTTGGCTGACCGAGAACTTCAGCTGGCGCTGGGTCTTCTACATCAACCTGCCGTTCGGGGCCCTGGCCTTCTCCGGGGTGATGGCCTTCATCCACGACCACCGGCACGCCCAGAAGGTCCCGTTCGATTTCATGGGCTTCGGCTTCCTCAGCCTGGCCATCGGCGCCTTCCAGCTGTTCCTCGACCGCGGCCAGGACAAGGCCTGGTTCGAATCGACCGAGATCTGGATCGAGGCGACGATCGCCGGCCTGGCCTTCTTCCTGTTCGTCGTCCACACCCTGACCGCGGCAAGGCCCTTCCTGCCGCGCGAGCTGATGAAGGACCGCAATTTCGCGACCTCCACCGTATTCGGCTTTTTCGTCGGGGTGCTGCTCTACGCCACCCTGGCGCTGCTGCCGCCGATGCTCGAGACCCTGATGGGCTATCCGGTGGTGACCACCGGCCTGGTGACGGCCCCGCGCGGCGTCGGCAGCCTGATTTCGATGTTCGTCGTCGGCCAGCTGGTCAACCGCGTCGACGTGCGGCTGATCATCGGCACGGGGCTGGTGCTCAGCATACTCGCCCTCCTGGGCATGACCCGCTTCTCGCTCGGCATGAATTCGTGGCCGGTGGTGTGGACCGGCATCCTGCAGGGCCTGGGCATCGGCCTGATCTTCGTGCCGCTCTCGACCCTCGCCTTCGCGACGCTGGACCCGGTCTACCGCGCCGAGGGCGCCGGGGTGTTCACCCTGGTCCGCAACCTGGGCTCCAGCGCCGGCATCTCGATCATGCAGGCCCTGTTCAGCACCAACACCAGCATCGTGCATTCGCGGCTGGTCGAGGGACTGCGCCCGGACAACCCGGTGGCGCACGTGCTGCCCGCGCCGTTCAGCCTGACCAGCGCCGCCGGCGCCGAGGCGCTGAACGCCGAGGTGACCCGCCAGTCGGCCATGGTCGCCTATATCGACGACTTCCACCTGATGCTGTTCGTGGCCGTGCTGCTCGGCCCGCTGCTGCTTTTGATGAAACGACCCGTTCGGACCCGAAACCATGAGCCCAGCCTTGCCATCGACTAAGCGCGCCCGGGCCGCAACCGCCGTCGCCGCCTGCGCCCTGCTGGCCGGCCTGACGGGCGGTTGCGTGGTCGGCCCCAACTTCCGGCCGCCGGCGGCGCCGACCGCGGCCGGCTACGCCATGGCCGGCGACGACGTGAACCCGGGGCCGACCCGCGCCGCCATCGGCGAGAAGGTGGTCGCGGAATGGTGGACCCTGTTCCACTCGCCCGCCCTCGACCAGCTGATGCGCCAGGCCGTCGCCGGCAACCCGACGCTCGAGGAGGCGCGCGCCCGGCTGGAGGCCTCGCGTGAGGCGGTGAAGGCGGAAAGCGGCCTCTTGATGGTCGACGCCAACGCCGCCGCCCAGCGCGAGCGCGCCAACTTCAACGCCTTTTCCGGCGGCTCGTTTTCCAGCTTCACGATTCCGGGCGAACCGCCGTTCAACAACAACCCCGAGTTCAACCTCTATACGGTCGGCGTCACCGTCTCCTACAACCTGGACATCTTCGGCGGGGTGAAGCGGCGCACCGAGTCGCTCAAGGCCAGCGCAGAAGCGAGGGCGCGCGAACTGGACGCGGCCTACCTGACCCTGACCGGCCAGGTGGTGGCCCAGGCCCTGATCATCGCCGACGCCAATATCCAGATCCGGTCGCTGGAAGATATCAACGCCAACGACCAGGCCGACCTGGACATGATCCGCAAGGCCCATGCCGCCGGCGGCGCCACGGCCGCCGACGTCGCCCAGGCGGAGAGCGCGCTGGCCGAGGACCGGGCCGCCGTTCCGGCCCAGCGCCAGCGGCTGGCCGCCGCCCGCCACCAGATGGCCATCCTGCTCGGCAAGACGCCGGCCGAATGGGCGCCGCCCGACTTCGACGCCAATTCCGGATCGTTGCCGGAGGTGCTGCCGGTGGCGGTGCCGTCCGAGCTGGTGCACAGCCGGCCCGACATCCTGGAAGCCGAGGCCAAGCTGCACGCCGCCACCGCCCAGATCGGCGTCGAGACCGCCAACCTCTATCCGAACATCGACCTGACCGGCAGCCTGGCGCAGAACGCCCTGACCCCGGGAAACCTGTTCTCCTACGCCTCCACCGGCTGGAACTTCGGCGCCGGCCTGACCGCGCCGATCTTCCACTCGGGCGAGCTGAAGGCCAAGCAGCGCGAGGCCGAAGCCAATGCGCGCGAGGCGCTGGCGGAATACGAGGCGACGGTGCTGACCGCCTTCGACCAGGTGGCCGACACCCTGACCGCGCTGGCCAACGACAACCAGTCCTATGCCGACCAGACCCGGGCGCTGGACGCCGCCAATGCGCGGGTGGAGATGATGCGCAAGGGCTACGCCATGGGCGGGGTCAGCGCCTATCAGCTGCTGGAGGCCGAGCGGGACTGGCGGCGCACGCGGCTGAGGCTGAACCAGCAGGGCTATGGCCGCTACGCCGACGCCGCCCAGCTGCTGCTGGCCACCGCCAACGTCCCGCCCGGCGTGGCCGAGGGCAAGACGCCGACCCCTTGACCGGGCGGCCGGATGTATGGCTCGCGCAATGACGATGATTTCCGATCCCGATGATTTCTTCACCAAGGGCTGCGGGCGGTGCGACCGGTTCGCGACGCCGGCGTGCTCGACCCGGCTCTGGATCGACGCGCTGAACGAGCTTCGACGGATCTGTCTCGACATGGGTCTGGAAGAGACGGTGAAATGGGGCCATCCGTGCTACATGCACGCGGGGCGCAATATCGCGATCTTCGGGGCGTTCCGGAGCGATTTCCGGCTGAGCTTCATGAACCCGGGCCTGGTGATCGACACCGAAGGCGTGCTGGAGCCGCAAGGCCCCAACAGCCAGACGCCAAGCATGATCCGTTTCACCGCCGTGGCGCAGGTTGGCCAGATGGCGCCGGTGATCCGGGCCTATCTGCGGCAGTTGATGGATCATGCCGAGGCGGGAACCAAGCCGCCGAAGGTGGAACGCGAGCTCGACATGCCGGACGAGCTGGCCGAAGCGCTGGACGCCGACCCGGAACTGGCCGAGGCGTTTTGGGCCCTGACGCCCGGGCGGCGGAAAAGCTATCTGTTCAATCTGAACCAGGCCAGGCAATCGGCGACCCGCGTGGCGCGGATCGGGAAATTCCGCGAAAAGATCATCGCCGGCAAGGGCGCGATCGAACGCTAGGCGTCAGCCGTCGCCTGGCCTGCCCAGCGGCTAGTCGCGGTGCTCATCGTAATGGTGATCGCCATAGCCGCGCGAGCGGTCGTGGTTGCGATAGCGAGCATGCCGGTCGCGCCCATAGTCGCGATAGCGGTGGCTGTCGTCATGGCGATAGCCATGGCTGTAATCGCCACGGTCGTAGCCGTGGTAATCCTGGGCGAAGGCCGCCGCCGGGGCGGCCAGGGTGACGACAGCCGCGGCGGCCAGCACCATTGTCTTGATGGACATCTCTGTCTCCGAAAACGGGCGCCGGACATCCGCCGCCATTGGCAGAGACCTTAGGCGCGCGATCCTGAACCGGACGGCGACGCCCGGTTGTCGCCTGTTCACCTCGGGGCGCACCCTCCGAAGGGCGCCCTAGCAGTCGGGGCAGTGGTCGTCGCGCGACTGCTCGATCTGCAGGGTGGCGTGGCGGACGCCGAAGCGGTCCTGCAGCGCATGGGCGAGGCCGGCGCGGAAGCCGTCGTCGCCGTCGTGGTCGGGCCGCACCACGTGGGCGGTCAGCGCCACCTCGGTGGTGCTCATGGCCCACAGGTGCAGGTCGTGCACCTCGGTGACGCCGGCGCTCTCCGACAGGAAGGCGTGGATGCTGTCGAGGTCCGCGCCCGGCGGCGCGGCGTCGAGCGCCAGGTCGATCGCCTCGCGCAACAGGCCCCAGGTGCCGGCCAGGATCACCCCGACCACCAGGAGGCTGGCCAGCGGGTCGAGCCAGGTCAGGCCGGTCAGCCAGATCAGCGCCGCCGCGACGATCACCCCGACCGAGACGCCGGCGTCGCCGGCCATGTGCAGGAAGATCCCGCGCACGTTCACGTCGCCCTTGCCGCCCCGCATGAACATCAGGGCGGTCGCGGTGTTGACCACCACGCCGATCGCGGCGGTGAGCATGACGATGCCCGAGGCGACAGGCTGGGGCGCGAACAGCCGCTGCGCCGCCTCGATGGCGATGGCCCCGGAGACGAAGACCAGGATGACGCCGTTGATCACCGCCGCCAGCACGGTGGCCTTGCCGAAGCCGTAGGTGCGCCGCCCGCGCGCCGGCCGGCTGGCCAGCCAGGTCGCGCCTCCGGCCAGCACCAGGCCGAGCACGTCCGACAGATTATGCCCCGCATCGGCGATCAGGGCGGTGGAGTTGGCGAAGACGCCGCCGCCCGCCTCGACCAGCACGATCAGGAGGTTCAGCCCGATCGCCAGCCCGTAACGAGGATCGCCGACCGCGACATGCGCGTGGCTGTGGCCGGCATGGCCGTGGCCCTGCTCATGACCGTGGTGGCCGTGCCGGTGATCGTGGTCGTGAGGATGGATGTGAGCGGTCATCTGAACAGCATCAAAGGTAGAGCAGCCCGGGGTCTTTCGCCAGTCGCGGGGCCAAAGCTCGATTGCCGCACCGGGGTATCCGCGATAAGCGCGGGGCCCATGACCGTCGACCCGATCGCGCTGGCCCAGGCGCTTATCCGCCGCCCGTCGGTGACCCCCGCCGACGCGGGCGCCATGGACGTGGTCGAGCAGGCGCTGACCGGGCTCGGCTTCGCCTGCCGCCGCATGCGGTTCGGCGAGATCGAAAACCTCTATGCGCGGCGGGGAACGGCGGGGCCGAACCTCTGCTTCGCCGGCCATACCGACGTGGTGCCGCCGGGCGACGTGGTCGCCTGGCGCGATCCGCCGTTCGAGGGCCGCGTGGTCGACGGCCGGCTCTATGGCCGCGGGGCCGCCGACATGAAGGGCGCCGTCGCCGCCTTCATCGCCGCCGCCTCGCGGACGCCGGCGGACCAGGGCTCTCTGTCGCTCTTGATCACCGGCGACGAGGAGGGCGACGCCGTCGACGGCACCGGCCGGGTGGTCGAGGCGCTGATCGCCGCCGGCGAGCGGATCGACCATTGCGTGCTGGGCGAGCCGTCCTCGGCCGCCCTGCCCGGCGACCAGATGAAGATCGGCCGGCGCGGCAGCCTGAACGCCTGGATCACCGTGGAGGGCCGCCAAGGCCACGTCGCCTATCCCGACCGCTCGGCCAATCCGATCGCGCCGCTGATCCGGCTCCTGGGCCGGCTGCAGTCGCGGGTGCTGGACGAGGGCCACGCCGGCTTTCCGCCGTCGAATCTGGAGGTGACCACCATCGATGTCGGCAACCCGGCCACCAATGTCATTCCGGCAAGGGCGACGGCGCGGCTGAACATCCGCTTCAACCCGGCGCACAGCGGCCAGGGCCTGAGCGACTGGCTGCAGGTCGAATGCGACGCCGAGGACGAGGATTTTTCCGGCCGCGTCGAACTCACCACGAAGCTGACCGGCGAGGCCTTCCTGACCGAGCCAGGGGCCTTCGTCGAACTCTGCGCCGCCGCCGTGCGCGAGGTGGTCGGCCGCGAGCCGGAGCTTTCCACCGCCGGCGGCATTTCCGACGCCCGCTTCATCCGCGCCCTCTGCCCGGTGGTCGAGCTCGGCCTGGTCGGGGCGACCATGCACGCGGTGGACGAATGCGTGGCCGTCGCCGACGTCCTGGCGCTGACGCAGATCTACCGCCGCCTGATCGACCTCTATTTCGCGACTTTTCAGTAGGCGACGCTGACCAGGTAGAGCCCTTCGGCCGGCGCGACGGGGCCGCAGGCGGCGCGGTCGCGGGCCTCGAGCGCCGCGGCAAGGTCGGCGGCCGACCAGCGGCCGAGGCCCACCTGGGCCAGGGAGCCGGTCATCGAGCGCACCTGCCGGTGCAGGAAGGACCGGGCGGTGAAGGCCAGGCGCACCTCATCGCCCTCGCGCCAGACCCGCGCCTCGTCCAGGGTCTTGACCGGCGACCTGGCCTGGCAGTTCACATCGCGGAAGGTGGTGAAGTCGTGCAGGCCGATCAGGCTTTGCGCGGCGGCGTGCATGGCCGTCGCGTCGATCGGCGACTTCAACCGCCAGACCCGGCCGCGTTCCAGCGCCGGGGGACTTATGCGATTGAGGATGCGGTAGAGATAGCGCCGCTCCTTGGCCGAGAAGCGGGCATGGAAGTCGGGCCCGGCGACCTCGGCCTCCAGGATGGCGATGGGCTCCGGCGCCAGGTGCGCGTTCAGGGCGTCGCGCACCACGGCGGCGTCCCAGTCCTTTTCCAGGTCGATATGGACGACCTGGCCCAGGGCATGGACCCCGGAATCGGTGCGGCCGGCGGCGTGCAGGCGCAGGCTCTCGCCGCAGAAGGCCTTGACGGCGCGCTCGATGGAGACCTGCACCGAGGGCTGGTCGGCCTGGGCCTGGAAGCCGTGATAGGGCCGGCCGTCGTATTCGACGAGAAGGCGGTAGCGCGGCATCAGCCCAGCCTGACGCCGGGCGAGACCGGAAAGCCACGCAGGAAATCATCGGCGGACTGCACGCTGCGCCCCTCGCGCTGGGCGCGCAGGATGCGCACCGCGCCGTCGCCGCAGGCGATCAGCAGCCGCTCGTCCAGCACCTCGCCCGGCTCGCCCTCGCCGTCCTCGACGATCGAGAGCAGCGCCTTGATGCGGATCGCCCGCCCGTCGACGCGGCATTCGAACCAGGCGCCCGGCGCCGGCGAGAGGCCGCGGATGCGCCGGTCGACCCGGCGCGCCGATTTTTCCCAGTCGATGCGGGTCTCTTTCGGCCGGATCTTCCTGGCGTAGGTGACGCCGTCCTCGCTCTGCGGCGTCTCGACCATGCCGCCGCGCTCGATCGCGGCGAGCGCCCTGGGCAGCAGGTGCGCGCCGATGGGGGCCAGCCGGTCGTGCAGCGACCCGGCCGTCTCCAACGCGTCGATCCGCACCGTCTCGGAGAGCAGGATCGGCCCCTCGTCCAGCCCCTCGGTCATGCGCATGACCTGGACGCCGGTGACCGCGTCGCCGGCCATGATGGCCCGCTGGATCGGCGCCGCGCCGCGCCAGCGCGGCAACAGCGACGCGTGCAGGTTGAAGGCCCCCAGCCTCGGCGCCTGCAGCACCGCGGCCGGCAGGATCTGGCCGAAGGCGACCACCACCGCCGCATCCAGGTCGAGCGCCGCGAAAGCCTCGATCTCGGCCGGATCGCGCATGGAGGCGGGGGTGCGCGCCACAAGGCCGTTGGCCTCGGCGAAGGCCTGCACCGGCGAAGGCCGCAGGGCCTGGCCGCGCCCGCGCGGGGCCGGCGGCTGCGAATAGACCGCCGCGATCTCATGGCCGGCGGCGATCAGCTCGGCCAGGGCGGGAACGGCGAAATCCGGCGTGCCGAGAAAGGCGAGGCGCATGTCAGGCGTTTAGCCGCGCCGGCGGGCTTGCGAAAGCGGCCAGCGTCAGGCGGCGTCGGCTTCGCGGGTGGCCTTCTTGACCTTGGAGACGGCGCGTTCGCGCTTCAGGCGCGACAGGTGGTCGATGAACAAGACCCCGTCCAGATGATCCATCTCGTGCTGGATGCAGACGGCGAAGACGCCCTCGGCGTCCTCCTCGACGGTCTCGCCGTGGTAGTTCAGGTAGCGCAGCTTCACCTGCGCCGGCCGTTCGACCTCGTCATAGATGTCCGGCACCGACAGGCAGCCCTCCTCGTAGGGCTGGGTCTCTTCCGATGCCCAGACGATCTCCGGATTGACGAAATGGCGCGGCTGGCGCTCGCCGTCGCGATGGTCGAGGTCCATGACGATGACCCGGACCGGCTCGCCGATCTGGATGGCGGCCAGGCCGATGCCGGGGGCCGCGTACATGGTCTCCAGCATGTCGTCCATCAGCGCGCGCAGCTTGTCGTCGACCGCCGCGACGGGGGCGGAGACGGTCTTCAGGCGCGGGTCCGGAACGACCAGGATTTCGCGAATAGCCATGGGGTTCAGGTAGGTTAGCCGGCGCGAACCGTCAAGATCGGCGGCTGGTCCGGGACCGGGTCGGCGGCCAGTTTCGACAGCGATCGCGGGGCGGATTCGATGGGCTCGACCACCGCCAGCGGCTTGGCCTCATGGTCGGCCGCCAGGTCTTCGAAGCGCCGCGCCTGGGTCAGCACCTGGCTCTCCAGCGAGCCGACGAAAAGATTGTAGCGCCCGACGGCGGCGTCCAGCGCCTTGCCGACGCCGGCGACGTGGCCGCCCATGATCGAGAGCCGCTTGTAGAGTTCGCGGCCAAGGATGGCGATCTGGTCGGCGTTGGCCTTCTGCTCCTCCACCCGCCAGCCATAGGCGATTGCCTTGCAGAGGGCGAAGAGGGTGGTCGGCGTCACCAGCACCACCCGCCGCTCCATCGCCTCGCTCATCAGTTCGGGCGCCTGGTCGAGGGCGGCGGCGAGGAAGCCGTCGCCGGGCACGAACATGGCGACGAAGTCCGGCGAGCCCTGCTTGGGGAACTGGTCCCAGTAGGCGCGGGCGGCGAGGCCGGTCATATGGGTGCGCACGCTCTGCGCGTGGCGGATCAGCGCCGCCTCGCGGGCCGCGTCGTCGGTGGCGTCCTGGGCGTCGAGAAAGGCGTTCAGCGAGCACTTGGCGTCGATCACGAAGACGCCGCCGCCCGGCATGCGCACGACGACGTCCGGCCGGCGCCGGCCCTCCTCGCCCGCGACCGAGACCTGCTCCTCGAAATCGAAGCGGTTGGTCAGGCCGGCGACTTCCAGCACGTTGCGCAGGGTCTGTTCGCCCCAGCGGCCCTGCACGCCCGCGCCGCGCCGCAGCGCCGCCGACAGCTTGCGCGCCTCGGCCTGGGTGTCGACCGCGGCCTGCATCAGGGCGGCGATCTGGGCCTTCAGGCCGCCGGTCTCCTCGGCGCGGGCCTTTTCCACCGCCGCCACCTGCTCCTGGAATTTGGCGAGGGTCTCGCTGACCGGCTTGAAGGTCTCCGCCGCGCGGCTGATCAGCTGGCTGGTGGCCAGCTCGGCGGCCTGGGCGGCGGCGGCCGGCGCGTTTTCCGCATTCGACCGCAGCCTATCGCGCGCCACGGCCAGCTCGCTCTGCGCCCGCATCAGCGCGCGCAGCGCCGCGGCGAGCGCCGCGAGCAACACGAGAACGATCAGGCCGAGGACCAGGGTGGCGTTCATGGTCCGTTCGATTTACCCGGAGTCGGCCTCCAGGCCAAGCCTGCGGTCAGTCAGCGGCCGGACGTCGCGCTCTCAGCGCCTGGGCGATGGTGCCGTCGTCCAGCCAGTCCAGTTCGCCGCCCACCGGCACGCCGCGCGCCAGGCTGGTGACCGCCACGTTGGCCCTGGCCAGCCGCTCGGCGAGGTAATGGGCGGTGGTCTGGCCGTCGACGGTGGCCGGCAGGGCCAGGATGATCTCGCGCACCTCGCCGCCCTGCGCCCGGGCGACCAGTTCGTTGACCCGCAGGGCCTCGGGCCCGCGCCCGTCCAGGGCCGACAGGAGCGCGCCCAGCACGTGGTAGCGGCCGCGGTAGGAGCCGCCGCGCTCCAGCGCCCAGAGCGCGCCGACCTCCTCGATCACGCAGATCAGGCCGGCATCGCGGCTGGCGTCGGCGCAGACGGCGCAGGGGTCGCTGGTGTCGAGCGCGCCGCAGATCGAGCAGGACTTCACCCGCTCCGCCGCCTCGGCCATCGCCTGGGCCAGCGGCCGCATCAGCTGGTCGCGTTTCTTCAGGAGGGCGAGCGCGGAACGCCGGGCCGAGCGCGGCCCGAGCCCCGGCAACCTGGAAAGCAGCGCGATCAGCCGCTCGATCTCGGGTCCGGCGGATACGGCCAAGGTCAGGAGAGGCCGGGAAAGCCGGGCAGCCCGCCGAACGGTCCGGCGATGGCCTTCATGGTCTCGGCCTGGGCGGCGTCCAGCTTGCGCTTGGCGTCGGCATGGGCGGCGACCAAGAGGTCGGCCAGGATCTCGCCCTCGCCGGCGGTCAGGAGGGCGTCGTCGATGCTGACGCTGATGAGCTCGCCCGAGCCCTTCAGGGTCAGCTTGACCATGCCGGCGCCGGCGACCCCGTCGGCGGTGGTCTCGGCGAGCTTGGCCTGGGCCTCGGTCAGCTTCTGCTGCATGGCCTGCGCCTGTTTCATGAGCGCGCCCAGATCCTTCATCGCCGCCTTTCCTTTCTCAAAACCGGCCGCCATCATATCGAGCGCCGCATCGAGCGCGACCGAAAGATCGGCGGATAGCGCGGGAGACGACATGGCCAGCCACATCGCCCTGCTTCGGGCCGTCAATGTCGGCGGCCGCAGCCTTAAGATGGGCGATCTGGCCGCCTTCGCCAGGGACCTGGGCCTCGGCGAGCCGCGAACCCTGCTGCAGAGCGGCAACCTGGTGTTCGAAAGCCCGGCCAAGGGCGATGCGGCGCTGGAGAAGCGCCTGGAGACAGAGGCGAAGAAGCGGTTCGGCTTTGCGATCGACGTCATGGTCCGCTCGGCGGCGGAATGGCAGGCGCTGATGACCGCCAACCCGTTCGCCGACGCGGCCAGCGACGACCCGGCCCATCTTTTGGTCATGCCGCTGAAGACCGCGCCGGCCAAGGATGCGCTGGAGAGGCTGCGCGCGGCGATCAAGGGGCGCGAGCTTGTCGAGCTGGCCGGCCGCGACGCCTACCTGGTCTATCCCGACGGCGTCGGAAACTCGAAGCTGACCATCGGCGTGATCGAAAAGGCCCTGGGCGTCCGCGGCACCGCGCGCAACTGGAACACGGTGCTGAAGTTGGCCGAGATGGTGGCGGCCTGATCAGGGCGGACTGCCTATAATCGGCTCCTTCCCGCGAAGGCGGGAACCCAGTTTTTTACCACCAAGCACACCAAGATCACCAAGGATCAGCGCTGACCTTTTCTCTTCTTGGTGTGCTTGGTGTGCTTGGTGGTTAATCTGCATCCCGGCCGTCACGCTCGACCCTCAGGACAAAAAGCCTGGATCCTCGCTTGCGCGGGGAGGAGCGGAGTGCGGAAAGCTCCGCGAGCGGCCTTTCAGTCTTCCTCGGCCTCGGCGGTGTCTTCCACGGCCGGGGCTTCGGGGGCGGCGAGTTTGCGGACGCCGACGATTTCCGTGCCCGGGAAGGCCTGCATCACCGTCCGCACGAAGGGGTCGGCGGCGACCGCGTCCAGGGCGGCCTTTTCTTCGCGTTTCTGGCGTTCCCAGGCGCTTTCCGCGCCGCCGCCGCCCTCGGCCGCCACCAGCCAGGGCTGGCCGGTCCATTCCTTCAGGCGCGCCACCAGCCGGCCGGCCAGGTTGGCCGGCGCGCCGGGGGCAGGCTCGAAGGTGATGGCGCCGGGGCGGAAGCTGATCGGCCGCATGAAGCGGTCGACGTCCAGCTTCAGGCTGATGTCGCGGCGGGCCTCGATCAGGCCCAGCACGTCCTCGAACGACTGCGGCGCGGCCAGCGCCGTCGGGGCGTTGTGCGGCGCCGGCGCGACCATGCGCGCCGTCGCCGCGCCGCCGCCGGAGCCGCCAGAGCCGCTTGTTGGCCGTCCGGACGCGGGCTGGCCGCCGCCCGAGGGCTGGCCGGCGAGCGCCGCGGTATCGCCGTCGCGCAGCGCCTTCAGCGCCTCTTCCGGCCCCGGCAGGTCGGCGGCGTAGCACAGGCGCAGCAGCGCCATCTCCACCGCCGCCTTCGGGTCGGGGGCGCGGCGGGCCTCGTCGTGGGCGCGCAGCAGCATCTGCCAGACCCGCGCCAGTGTCCCGGCCGAGGCCTGGGTCCCGACGGCGGTCAGCCTGGCCGCCTGGTCCCTGGGCAGGCCCAGCACGTCGGGGCCGAGCGCCTTGGCCAGGGCCGCTCCGTGGGCGTGCTCCAAGAGGTCGAGCAACACCACCACCGGGTCGGCCCCCAGGCCGTAGAGGCCGGCGAAAGCCTGCAACGCCTCGGCGGCGCGGCCGCGCATGGCCAGCTCGAACAGCTCGATGGTCTGGGCCCGGTCGGCCAGGCCCAGCATGTCGCGGACGGCGGCGGCGGTGACCATCTGGCCGTCGTCGGCCTGGACGATGGCCTGGTCCAGCAGCGACTGGGCGTCGCGCACCGAGCCCTCGGCGGCGCGGGAGATCAGCGCCAGGCCCTCGGACTCGATCTTCGCGCCCTCGGCGGCGGCGATGTCGGCCAGGTTCCTGGCGATCACCTCAGGCTCGACCCGGCGCAGGTCGAAGCGCTGGCAGCGGGAAAGGATGGTCACCGGCACCTTGCGGATTTCGGTGGTGGCGAAGATGAACTTGGCGTGTGGCGGCGGCTCTTCCAGGGTCTTGAGCAGCGCGTTGAAGGCCGCGGTCGACAGCATGTGCACTTCGTCGATGATGTAGACCTTGTAGCGCGCCTCGACCGGGGCGTAGCGCACCCCGTCGATCAACTCGCGCATCTCGTCGACCTTGGAGCGGCTGGCGGCGTCCAGCTCCAGCACGTCCATGTGCCGGCCCTCGATGATGGCCCGGCAGTGGGCGCCCTCGACGGCCAGGTCGAGCGTCGGCTGGTCGATCCCCTCGGCCTTGTAGTTGAGCGCCCGCGCCAGCAGCCGCGCGGTGGTGGTCTTGCCGACCCCGCGCACGCCGGTGAGCATGAAGGCGTGGGCGATGCGGCCTGAGGCGAAGGCGTTGGTCAGGGTGCGGACCATGCCTTCCTGGCCGATCAGGTCATGGAAGGTCCGCGGCCGGTATTTGCGCGCCAGGACCTGATAGCCGCCGCCCGGCCCGGCGGGGGCGGCCGGCGCGCCGCCGAACATGTCGACCGTCGCCTCGTCCGGCTCCGGCGCTTCGACCATGTCGGAAGGCGGCTGATCGTCCATTCAAATCCCGGCGGAGAAGAGGGTGGAGGCTGAACGGCGACCCGGAGCGAAACTCGTTGTGGCTGCTTCCTTCCGGACCTGACCAGGTTGGCGAGGACTCCGCCCGCCGCCAGCCTCCGCCCCCAATATCGCGGGCCGCGGCGACGGACGCAAGGGCCGCGCCCCTATCGCAACGCCGAAGCTGACGAACCGCGTTCGGCGGGTTAAGAGCCATGCATGCCCCTGAACGCCTTCACCAACACCTTCGCCGGCAACCCGCTGGACCGGGTCAGCTACAAGCGGAGCGATCCGGACTGGATCGACGCCCAGCTGAAGGACCCGGATACGCTGGCGGTGGCGCTGTGGAACGGCAAGCCGCTGATCGAGGACGCGCCCGGACCGGACAAGGCGCTGCGCATCGCCTACCTGCCCATGGCCCTGGCCCGCGAGGTGGCCGGCGGCGACCAGCGGCTGCTGTTCCTGGGCCTGTGGAAGGAAACCGCGGTTTTCGCCATCGACCTGGAGAGCGCGCTCGATCCGGCTGAAGGCCCCCTCGCCGGCTTCGGGCGGTTCGAGGATCTGCGGGCGACGGCGCTGCGGCTGCCGGCCGGCGACGCGGCCATACTGGCCACCGCCAAGAGCCTGTTCGAATGGCGCCGCCGCCACGGCTTCTGCCCGGCCTGCGGCGAGCCGACCCTGGCCATCGACGGCGGCTGGAAGCGGGTCTGCGAAAGCTGCCGCACCGAGCATTTCCCGCGCACCGACCCGGTGGTGATCATGCTGCCGACGTTCGGCGAGCGCTGCCTGCTCGGCCGCCAGGCGGTCTGGCCCAAGGGTATGTATTCGGCCCTGGCCGGTTTCCTGGAGCCCGGCGAAAGCATCGAGGAGGCCTGCGCCCGCGAGGTGTTCGAGGAGGCCGGGCTGGTCACCACCCGGGTGCGCTATCATTCGACCCAGCCCTGGCCCTATCCGTCGTCGCTGATGATCGGGCTGATCTGCGAGGTCGAGACCGACGAAGCCGTCGCCGACCAGATCGAGATCGAGGAGGTGCGCTGGTTCACCCGCGACGAGACCCGGGCGCTGATCGCCGGCGAACTGAACGACGCGCGCGCGCCCGGCGGCATGGCCATCGCCTTCCAGCTGATCAAGGCCTGGGCGGAAGAGGAATAGAGGTTTCCGGATACTTTAGCCGTCATCCCCCGCTGGAGCCGCGCAGCGGCGGAATGCGGGGGCCTCATAGGCACTGATCGAAGACAGTGATCATGGGTCGCCCGAACAAGTCGGGCGATGACGGGGGCGGAATGGAAAGCTGGGGAATGAGTTCATGACGACCTTGTCGGAGCTGCGCGGTCTGGACCGGCGTCAGTGGAGCGCGGTGGCCGCCAGCTTCCTGGGCTGGACCCTGGACGCCTTCGACTTCTTCCTGATGGTCTTCATGTTCAAGGCCATCGCCGCCGACTTCCACGCCGACCTGGCGGCGGTGGTTGCGGCCTCGACCCTGACCCTGGCGGCGCGGCCGTTCGGGGCCTTGGTGTTCGGCATGATGGCCGACCGGTTCGGCCGCCGGCCGATCCTGATGACCAATGTGGTGATGTATTCGGTGCTGGAGCTGGCCTCGGCCTTCGCCCCGAGCCTGGCGGTGCTGCTGTTGCTGCGCGCCCTGTTCGGCTTCGCCATGGGCGGGGTCTGGGGCGTCGGCGCCTCGCTGGCGCTGGAATCCATTCCGCCCAAGGCGCGCGGCATCATCTCCGGCATGCTGCAGGAGGGCTATGCCGCCGGCTACCTGCTGGCCTCGGCGGTATTCTTCTTCCTGTTCGACCACATCGGCTGGCGCGGCATGTTCATGGTCGGCGCCATTCCGGCGGTGCTGGCGGTGTTCATCCAGCTTTCCGTTCACGAATCGCCGGCCTTCCAGATCGAGCACGGCCGGGCGCATGGGCGCAGTCCGCTGTTCCTGTTCGGGCTCGGCGCCGTCGCCCTGGCCATCGCCGTCGGACCGCCGGTGGTCGGGCCGATGCTGAAGGTTCCGATCCTGACCTGGGTCTACGCCATCGACGCGCCGCTGGCCCTGTGCGGCCTCTGGTTCTTCCGCGGCCACTGGAAGATGGCGCTGTACGTCGTGGCCCTGATGACCGCCTTCAACTTCTTCAGCCACGGCACCCAGGACCTCTACCCGACCTTCATGCAGAAGGGGCTGGGCTTCGACACCCACGTCACCGGCCTTTTGACCGCGCTCGGCAACGTCGGCGCCATCGGCGGCGGGCTGCTGTTCGGGGCCTGGTCGGAGCGGCTGGGACGGCGCTGGGGCATCGTCGTCGCCTCGCTGGCCTCGCTGGCGGTCATCCCGCTCTGGGCCTTCTCGCACGCCATCGTGCTGCTGGGCCTCGGCGCCTTCGCCATGCAGTTCATGGTCCAGGGCGCCTGGGGCATCATCCCGGTGCACCTGAACGAGCTGGCGCCGGCCGACGCCCGCGGCGCCTTCCCCGGCTACGCCTACCAGGTCGGCAACCTGCTGGCCTCGGGCAACGCCGTCTGGCAGGCGCGCATCGCCGAGGCCCACCACAACAGCTACGGCCTGGCCATGGCCATCGTGGCGGCGGCCGCGGCGGTGATCATCGCCGTGGTGACGATCCTGGGGCCGGAGCGCCGCGACGCCGTCTTCGCGGCGCCGGCGAACGAGGCCGCGGCTTGAGCGGCGGCGCGATCCGGTGTCCATCCCGGGCTTGAACGCCAGCCTGCCCGCCGAGATTGCGGTGGCGATCAACCGCCCGGACGCGCCTCGCGCCGGCTTCGACCACGGCGGTGAAAAGCCGCTGATCTCCTGCCTGATGACCGGCTCCGGGGCGCTTGCCGAGGCCCGGCTCGCCATCGAGGCCTGGCTCCGCCAGACCTACCCGCGGCGGGAACTGGTCATCGTCGCTCCGACGCCGGACGCGGCGCTTATGGACTATCTTCGCGCGCTGGACCGCGAAGACATCCGCCTGGTGCGGGTGGAACCGGGCCTCGATCTGGCCGGCCGGCGCAACCTCGGCCGCGATCTCGCCCAGGGCGCGCTGATCTGTCGGTGGGACGAGGCCGACCTGCACGACCCGCAACGGCTCGAGGTGCAGTACGAGGCGCTGAAGGCCGCCGGCGCCTATGCCTGCCTGGCGCGGCGGTGGATCGACTGGCGCCCGGAAGAGCGGCGGCTGGGCTTCGTCGACGACGTCCCGCTCGCGAGCTCGCTGATGGCGCTGAAGTCGTCCATGCCGCCGGAGCCGGTCGGCGGCGGCGAAGACGATCCGCTGGTCCGCGCCTTCCTTGACCAGGTCCGCGTTGCGCTGGTCGAGCTCAGCCGCCTGATCGTGCGGACCGGCGGCGATCCGGTCCAGCCCGCCAGCGCCTTCGCGGACGAGCGCCATGACGCGGTGGTCGATGAACTGGCCCAGCGCCTGCCCATGCGCGCCCGCGCCCAGCCTCCGGTCGGCGAGCCGCCCGGCCTGGGGGTCCAGGTCCGGCTGTTCGGGCATTTCAGTTCGACCACCGGCATCGGTTCATCCTCCCGCGGCACGGCCGAGGCGCTGGCCGCGGCCGGCGTGGACTTCGACGTCGTGCACCTGCCCTGGCCGGACCCGCACCCGCAGCCGGTCCCGGTCCCGCCGCCGGCCGACCCCGCCGCCGCCGGCCGCTGGATGTGGCCGGTCAACATCGTCCACATGAACCCCGGCGACGTGGCCATCCTCGGCGAACCGGCGATCGCCGAACTCGGGCTCGCGAACGACACGCGCGCCTTCACCATCGGCCTGTGGGCCTGGGAGACGCAGAACGGCGTGCCGTCCAGCTGGCTGCCGCTCTATCCCGCCTATGACGAGATCTGGACGCCCAGCGCCCACGCTGCGGCGGCCATCGCCAGGACCGCACCGGTTCCGGTGGTGGTCGTGCCGCATGTGATCGCGCCGCCGGCGCCCAGCCTCGGGCGCGCCGCGCTGGGCCTGCCCACGGACGCCTTCGTCTTCCTGTTCGTCTTCGACGCCTACAGCAACGTGCGGCGGAAGAACCCGGCGGCCGTGATCGCCGCCTACCGCATGGCCTTTCCCCGGCCTTCGGGCGGGATGATGTTGGTTCTGAAGGGCAAGATGCTGTCGCCGGCCGAGCTCGCGGATCTGACCGTCCAGGCCGCCGGCAGGCCGGACATCGTGATCGTCGCCGAGCGCTGGAGCGGCGAGCGCCTGCTGGCGCTCATGGCGGCTTGCGACGCCTATGTTTCGCTGCATCGGGCCGAGGGATTCGGCCGCACCATGGCCGAGGCCATGGCCTACGGCAAACCGGTCATCGCCACCGCCTGGTCGGGCAACATGGACTTCATGACCGACCAGACCGCCTATCTGGTCCCCTACCGGCTGACGGCGCTCGAGGTCGGCGACCAGGACTTCGAGGCCGGCTCGATCTGGGCCGAGCCCGACGTGGCCGCCGCCGCCGCCCTGATGGACCATGTCGCGAGCCGCCGCGCGGAAGCGGCCCACGTGGGCCAGCGCGCGGCCGAATGGGTGAACGTCAACCTCAGCGCCGCCGCGATCGGCCGGCGGATGCGCGAGCGGCTGGCCAGCCGCCGCTACGACCGTCCGGGCGCGGCCTATCGCCCGGCGGTCTTCCGGTAGGGATCCGCCGGATAGACCCCGAGGATCTCGAACCGCTCGGAGAAAAAGCTGAGTTCCTCGAAGGCGCGGGCCAGGGGCGCGTCCTCGGGCCGGCCGTCGACCTCGGCATAGAAGAAGGTCGCGGTGAAGGCGCCGTTCTCCATGTAGCTTTCCAGCTTGGTCATGTTGACGCCGTTGGTGGCGAAGCCGCCCAGCGCCTTGTAGAGCGCCGCCGGCAGGTTGCGGACGCGGAAGATGAAGCTGGTCACGCAGGGCGTCCCGGCCGGCGGCGGCGGCGGATCGCGGTCGGCGGTCATGACCAGGAAACGGGTGGTGTTGTGCCGTTCGTCCTCGACGTCGCGCATCAGGATGGTCAGGCCGTAGATTTCCGCCGCCAGTTCCGGCGAAATGGCGCCGCGGGTGGGATCGGGATGCTCGGCCAGGGCCTTGGCGGCGCCGGCGGTGTCGCCGACCGCCTCGGTGGCGACGCCGAGCCGGCGCAGGGTCTTGCGGCACTGGCCGAGCGCGATGGCCATGGAGGCGACCGTGCGGACCTGCTCGAGAGCCACCCCGGGATTGGCCATCAGGTGAAAGCGGATCGGCTTGAACCGCTCGCCGATGATGCGAAGGCCGGACTCCGGCAAAAGGTGGTGCACGTCGGCGACGCGGCCGGCGATGGAGTTTTCCACGGGGATCATGCCCAGCGTCGCGGCGCCGGTCTTGATCGCCTCGAAAGCGTCTTCGAAGGTGGCGCAGGCCATCGGTTCGTAGTCGGGATAATAGTCCCGGCTGGCCTCGTGGCTGTTGGCCCCCATCTCGCCCTGGAAGGCGATCTTCGGCCCATCAGGCGGAAAACCCTCGCTCATCTGTTCTGCTCCGCATGGGCGCGTGCGATGGCCAGCTCGGCCTGGGTGTTGACCTCGATCGGCATGGCCTCGGCCACCGCCGCCCAGATGCAAAGACCGAGTTCGAGCGCGCGCAGCTGCTCAAGCTTTTCGCGGCGCTCCAGCGGCGACGGCGGCGCGGCGGCGAACCGGTCCAGCGCTTCGCGCCGATAGCCGTAGATGCCGATGTGCCGCCACACCGGCCCGTCGCCATAGAGGGTGGAACGGGTGAAATAGAGCGCCCGCCCCGCCTTGGCGCCCGGCGCCAGCGCCACGACCGCCTTCGGGCAGTCGGGATCGGCGCGCTCGGCCGGCGAGCCTTCCGGTGCGATCAGAGTGGCGATGTCGCAGGCCGGCTCCTGGTCCAGCAAGCGTGCGCAGGACGCCACCAGGGCCGGATCGAGGAAAGGGATGTCGCCTTGCAGGTTGATCACCGCATCGTGCCGGCGTTCGGGGTCGAGTACGGCCAGCGCGGCCAGTATGCGGTCGGAGCCCGAGGGCAGGCCGGGGTCGGTCAGCACCGCCCGGCCGCCGGCGGCCTCGACCGCGGCGACGATCTCGGCGTCGCCGGCGGCCACCGCGACCGGACCGACGGCGGCCGCCTCGGCCTGCCTCAGCACCCGGACGATCAGCGGCAGGCCGCCGATGTCGGCCAGCGGCTTGCCGGGCAGGCGCGACGCCGCCATGCGGGCGGGAATAAGCACGATCGGATGCATGCGATCCTTAAGCGGAACGGGGCGCCGCCTGGCCCCATTTGGCCGGTTGCGTGCCGGCCGGTAGCGTGTCAGAGACGCGAGCGCAAGGATGGCCGGGCCGAGGCTTACGACGCCGCCTTGCCGATGGACGCACGCTTAGAGGGCTGACGAGCGGGATGAGCGACGAGTTGGGCTTTAACAAGATCGCCGGCGCGGTGCTGGCGACCGGTCTGGCCATATTCGGCCTCGGCCAGCTGGCCAGCATCATCTTCGAATACCATCCGCCGGCGAAGGCGGGTTACGCGATCACCATCGCCGAGTCCGCGGGCGGCGGCGCGCCGGCGCCGGAGCTGCCGATCGACTGGGGCACGGAACTGCCCAAGGCCGACGTCAACGCCGGCAAGCAGGTCGCCACCAAGTGCCAGTCCTGCCACAATCTCGACCAGGGCGGCCCGAACATGACCGGCCCGAACCTGTGGGGCGTGCTGGGCCGGCAGCCGGGCACCCATCCGGGCTTCGCCTATTCCGATGCGATGAAGGCCTTCGGGCAGAGCCATCCGGTGTGGGACTACGCCCACATCAACGACTTCATCACCGGACCGCAGAACTATCTCAGCGGCACCAAGATGACCTTCGTCGGGCTGAAGCAGCGCCAGGACCGAATCAACGTCATCGCCTATCTGCACACCCTGGGCTCGACCCTGCCGATTCCGGCGCCGAATCCGAAGGCGGCGGCGCCGGCGGCCTCCGGTGCGCCCGCCGCATCCGGCGCCCCAGCGGCGTCTGGCGCTCCGGCCGCTTCGGGCGCCCCCGCCGCCGCTTCGGCCGCGTCTTCGTCGGCGGCCAAGGGCTGAGTCCGACCTGGCGGCGGCCCCGCCGGTAAGACTTCGTCAAGCTTAACGCTTCGTTGACGGCCGGCGTCGATGCTGGGCGCCAGGCTGCTTCGCCTCGCCCTCGCCCGCCGTCATCAGGAGCTTCGATGCTCATGCCCCGCGCCCCGTCTCGCACCAGTTCGCTGGCCGCCACGGCCCTGGTCGCCGTCCTGATGGCGCCCGCCGCCGGCCGCGCCGGCGTCCAGCAGATGATCCCGGTGGCCGCGCCAGCGTCCACGCCGGCCCCCGCCTCCGCTCCCGCCGCCGCGACGCGGCCGCAAAAGGCGGGTCCACAGGCCAGGGCCGACGCCGCCCGGCTCGAGCCGCTGGCCCGCGCCGCCTTCTGGGGCCGGGAAGCGCAGATCGATCCGACCGATATCGTCGCCGCGGTGCAGCTGGCCTCGGCCCTTCGCGACCTCGGCCAGTTCGACTCGGCCGTCCAGTCGGCCAGCCACGCCCTGGTGATCGACCCCAACAACATGGACGCGCTGATGGAAACCGCGCGCGACTACATCGCCGAGGACCAGGGCTTCTACGCCATCGACCCGCTGGCCAAGGCCCAGGCCCTGGCGCCGAAGGATTGGCGGCCGCTGTCGCTGCTCGGCATCGCCTACGCCCAGGTGCGTCGCCTCGACGACGCCCAGGTCGCCTGGCGCCAAGCGCTGGCGCTGTCGCCGGACAATCCGGCCGTGCTGACCAACATGGCGATGCAGCTGGCCCAGCAGGGCGACGCAGCGTCCGCCGAGGCCCTGCTGCGCCGCGCCGCCGCCCAGCCGGGAGCGAACCTGACGGTGCGCCAGGACCTGACGCTGGTGCTCGGCCTGCAGGGCAAGCTCGGCGAGGCCGAGACCCTGCTCAGGCGCGACCTGCCGCCCGATCAGGCCGACGCCGACCTCGCCTACCTGCAGGCGGTGTCGTCCAAGACCGTGGCGGCCGCGCCCGCGCCGGCCCCCCAGCGCACCTGGGATTCGCTGAAGGCCGCCGGCGGCTAGGCTGGCTGGGCGATCGATTTACCCGACAAGGGTTCGGCGGCTGGCCGGGTTCCCCAGACCGCCGCCGCGATGAAGCCGGCGATCAGGACGGGGATCAGCCGGCCCGTGGGCATGATCAGCGGCGGGCTCAGCAAGGGCGCCAGCCACAGCGCCAGTGCGACGATCCAGGGCCAGACCGCCCGTTCGCCGCGCCATCGATCGGACAGCCAGTAAAGACCGGCGAGCGCCAGCAGGACGGCGTCGTAGGGACTCCAATAAGGTGCGGCGAGGCAGGTCGCCGCCAGCAGGACCGCGATCCTGACCGGCTGGCTGAAGGGGCGGTGGAAGGCGACGGCCACTGCGACGGTCGAAAAGAGCGTGGCGGCCAGCTGCAGGATCGAGGCGAGCATGGGCGGGGCGCCGAGCAGGACCGCGCAGGTCCAGACCGAGTCGCCCCACATCCGGCCGTATTCGGTCCATTTGGCGCCGGGCGCGACTAGGTTGGCCAGGGTCTGCTGCAGCCAGATGATCCACGGCTCCGGCCCGATCACCAGGGCGCTGGCGGCCGTCAGGGCGAACGCGGTAGCGGCGGCGGCGAACAGCGTCCGCCACTGGCGCGCCGCGATCAGCGCTATGGGCGCCATGATCGCCAGTTGCGGCTTGATCGACAGCAGGCCAAGCACCACGCCGGCCAGCATCGGACGATCCCGCATCAGTCTGACTCCAGCGATCAGCAGGGCGGCGATCAGGAAGGCGTTCTGGCCCGAGGCGGCGTTGAAGGCGGCGGCAGGGCTGAGCAGAGCGGCCCCGGCGATCACAAAAGCCGTGGCCCGGTCCCTGCCTGCGCTGGCCACCACCGACGCGCCGAGGGCTGCCGCGGTGGCCAGCTGGAACACCACATAGGAGACCATGAATTCGAGAAGGCCAAAGGGCAGGACCAGCAGCAGATAGCTGGGCGGATAGACCCAGGGACGGAAGGGCAGTTTCATCGTCAGCTGCTTGGCATAGCTCTGGTTCAGAAAGCTGGTGAAGCGGTCGCCGTCGAACAGAATCGCCAGATGGCCGCCCAGGAAGCTGCGCGCGGCGCCGTGGAACACCATCCAATCGGTGCCGACGCTGTTGAAATTGATCCCGATGGCCCCAGGCCGGACAAAGGTGGAGACATAGACCAGCCAGCCATAGAGGGCCGCGCCGATCGCCACCGCCGCGATCAGGCCCACGAAAGTCCGCGACGGCGCGGCTGGGGCGGCGCTGGAACTCTGACCGAGCGGCCGTCGCAGGACATCGGCCATGAAGACTCCCTTAGCCCTTGTGGGCCATCACATCCTGGACCCGGATGATCGATGGGCCGAGCACGACGATGAACAGCACCGGCAGGAAGAAGACGATCATCGGCACGGTGAGCTTGGCCGGCAGGGCGGCGGCCTTCTTCTCGGCGGCGGCCAGGCGCAGTTCGCGGTTTTCCTTGGCCATCACGCGCAGGGCGGTGCCGAGCGGGGTGCCGTAGCGTTCGGCCTGGGTCATGGCCATGGCCACCGACTTGACCCCGGGATGGTTGGTCCGCTTGGCCAGGCCCTCATAGGCCATGCGGCGGTCGGGCAGGTAGGACAGCTCGGCGACCAGCAGCGACAGCTCCTCGGCCAGTTCGATCGAGGCCGCGCCGACCTCCTGGCTGACCTTCTGCAGCGCCGCTTCGATCGACATGCCCGACTCGACGCAGATCAGCAGCAGGTCGAGCGCGTCGGGGAAGCCGGCGACGATCGAGGCGCGCCGCTTGTCGGCGACGTTGGAGATATACAGGTTGGGCGCGTAGTAGCCGGCCGTGAGCCCGACAACGCAGATGCACAGCCGCGACATGACCGGCAGATGGAAGCTGTCGATCACGTAGAGGTAGAAGGCCAGGATGGCGGCGAACGCGAACGGCGTGATCAGGCGAAAGAAGTAGAAGGTGCTGATTGGCCGCGGGCCGCGATAACCGGCCTGGGCCAGCTTGTCGGCCACCTTGGGATCCTCAAGCAGCCGCGACAGCTGCAGCCGGTCGACGATGGTCTTGACCGTGCCTTCGTCGACGTGGCGCAGGCTGCCGCTGTGGCTCTTGTCCGCGGCCAGGGCCTCGCGAGAGCGGCGGCGCAGTTCCTCGCGCCGGTTGGCCACCGAGTTCAGCCGGCTTTCCAGCGTCGAGCGCGTCATCAGCGGCGAGGCCAGGGTGACGAAGGTGGCGAACGAGATGATCGCGACAAACCCGACCAGGAGATTGTTCGGGTCGACCAGGAAGCCGGAAACCGACGAGAAATCCATCGCCCGCCCCTCTAGAACTTGAAATTGATCATGCGGCGCATGATCCAGATGCCGAACAGCTCGACCACCGCACCGGCCAGCAGCATCAGCTTGCCGCGCGAGTCGGTGTACATGATCGCCATGTAGGTCGGCGTCGTCAGGGTGATCAGCAGGCTGACGCAGATCGGCAGCGATCCGATGATGAAGGCCGAGGCGGTGGCCTCCGAGGACAGGGCCTTGATCTTCTCGCGCATCAGCTTGCGCGCCCGCAGCACGGCGGAAAGGTTGGAGAGGGCCTCGGCGAGGTTGCCGCCGGTCTTGGCCTGGATGGCCAGCACGATGGTGAAGAAGCGCAGCTCCGGCGTCGGCATGCGCTCGTACATCTTCTCAAGGCCCTGATCGACGCCCATGCCCATGGAGATGTTCTCGACCAGGCGCTGGAACTCGGGGCCCAGCGGCGCCGGGCTCTCGCGGGCGATGACGCGCAGGCATTCATGCACCGGCAGGCCGGACTTGATGCCGCGCACGATGATGTCGATGGCGTCGGAGAAGTTGCCGGTGAACTTCTTGGTCCGCCGGCCGGCAAGGAACTTGATGGTCCAGCGCGGCAGGCCGAACGCCGCGGCCAGGCCGAGCGGAAAGGCCGCCCAGATCGGCGCCCGCAAGACCAAGCTGGAGAGCAGCACCAGCGTGCCGAGGACGCCGCTGGCGATCCAGAACTGGGTGACCGTCACGTTCAGGCCGGCCTGCTGCAGCTGGGCGACCAGCGAGACCGAGGCCTTGCGCTGCAGCCGTTCCTGTTCCTTCAGGGTCTGCAGCAGCTGCTTGCGGCGGTTGCCGGCGTCCTGCGCGGCCATCCGGGAGCGGCTGTTTCTTTCCGGCGTGCGCGGGGCGGCGATCTGCTTGGCGCGCTTGGCCACGCGCGGATCGGCGCCGCCGGCGCCGGCCAGGACATAGCCCAGGCCGGCGATGGTGATGAAGCCAAGGATCGCAACCAGGTAGATCATGGGATCACGGCCGCCTATTCCGCCGCGTCCAGAGCCTCGGCCAATTCACGTTCCAGGCCGTAATAGCGCGCCCGGTCCCAGAACCTTGGACGCGCGATGCCGGTCGAACGGTGCCGGCCCATGACGCCGCCATTATCGTCCTCACCGGTAATCTCGTAGACGAACAAGTCTTGCGTAATGATGACCTCGCCCTCGAGGCCGACGACTTCGGTGACGTGGGTGATGCGCCGCGAGCCGTCGCGCAGGCGGGCGGCCTGGATGATCACGTCCACCGAACCGACGATCATCTCGCGGATGGTCTTCGAGGGCAGCCCATAGCCGCCCATGGTGATCATCGATTCGATCCGGCTGATCGCCTCGCGCGGGCTGTTGGCGTGCAGGGTGCCCATGGAGCCGTCGTGACCGGTGTTCATCGCCTGCAACAGGTCGAACGCCTCGGGCCCGCGGACTTCGCCGACGATGATCCGCTCCGGACGCATCCGCAGGCAGTTCTTGACCAGGTCGCGCATGCTGATCTGGCCGGTGCCTTCCAGGTTCGGCGGCCGGGTCTCCAGCCGGACCACGTGCGGCTGCTGCAGCTGCAGTTCGGCGGCGTCTTCGCAGGTGATGACCCGCTCGGTCGGGTCGATGAAGGCGGTCAGGGTATTGAGCAGCGTGGTCTTGCCCGAGCCGGTGCCGCCGGAGATCAGCACATTGCATCGCGATGCGCCGATCACGCCAAGCACGCGCGCCCCTTCCGGGCTGATCGAAGCGTATTCGACCAGGTTGCGCATGGTCAGCTTGTCTTTCTTGAACTTCCGGATGGTCAGGGTCGGGCCGTCCAGCGCCAGCGGCGGCGCGATGACGTTGACCCGGCTGCCGTCCGGCAGGCGCGCGTCGCAGATCGGCGAGCTTTCGTCGACCCGGCGGCCGACCTGGCTGACGATGCGCTGGCAGATGTTCATCAGCTGGGCGTTGTCGCGGAAGCGGACGTTGGTCAGCTGCACCTTGCCCGAAACTTCGATGAACACCCGGCCGGCGCCGTTGACCATGATGTCGGCGATGTCGTCGCGGGCCAGCAACGGCTCCAGCGGGCCATAGCCGAGGACGTCGTTGATGATGTCCTGGACCAGGTGCTCCTGCTCGGCCACCGACATCGAGACGTTCTTGATCGCCACCAGTTCGGCGACGATGTCGCGAATCTCCTCGCCGGCGGTCTTCACATCCAGCTGGGCGAGCTGCGCCAGGTCGATGGTGTTGATCAGGGCGTTGAAGATGGTGGTCTTGGTGGCGTGGTAGTAGTCGCTCTGCTCACGGACGATCTGGGCGGTCGGCGCGCCCTGGGCGGCCCTGAGCTGCTCGAAGGCCGAGGTGAGCTTCGGCCCGCCGGCGGCGGCGGCCTTTTGCGAGGCGTGGGCCCCGGCGAGGCGATCGGTGGCGGAGGGCGCGGACCTGGCCGCGGCGGGCGCGGCCTTGGCGGGCGCCAGGGCCTGCTTGGCGGTCGCCGGCTCGACCCGCTGCGGCCGCGTGGCGATCGGCGGGCCGGCCGTCGCGGTGGGTGGCGGCGCCTGGACCGGTTTGGGCGCCTCGCCGTCCGCTGGACGTTTACCGAACACGCTGGCGGCCTATTTGCGCTTGAACAGGCCGGCGAGCGTCGACTTCTTCGGCGCGGGCGGCGGATCGCGGCGCGTGATCGACAGCGCGAGCCGCTGGAAGGCCTCGGCGGCCTTGGACTTGGGGCCGATCTCTTCGATCATCTGGCCGTTGTTGGCGGCCTGGCCGAACAGCTTGGCGTCGAACGGCAGGATGATTCCCGTCTCCAGTCCCAGCGCCTCGCCGAAATCCTTGGTCGGAATCTCCGGCCGGCCCGGCGAGCCGACCATGTTCAGCACCAGCATCGGCGGCGAATCGTTCGGCCGCGCCTGGCGGACCAGGTCGACGATGTTCTTGGCGTTGCGCAGGGAGGCGAGGTCGGGCGCGGCGGTGATCACCACGTCGTCGGCGCCCAGCAGGGTGCGGCGCATCCATCCCGACCACAGGTGCGGCAGATCCAGCACCACATAGGGGGCGGTCGCGCGGATCTTGCTGGTCACCTCCTCGAAGGCCTCGGCGGCGATGTCGTAGTCGACGTCGAGCGTCGCCGGCGCGGCGAACAGGCTGAGCCGGTCGCTGCAGCGGGCCATCATCCGGTCCAGCAACACCGGGTCGAGCCGGTCCGGCTGGCTGAGGGCGTCGGCCACCCCCTGCAGCGGATCCTGGTTGAAATCGAGGCCGGCGGTGCCGAACGGCAGGTCAAGGTCGACGATCACCGTGTTGGTCTGCATGGTCTCGCTGAGCAGATAGGCGAGGTTGTGCGCCACGGTCGACGAGCCGACGCCGCCGCGCGCGCCGACGAAGGCGATCTGGCGGCCGACGAAGGGCGAGGCCGGATCGGCGTAGAGGGTGGTGATCGCGCCGATCAGCTGCAGCGGCTGCAGCGGCGGCACCAGGTATTCGCTGACCCCGCGCCGCATCAGTTCGCGATAGAGGGCGATGTCGTTGTGCGAGCCGATGACCACGACCTTGGCGCCGGCGTCGCAGACCTGGGCCAGCCGGTCGAGCTGGGCCAGCAGGGCCGGGCCGTCGTCGAGGCTCTCGACGATGATCAGCGGCGGGGTCGGCTGGTTCTGATACTGGGCGACCGCCGCGGCCAGGCCGCCGGATTTCACCTCGGTGGAGGCCCGGCTCATGCGCCGGTCGGCGGCGCACTTCTCGGCCACCTCGGCGGTGTCGGTCCGTTCCCAGAAGATATGGATGCCGATGCGCGGCACGCTGGCCTCGCCGAGCACCGCCTCGGCGCCGGCGATCAGGTCGCCGACCGGATTGATCGGCGCGGCCGGCGCCATGCTGTCGCTGTCGGCGGCGTCGAAAGCCTCGATCGGCTGTTGCGGGGTCAGGAAGGGATCGTCGTCCTCCAGCCGCTCGCCGGCGGTGGCCGAGGGCCGCCAGGGGTCGGCGCCGGCCGCGAATTCGTCGTCGGCGCCGAAGCCGCTGGTTGAACCGTCAGGCGTGGATTGCGGGTTGATCACCGGCTTGTCCTACTGCTGCACCGCATCGGACACCGCGCCATTGGCCTGCGGATCCTTGGCCGTGGAGGTCGTCGCGCCCTGGCGGTACTTGGTCATGACGGTCTCGCGGCGGCCGGCGTCGGCCGGACTCGCCTGCCGCGGGGCCAGAAGGTCGGCCGGGTCGGCGATCATGGCCGCGATATTGGCGGTGGTGGCGCAACCGAAATTGCTGTTGGGGTTGTTGTCGTGGCTGGCGGTGAAGCTCTTCCACTCACGGCCGCATTCCGGCCCTTCGGCCTTGTAGCTCTTGAACCCCACCGCGATCGGCGCGCCGGCGCGCGGACCGGCGTCGTAGCCGCCGAGCTTGATGCGGCCGGGGTCGACGCCCAGCTCCTCGAGCGCCGCCTCGATCGCCTGGGTCGAATGGTAGACCTGACCATCGCCGGCGGACGGCGCCAGCACGGTGATCGACTCCGCGCCGGCGTCGCGCCAGCGGCCGACCAGGGCGGCCAGGGCGTCCGACTGGGCGTCGGACAGGCCGTTCTGGTGCGGCGCCAGCAGGATCTGGTCCGGCGCCGAGGTCACGGTGATGGAGAACTGCTCCGTCGGCGTGATCGGCGGATCGGCCTTGGCGATCCTTTTCGAATCGTCCAGCGACGCGCAGGCGCAGGCCAGGGCGGCCAAGCCGATGACGATTAGGTTGCGGACCATGGATAAGCCCCTATTCGATGACATAGCCGACCGGTCCCTGATAGGTCCTGCCGGCGACGGCGGCGGGCGGCGCCTTGTAGACCTTGTTCAGGCGCCCGAGCAGGGTGGTCTGGGCGTCGTTGGCGACCACGAAGCCGTCGGCCGGGGTCTGCAGGTTGGCCGGGCTGGTGGGCGTGACCAGGTACGGAGTGACGATGACCACCAATTCAGTCTCGCCTTCCTGGTAGTCGCGGGAATTGAACAGCGCGCCAAGCACCGGCAGGTTCATCATCCCCGGCAGCGAGGCGATATCCTGCTTGGTCTCCTCGTTGAGCAGACCGGCGATCATCATCGATCCGCCCGACGGCAGCTCGACGGTGGTCTCGGCCCGGCGGACGTTCAGGCCCGGTATGGTCAGCGCGGCGCTGCCGGTGGTGGACCCGCCGGAGCCGGACCCGGTGGCCAGGGTGAACGAGCCCTGGTTGGTCAGCTCGGAGACCTCGGTGGAGATCTTCAGCGAGATGCGGCCGGCCGAGAGCACCACCGGTGTGAAGCCCAGCCCGACCCCGAACGTCTTGAAGTCGACGCTGACCTGGCCGTTGGAGCTGATGCCGCTCGGCACCGGAAATTCGCCGCCGGCCAGGAACTTGGCCGATTCGCCGGAGATGGCGGTCAGGTTGGGCTCGGCCAGGGTGCGCACCAGGCCCACCTGCTCGAAGGCTTCGATGGTGGTGTTGGCCTTGTTGACGCCGGTGCTGCCGGAGGTGGTCTGGGTGGTGGCGATCGTCCCCTGGCCGCCGTTGTTGCAGCCGCTGCAGACCTGGGGCAGGTCGAAGGCTTTGGTGAGTGGGTCCCAGGCCTTGATCTGCGGCTGCTGGGTGGTGTCGAGCTGGTAGCCGGCGTTCAGGCCGCCGAGGATGGCGCCGTTGACCGCGAAGCTGGCGGCGGTGCCGAGCAGGAACTGCGGGCTGCCCGCCTGACCGATCAGGGCGCTGAGGTTGAAGCCCAGCTGCTTGATGACGGTGCGCTGCATCTCGACGATGCGCACCTTGAGCATCACCTGCTCCTTGCCGTCGATGGTCATCATGTTCAGCACTTGCGCCGGATTGGACGTAAACTGCTGGGCGATCTGGACCGCCCTGTCGGCTTCGGCGAGGTCGCGCACGTCGCCGGTCAGCACCAGGCTGGTGTTGACCGGCGCGACCCGGACATGGGCGTCGGGGATCAGCTGGTTGATGGTCTGGGCGACGGCGCTGAAATCCTGGTCCACCCGGATGTTGAGCGCCAGGATGCGGCGGCCGGCGGCGTCGAAGAAGGCCGCGTCGGTCACGCCGGGGGCCAGGCCCATCACATAGATGCGCCGCGGCGAGCGCAGCACCGCGTCGGCGACCTGCGGATTGGTCACCAGCACGTCGCGGGCGTCGACCGGCAGGTCCACGATCGCCGACTTGCCGCGCGGGATGGTCAGGTTCTGCGCGGCGCCGCCGACGCCCGCGAGATTGACCGGCATGGGGCCGGCGACGGGGCCCATGGGCGGCTGCATCTGCGCCAGCGCCGGGACGGCCGCCTGGCTCAGCGAGGCGATCAGCAGCGCCGCGAGCGCGAGAAGACGGTGACGAGGCTTCATTGGAGGACCATCACTTCGGGCGCTTGGCCGCTGCGGAAGATGCGCACCTGACCGGCGTCGCCCGAATCACCGTCGGTGCGGCCGGAGGGGCCGCCTGCATCGGAATAGGCCCTGAGCGCGAGGATCACCTCGCCCGCCGCCTTGGCGCGGGCGACGACCTCGGTGTCGGCCGCGGCGACCTCGATCGTGGCCGTCGAACCCACCTGGGACTGGGCGCCGTTCTTCGGCGCCTGGCTGGTCTGGTCGATGGCGAGCACGCGAACGTTGCGCAGCAGGGTCTGGGCGGCGAAGCTCGCATGACCGCCGTTGGCGCTGGCGTCGACCGAGCGGCTCTGCAGCACGTCGACGTGGTCGCCCGGCAGGATGAAGCCGCCGGCGGCGGTGTTGACGTTCACCTGAACGGCCACGGCGCGCATGCCCGGCTTCAGGACCACGGCCATGTAACCGCCCTCGCCGCCGCGCACGAGCTTGGCGTTGATGATCGGCTCGTTGGCCAGGATCGGCTCGCGCACGATCGAGCCGTAGAGCTGCTGCATCGGCCCGCTGCCGCCCGACACCACCTGGGCGGCCGCCTTGACGGTCTTCTGGGCCTGATCGGCGATCACCGCCGAAGCCGGACCGGTCGGCGTGATTCGCGCGCCCTGGCCGTCGGTGATGAAGGCCGGATTGATCGCCGTGGCCGGCCAGTCCTGCCAGGCCAGATCCTCGAAGCCCAGGCGCGTTCCGACCGGCAGGTCGTGCTTGGCCACCAGCACCTTGGCCATGGGCGTCGCCGGCCCGGACGAGGCGATGACCACGGGAGCGGGCGCATTTTTATGCTTGGTCATCGCTCCGACGATCAGGGCCAGACCGATGGCGCCGAACGCCGCGATGGCGAGAACGATGATGATTCTGGTGCGGCCCATCGACAACGGCTCTCCGGAGACGTGCGCCGACCTTGCTCAGGCCATGGTTAACGACGCGCTAAGCGGCGGAGTGAAAACCATTAAAAACGCAAATGCAGTCCCTGCGGCAGCGGGCTCTGCGGGAAAGCGACCAGCGCGCCCAGGGCGATCGCCACCCCGTAGGGCACCGCCTCGCCGGTCGTGGTCAGCTTGCCCAGCCAGGGCGGCGCCCCGGCCAGATAGGGTTTGAGCCAGGTCGCCCGCGCGTTCAGCAGCAGGAGGGCCAGGCCGCCGCCGGCGAGGGCGGTGACCATCAGGAAGGCGGCGCAGGCCGGCCAGCCCAGCCAGAGCGCAACCCCGGCGAACAGCTTGGCGTCGCCGCCGCCGATCCAGCCGGCCGCGAACATGCCGACCGCGACCACCAGGGCGCCGGCGCCGACAGCCAGGCCAAGGCCGATCTCGCCGAGCGGCCGGCCGAGGACGATGGCGACCGGCAGATAGCAGGCCGCCAGCAGCAGGGTCAGGCGGTTGGGGATGGTGAAGCTGGCGATGTCGGTCACCGCCGCGATGATCACCAGCGCGGGAAAAAGGGCCAGGGCGGCGGCTTGCAGCAGGGTCACGATGGTCTCGCCTCGGTGGTCGCCGCAACGATGCTGGCGACCGGTGAAGGAAAGGTTGCGCCGGCGGCTGCGTCCGCCGTCCTCCGCCGCGCCGCCCACTGGACCAGCCCGAGCAGGGCGCAGAACGGAATCAGCCACTCGACCCGGGACTGGTAGCGATCATAGGGCCCCGACAGGCCGCCGCAGATGAGGGCGTTGGCCAGCACCAGGCCGGTCATGCAGGCGGCGAACGGCCGGAGCCGTCCGGTGAGCGCCCGCGCGGCGGAAGTGAAGAACAGGCCTAGGGCGATGAGCGCGAACGAGGCCCAGACCACCCCGCCCTGAAGCCCGGTCAGCGGCGCGACGTCGAGGGCGGCGCAGCTGTCGTCGCGCGCGCAGGCCGCCGCGCCCGGCACCAGCGCCCGCATCTGCTCGCGCCGCTGGGTGTGCTCGCGCATCAGCCCTTGCAGGCTGTCGAAGTCGCGATTGACGCCGAAATTGACGAACGCCGCCGCGCCGTCGGCGAGCCCGGTCCCGATCTCGTCCAGGCCATCGGTCTCGAGAGCGCCCAGCACCAGGCGGCCCTGCTCGGCGACGAACCGCTCGCGGTGCTCGGCCTGGGCGTCGCTGACGGTCTGGAACTGGATCCGGTCGTAGATATGCGGCAGGTCCCTGGGCGGCGTCACCGGCGGCGGTCCGAGCGGATAGACGCCGAGATAATATTCCGCATAGACCGGCCGCTCATCGGCGAGGTCGCAGGCGGCCAGCGGGCTGCGCCGGCAAGCCTGCCGCAGATAGGGCTGGGCGGCGCCGTCGGCGAGAACCCGGCTGGCCACGAACGGGGCCATCCGCGCGGGATGCCCGAACGCCCGGTTCAGCAACAGCCCGCCGCCGGCGGCCAGGACCAGCGCCACGCCGAGCGCGGCCATGATCGGGCCGGCGCCGACGGCGAGGCTGGCCCGGCCGGCGCGGGCTTGCAGCGCGACCGCGAGCGCCGCGGCGAGCGCCAGGTTGAGGATGTTCTCCGTATGCGCCAGCGCGGCGTAGGCGATGATCGCGGCGAGGCCCAGGCGGGACCAAAGGCCGAGACGCTCGGGGCAGACGATCAGGACGCCGGCGGCCAGAAGCGCGAGGCCGCCGAACAGGTCCGGCATGGCGTAGGCGGCTTCGAAACCGAGGCTGGTCAGCAGGGCCAGGAGAGCGACGAGCGCCAGAAAGGCCAGGTTGGGGATCGCCGGCGCCAGGGCGCGGACGGCGACCCGAACGGTCCACGCCGCCGCCAGCGCCTGCAGGGCGGCGACCAGCCAGAGGCCGCCGGCGCGGCTCAGCAGATAGAAGGGCAGGGCATAGAAGGCCGATCTCGCGGTCAGCAGGGTCAGGGTGAAGCGCAGGTCGCCGGGCGTCGCGCCATGGGCGCCGATCTCCCAGCCATGCAGGGGCCGGCCAGGAATCCAGGGCTGACCGGGTCCCGGCCAGGGTCGCAGCAGCGCCTCGAAGATGTCGCGGCCCCAACCCCAGTAGGCCGGCGTGTCGTAGAAGACGAACGGCCGGCCCCAGAGCGCCGCCGGCGCGAGCAGGATGGCCGCGGCGGCCAGGGTCCAAAGCAGGTTTCGTACAACGCGGGTCATGATCGGAGACGCTGCGCTATCCCATTGGGCAAAATGAAAAAGGCCACGGCGTTCGAGCGCCGCGGCCTTCTTCGATAGTGCGAAAGCCTTGAGGCTGCTTAGAGCGACGTGGCGATCGTTTGGAACTTGCCGCTCAGCGCGGTGCCGACGCTGGTCACGGCGCCGATGATGACGACCGCGATCAGGGCGACGATGAGGCCGTACTCGATGGCCGTGGCGCCCGACTCATTCTTCGCAAAACGCGTAACGAACTTGGACATTGCTTGATCTCCTGTTTCAGCAAGCATCGACTGGAGGTTCAAGCCGTCCGGCCTGCTCGCCCCCGAAAACAAGGCGAACTTGCACCAGCGCGCTTAATGGCCAGTAAACAGGACAGTATTGGCTGAATTATTTGTTTGGTTGATGGATATTTACTATTACTACCGCTTAACCATACGCCATTATGGAGCGATTTTCGGCCCCTCCCGCACATTATGACTCTCGCACGCGTCTCCGGGCGGCGTTTTCAGCATTTGTTGACCATTCCGGCCCAAGTCTGTCCGCGCTCGTTTCTCAAGGAGTTCGGTGATGCGCCGATCGATCTGGACGCTTTCGCTGGCGCTCGCGACGCTGCTCGCCGCCGGCGCGGCCTACGCCGCCGGGTTCACCGTCGAGGTCAACGCCAGCCGCCGCGTGCCGCTCGCCGGCGTCGCGGCCAATATTTTCGTCGCCGATCCGGCGGTCGCGGACGTGGTGATGATGGACCCGCACAGCGTGATCGTGCTGGGCAAGGGCTATGGCGTGACCGAGATCCTGGTCACCGACCATGCCGGTCACACCCTGATGGACACCCACGTCGCCGTGGTCGGCTCCGAGGCGGGGCGGGTGACCATCTATCGCGGCCTGGCGGCTCAGGACTATCACTGCAGCAGCCGCTGCGAGACGATCAACGGTGGGTCGGCGCCGGGTGGCGCGGGCAACGCCGTCCCCGCCGGCCCGGCCGGTTCGTCAGCCGGCGACACCGCCGCGCTGAACCCCGTCGCGCCGGCGGCGGTGACGCAGGTCGGCCCGCACCCCTAGGTTGGGGATCGCCTGGCCTCGCCGCGCTTAAAGCTCGATTAGCAGCTGGGCGCTAGGCTCACCGCCCATGTCGCCCAAGCCGCCCGCACCTGGCCGTCTGCGCAGCCTGGCCGCACGCTTCGCCGCGGCCCGGCGTGGCGCGGCGGCGCTCGAGTTCGCGCTGCTGGCGATCCCCTTCCTCGCCCTGACCTTCGGCATCATCGAGGTTGGGCTGATCTACTTCGTCGCGACGACGCTGGACGCGGCGACCAGCCAGGCGGCGCGGCAGATCCGCACCGGCCAGCTGCAAAGCCAGGGGACGCCGGCGACGCCCGCCAGCTTCAAGGCGCTGATCTGCGACCAGCTGAACTGGCTGGGATCGAACTGCGCCAACAATCTCAGCATCCAGGTGCAGACCTTCAGCAGCTTCCAGACCGTCAGCCAGCCCAGCCCGATCCAGAACGGCGCGATCGATCAGGCCAATCTGGCTTTCAACATGGGCGGCCCGGGCGACATCGTGCTCGTGCAGTCCTTCTATCAGTGGACCGTGCTGGCGCCGGGGCTGGACGACATCGGCACGCCGCTTTCGGGCGGCAAGACGCTGCTCACCTCGACGGCGGTGTTCCGCAACGAGCCCTACGGATCATGACGCGGACCCCGAAACGCCTGGATCACGCCGAATTTGGATTGAAGCCGTCCAAATTCAAAAACGTCGCTTCCAAAGCGTTGGAGCGGATCGCGGGTGGAAAAGCGGTCAGCCGGCTCGGTGACGCCGGGGGCCTGGCGGCGATCGAGTTCGCCTTCATCGCGCCGCTGCTGATCCTGGCCTATTTCGCCGTCGCCGAGCTCTGCGGGGCGATGCTGGCGCAACGCAAGACCAGCCACATCGCCGCGGCCATCGGCGACCTCACGACCCAGTATTCCAGCCTGAAGACCGGCGACATGGGCAACGTCTTCGCCGCCGGCCAGGCGATGATGGCGCCGAATTCGACGACCAGCCTGAAGATGCGCATCTCGGTGGTGCAGGAAAACGCCCAGGGCACGGCCGCCACGGTGCTGTGGAGCTGCGCGAGCAGCAACTGGACCGCGCTGGCGACCGGAACGCCCGAGACTCTGCAGCCCAATCTGATCACCGCCAACCAGAGCGTGGTGATGGCCGAGGCCCGCTACGCCTATTCGGCGCCGGTGAGTTTCCTGTTGCCGAACGCGTTCAACTATTCCGACGTCTTCTATCTTCGCCCGCGCCTGGTCGACCCGATTCCCGCGCCGGTCTGCTAGAGCGGCGCGGCCGCCTCCGCCATCCTCGCCCAGGCGGCGGCCAGGGCCGCGGTCATGGGGTGCGGCGGCATTTCGCGCCCGTCGATCCGGCCGACGCCGCGCACGCCGGTCAGGCTGTTGGTGAGGAAGACCGCCTCGGCCGTCGCCAGCGCCCCCGCCCCGGCGCGCGCCTCGGCGGTGTCCACCCCCATCGCGGCGGCCAGGTCCAGCACCTGGGCCCGGGCGATCCCGTCCAGCACCCCGCAGTCGAGCGCCGGGGTGAACAACAGCCCTTCGCGCAGCCAGAACAGGTTGGCGGCCGCCGCGCAGGCGAGCTCGCCGGCCAGGTTCAGCATCACCGCCTCGTCGGCGCCGGCCGCCAGCGCCTCGCGCCGGGCCAGGACATTGTCGAGATAGGCCAGGGTCTTCAGCCGCGACGCCGGCGAGCCCTGGTTCCGGCGGACGGTTGCGAAGACCAGGCTGGCCGGGCCGGCCGGCGGCGGCGCGGCGGCGGCCGTCACCAGCAATCGGGGCCTTGGCGACGCCGGCCGGTCCAGCCCGCGGCCGCCGGAGCCGGCCGTCCAGGTCACCCGCACGGCCGCGCGGCCCCCGGCCAGGCCCGCATCGGCGGCCAGGACGGCTTCGATCGCGCGGCGCACCTCGGCGCCATCCGGCGCCGGCAGGCCGAGCACCGCGCAGCCGCGCCCGAGCCGCGCGAGATGCGCATCGAGGAACCGGGGCCGGCCGGACAGGGCCAGGATGGTCTCGAACAGGCCGTCGCCGAGCAGAAGGCCCCGGTCGTCGAGCGGAACAGTCGCGGTCACCGGGACGGCCGGTCGTCGCCGTGCACGAACATCAGGCCGGTGAAGCCGATGGCCAGCAGGATGGAGATCATGCCGAAGCCGCCCTGCTGGGTCCTGAAAACGTGGGTGCCGAAACTGACCATGGAGGGCGCCAGCCACGCCGTGGCCGTGCCGGACAGGGCATAGACGCCGAAGAAGGTCCCGGTCTGGGCCGGCGGGGTCAGGCGCGTGAGCAGGGTGCGGCTGGAGGCGTACTGGGCGGTGATGAAGACGGCGTTGGAGAAGCCGATCAACAGGAAGACCCACTCCGGCAGGGTGCGGAAGAAGGGGCCATTCCACAAGGGCGCGTGGGCGGCGGCGTTGTAATGCCAGAAGAACAGGATGCGGTCGGGCGCCATGCCGAGGATGGCGAAGATGCCCAGCAGCGACATGCCGATCTCGATCTGCACCGCCCGCTTCGGTCCGAGCCGGGCGTCCAGCCAGCCGCCGACGAAGCCGCCGCACACCGCCAGCACGGTCAGGATGATGCCGTAGAACAACAGCTCCAGCGCGTGCCAATGCATGACGCCGGTGGCGTAGACCCCGGTGAACAACAGCACCGCCGTCATGCCGTCGACATAGAACATGCGCGAGACCAGATAGATGGCCGCGTCGCGATAGTTGCGCATGGCCGCGACCATGGCGATCACGTCCTTCACCCCGGTCGACAGCGCCGTGATCACCGAAGTCCTGGTGCGCGGGGCGTCGGGGGTGAACAGGAAGAGCGGGATCGAGCCCAGGGCCAGGAAGACCGCCGAGATCGGCGCGACGATGCGGTCGGTCTCGTGCATGGCCGGATTCAGCCCGAACAGCGGCGCCTTGGGCACCCAGGCCCAGCCGACGTGGCCCGGCAAAGCGAAGGCCCAGGCGACAAAGGTCAGGGCGACCAGCGCGAAGCTGTTGCCGAGCGCCAGGGCCAGGGACGAGGCCTTGTGCGCCGCGCCCATGCCGGCGGCGCGCACCAGCATCGAGTTGTGCAGCACCTCGGAATAGGAGAACAGCACCGCGATCGCCGTGGCGATGGCGATCACCGCGCCGACCGAGAGGCCCTTGTGGTCGGGGGTGGTGAACCACAGCGACCAGATCAGCGGCACCATCAGCCCGACGGCCAGGCCCAGCCAGCCCTTGCGCCGGCCCAGCCGGTCGATCGCCGCGCCCAGGAAGGGCGCCGTCGCCATCACGATCCAGCCGGAATACTGGCCATAGGACGCCACCGCCTCCTGCCCGCGCACGGGATCGCCGACCACCACCGAGGCGAAATAGGGCATGAAGATGTAGATGGTGATCAGGATCACATAGGGGTCGCGGCCGCCCTCGAAGATCGACCAGGCGGCGCCGCCCAGCGACAGCCGGGTCGACGGCGGCCCGGCGTCCAGCGCCGGCCGAAGATCAGCCTCGTTGATCAGCTCGCTCACGAAAGACGCTCCCCGCACTCAAGGACCGTCGTTGACGCCGCGATCCGAAGGCTGAGGAGCCTAGAAGGTTTGCGCCTAACCGACCAGCCGCGCTTCGACCTGGCCGCGCAGGGCGGCGTCGACGCCGAGCCCGTCTTCGATATAGCCGTCAAGCGAGCCATGCCGCGCCTCGATCACCGCGAACGCCGTCTCCAGATAGGCGGCCTCGACCGAGACGGCGACGCGGGCGGCGGCCTCGGTGGGTGTGTGGCCGGAGACTTCGACGATCATCTGCGTCACGGCCGGCAGGCGGCGTTCGAACGAGGCGACCTTGTTGGTCAGCAGGTAGTCGTCGAAGATGTCGTCGCGGTGGACGCCGGCGATATGGTGGGTGAGCGCGGCGAGGATGCCGGTGCGGTCCTTGCCGGCGGTGCAGTGGATCAGCATCGCTCCGTCGGCCTCGCCGAGGGCGCGGAAATAGCGGGAGAACAGGTCCAGGTGCCGCTCGTCGAACGGGGCGTTGCGGTAGTAGTCGAGCATGTAGCCGCGAAAGGCGCCCTCGCTGGCGTCGGAGGTGCGGATAAACTCGACGAAGGGATCGGAGGCGGCCTCGTTGCCGTCGTTCTCGATCACCCGGGCGGCGAAACCCTCGTGGCGCCGCGACGGCGTGCGCTGGCGCTCCTCGCCGCGCCGCAGATCGACAATGACGGCGATGTTCAGGGCGGCGATGGCGGCCAGGTCGGCGTCTGTGGCCATGCCGTGATGGGCCGAGCGGTAGAGCCGGCCGGGTCTGATCCTTTTGCCGGCGGCGGTGGGATAGCCGCCGAAATCGCGGAAGTTGTCGACGCCTTCCAGGCTCAGGATTCGCTCGCTCATGGCGCTTCTGTTAGCCGCCAAGTGTGACGAATACGAGGACCTTCGTGCGTCCCCAACGCGGCGTTTTCACCATTCACCCCGGTTTTCATTCCCTGTTTTCGATTGTGATTCAAACTCCCGCCCAGCTGGATAGGGCGCATCGGCGGGCGGGCGCCCATCGGGCCGGGGTCCAGATCGCCGTCAATGCCCGCTCCTCGCGTCAGCATCGCGCCCGCGCCCGTCGCCGTCGGCCTGGTCGTGGCGGCCTTCACCGCCTTCGCGCCGCCGATCTTCAGCGACGGCGACACCTGGATGCATATCGCCGCCGGCCAGTGGATGCTGAACGCCGGCGCCGCCGTGCAGGCCGATCCCTTTTCCTACACCTTCGCCGGCAGGCCCTGGCAGGCCCACGAGTGGCTGGCCGAGGTGCTCATGGCGCTGGTCTGGCGGGCCGGCGGATGGAACGCCGTCGCCCTGTTGTTCGCCGCCGCGGCCGGCGCCACGGCGGGGCTGCTGACCCGGCATGTCGGGCGCTGGCTGAACGGCCTGCCGCTGATCGGCGTCGTCGCGCTGGGCCTGGGCTGCGTCGCCCCGTCGCTGCTGGCGCGGCCGCACATGCTGGCGCTGCTCTGCCTGGAGCTGTGGACCGCCGAGCTGGTCATCGCGCGCGCCGAGGGCCGTCTGCCCTCATGGGCGCGCTTGCTGCCGATCATGCTGGTCTGGGCCAACCTGCACGGCAGCTTCCTGTTCGGCCTCGGGCTGTTGGGCGTCTTCGGACTGGAGGCGATATGGCAAAGGCGCCGCGAGGGCGTTCGCGCCCTCGCCCCGTGGGCCGTGCTGGTCGCCGCCGCGACCCTGGCCAGCCTGGTCAGCCCCTATGGGCTCGAGACCCTGATCTTCCCGCTGCGGCTGAACGGCATGAGGACCCTGTCGGGCATCGGCGAATGGGCGGCGATGAACGTGGCGGCCGATCCGGCGTTCGAGACGGCGCTGCTCGCCGGTCTCTTCGTGCTCCTGTGGAAGCGGGTGCGCCTGCCGCTGCTGTCGCTGCTGCTCCTGCTGCTGCTGGTCGACCTCAGCCTGCGCCATGTGCGCCACGTGCTGCTGTTCGGCGTCGTCGCGCCGCTGCTGATCGCCCAGCCGCTGGCCGAGGCCCTCGGCGGCGCGAAGGCCGAGCCGTCCCGCAGTCCCTGGATCGCCGCGGCCGGCGGCTTGCTCGCCGCCCTGCTGGTCGCGGCGCGGCTGGCGATCCCGCTTGTCCCGGCCGACGGCGCGGCGGCGCCGGGCGCGGCCCTGGCGCGTGTGCCCGCATCGCTGCGCGGCCAGCCGGTGTTCAACGCCTATCCGTTCGGCGGCTACCTGATCTTCAGCGGCGTGCGGCCCTATATCGACAGCCGCGCCGAGCTGTACGGGGACGCTTTCCTCGCCAACTATCTGAAACTGCACGACGATCCGGCCGCTCTCAACGGTGAGCTGGCGGCCCGGCGCGTGGCCTGGGCGATCCTGGAGCCCGGCTCGCGGCCGGCTGTCCTGCTGGGCGAATCGCCGGATTGGCGACGCCTCTACGCCGACCGCTATGCGGTGGTGTACGCTCGGCGGACGCTTGGCCCCTAGGCGGCCGGCGCCCCTGCCTCGGCGCGGCGCGCGATCAGCCGGTCGAACTCCGACCAGACCCCGTCATTGCCGTCCCAGCGGCCGGTGGTGGCGGCCTTGGAGTATTCGGTGGCGCGGGCCTCGAAGAAGTTGGCGTGCTCGACGCCCGACAGCAGCACCTGCAGCCAGGGCAGCGGGTTTTCCTTCACGCCATAGACCTCGGGCAGCTCCAGCTGGCGCAGCCGCCAGTCGGCGATGAAGCGGATGTATTCCTTGATGTCCTCCGGCTTCATCCCCTGCACCGGGCCCATTTCGAAGGCCAGGTCGATGAAGCGGTCCTCCATGCCGACCACGGTCTTGCAGCAGTCGACGATGTCGTCGGCCACCTGTTTGGTGACGCAGTTGGTCTCCTTCTTGAAGGCCAGGTAGGTCTTGACCATGCCCTCGCAGTGCAGGCTCTCGTCGCGCACGCTCCAGGAGACGATCTGGCCCATGCCCTTCATCTTGTTGAAGCGCGGGAAGTTCATCAGCATGGCGAAGGAGGCGAACAGCTGCAGCCCCTCGGTGAAGCCGCCGAACATGGCCAGGGTGCGGGCGATGTCGGCGTTGCTGCCCACATCGAAGGTCTGCATGTAGTCGTGCTTGGCGCGCATGGCATCATATTCGAGGAAGGCGGCGAACTCGCTTTCCGGCATGCCGATGGTCTCGAGCAAGAGCGCATAGGCGGCGATATGGACGGTCTCCATGTTGGCGAACGAGGCCAGCATCATCTTGACCTCGGTCGGTTTGAACACCCGCCCGAACCGCTCCATGTAGTTGTCGGCGACCTCGATGTCCGACTGGGTGAAGAAGCGGAAGATCTGGGTCAGCAGGTTGCGCTCGCCGTCGTCCAGCTTGGCCGCCCAGTCCTTGCAGTCCTCGCCCAGCGGGATCTCCTCGGGCATCCAGTGGACCTGCTGCTGGCGCTTCCAGAAGTCGTAGGCCCACGGATAGCGGAACGGCTTGTAGGCCGCCGAGGGGGTGAGAAGGCCGGGCAGGGTGCGGATGTTCGACATGGCGACCACGCTTCGAATCGGATTGCGGACTAGGTTCAAGCCTCAGGCTAGCAGGGCGGGCGCTTCCCGCCACAACATCTGGTAGGTTTTATACCACAATTCACAAGATAGGGTTAGTCCTGTGGACAAACCAATCACGATCTACGGCAAGGCGGCGACGGGATCGGTCCCGATCGAAGCGGCGCTGACTCTTCTGGGCCTGCCCTACGATCTGGTCGAGGGCGACGACGCCCGGCCGTACGACGTCACCGGCCTGGTCAATCCGCTGCGCCAGATCCCCACCGTCGTGCTGCCGGGCGGCGAGGTGATGACCGAGAGCGCGGCGATCCTGATCTGGCTGGCCGACCGCTATCCGGAGGGTCGGCTGGCCCCGGCGCCGCTGCAGCGGCGGCGAGCGGCCTACCTGCGCTGGATGAGCTTCGTCTCGGCGGCGATCTACGCGCTCTACTGGATCCGCGACGATCCCTCCCGATTGATCGACGACGAAGCCGGCCAGGCCATGGTCAGGCAGCGGACCGCCGAACGGATCGCCGAGTGCTGGCGGGTCATGGAGGCGCAGATCAAGCCCGGCCAATATCTGCTCGGCGACGAACTCGGCGTGCTCGATCTCTATGTGACGGTGCTGTCGCGCTGGGGGCCGCGGCGCAAGCGCTTCCATGCCGAGGCGCCGAAGATGGCCGAGGTGGTGCGGCGCGTGGACGCCGAGCCAAGGCTGGCCGAATTCTGGGCGGCGCGGTTCCCGTTCAAGGAGGGCTGGGAGGGTTGAACCGGCCGATCCTCTACACCTACCACCGCAACTCCGCCGGCGAGCGGGTGCGGATCGCGCTCAATCTGAAGGGCGTTCCTTACGACTACGTCTCGGCCGTGGCGCTCGGCGACCGCTACCAGGCGCTCAATCCGCAGGGGCTGATGCCGGCGCTGGAGGTCGAGGGCCGCGTCATCGCCCAGTCGGGGGCGATCCTCGCCTATCTGGAGGAGACCTGGCCCGACCCGCCGCTGTTGCCGGCCGATCCGGTGACGCGGGCGCAGGCCCGCGCCTTCGCCCAGCATATCGCCGCCGAGATGCACGCCGTCACCGTCGCGCGGGTGCGCCGCTATCTCGCCGAGACCCTGGGCGCCGGCGCGGCGGCGATCGAGGCCTGGCAAAAGCACTGGACGGGGCTCGGCCTGACCGCCCTGGAAGCCGCCCTCGCCGGCCGCGCCCGCGACTGGCCGTTCGCGTTCGGCGAGACGCCTGGCTGGGCCGACCTGCATCTGGTCCCGCAACTGAGCAATGCGCGCCGGTTCGGCTGCGACCTCGGCGCCTATCCGCGACTGCTGGCGGTCGAGGCGCATTGTGTCGACCTGCCGGCCTTCCGCGACGCGCGGCCGGAAAACCAACCGGACTTTCCAGGTGCGGGCGCTTAGGCGCGGTTGTCGCCCGCATAGAGCACGGGGTTGAGCGGGCTGGCGGCCTGGCCGCCGACGTCGACGTCCGGACACCAGGTCTTCGCATCCAGTTGCTGGTACGTGTTGGCGGGCTGAGCCAGCCGCATGTCCGCGTCCATATAGATGATCGTCATGACCGAGCGGGGCGCGGCCGAGCGGTTCGCCGGCGCCCGGTGGAAGGTCCAGCCCAGGTGAAAACTGATGTCGCCCAGGGCGAAGGGTTCAAGCACGAACGGATAGTCGAGGGTGTCGAGATGATCGCGAATCCGCTGCTCGCTCTCGTCCGAGATTCCGAGATCGCGGCCAAAGTCGCAGCGATGGCTGCCGGCGTAGAAGCCGAGCGGACCCATGTCCGCCGTCACCGCCTGCAGCGGGATCCAGGCGGTGACGATCCGGTCGCTGGCGAACGGCCAATAGAATTGATCGGCGTGCGCGGGCGTCAGGCCGCCGCCCGGCTCCTTATAGAGCGCCTGGTCGTGATAGAGGCGCACGGCCGGCGTCTCCAGCAGGTTCGCGGCCAACCGCGCAAGCCGCTCCGAGAACACCAACTCGCGGACCAGTTCGCTCCGCCGCCACAGGTTGGTGACCTGCAGGAAGGCCTGGCCATAGGTTTCGCGCTCCGCCAGCGGCCGCTTGTCCCGCGCCAGTTCTCGGGCGAGCCGGCTGATCTCGGGTTCGTAGCGGGCCAGGATCTCGGGCGACAGCACCCCGTTCAGCCGCGCGAAGCCTTGCTCGCGGAACGCGGCGATGTCGCCGCCGCCCAGCGCATAGGGGGCATCGAGTTCCCGTCGAACCCAATGGACGTCCGGAGCCATTCATCCTCCTTCGGCGGACCGGGACCGACCGCCATGCACAAATAGTCTACCGCGCCTGTGGCGACAGCAGGCCGGCGTTCCAGTTCCACGGGATATCGCCCGCCTCGCGCCGTCGACGGACGACCTCTTCGTCCAGTTCGTACATGCCCGGCAGCAGGTGGACGCCCGGATTCGGCCTCTCCGCGAACGCCATGTAGGCGCGATCGTCCCGATAGGGCCGCCAAGCCGGCAGGCCCGGAGCGTCGGGCGCGCCGGTCCGGGCGAATGCGCTCCAGTAGGCGATCATCGCCTTCGAGAGTTCGGTCTCGGACTCGCGTTGCGGGGGCTTGGGCCATGCCGGAGCCAGGCGGGCAAAGGAGCCGAAGACGTACGGGAGTTCGCCGCCATGGAAGGCGTGGAGATCGGCTCTGTCGGCCTCCGGATAGCCGTGGTCGAAGAGATAGAGGTAGGCCGGTTGGCCGATGGCGCTCTGCTTGACGACCAGCCGTTCGGCCGGCCAGCCGTACATGAGGTCGCGCGGCGCGGCCAGCAGGCTCTCCGCCATATCGGTCGCCGGATAGAGCTTCAGGAACGCTTCGGCGAGGTCGCCGTATCGGCGGCGGATTTCCGCCTCGTAGGCGGCGGCGTCGGCGGGCGGCTTGGCGGCGAAGAAGCGAAGCGAGCGGATCTCGCCGCTGTTGAATCCGGCCAGGACCGGCACGCGCGCCTGCTCGCCGAGGTCGAAGGTCTCGACCACCTGGCGCGGCAGGATCACGCCGTCGACCGTTCCCGACGCGTAATAGCCGTTTTGCGCCGCCGCATCGGTGATCGCGCCCGCATCCAGGGCGCGAAGGCCTTCGACGCCGTCGACGCTCAACCTGGCCGCCAGCCGCGACCCCGCCGCCTCGCCCGGCTCATGGCCGAACCGCTCTCGCCTCAACTCGGGCGCCGTGAGCATGGGCGCGCTCTGGGCGATCGCCTTTTGGAACAGGCCGCGGGCGGCGGGCGAGGCCATCAGGTAGAGGACGCTTATGCCGCCGGCCGATTCGCCCGCGAGGGTGAGGTTTTCCGGGTCGCCGCCGAACGCGGCGATGTTGCGCCTCACCCAGCGCAACGCCTCGATCTGGTCGAGAAGCCCGTAGTTGCCGGAGACGCCGGCGCCGGATTCCGCGCTGAGGCCCGGATGGGCGAGCCAGCCGAGCACGCCGAGGCGGTAGTTGATGGTGACCACCACCAGGCCGCTGTTCGCCAGGGCGGCGCCGTCGTAGATGCCCTGGCTGCCGCGCCCCGTGACCAGGGAGCCGCCGTGGATCCACACCAGCACGGGCGCCTGGTGGGCATCGGCCCTGGTCCAGATGTTCAGCGACAGGCAGTCCTCGCTCATGGCCGGCGGATCGTCGGCATAGAGGCTGCCGGACGGCCGCGAGAGGGGCTGGAAGCATGCCGGACCAAACCGGGTGGCGTCGCGCACGCCCGGCCACGCCGGCGCCGGCGCCGGCGGTCGCCAGCGCGCTTGCCCGACCGGGGGCGCGGCGTAGGGCACGCCCCTGAAGACGTAGAGATCGCCGACCGCTTCGCCCCGCACCGCGCCCGCCGGCGCCTGCACGACCGGCGCGGCCGTCCCCAGGGCTGGCGCGACGGACGAACCGGGGGCCGTGGGGTGAAGCGGGCCCGCCATCGCTAGCCAACCGCACCCTGGTCGGCGCGGACGCGCGCCTTCGCCAGCAGCGCCCACATCGGGCGGCAGTCGACGACCTCGCCCGAGGCGAGGGACTGGTCGACCGCCATCACCGCCAGACCGGCCTCGAGGCAGTCCCAAGCCGTCACGGGATAGGGGGCCGTCCCACTGAGGGAGGCGAACAGGTCGCGGGCCATGGCGTAGTCGGCGCCGTTGTGGGATTCCGATTCGAGCGCGCCGAGTTCGCTGAGTTCGGGCTCCGGCGGGCCAAGCCTGCCCTCGGCCAGGGTCAGGGATTTCTGGAATGAGATCCGGTTTCGGGTCAGGTCGACGATCATCGCGCCGTCGGTTCCCATGAACACCCAGCGCCGCTCGGGTATCGCCGAATGGCTGTTGGAATGGAAGGTCAGCTTGACGCCATTGTGGTAGTCGACCAGCGCCACCTGATAGTCCGAAACGTCCATGTCGGAGGAAAAGGCGTCATCCGCGGACGACCAGCCTCCGGGGGCCAGTTCGTAGGCGGTCCTTCCGTCGGCATATTTGCGCTTCATGTGGGCGTGGTCCGATTTGAACACGCCCAGCCCGCCCATGCTCACCACGCGGCGCGGCAGGGATCCCGTGGCCCAGCCGAAGATATCGAAGTCGTGGCACGCCTTGTCGAGCAGGAAGGAGCCGCCCCATTCGCTCTTCCTGCGCCAGTTTCGCGCCAGATAGGCGCCGTGCTCTGGAATGAGGAACTCGGTCGCATCGATCGAGACCAGGGCTCCGAGATCGCCGCGATGGATTCGCCCGATCGCTTCCTTGACCAGCGGCATCGAGCGCAGCACCAGCCCGACGAACAGCGGCGGCAGGTCGGAGCGTGAGGCGAGGAGATCGGCAAGTTCCATGGACTCGCTCTGCGTCCGGACGATCGGCTTCTCGCAAAAGACGGGCACGCTCCTGGCAAGGCAGGATTTCAGGTGCTCGAGATGCAGGTGGTTCGGCGAGCCGATCATCACCAGGTCCAGGGCCGCCGCCGCGTACAGCGCCTCGATCGAGGCAAACGCCTGGCCCGCCTCGATCCCCTCCGCCGCGGCGATCGCCTGGCCGTTGGGCGAGGGATCCACGAACCCGACGACCTCGAAATCCCAGCCGGTGCGCTTCATCGCGATCAGGACGCGCGCCAGCCGCCATCCGAACCCGACCAACCCGATCTTCTTCATTCGCACCCTCGCGTGGCCTCGGGGAAATCCCTCCGTGAGCAGCGCCGCCAGGCTCAGAACCTGGCGTCGAGCCTCACGCCGACCGTGCGGGGGCGCGCGATCGACACTTCGCCGACGTTGGCGATCAGTTCGTCGGTGCTCTGCGCCGACAGCTCCGCCCGACTGTCGCCGACGTTGTCGACGAAAACCGTGACCGTGTAGCGGTCGTGCTCGATCCCGGCCCGGATGTCGGCGAGCACATAGGGCTTGAGCACGAAGTTCGGATTGTCTGCCGCCACCCCGTGCGGGTAGGAAATGTTGCGCGCGCTCTCGGCGTGCGCCGTCCCGCCGACGAATCCGTCCCAGGCGTCGGCGATCGGGAAGACGTAGTTGGCGAAGAGCGCGCCGCTCCATTTGGCTGAAAGCGGCAGCGGATCGCCGGCGAGGCCGCCGGTCGACGGCACCGACTGGTCCAGGTGCGCATCCACGTAGGCGACGTTGCCGCCCACGGTCAGCCCGTGGACCGGCACGAAGCTGCCCTCGGCCTCGACGCCGCGGCTCGAGGCCTGGCCGCCGTTGACCTCGCCGGTGAGGCCGCCGGCGCTGGCGCGCAGCTGGATGTCCTTCCAGTCGATGTAGAAGACGTCGGCGTCGAACTGGGCGCGGCCGCCGAAGAAGCTCGCCTTGTACCCGGCCTCGTAATCGGTGATTTTGTCGGAGGCGAAGGTCGCCGGAAGCCCGGCGACCGCGACGTTCGGCCCGCCCGGCCGGAACCCCGTCGCCACCCGCGCATAGAGGTTGCTGTCCGGCGTCAGCGCATAGCGCGCGTCGACGAGATAGTTGACATCGGTCTCGGTCCCCGAGGTCCGCGGCGCGGGGGCGGTCAGGATATGAAACGCCACCAGCGGCGCCGCATAGGGGCCGGTGAGCGTCTCCAGGTAGTTCTGTTTGATGAAGTTGTAGCGCAGGCCGCCGGTGATCGTCAGGCGGTCGAAGAAGGTATAGTTCACCTGGGCGAAGCCGGCGTATTCGTCGTAGACGGACTGATTGCCGGTGATGAGCCCCGGATCCATGGTGGGAAGCGGCGCGCCGTGGGCGTCGACGCCGTAGAAGAGCAGGTTGCCGAAGCTGCTCTCGTGGGTGGTGAAAAAGCCGGCGACGTATTTCAGCGGGCCCGGGCCGTTCGAGGTGACCCGAAGCTCCTCGCTGTACTTGCTGGTGCCGGAGCTGTCCTCGAAGTTCATGTTCGCCGCGGCCGGCCCGGCGATGCCGAACAATGCGAGGTAGGCCGGATTGGTGAACAGCGGCCCGTCGATCGTGTCGGTGAAGACGGTGTTCTGGTCGTTCTTCAGGTGCTCGTAGCTCGAGATCGAGGTGAGCGTCGCCGGCCCGAAGTCATAGGCCAGGGTAAGCGCCACCTCGTCATAGTCGAACGTCCCAGGGTCGAGCAGGTCATACTTCTGGTCGAGCGGCCCCTGAACCGGCCGGCCGGTCGTCGCGTAGTAGCTGGCCTCGTCGCTCGCATCGCGATGGTCGTGCTGATAGATCGCTTCGAGGTTGGCGGTGAATCGGTCGTTCGGCTTCCAGAGGAGATCGGCGCGCACGCCCTGATCGACCGTCTGGTTGATGTTGTTCTTATGCAGCGCCGGATCGTCGATGTAGCCGCCCTGGTTGTCCTCGAACGCCGAGACGCGCAGGGCCAGCTGGTCGGCGACGATCGGCGCATTGACCTCGCCGCGCAGCGACCATGAGCCCGCCGCGCCTGGCGTCGCCGAGCCTTCGGCCTCCAGCGCGCCGCCGAACCGGCGAAGGTCGGGCTGGTTGTAGACATAGGAAATGAGGCCGCTCATCGCGGCGGCGCCGTAGAGCGTGCCCTGCGGTCCGCGCAGCACCTCGACGCGGTTGATGTCCCAGAGGCCCGAATCGAGCGTGCTGGCGCCGCTGACGGCGTAGGCTGTGGACGAGCCGACCGGAACGCCGTCGACCAGCTGGCCGACCAGCGCCGAGTCTTCCTCGATGCCGGTTGCGAGGCCGCGCAGCACCAGTTCCTGGCCGCCGCCGCCGCCCTGGCCGGCGAGCTGCAGGCCGGGCACCAGCGCGGCGAAATCGGAGAGGTCCTCCGCGCCCAGCCGTTTCAGCGTCGAGCCCTGGATCGCGGTGATCGCGGCCGGCACGTTGACGAGCCGCTCCTCGCGCTTCTCGGCGGTGACCACCACCTCCTGCACTGAGGTGTCCGAGGCCGGGGAGGGGGGCGCCGTTTGCGCCTGCGCCGCGCCCGCCCAAAGCAGCGTCGCCACG
>DATAYM010000068.1:0-10423 GCA_036272595.1 Caulobacteraceae bacterium
CGGATGCTTGGGGAACCAGCGCTTGTGGTTGCGGTAGGAATCCGCATCGCCAGCGTCGTCGCTCATCAACAAGCTCCCTTCACCACGGGCGGCGCGCCCCTGGGGCAGGGCCCTTCAGGTCCCGCCGGCCCGCCGCCGCAACCCCCATCAAACCCTCCAAACCCATCGCCAACCAATTGAAATCCCCTCAGCGCCTCATGAACGACAGTAATGGGCGTCATTCCGGCGGCAGCTCAATCTCCCGGCTGACGGTGCGCAGGGACTCGGCCAGCAGCGAGGCCGCGGGCGACGGCGGCATGCCGAGCCTGCGGGTGATGCCGACCGCCGTCGCCATCGACGACAGCCGGATCGGCACGACGCCGAGCTGTTCGGCGGCGGCGTATCTCCACACCACCTGCCACGACCACGCCGACAGGTAATCGCCCTGCAGCAGGATCGAATGCATGGTCTGCAGCGAACGCACCTCGATGGCCGCGGTCGGCGGGATCAGTCCCGCCCGCTGGAAGGAGCGGTCGATCTGGCGGCGCAGCGAGGTGTTGTCCGGCGGCAGCACCCAGTTGTGGTCGACCAGGTCGGCCAGGCTGAGGTCCTTGCGGCCGACCAGCGGATTGGACGGCGCGGCGACGACGCTGAGCACGTCTTGGAACAGGATCTCCTGCGTCAGTTCGCTGCGGTCGATATCGTCGGGCAGGCGGCCGACGATCATGTCGATTTCCCGGTGCCGCAGCGCCGGCACCAGCGCCTCGTTGGTGCCCTCGATCACCTTGACGGTCAGCTTCGGATGCTTCTCGCGTAGCCGCACGATGGCGGTGGGCAGCAGCATCGCCGACGGCGCCGACAAGGTCCCGACCAGCACCCGCCCGGCGTTGCCGTCGCAAAGGTCGCTGATGTCCTGGGCCGCGTGCCGCAACTGCAGCAGCACGATCCGCGCCTGGGCGATCAGCGCCTCGCCATAGATGGTCGGCACCATGCCGGAGGTGGTCCGCTGGAACAGCTGCACCTCCAGCTGGCTCTCGGCCACCTGCAGCGATTTGGTGACGGCCGGCTGGGTCATGTTGAGCAGCTTGGCCGCGCCGACCAGGCTCTTCTCGTCGGCGATCGCCACGATGAGGCGGAAATGGTTGGCGGTCAGTCTAAGCGCAATGTCGTCCAATCGGCCTCGCTTCGCCCCCGCCGGACGCCCGTCTCGCCCCGACTATAACAACCCTGTCGGCCGGTTGAAAACTTACAGCGCGAAAGGCTTGTCGGAGACCTGGGTGTAGAGCAGCTCCTCGACCGGCACGGCGCGGCCGATCAGTCCCTGTTCCCGCGCGTAACGCACCATCGCCTCGATCGCCACGCGGTTCGGCTCGATGCCGTAGGGCCAGAAGTCCGCGCCCATCAGCCGCGCCAGCCGGTCGCGCTCGTCGGCCATCCAGGGATGGCTGACGGCCAGCGAGCCGGTTTCGCGCAGGCGGGCGAGGGCGGCGATCTTGGCGTTCAGGAAGGCCTTGTAGACGCTGCGCGGCAGCCAGGGATGCTGTTCCACCAGATCGCGGCGCACGCCGATGCCATGCATGATCGGAAAGATGCCGGTGCGGGTGAAATAGTCTTCCTCCACCGCCCGGTAGTTCTCGAACAGCCGGCCGATATCCGGGTCGCCGCGCTCGAAACAGGCCGGGGTGCGGGCGGTGATCACCGCGTCCAGCCGCCCGTCGGCCAGGGCGTCGGAGAGCGAGCTGTCCTCGCCGATCGGCTTGACGTCGAACGAGGCCGGCAGGTTCAGCGCCATCCGCTCCTTGCGACCCGGCGCGTTCATGCCGCCGGTGCGCCAGGCGATCTGGTCGGACGGCACGCCGAAGTCTTCGGAAAATATGCCGCGCATCCAGATGGCCGCGGTCATCTGGTATTCCGGGACGCCGACCACCTTGCCGCGCAGGTCCGCGCCGCTTCGGATGCCGCGGTCCTTGCGGATGAAGATGCAGGAATGGCGGAAGGTGCGCGAGATGAAGGCCGGCAGCCCGACATAGGGCGATCCGCCCTCGGCCGTGGCGATCAGATGGCTGCCCATGGACAGCTCGGTGACGTCGAAATCGGCCCCGGTGAAGGCGCGCAGGTGCGCCTCTTCCGGCGGCAGCGGAACGAAGGTCAGCTCGCAGCCTTCGATGTCGATGGTCCCGTCCACGATCGGCTGCGACCGGTCGTAGATGTTGCAGGCCAGGGTGAGGTGGATGGGCCTAGGCATGCACGGCCATCGAGCGCGTCGGCCGCCGGCTCATTCGATCATGCCCGCCCAGTAGTCCAGTTCGGGCAGGTTGCCGCGCAGCAGGTTGATGCGGATCTCGTCGCCTTCCCGGAACATCGACGGCTCCAGCGCGCGGACGGCCTTGTGCTCGCCGAGCAGCACCTCGAAGCCCTCGAAACCGTCGTAGCCCTCGGCCGGAATGAACAGGACCGCGGCGGAATCATAGGAGGCGCCGTCGCGCCAGACCTCGACCGGTTCGAATACGCAGATCGCCGGCGCGTGCAGGCTCTTGGCGGAACGCGTTTGACCATCCTTTGCCGTCCAGACGAACTCGTCTCCCCTTACAACCAGGTTCATCCGTCGGCGGCCCTTGCAATCAACCCATACTGGGTTGTCATGGTTGGATGGGCGGGAGCGGGCGGCAATTGAATAAAGCTGATAGTTCAATAGCCGCGCTTGATAGAAGCGGCGGCCATTGCCGGCCGGAAGCGGGACTCGACGGCGGCGGCTCGACGGGTCATCCTCCGCGGCCCGCGTCTTCGGCGCCCGGATAGTCTATTTGTGTAACCTCAAGCCTGACCTTCGGTGAACAACCAACTGCAGCGTTCGGTGTTGCGTCTGTCGATGCGGCACCTCCGAATCGTGCTGGCCATCGCCGACCACGGCAGCCTGGTGGCGGCCGCCAAGTACTTGCAGATGACCCAGCCCGCGGTCAGCAAGGCGCTGCAGGAAACCGAACATCTGCTCGGCGTCGAGATGTTCACGCGCACCAACCGCGGCGTGGTGCCCACCGCCTTCGGCGAAGCGCTGGCCGCCCATGGCCGGCTGATCTTCGCCCAGCTCGACCATGCGGCGCATGTGATCAACGACCTGCGCGGCGGCCGGGGCGGGCGGGTGGTGATCGGCACTCTGCTGGCCGCCTCGGCGGACCTGCTGCCCAAGGCGATCGCCATCCTGCGCCGGGAGCGGCCCAAGCTCGCCATCAGCGTCGTGGTCGGGACCAACGACCGGCTGCTGCCGGACCTGCGTCTGGGTAAGCTCGACCTGGTGGTCGGCCGCCTCGACGAGTATGAAAGCCTGGAAGGCCTGACCCAGGAGACCCTGATCGGCGACGTTTCGTGCGTCGTGGTCGGCGCCGATCATCCGCTGGTCGGCCAGGCGGACCTGAGCTTGTCCGACCTGCTGGAATGGAACTGGGTCCTGCCGGGGCCGGAAACCAGCCTTCGCCGCCAGATCGACGCGGTCTTCCGCGCCGCCGAGCTCGGACCGCCGGCCAACGCCGTCGAGTCGGTGTCGCAGCTGACCAACCGCAACCTGGTGATCAACGAGGGCTATGTGACGGTCTGGCCCTGGCTGCTGGCGCATGACGAGGTGCAGGCCGGAAACGTGGCCGTTCTGCCGGTCAGCCTGGACGCCACGAAAGGCGCGGTCGGCGTCTCGATCCGCGCCGGCGAACAGTTGCATCCGGCTGTCGAACTGTGCATCCAGGCCCTGCGCGAGGCCGCCGCGACGATCCAGATTCATCCGTTCCTGGCCGATATACAGGAAGGAAATGAAAGCCTGCCGGAAACTCAATTGTGATTGGACTTTCCGCCATGGTGACATCCAGGCCAAGAATTGGTCGGGAGATGGATGGTGCCGTGGCTGACAGTTCCGCCGAACGGCGTCGGCGGCCTTATTCCTGATCGCGGGCGGCCTTTCGGCGCCGTCCGCCGCCCCAGCAATCGGGCGCGCGCCGCCCGGAGCCGGAAAGACCGCATTCAAGGCATGACGACGATATTCGCAGGCTGTTATCGCGCCGGGTTCGGCTGCGATCATGAAGGGGACTGACGTGGCGGTGGTTGAAAAAAGCGCTCTTCCAGCGGATGCGCCGGCGGCTCCGGCGCAGGCGCCGAGCTCGGCCACCTACGCCTTCTACATCGTTGTCCTGCTCACCTTCATCAACGTCATGGCCTCGATCGACCGGCGCGTGATCAACATCGTCGCCGAGCCGATCCGCAACGAGCTGCATCTGGCGGATTGGCAGATCGGCATGATGGCCGGGCTGGCCTTCGCCATCTTCTACGGCGCCCTGGGCTTTCCGATCGCCCGTCTCACCGACCGCGGCGACCGCCGGCTGATCATCTCCGGCTCGCTGGCGGTCTGGAGCGCCTTCACGGCCCTGTCCGGTACGGCCGCCAACTTCGTTCAGCTGTTCCTCTATCGCATGGGCGTCGGCGTCGGCGAGGCCGGGTCCTATCCGCCGGCGCAGACCCTGATCATGGACTATGTGCCCAAGGAGAAGCGGTCCTCGGCCATGGCCTTCTGGTCCATGGGCGTGCCGCTCGGCACGCTGTTCGGCTTCCCGTTGGGCGCGCTGGTCGCCGATCGCTACGGCTGGCGCGCGGCCTTTTTCGTCGTCGGCGTTCCGGGGCTGGTGCTGGCGGTGATCACCTACTTCACCATGCGCGAAACCCGGTCGCTGCTTCGCGAGGACATGCGCGCGGCGAAGGCCAACCAGCCGAACTGGCGCAGCATGATGAAGGTGCTGGCGACCAAGCGCACCTACTGGATCCTCCTGGTCAACACCGCCGTCAAAATGGTCAACACCTACGGCCTGCAGGCCTTCGTGGTTTCCTTCTTCCTGCGCGCGCACAAGCACAGCGTCGCGGTCGCGGCGGCCTCGTTCGGACTCAAGTCGTTGGGATTCCTGGGCATCACCATCGGGGTCATCTCGGGCGTCTGCGGCGCGCTCAGCATCCTGCTCGGCGGCTTCATCGCCGACCGCAGCGCCGCCAAGGACATCCGCAACACCATGCTGGCGCCGGCCTACGGCGGCCTGCTCGCCATGCCGCTGACCATCATGGCCCTGTCGATCCACAACGTCTGGCTGGCCCTGGCCTGTTTCTCCATTCCCTACCTGCTGAACGGGTTCGGCTACGGGCCGGTCACCGCGGTCATGCAGGGCGTGGTGCCGTCCAACATGCGCGCGACCTCTTCGGCGCTGGCCCTGTTCCTGGAGATCCTCATCGGCCAGGCCGCCGGTCCGGTCCTGGTCGGGCTGATGAGCGACTGGTTCGCCCACAGCCTCGGAGCCGCCGAAGGCCTGCGCTGGTCGCTGATCTGCTCGTCCTGCCTGGCGATTCCCTGCGCCGTGCTCTATCTGGCCGCGCGCAAGACCATGCGCGAGGACATGGAAAGCTAGCGCCCGCGGGCGACGCCGGCCAAGTAACGCTCGGGCCGTTCAACTTATCAGGGATTCGTTGTGCGGCGCCCACTCATGCTTGGAACAGCCAAGAGCTTCGCGCCGGTCGTCAAGCAGCCAAAGGTCGCGAGCCGCCGCTGCTCCGATTTCCAATGATTTGATGGAATATTTGCAATGTAGTACCCCTGCTTGAGGGAGCCGCGCGACTCGGCGGAGACGTCTCGGACCAGCTGAAAATCTCCCAAATCAGCTAAACTAACGCTGGTATTCCAAACATATATTGCTCGTTGACGCTAATTCAATTGCCCTTGGACGCCCCCGGCTCTTTCATAATTGTGTAATGGTTTGGAGCAACGTCCTGGTTACGAGCGGTCCTTCCAGAGGGTTATATTAGGCCCCGTGGTGTTGGCGCGCGTTGTAAGCTCAGGTTCGAATATCGCTCCGGCCGTAGCGGCGGTCTGTCAACAGTAACGCCGCACATCGACAATAAGGCAAGGGGCGGACCTTGCGCATCGGGGGTACGACAATGAAGCGGAGTCACTTTTGGCGGACCGGCGTAGCGGCCGGGGCCCTGCTGGGCGGATATTTTGCGATGGCGGGCGGGGCCTGTGCGGCGGACGCCGCGCCGGCGGCGAGCGCCCCGACTCCGGCGAACAGCGGCGAGATCATCGTCACCGCCCAGAAGCGCGAGCAGGCGCTCTCCCGGGTGCCGATGGCGGTCAGCGCCATCACCGGCAGGGACCTGTCCGCCCGCGGCTATCTCTCGGTGACCGACTTCACCGGCGCGATCCCCGACCTGAACGTGGCGGTGAACGCCAGCCAGGACCGCATCAACGCCCGCGGCGTGTTCCAGACCCAGGACAGCCCGGGTTCCGACCCCGCGGTCGCCTTCCACGTCAACGGCGTCTACATGCCGGACATGGTGGGGATCATGGGATCCTTCTACGACATCTCGCGGGTCGAGGTGCTGCTGGGGCCGCAAGGCACGCTCTATGGCCGCAACGCCACCGGCGGCGCCGTCAACGTGATCACCAACCTGCCGACCAACAGCTACCACGTCGGCGCGCAACTGCAGTTCGGCAACTATGACTCGGTCAGCACCCGCGCCGTCGTCAGCGGCCCGATCACCGACAACCTGCTGTTCCGCGTCGCCCTGGCCACCGACAACCATGACGGATACTCGCTGAACCTCTTCGATGGCCGGCGCTACGACGACGAGAACTCCCAGAGCGGCCGCCTGACTTTTCTGTACAAGCCCACCAACCAGCTGACCTTCACCACCTACCTCGACTTTCACCACGAGAACGACGGCGACTATGCGACCCACTTCGGCGGCGTGACCATGCCGGGCGAGGTGCTGGCCGGCGTCGCCGACGGCGGCACGGCGCTGCCGGTCGGGCCCAATGGCCTTACGCTCCATCCCAGGCTGCTGGATGACGTCAACCCGACGCGCAACCGGCGCACCTCGGCCGGGATCGCCGAGGAGATCCGCTGGCAGATCAACGACGACATCTCGCTGAAATCCATCACCTCCTACCGCTACGCCGATCTGTTCTACGGGTCCGACCTTCAGGCGACGACCTATAACTTCCCGACGTTGAATCCGTACACCTACAAGCTGGATCCGGAATTCAACTACATCGTCTACGGCAAGGAGCAGACGATCAGCCAGGAGTTCCAGCTGGCCGGCGCCACCGGCAGGCTGAACTGGATCACCGGACTGTTCTATCTGTATGACAAGATCAGCCCCGGCGGCTTCACGCTCGGACAGGGTCCGGCCTCGGCCCCGCAGCCGAAACTCTCCGGCGGCACGCTCATCAAGCCGGCCTATGCGGTGTTCGGCCAGGCCACCTACCAGCTGACCGACGCCCTCGGCCTCACCTTCGGGCTGCGCTACAGCGCCGACAGCAACCAGATCAACTCGGAGTACCAGGGCCTCGGCGGCGCGCTGTTCCCGAGCGGCAAGTGCGCCAGCCTGCCCGGCGGCCTTTGCCACATGATCGCGTCGACCAGCTCGTCCAAGGTGACGCCCAGGGCCGAGATCCACTACCAGTGGACACCCGGCGTGATGACCTATGCCAGCCTGGCCGAGGGATTCGAGAGCGGCGGCTTCAAGATCAGCGCGCTGACGCCGCCCTTCCTGCCGGCGACGGTGTGGAGCTATGAGGTCGGCCTCAAGGCGCAGAGCCCCGATCACCACTACTCGGCGAACATCGCGGCCTTCCACGAGGACTATAGCAACATCCAGGTCGCGGAAATCATCCACAACATCACCTCGATCGTGAACGCCGCCGCGGCCAGGGCGGACGGGGTCGAGATCACCGCGGTCGCGCAGCCGATCACGGGACTGACGATCACCGACGCGTTCGCCTATCTGAACGCGCGCTACACCAACTTCATCGAGCAGAACCCGAACGCGCCGTTCCAAGGCCCTCCCGGCCTGATCAACAACGACGGCCACCAGCTGCAGTACTCGACGCCGTTCACCAACAATCTGCGCGTCAGTTACGAGATTCCGGTGAACAACAACTACGTGACCCTGGCGGCCGAATGGAACTGGCGCGACAAGGAGTACTTCACCGAGGAAAACGACAATCTGGAAGCGATGCCGGCGAACTCGACCTACAATGCGTCGATCCGTTATACCAACGACATGCAGCACTGGTACATCGAGCTGTGGGGCAAGAACCTCAGCGACGCCCTGATCGTCACCCAGCAGAATATCGGCGGCTGCGGCTGCCTGAATTCCCAGTATCAACCGCCGCGCACCTACGGCGTGACGCTTGACTATCAGTACTGAGCGCCTGACCCGGACCCTTGAGTGGAATTGTCATGTCATCTGAGTTTGTTACGGTAGGGCGGAGCTTGAGGCGATGGGGCGGGCGGGATGAGTAAGAAGCAGCGGGTCGCGGCCGCGATCGCCGAGCAGCTCGCCTCCTGCGGGGTCAAGCTGGTCACCAGCCTGCCGGACAACTGGATCAACACGCTGCTGGCGACCGTTGACGCGGACGAACGGTTCGACCACGTCGCCGTCAATCGTGAGGAATCGGCCATCGCCCTTTGCGCCGGCGCCTATATGGGCGGCGTCGGCTCGGTGGCGCTGATGGGGGCTTCGGGCTTCATGACGGTGGTCTACGCCGTCACCAAGATCAACTACACCTACGAGATTCCGGTGCTGATCTTCGTGACCCTGCGCGGCGCCTTCGGCGACTATCAGAAGGGCCACGCGTCGAACGGCCTCTATCTGGAGCCGGTCCTGAAGGCGATCAACATGCCCTACAAGATCATCGACAAGGAGGAGGACATCCCCGAGATCGCCAAGATCTACAAGCATACCAAGGCGGTGTTCCGGCCGGCGGTGATCGCGCTCACCCGCGACCTGCTGTCCTGAGGGGATTGAGCATGAAGTATCTGGAATGTTTCAAGTTCCTGGCATCGAAACGCCAGGACGAACTGGTCGTGACCTCCGCCGGCAACTCCAACCAGGCCTGGTGGGCGGCCACCCACGACACCCGCTCGAGCTTTTACCTCGGCGCCTCCATGAGCCTGTCGACCATGTTCGCATCCGGCCTGGCCTTCGCGCGTCCCGAGGTGAAGGTCTGGGCCTTCATGGGCGACGGCGCCCTGTCGATGAACACCGGCATGCTGTTCGTCGAGCGGCAGATGAACCTGCCGAACCTGACGCATTTCCTGGTTTCCAACGGCTGCTATGGCGGCACCGGCAACGCGGACCTGCCCAGCCGCGAGGTCAGGAACGACTATGTGGCGATCGCGCGGGCCATCGGCCTGGAGCGGGTGTTTTCCTTCGACAGCATCGCGGCGCTGGAGGACGGTTTCGACGAAGCCGTCAACGGCAACCGCTCCGGCCATACCTTCGTGGTGCTGGAGGTCGAGCGCTTCAGCGAGGAAGAGGAAAAGGGCCTCGGCCTGTCGCCGATGGACGGCCCCGAAATGAAGTACCGCTTCGGCCGCCGCATCGAGGAGCTGACCGGCGCCGACATCTTCGGCTACCGCGTCTAGCGGCGGGCCAAAGCCTGTCGCCGAGCCGACGAGCCAGCCTCTCAACGTCATCCCCGCTGGAGCGCAGCGGACTGCGAAGCAGAGGCGCGTAGCAGCCAATGTGGGGGATCCATACGCGCTGATCAAAGACGGCGATCATCGGTGGCCCGAACAAGTCGGGCCATGACGGAAAAAGATGTGAAGAATGCCTGTCCGCCGGCGCCGTTCTGGTTGTCTTCAGGATTCAGCGGGCGCTAGCCGCCGGCGCTCTGGACCAGGTTGGGCTGGTTTTCGCGCCAGCGGCTTTCCTTGACCGACTGGGTGTCCATGTATTCGCGCAGCATGGCGATCTTGTCGCCTTCCACCCGGAACAGCCCGAAGAACTCGTTCTTGTAGTTGGGCATGCCGACCACTTCCCGCTGCGACCGCCATTCCACGGCGACATGGTCGCCCTCGGCGATGGCCGACACGATCTCCAGCGTCTTCGATCCGGGAACCGTCAGCCGCGAGCCGGGGCGGATGCGCTTTTCGAGGATATCCTCGCGGCCGCGGACCATGCCGGACATGGGCAGGTTTCCGACGATCCAGAACTCGGCGTCCTCGGTGAACATGCCGCCGGCCTTTTCCGCGTCGTCGGGAGCGCCGGTGCTCATGTAGCGAAGAAACTGGAATACAACCTCTTTCGGGTCGGAACTCATCGGGCTGCTTTCTGGCTTTGAAGCTTGGAACTGGTGTCCCGGACGCGAAGTCGCCGGCATTACGCGCCCGCGGCGGGAGCGGTGTCGACGATGCGTGTGGCGAAGCGGTCTGCGGTGCAGGATCGGTTGGAGTAGGGGACGCCGTAGACCTCGACGGCGTTGGAGACCTCGACCAGCGAGAGGGCCATGTCCATGAGCCGCTGCTCGGGCTCGGGCAGGGCGTCGATGTCGAAGCGGTCGAGATGGTCGAGGATGGCGTCGATGCGCTCGATCATCAGCTCGTAATAGCCGGTGATGGCCTCCATGCTGGTGGCGAAG
>DATAYM010000069.1:0-21367 GCA_036272595.1 Caulobacteraceae bacterium
TCTATGACAGCGAGCGCATGGCCGATGTCCTGCGTCCGCTGGGCTATGGCATGACGGAGGAACCTCACGGCGCCGACCTGGTCATCCTCAACACCTGCCACATCCGCGAGAAGGCGGCCGAGAAGGTCTATTCCGAACTCGGCAAGCTGCGCGAGATGAAGGAGGAGAAGGCGGCCTCGGGCGATGGGCAGATGACCATCGCCGTGGCCGGTTGCGTGGCCCAGGCCGAGGGTGCGGAAATCCGCCGCCGCCAGCCGGCCGTCGATCTGGTGGTCGGGCCGCAAGCCTATCACCAACTGCCGGAACTGATCGCCCGGGCCCACCGGATGAACGGCCTGGCCCTGGCCGCCGATTTCGCCGCGGAGGACAAGTTCGACAGCCTGCCCGCCGCCCGCGCGCCCAGCGGCGTCACCGCCTTCCTGACCGTGCAGGAGGGTTGCGACAAGTTCTGCACCTTCTGCGTGGTGCCCTATACCCGCGGCGCGGAATATTCGCGGCCGGCCGAGGCCATCGTCGCCGAAGCCCGGCGGCTGGCGGCCAAGGGTGTTCGCGAGGTCACCCTGCTCGGCCAGAACGTCAACGCCTATGCCGGCGGCCTGGCGCCCCTGATCCGCACCCTGGCCAAGGTCGAGGGCCTGGACCGGATCCGCTACACCACCAGCCATCCGCGCGACATGGACGGCGACCTGATCGCCGCCCATGCGGAGATCGAAGCGCTGATGCCCTATCTGCACCTGCCGGTGCAGGCGGGATCGGACCGGGTGCTGAAGGCGATGAACCGCGGCCACACGGCCGACGACTATCTGCGGCTGATCGAGCGCATCCGCGCCGCCCGGCCCGACATCGCCCTTTCCGGCGACTTCATCGTCGGCTTTCCCGGCGAGAGCGACGCCGACTTCGAGGCGACCCTCGCCGTGGTCGGCGAGGCCCGCTACGCCAGCGCCTTCTCGTTCAAATATTCCCGCCGCCCCGGCACCCCCGGCGCGGCCTTGCCGGGCCAGGTGGCCGAGCCGGTCAAGGACGAGCGGCTGCAACGGCTGCAGGCGCTGCTCGCCGGACAACAGGCGGACTTCAACGCCGCCTGCGTCGGCCGCGTCCTGCCGGTGCTGTTCGAAAAGCCCGGCCGCCATCCCGGCCAGCTGATCGGCCGCAGCCCCTATCTGCAGCCGGTGCACGCCGCCGCGCCGCGATCGCTGATCGGCCGGATCGTCCCGGTCGCGATCGCCGCCGCCGAGCGCAACAGCCTTGCCGGCGCGTTGCTGGACGCGCCCGCCCTGGAGCCCGCTTGAGCCCCGAGACGCGCGAATTCGTGCCCCTGTCCGATGCGGCCCTGCGCGCCGTCTCCGGGCCGAACAGCCGCCATACGGCGCTGATCGAGGACGCCTTCCACGTGCTGGTCGAGACGCCCGGCGGCGGCGTCTCGCTGTCCGGCGACGCCACGGCGCGGTCGGCCGCCAAGCGGGCGGTCAAGGTCATCGCCGAGCGCGCCGACAAGGGGGCCAGCGTCTCCGAGGCCGACGTGCGGGCCGCGACCACCGTCGCCCGCGGCGGCGCGGCGCCGGTGGGGAACGCCAGCGTGCCGCTTGGCCGCCGCGGCGCCGTCGGGCCGAAGACCGCCGCCCAGGCGGCCTATCTCGAGCTGCTGATCCGCCACGACCTGGTGTTCGCCGCCGGCCCGGCCGGCACCGGCAAGACCTTCCTGGCCGTGGCCCACGGGGCCGGCCTTCTGCTGCGCGGGGAGGTCGACCGGCTGGTGATCGCCCGCCCGGCGGTCGAGGCGGGCGAGCGGCTGGGCTTCCTGCCGGGCGACATGAACGAGAAGGTCGATCCCTACATGGCCCCGGTCTGGGAGGCCTTGAGCGACATCCTCGGCGCCGAGCCGCTGAAGCGCCGGCGCGACAAGGGCGAGATCGAGGTGGCGCCCATCGCCTTCATGCGCGGGCGCACGCTGAACCATGCCTTCGTCATCGTCGACGAGGCGCAGAACGCCACCCGCCTGCAGATGAAGATGGTGCTGACCCGGCTGGGCGAGGGCGCGCGCATGGCGGTCACCGGCGATCCCACCCAGGTGGACCTGGTCAACCGCAACGATTCCGGCCTGGTGCACGCCATCAGCCTGCTCGAAGGGGTCGAAGGCGTCGCCGTGGCGCGGTTCTCCGCCGGCGACGTGGTGCGCCACCCGCTGGTCGAGCGGATCGTGCGCGCCTATGACGCCGACGCCGCCGCCCAATCTGCTCCGTGATCGAGGCCGCCCGATGATCGAGGTCGCGATCGAAGACGACGCCTGGGTCGTGGTCCTGCCCGACGCCGAGGCGCTGGCCATGGCCGCGGCCGTGGCCGCCCTGGCCCAGGTCGGCGGCGAGTCCGGCGAGGTCGCAATCCTTTTGGCCGACGACGCGGCGATCCGCGCGCTGAACGGGCGCTTCCGGGGCCAGGACAAGCCGACCAACGTGCTGTCCTTCCCGGCCGGTCCCGGCGCGGACGGCCTGGCCGGCGACATCATCCTGGCCTATGGGACGTGCGCCGCCGAGGCCGCGGCGCAGGCCAAGCCGCTGGCCGATCACCTCCGGCACCTGGTCGTGCACGGCGTGCTGCATCTGCATGGACACGATCACGGGGACGACGCCGAGGCGGTGGCGATGGAGACCCTGGAGCGCCGGATTCTCCAGGGCCTCGGCGTACCCGATCCCTACGCCGCCGAACCTGGGGCCAAGGCCGACCATGTCTGACCCGTCCAACGCGCCGAACCACCACAGCCGCGGCCTGCGCGCCTTCTTCCGCCGCTGGCGCCGGGGCGAAACCGCCGCCGAGGCCGCCGCCCAGGCCGCCCACGCGCCGCGCGCCGAGGGCTCGCTCGACCTGGTCGACCAGGCCCAGGCGTTCAAGATGCTGAGCGTCGAGGACGTCATGACCCCGCGCGCCGACATCGTCGCGGTCGAGATCGCCTGCCCGTTCAACGAGCTGCTGGCGCGCTTTCTCGAGGCCGAGCACACCCGCATGCCGATCTATCGCGGCAATCTGGACGACCCGGTCGGCCAGGTGCACGTCAAGGACGTCTTCAAGATGCTGGTCGACGAGTCCATCCGCCCGGCCCCGGACGAGACGGTGCTGCGACGGCTGCGGCGCGAGGTGCTCTATGCGCCGGGCTCCATGCGCGCCGGCGACCTGATGGTGAAGATGCAGGCCAGCCGCATCCACATGGCGCTGATCATCGACGAGTTCGGCGGCACCGACGGGCTGGTGACGCTGGAGGACCTGATCGAGGCGGTGGTCGGCGAGATCGACGACGAGCACGACGAAGCGGTCCACGCCAGGGTGGTGACCCGCCCGGGCGGGCTGATCGAGGCGGACGGCCGCGCGCCGCTGGAGGATCTGGAGGCGGCCATGGAGCGCTCGCTGGTCCCCGACGACCTCGAGGAGGAAGACATCGACACCGTCGCCGGCCTGGTCAGCGCCCTGGCCGGGCGGGTGCCGCAGCGCGGCGAGGTGATCGCCCACCCCGCGGGCTTCGATTTCGAGATCACCGACGCCGATCCACGCCGGGTCAAGCGGCTGCGCGTGCGGCCGCATCCGCCGGCGGCGGCCGTCGAGGCCGATGCGGCGCCGAACCCCGATGGCGAATGAGCCGGCGGTAGCGACGGCGCGGCCGTTCGCCTCCCGACCATTCACCACCGTCCTGTCGCTCATCGCCGGCGCGGGCGTCGCCCTGGCCTTTCGGCCGTTCGGGATCCTGCCGGGACTGCTCGGCTTCGCGCTCATTCTGCATCTGTGCGGCGGGACGCAGGGGCCGCGGCCCCTGCGCGGCGCCTTCTGGCGCGGCTGGCTGGCCGGGACGGCGTTTTTCCTGATCGCCACCTGGTGGGTCTACCAGGCCTTCCAGGTCGACGCGGCCGACCAGGGCTGGATGGCGCCCTTCGCGGTGGCGCTGCTCGCCTCCGGCCTCGGCCTGTTCTGGGGCGCGGCGGGCCTCGTCCATCGCTGGATCGCACCGAGCGGCTGGGCCCGCGTCCTGGTCTTCGCCGGGGTGATGACGGGGTTCGAGTGGCTGCGCGGGCATCTGCTCACCGGTTTTCCGTGGGACCTGCCTGGGGAGAGCTGGCGCGCCGGCTCGCCGGTGTCGCAAGCCGCGGCGCTGGCGGGCGCCTATGGCCTCAGCTGGATCACCGTGGCGATCGCGGCGACGCCGGCGCTGCTGCTCGATGCCAGCCGCCGGCGTCAGGCGGTGATCGCCTGCGTCTGCGCGGCCTTGGGTCTGGCCGGCCTCTACGGCTACGGCGCGGCGCGGCTGGCCAGCACGCCGGCGCCGTCCGCCGATGCGCCGCTCGTCCGCATCGTCCAGGCGGGCCTGCCCGAGGTGGCCAGCTACACCGCCGCCACCTACGCCGACACCGTCCGCGCCCATCTTGCCCTCACCGCGCAACCGGCGGCCCATCGCCCCGACATCATCGTCTGGCCCGAGCGGGCCATTCCGGGCGCCTTTTCCGAGTATCTGGCGCCGGGAACCTGGACCCGGGACGCGATCGCCGCCGCCCTTGCCCCGGGGCAGATCCTGCTCACCGGCGGCTATCGCACCGAGCCCGCCCCGCCGGGCGTCTACGCCCCGGACGGCCTGGCCTATTTCAACAGCCTTCTGGCCCTGCGGCGGGATGCAAACGGCCTGACGCCGATCGCGGTCTACGACAAATACCGGCTGGTGCCGTTCGGCGAGTACCTGCCGCTGGCGCGTTGGCTGGCGCCCCTGCATGTGCAGGAGCTGGTGCATGTGGGCGACGGCTTCAGCGCCGGTCCGCCGCCGCGGCCGATGGCGCTGGACGGCGCGCCGCCGGTGCAGCCGCTGATCTGCTATGAAGCGCTCTATCCCGGCTTCACCCGCAAGGGCGCGATCCGCGCCGGCCGCCGCCCGGCCTGGATCGTCAACGTGTCCGACGACGCCTGGTTCGGCGGGACCTACGGGCCGGTGCAGCACCTCAACCTGGCCAGCTACCGCGCCATCGAGGAGGGCCTGCCCATCGTCCGCGCCACCCCGACCGGGGTTTCGGCGGTGATCGACGCCTATGGCCGCGTCGCGCCCGGCCTGCGGCTCGGCCAGGGCCAAGCCGGCGTCATCGACGCGACGTTGCCGCCGGCGCTCGCGCCGACGCTGTTCGACCGCCTCGGGGAGACCATCCTTGCCCTGATGATGCTTGTCTCGGCGGCCGCGGCTGGATTGACCCTCTTTCAACGCCCGCGGGGCGCGAAAAGGTGATGACAGCGGTCAAATCCTATCGCAAACCCTCACCTGCAGGGGGCCGGCTGCGTCGTTAGTGAATGAGAGTAGAGTTGTAATGCCAGTCAAGTCGGATCCCGATCGCTCGCCCAACCCTATCGACGTCCATGTCGGCCTACAGGTGAGGCTTCGACGCAAGGCGTTGAAGATCAGCCAGGAGAAGCTGGCCGAGGCCCTGGGGCTGACCTTCCAGCAGGTGCAGAAGTACGAGCGCGGCGCCAACCGGATCAGCGCCTCCAAGCTCTACGAGATCGCACGCGCCTTGCGGGTCTCCATCGCCTGGTTCTTCGAGGGCCTCAGCGACCCCACCGCGGAGCCCGCCGAGGGCGGCGAGGAGCCCGAAGCCGCGCCCTTCGCGCATAATTTCCTGATGAGCCAGGAGGGCGTCGACCTGGCCAACCTGTTCCCGCGGCTGCCGCAGCGCCGCGTGCGCCGCCGGCTGGTGGAGCTGGTCCGCTCGCTGGTCGAGGAGGGCGAGGCCGAGGCGGCCGTCGCCGAGGTCGAGGCCTAGAAGGGCTACCCAGCCCGCCGCAAATGCGGCAAGGCGGGCGCATGGACCGCGCGCCTCTCCGCACCTATGGCCGGATCAAGACCCGGACCCTGAAGCCGCGCCAGGCCGCGCTGGTCGAGGGGCTTTTGCCGAGTCTCGGCGTCCCGGCCGGGCCGTTCGATCCCCGGACGCTGGCGCCCGGAGCCGCCGAGGTCTGGCTGGAGATCGGTTTCGGCGGCGGCGAACACCTCGCCGCCCAGGCGGAACGTCGGCCCGACGTGCTGATGATCGGCGTCGAGCCCTTCCTGAACGGCGTGGCGAGCGCGCTTCGCCACGTCGACGAGCGGGGACTGGCCAATGTCCGCATCGTCCAGGGCGACGCGCGCGACATCGTCGGCCGACTGCCCGACGCCAGCCTCGATCGGCTCTTCATCCTCTTTCCCGATCCCTGGCCGAAGACCCGCCACCACAAGCGGCGCCTGATGCAGCCGGACTTCATCGCCGAGCTGGCGCGGGCGGCGCGTCCGGGCGCGCGTCTGCGCTTCGTCACCGATTGGCGGGACTACGCCGCCTGGACGCTGGAGCGAATGGCAACCCGGTCCGACTGGGCCTGGACCGCCGAAGGACCGGCCGATTGGCGGGAGCCCCCAGCCGACCACGTCACCACCCGCTACGAGCAGAAGGCGCTGGGCGACACCGCGCCGATCTTCCTGGACTTCATCCGCGCCTAGACTGCCTGCCGAGGACGTGGTCGGCCGCCGCCGCCCGTTCAGGCGGCCTCGAAGTGCAGCGATGCGCCCCAGAAGGCCTCGACCAGGCCGTTCTGCTGCCCGGGCTGGCCGGTGGTCAAGAAGCGGCGCCGGCCGGACGAGCCCGGATCGTACTCGGGGTGGCGCTGGAGATAGCGCTCGATGGCGTCGGCGACGGCGCCCGGCTGGTGGATCAGCGGCGTCGCGGCAGGCAGGGCGTCGCGGAACAGCCCGGCGATGATCTCGTAATGGGTGCAGCCCAGCACCGCCCGGTCGGGCGGGCGGCCGATGCGGGTCGCCAGCGCCTTGACATGGCCCTCGACCACGGCGCGGAGTTCGGCTTCGGCCGCGCCGGCCTCGATCATCCGCGCCAGCTCCGGGCAGCCTTCGGAAAAGACCGCGACGTCGGGTTTGCGCTTGTCGATCTCGATTTCGTAGACGCGGCTGCCGGTCGTCGCCGGGGTCGAGAAGACCCCGAGCACGTCCAGCTTTTCCGCCTTTTCGCCCTCGTAGCGCGGCGCCGACTCGTGCGCCCAGGGCAGGCCGGTGGCCGCTTCTATGGTCGGCACGATCAGGCCGAGCACGTTGACCGGCCGGCCGAGGTCGCGGCGATAGCCGGGCAGCCAGGTCTGCTGCAGCCGGCGCAGCGCGATGGCGGCGGCGGTGTTGCAGGCCAGGATGACCAGGTCGCAGCCCTGGTCGAACAGCCGCTCGCAGCCGGCGCGGGTCAGGGCGACGATCTCTTCGCCGCTTCGCCCGCCATAGGGCATGTTGGCCTGGTCGGCGAGGAAGACGAAATCGGCGCCGCGCAGGCGGTCGACCAGGGCGTGATGGACGCTCAAGCCCCCGATGCCGGAATCAAAAACCCCAATCGACATGGTCCGGCTTTAGCCCCGCGCCGGGGCGGCGTCCACGGCCGGCCGGGCCGCCAGGCGCTGGACCCGCGCCTGCCAGAGATAGAGCAGCGGCGTGATGATCAGCTCCATCGCCATGGCCGCGCTCATCATCGCCCCGGGCGGGCCGGCGATCAGCATGCCGAGCGCGCGCGCGAAGCCGCCGGCGACCATGATCAGCGTCAGGAGGCCGAACCTGGCGCCCTCCTTTTCGATGTCCGGAACGGTGGTCCAATAGGCGACGCCGATGGCGGCCAGCAGTCCGGAGAGATAGCGGAAATGGCTGTCGAGCGGGCCTTGCGCCTCCTCGCCGAGGCCGCCGGGCCCCCAGAGCACGCCGGCGACGCCGCCGGCCACCGGGACCAGGCCGGCGATCGCCACACAGATCTGCAAAAGCCGCCGTTCCAACGCTGACTCCGTGGATTCGCCCGCGGACCGGCGAGCCTTGCTGGATATAACGCACAACGCCGATCATGACGCGTTGCGCCGGCCATCCTTGACCCGGCGACGCCTTTCTGAGCATACAGCCCGACTTCCGGCGCAAGCGAAAAGCGCGCCCTCCACCGCCACGACCCCTATCTTGATAGGACGAGGGCGGCGAGGCCCCCCGTCGACGTGATCGTCCACGGGGGCGATTTGCGTTTACGGCGGAGCACGAGGCGAGAGCGATGTTCGAGGCTTTAAGTGAACGGCTGACCGGGGTCTTCGACCGCCTAGGCGGTCGCGGCCTGCTGTCGGAAAAGGATGTCGACGAGGCGTTGCGCGAGGTGCGCGTGGCCCTGCTCGAGGCCGACGTGGCCCTGCCCGTCGCCCGCGACTTCATCGCCAAGGCGCGCGAGCGGGCCACCGGCGAGGCCGTGGTCCGCTCGGTGCGGCCCGCCGATCAGGTGGTCAAGATCATCCATGACGGGCTGGTCGAGACCCTGGGCGGCGACGAGCCGGTTCCGCTGAACCTGGCGGCCACCCCCCCGGTGGTGATCCTGATCGCCGGCCTGCAGGGCTCCGGCAAGACCACCCTGGCGGCCAAGCTGGCCTTGCGGCTCTCCAAGAGCGACCGCAAGCGGGTGCTGATGGCCTCGCTGGACACCCGCCGGCCGGCGGCCATGGAGCAGCTGGCCCAGCTCGGCGTCCGCGCCGAGGTCGAGACCTTGCCGATCGTCGCCGGCCAGAGCGCCGCCGACATCGCCCGGCGCGCCCTCTCCGCCGCCCGCCTGGCCGGCTACGACGTGCTGATCCTCGACACCGCCGGCCGCACCACCCTCGACGAGGCGATGATGAGCGAGGCGGCGGAGATCGCGCGCATCGCCCAGCCCACCGAAACCCTGCTGGTCGCCGACAGCCTCACCGGCCAGGACGCGGTGCGCACCGCCAAGGCCTTCCACGAGCGCCTGCCGCTCACCGGCCTGGTGCTGACCCGGGTCGATGGCGACGGGCGCGGCGGGGCGGCGCTGTCCATGCGCGCGGTCACCGGCCTGCCGATCAAGTTCCTCGGCTCCGGCGAAAAGATCGACGCCCTCGACGTCTTCGACGCCCGCCGGGTCGCCGGACGCATCCTCGGCCAGGGCGATGTGGTGGCGCTGGTGGAAAAGGCCACCGCCGAGGTCGACCAGGCCCAGGCCGAGCGCATGGCCAAGAAGCTGGCCAAGGGCCAGTTCGACCTCAACGACCTCGCCGAACAGCTCAAGCAGATGCGCAAGATGGGCGGCATGGAGGGGCTGATGGGCATGCTGCCCGGGGTCCAGAAGATCAAGAAGCAGATCGCCGAGGCCAATATCGACGACCGCATGATCCGCCGCCAGGAAGCCATCATCGGCTCGATGACCAAGCTGGAGCGGCGCAAGCCCGACCTGTTGAACGCCTCGCGCAAGCGCCGGGTCGCGGCCGGCGCCGGCGTCGAGGTGCAGGAGATCAATCGCCTGTTGAAACAGCACCGGCAGATGTCCGACGTGGTCAAGTCCATGAGCCGCGACGGCGGCAAGGGCTTCGCCCGCATGGCCGGCGCGCTCGGCGGCGTGGGCGGGGCCGACATGGCCCGGCTGCGCGCCATGGGTGGCGGCAAGCTCGGCGCCCCCGGCGGCCTGCCCGGCCTCGGCGGCGACCAACCCAACTCCCCCGGCGCGGGCCTTCCCGGCCTCGGCGGCTTTCCCTTCAAAAAACCCTAGAAAACACGACGTCAGTCGAAAGGACTTCGATGCTCAAGATCAGACTCGCCCGCGGCGGCGCGAAAAAGCGCCCCTTCTATTCGATCGTGGTGGCCGACAGCCATTCGGCGCGCGACGGCCGCTTCATCGAAAAGGTGGGCACCTACAATCCGCTCCTGAAGAAGGACGATCCCCAGCGCGTGACCCTGAAGGTCGAACGGTTGCAGGACTGGATCGGCAAGGGCGCCCAGCCCACCGATCGCGTCGCCCGCTTCCTGGCCGTCGAGGGCCTGACCAAGTGGGAAGCCGGCAACAACCCGGTCAAGGCCAAGCCCGGCAAGAAGGCCGAGGAGCGCGCCGCCGAACGCAGCGAACGCGCCGAGGCGCGCGCCGCCGCCGCCGCCGAGCCGGCCCCCGCCCCCGAAGAAACCGTCGCCGAGGAAACCCCCGTCGAGGAAGCGGCCGTCGAGGACGCGACCGAAGCCGCCGCCGAGGCCGCCGAGGACGTCGTCGCCGAAGAGGCGGCGGCGATCATGACCACCGAGGCCGAGCCCGAAGCCGAGGCGCCCGCCGCCGAAGCCGCCCCGGCCGAAGCCGTCGCCGCCGAAGCGGCCCCGGCCGAGCAGGCCGCCGCCGAAGACGCCGCCGAGAGCGCGGCCGAAGCGGCGGAGGACACCGTCGCCGAGTCCGAAGAGCCGACCGCCGAGTAGCTCCGATCCCAGACTCCCCGCGCCTGATCCTGATCGGCCGGGTCGCCGGCGCCTTTGGCGTGCGCGGGGAACTGCGGATCACCACCTTTTCGGCCGATCCGCTGTCGCTGCTGACCTATCGCGAACTGAAACGCGAGGATGGGACCGCGGCCCTGACCCTCACCGCCGGCCGGGCCGCCAAGGGCGGGATCGTGGCGCGCGCGCGCGAGGTCGAGACCCGCGACCAGGCAGAGGCGATCCGCGGCCTGCGGCTCTACATCGCCCGCGATGACCTGCCGCCGCCGGACGAGGATGAGTTCTACCTCGCCGACCTGATCGGGCTGGAGGCGCGCGACCTGGCCGGCGGCGTGGTCGGCAAGGTGAAGGCCGTGGAAAATTTCGGCGCCGGCGATCTGGTCGAGATCGCGGCGGCGGCGGGCGGCCCGAGCTTCTGGCTGCCCTTCACCCGCGAGGCGGTTCCGGAGGTGCGCATCGCCGACGGCTGGATCGCCATCGATCCGCCCGGCGAAGCGGCCGGCGACGAAGAGCCCGGCTAGCCCGGCTTGCGCTGCCGGATCAGCCCTTCCTGGGCGATCGAGGCGACCAGGGTCCCGTCGGCGCTGAACACCTGGCCGCGGATGAAGCCGCGCGCGCCGGACGCGCTCGGGCTTTCCTGGGCGTAGAGGTGCCAGTCGTTGAAATTGAGCGGCCGGTGAAACCAGATGGCGTGGTCGAGGCTGGCCGACTGCAGCCCGCCGGTCTGCCAGGTGATCCCGTGCGGCCGCATGGCGGTCTCCAGCAGGCCCATGTCCGAGGCATAGGCCAGAATGGCCTGATGCAGGTGCTGGTCGGGCCCGATCTCGGCGCGGGCGCGCATCCAGACATTGCTGAACGGCGGCGCCGCTTCGGTCGGTAGCCGCAGATTGACCGAGCGTTGCTCGATCGGCCGCGGCCGGTTCATCATGCGGCGCATCTCTTCCGGCAGTTTCTCGAGCTCCTTGCGGAACTGCTCGAACGTATCCTTCAGCGCGTCCGGCGGCGGCACGGACGGCGCCTCGGTCTGGTGCTCGAAGCCGTCCTCCGCCACCTGGAACGAGGCGGCGAGATTGAAGATCTGCTGGCCGTGCTGGATCGCCGTCACCCGCCGGGTGGTGAAGCTGGAGCCGTCGCGAGAGCGGTCGACATCGTAGAGCACCGGGATCGACGGATCGCCGGGCCGGATGAAGTAGCAGTGCAGCGAATGGCAGACCCGGTCTTCCACCGTCTCATAGGCGGCCATCAGCGACTGGGCGATGACGTGGCCGCCGAACAGCCGCGGCCCGTCGCGGCCGGAGGTCAGGCCGCGAAAGAGGTTCACCTCGATCGGCTCGAGCGCCAGGGTTTCGACCAGATCCTCGACCTCGGCCTCGATCTGGGTTTGGTTTTCAGCTTGGCTCATCGGCCGAACCTAGCGGCTTTTGTGCGCTGCAAAAAGACGTCGCGGCGCGCGGACGCGTGCGAGATCGGCTAGGAAGGCGGCGCCATGCCGTTCGCCGCCACCGTCCTGACCATGTTTCCGGAGGCCTTTCCCGGCCCGCTCGGCGTCTCGCTGATCGGGTCGGCTTGGCGCGAGCAGGGGCTGTGGCGCCTTGAAACAGTGGACATTCGCGACTTTTCTCTAGATAAGCGCGGCTTCCTGGACGACACCCCAGCGGGTGGCGGCCCTGGACAGGTGATGCGGGCGGACGTCGTCGCGGCTGCGCTGGATAGCGTCGAGCGCGGTGGACGGCCGCTTTTGTATATGAGCGCCCGGGGCAGGCCCCTGACCCAGGCGCGGGTTCGCGAATGGTCGAAGGGCTCGGGGATCATCCTGCTCTGCGGCCGCTTCGAGGGGGTGGACCAGCGCGTTATCGACGCGCGCGGGTTCGAGGAGGTCGCCGTCGGCGACGCGGTGCTCGCCGGCGGCGAGGCGGCGGCGATGGTGGCGATCGAGGCCTGCGTGCGGCTTGTGCCCGGGGTTCTGGGCCAGCCGGACAGCCTGGCCGAGGAGAGTTTCGAGGACGGGCTCCTGGAGCATCCGCAGTTCACCAGACCGCGGACTTTCGAGGGCCTGGAGATTCCGGAGGTTCTGCTCTCCGGCCACCATTCCAGGGTGGCCGATTGGCGCAAGGCCCTTCGCGAACAGACGACGCGGGAGCGGCGGCCGGATCTCTGGGCGGCGCATCTCGCCAAACAACAGGCAAAGGGCGACTAAGCCCAGGAGAATTCGAGATGAACACGATCCAAGAGCTCGAGAAGGCGGAGGCCGCGCGCCTCGCCGCCGTTCGCAAGGTCCCGGCCTTCCAGCCCGGCGACACCGTGCGGGTGAACGTCCGCATCAAGGAAGGCGAGCGTGAACGGGTGCAGGCCTATGAAGGCGTCTGCATCGGCCGCTCCGGCCACGGGCTGCAGGAGAGCTTCACCGTGCGCAAGATCTCCTTCGGCGAAGGCGTCGAGCGGGTCTTTCCGGTGCTGTCGCCGATGATCGAGTCCATCGAGGTCAAGCGCCGCGGCGCCGTCCGCCGGGCCAAGCTCTATTACCTGCGCGACCGCCGCGGCAAGTCGGCCCGCATCGCCGAGCGCGCCATGGGCTCGCTGGGTCGCGGCGAGGCCGACGAACAGGCCGCCGAGGACTAGGCGAACCCTCCCGAACCCGGCCCGCTCACGTCCATGCGGCTTGGTTTTTCGCTCTGATCGCTTCCGCCACGTCATCCGAACGCGCGCTTGCGGGCGCGCGCGCGGACGCTAGTGTGGCGGCAAAGACGGCCCGGCGACCTGGGCCCGACAGCGATTGGGAGCGGTGAGATGGCCGATTTTGGCGGCGACGTTGAGCTCGAGACCTTCCGCGGCGAGGCGCGCGCCTGGCTGGAGCAGAACTTCCCGGCCTCGCTGAAGGGCAAGGCCGGCGAGGCCCTGGCCTTGTCGGAGGGCGGCAAGCTCGAAGGCGACCTGGCGACCTGGCGCACGCGCCTCGCCGACAAGGGCTGGACCACCCCGACCTGGCCGACGGAGTACGGCGGCGGCGGCCTCTCGGTGCTTCAGGCGCGGGTGCTGCAGCAGGAAATGGACAAGGTCGGGGCCTTCAATCCGATCCACAGCATCGGCATGGGCATCACCATGATCGGCCCGACCATCCTCGACTACGGCACGCCCGAGCAGAAGCAGCGGCACATCCCGCCGATCGTGAAGGGCGAGGTGCGCTGGTGCGTCGGCTATTCCGAGCCGGGCGCCGGCTCGGACCTGGCCTCGCTGCAGACCAAGTGCGAGGACGCCGGCGACCACTGGCGCATCAACGGCTCGAAGATCTGGACCTCCGGCGCGCAATACGCCGACTGGTGCGGCGCGCTGGTGCGCACCGACACCTCCAAGAAGCACGAGGGGATCAGCTTCCTCCTGATCGACATGCACCAGCCGGCGATCGAGACCCGCCCGATCAAGCTGATCGCCGGCGCCTCGCCCTTCTGCGAGACCTTCTTCACCGACGCCCGGGCCGAGAAGGACGACATGCTCAGCGAGATCAACAAGGGCTGGAGCGTCGGCAAGCGCCTCCTGCAGCACGAGCGCGCCAGCCAGACCGGAGCCGGCGGCGGCGTGGGCGGCGGCCGCTCGACGCCGCTGCAGGACATGGCCAAGGCCTATGTCGGCGTCGACGAGGCCGGCCGCATCGCCGATTCCGACCTGCGCACGCGGGTGGCGCGCCACCTGATGGACTCCAAGGCGCACAGCCTGACCATCGCCAGGGCCACGGCCGAGGCGCGCGGCAGCAACAACCCCGGCAACGCCGCCTCGGTGCTGAAGAACTCGGCCACCAACGTCGCCCAGACCCGCTCGGAGCTGACCCTGGAGATCATGGGCCACCAGGGCCTGGGCTGGGAGGGCGACGCCTTCACCGGCGACGAGCTGCAGACCGTGCGCGGCTGGCTTTCCGGCAAGGCGATGTCGATCTACGGCGGCTCGTTCGAGATCCAGAACAACATCATCTCCAAGCGCATCCTCGGCCTGCCGGACCCGACCCAGTCGACCTGAGAGTTCGGTTTTCATCACCGTCATCCCCCGCTGGAGCGGCGCGGCCGCGGAATGCGGGGGACCCATACGCGCTGGTCGGAATCGGTGATCATGGGTGGCCCGAACAAGTCGGGCCATGACGGTAAAGATAGATCGTCGGCGGCTGAACGGCTGGAGGCCTTAAGGGCGGGACTCGGCGACGTAGTCCCGCAGGCCCTCGACCAGGGCGTCGAACATCAGCCGCATGCGGCGGTTCGCCTTCAGGTCCTCGTGCATGGCCACCCAGACCTCCATGTCGAAACGGAAGGCGTCGGCCAGCACCGGGACCAGGTCGGGGTCGCGGCGGGCGATGCCGTATTGACAGCCGCCGATGCCGAAGCCGGCGCGCAGCGCCGCCAGCTGGGCCAGGTCGCTGTCGGAGCGGAAGGCGAAATGTTCGCGAGTCAGCGGCAGCTGCCGGTCGCGAAGCGCGCTCAGCATCTCGACATTGCGGTCGAACCCGATGCCGGAAAGGCCCGGCTCCAGCCGCGCCGGCGCGCCGTGGCGCTCCAGATAGCGACGGTGGGCGAAGAGGCCGACCGGCACCGTGCCCACGCGGCGGGCGGTGAGCGCCGATTGCGTCGGCCGGACCATGCGCACGGCGATGTCGGCGTCGCGGCGCAGCAGGTCCTCCTGGCGGTCGGACAGGGCCAGTTCGATGACGATCTCGGGATTGGCCTCATGGAACCGGGTCAGGATCGGCGGCAGCACCTCGGCGCCGACGACATGGCTGGCGGTCACCCGCACCACGCCGCGCACCTGGTCGGCCTCGCCGGAGGCGGCGCGCAGCAGGGCCTGGGCGGCGCTGGCCATGGTCTCGGCATGGGGTCGCAGCGCCAGGGCCGCCTCGGTCGCCCTGAGGCCGCCCGGCGAGCGGGTGAAGAGCACCGCGCCCAGCGCGGTCTCCAGCGCCTCGATCTGCCGGCCGATGGTCGGCTGGGTCAGGCCGAGCGCGCGGGCAGCGGCCGAGAGGCTGCCGGTCTCGAGCACCGCCAGGAAGGCGCGATAGAGGTCCCAATCCGGCGTGGTCATACAAATACGTATAGCCGATCGTCGGATTCCTGCAATTCCGTATAACGCCGCCGCGGGGCATGGTCGGCCATCAACGGAGCAGACCCATGACCCACCTTCCCTCCAACCCCGCTTCCCGGACCGCTCTTGTCATCGGCGTCACCGGCTCGTTCGGCGGCCATGCCGCCCAGGCCCTGCTGAAGCACGGCTGGAGCCTCCGCGCCCTGGCCCGCAACCCCGAGGCCGCCGCGCAAAAAGCCGGCCGGAACACCCCGATCGAATGGGTGAAGGGCGACGCCATGAACCCCGCCGACGTGCTGGCCGCCGCCGAAGGCGCCGGCGTCATCGTCCACGCCGCCAATCCGCCCGGCTATCGCAACTGGCGCGGCCTGGCGCTGCCGATGCTGCGCGCCACCATCGCCGCGGCGAGCCGCACCGGCGCGCGGATCGTCTTTCCCGGCAACGTCTACAACTTCGCTCCCGACGCCGGCGGCCATATCGCCGAGGACGCGCCGCAGGCGCCGGTCACCCGCAAGGGCAGGATCCGCGTCGAGATGGAGACGATGCTGCGCATCGCCAGCGTCGAGGGCGCCAGGGTGCTGGTGGTCCGCGCCGGGGACTATTTCGGCCCGGCCGCGCCCAACAGCGGGCTCGGCTGGATGACCACCCGCCGCGGCGGCCGCATCCGCTCGGTCTATGCGCCCGGGCCCGGCGACGTCGGCCATGCCTGGGCCTATCTGCCCGACCTGGCGGAGACCACCGCGCGGCTGCTGGACCGCGAGGCCGAGCTGGCCGATTTCGACGTCTTCCACTTCACCGGCCAATGGCTGGAGCGGGCCGAAGAGCTGGCGGCTTCGATCCGCAGGGTCACCGGCGATGCGAAGCTGCCGATACGGCCCTTCCCCTATCCGATGCTCTACGCCCTTTCGCCCTTCGTGGAGCTGTTCCGCGAACTGCTGGAAATGCGCTACCTGCAGCAGAAGCCGATCGGCCTCGACAACGCCAAGCTGGTCGCCTTCCTGGGATGCGAACCGCGCACCCCGCTCGACGCGGCGATCCGCGCCACGCTGAGCGACATGGGTTGCCTGCCCGAGCCGGCGGACACCCATCCGATGCTCGCCGCGCGCGCCTGAACGCCGCCGCGCCCCTGGACTTCTCCAGGGGCGCCGCACTACATGCCGGCCATGTCCGGCAAAACCCTCTACGACAAGATCTGGGACGCGCACCGGGTCGCCGAAGACCCGAATGGCGAGACCGTCCTCTATGTCGATCTGCACCTGATCCACGAAGTGACCAGCCCGCAGGCGTTCGCGGGCCTGCGCACCGCGCGCCGCCCTGTCCGACGGCCCGACCTGACGCTGGCGGTCGCCGACCACAACGTGCCGACCGAAGGCCAGGCCAAGGGCGTCGAGGCGGTGGCCGACGAGGAGGCGCGGCTGCAGCTGACGACCCTGGCCCGCAACGTCGCCGAGGCCGGCATCGAGTTCTTTCCCATGGGCGATCCGCGCAACGGCATCGTCCACGTGGTCGGGCCCGAACAGGGCCGCACCCAGCCGGGCATGATCATCGTCTGCGGCGACAGCCACACCTCCACCCACGGCGCCTTCGGGGCCCTGGCCCACGGCATCGGCACCAGCGAGGTCGAGCACGTCCTGGCCACCCAGACCCTGCGCCAGCGCAAGTCGAAGAACATGCGCGTCTGGTTCGAGGGCGAGCCGGCGCCGGGGGTCGGGCCGAAGGACTACGCCCTGGCCCTGATCGGCCGGATCGGCGCCGCCGGCGGGACCGGCTACGTCATCGAATATGCCGGCCCGGCCATCCAGGCCCTCTCCATGGAAGGCCGCATGACCCTGTGCAACCTGACCATCGAGGGCGGGGCGCGGGCCGGGCTGGTGGCGCCCGACGAGACCACCTTCGCCTACCTCGCCGGCCGGCCGGCCTCGCCGAAGGGCGGCGGCTGGGCCATGGCGCTGGACCACTGGAAAAGGCTCCATTCCGACCCGGACGCGCATTTCGACCGCGAGGAGCGGATCGATGTCGCGGCGCTGAAGCCGACGGTGACCTGGGGCACCAGCCCCGAGGATGTGGTCGCCGTCGACGGGCGGGTGCCCGATCCGGCCGATTTCGAGGGCGAGAAGGCCGAGCAGGTGCGCCGGGCGCTGGACTATATGGGCCTTCAGCCCGGCCAGCCGATCGCCGAGGCCAGGGTCGACCGGGTGTTCATCGGCTCCTGCACCAACAGCCGCATCGAGGACCTGCGCGCCGCCGCGGCGATCGCCAAGGGCCGCACGGTGGCGCAGAACGTCACGGCCATGGTGGTGCCGGGCTCGGGCCTGGTGAAGGACCAGGCCGAGGCCGAGGGGCTGGATGCCATCTTCCGCGCCGCCGGCTTCGACTGGCGCGAACCGGGCTGCTCCATGTGCCTGGCGATGAACCCGGACAAGCTCATGCCCGGCGAACGCTGCGCCTCCACCTCCAACCGCAATTTCGAGGGCCGCCAGGGCCGCGGCGGCCGCACCCACCTGATGAGCCCGGCCATGGCGGCGGCGGCGGCGATCGCCGGTCATATCGTCGACGTGCGCGACTTGGCCGACGCATGATCACCGGCTTCGACCACATCCCGGTGATCGTCCGCGACCTGGACGCGGCGGTGGCCCGCTACACCGCCATGTTCGGCCGCGCGCCGAGCTGGAGCGGCCGGCTGCCCGGGGCGCGCCACGCCTGGTTCCAGCTGGCCAATGTCGCCGTCGAGGTGATCGCCGCCGACGGCGAGGGCGCGACCGGCGAGCATATCCGCCTGTGGTTCGCCGAGCGGGACGAGGGCCCGTCCGCCCTGGGCTTCGCGACGTCGGCCTTCGACGCGGCGCGGCGCACGCTGGAGCGGCGCGGCCTGCTGCTCGAGCCGCCGGAGGAGTCCCACTCGATCGATGACGCGGGCCGCGAGCGGGTCTGGCGCTATGTCATGGCCAGATCGGAGACCACGCGCGGCATTCAGCTTTTCCTGGTCGAGCGCGGCGAGGACGCGGCGCCCTGGCCGGTGTCGCCGCCGACCGGCGACGTCTCCGAAGCGCTGGCGGCCATCGACCATGTGGTGGTGCGGACCCAGAACGCCGAGGCGGCGATCGCCCTCTATGGCGCCAGGCTGGACCTGGACCTGCGGCTCGATCGGTCGAACCCGGACTGGGGCTCGCGGCTGTTGTTCTTCCGCTGCGGCGACGCCGTGGTCGAGATCGGCGCCGGCCTGGATGCGCCGGTGACCGACGAGCCCGACCGGCTGGGCGGCTTCGCCTGGCGCGCGCCGGAGCCGGAAGCGGCCCATGCGCGGATGCAGGCGGCCGGGCTGGACGTCTCGGAACTGCGCAAGGGCCGCAAGCCCGGCACCAGCGTCTTCACCGTGCGCGATGCGGTCGGCGGCCCCAACCTGGTCATCAGCGCCACGGGCGATTATTGACCCTTGGCGAACTTGACCAAATTGGTCAATTTGCTATGATCGGCCGATGAAACAGGTCAGTCTCTACGAGGCCAAGACTCATCTTTCCGCCCTCACCGATGAAGCTGCGGCCGGCGAAGAGATCGTGATCTCCAAGAACGGCAAGCCAAGGGCCAAGCTGGTGTCCCTTGGGACAGGCGAAGTCACGCGCGCCGCGCCGCGCTTCGGTTTCTGGAGCCATTATGGCTGGAAGCTGCCCGACAACTTCGACGACCCCGATCCCGAGATCGAGGCGCTGTTTTATGACGGCCCGGTCTTTCCCGACGACGGCGCGTGACCGGCTTTCTTCTCGATACGAACGCCTTGTTGCTCTTCGCGATCGAGCCTGAACGGGTTTCGAAAACTCATCGCGAGGCGTTCGCCGGGCTGGATCGCTACGTCAGCCAGGTTTGCGCGATCGAAATCGCGATAAAGTTCAGCCTGGGCAAGCTGACCTTGCCGCCACCCTTTCAGATCGATTTTCCGCGGGCCTTCACCGAGATGGCGCGTGAACTCAGCGCCGATATCCTGCCCATCAGCCTCAACCACATTGACAGACTAAGTCGGCTGCCGCTTCTCCACCGAGACCCGTTCGATCGGCTGATTATCGCTCAGTCCCTGGAAGATGACCTCACCGTAATGACCCGTGATCGAGCCTTCGCCGCATATCCCGGATTAAGCTTGGTTCAGATATAGCCATGACCCCTTTCACCCGCCTGGACGGCCGCGCCGCGGCGCTGCCGATCGGCAACATCGACACCGACCAGATCATCCCCAAGCAGTTCCTCAAGACCGTCGAGCGCGAGGGGTTGGGCAAGGGGCTGTTCTACGATCTGCGCTTCGACGAGCAGGGTATGGAGAAGCCCGATTTCGTGCTCAACCAGCCCGCGTTCAAGGGTGTCAACATCCTGATCGCCGGCGAGAATTTCGGCTGCGGCTCCAGCCGCGAACACGCCCCCTGGGCGCTGCTCGACTTCGGCGTCACCTGCGTGATCGCGCCGTCCTTCGCCGACATCTTCTACGAGAACTGCTTCCAGAACGGCGTCCTGCCGGTGGCGCTGCCCGACGAGCAGGTGCGCCGCCTGACCGCCGAGGCCAAGGGCGGCAACCACGTCTTTTCCGTCGACCTGGAAGCCCAGACCGTGACGTCGCCGTCCGGCGAGGTCTTCCGTTTCGACATCGATCCGGGCCGCAAGGAAAAGCTGCTGAAAGGCCTCGACGCCGTCGGAGAGACCCTTCAGCACCGCGAGCAGATCGGCGATTTCGAGCGGCGGCGAAAGCTGGCGCAGCCCTGGCTGGAGACGCGCGCGTGAGCCTGATCGTCGCCGGCGTGGTGCGCGTCCCGCCGGAGAACCTTAAGGGCCTGCGCCCGCACATGCTGGCGATGATGACCGCGACCCGCGCCGAGGACGGCTGCGGGGCCTATGCCTACGCCGAGGACGTGGCCGAGCCCGGCCTGATCCGCGTGTTCGAGATCTGGCGCGACCAGGCGGCGCTGGACGCCCACTTCCAGACCGCGCACATGGCCGCCTGGCGCGCGGCCTGGCCGAGGTTCGGGGTCTTCGGCCGCGACCTCGCGGCCTACGACGTCGCCACTGAGCGGCCGCTTTAGCCTCAAGGGGAAATCATGAGCCGCCTGCTTCTGCTGCCGGGTGACGGCATCGGCCCGGAGGTCATCGCCGAGGTGGTCCGGGTCGCCGGCCGCCTGGCCAACGACCTGACCATCGACGAGCGGCCGTTCGGCGGCGCCAGCCTCGACCTCAATGGCGAGCCGCTGACGGCTGAAACGACCGCGGCCGCGCTGGCCTCCGACGCCGTCCTGATGGGGGCGGTCGGCGGCGGTGTGGTCTCGAAATGGGCGAACGTCCCGCGCGACAAGCGGCCGGAAGCCGGCCTGCTGGGCCTGCGCCAGGCCATGGGCGTCTACGCCAACCTGCGGCCGGCGCTCTGTTTCGACGCCCTCGCCGGCGCCTCGGCGCTGCGGCCCGAGCTGGTCGCCGGCCTCGACATCCTGATCGTGCGCGAGCTGACCGGCGGGGTCTATTTCGGCCAGCCCCGCTTCATCGAGACCCTGCCGGACGGCCAGCGCCGGGCGGTGGACACCCAGGTCTACACCACCGGCGAGATCGAGCGGGTCAGCCGCGTCGCCTTCGAGATGGCGCGCGGGCGCAGGAACAAGGTCACCTCCTGCGAAAAGTCCAATGTGATGGAGACCGGCCTGCTCTGGCGCGAGGTGGTCACCGACCTGCACAGGCGCGACTACGCCGACGTGACCTTGGAGCACATGCTGGCCGACAACGCCGCCATGCAGCTGGTGCGCGATCCCCGGCAGTTCGACGTCATCGTCACCGACAACCTGTTCGGCGACGTGCTCTCCGACGTCGCGGCGATGCTCACGGGGTCGCTCGGCATGCTGCCCTCGGCCTCGCTCGGCGAGGTCGATGCCAAGACGAAGAAGCGCAAGGCGCTCTACGAGCCGGTTCACGGCAGCGCGCCGGACATCGCCGGCAAAGACATGGCTAACCCGCTCGCCTGCATCCTCTCCTTCTCGATGATGCTGCGCTATTCCTTCGACATGGCGGAAGAGGCCGATCTCG
>DATAYM010000070.1:0-10088 GCA_036272595.1 Caulobacteraceae bacterium
GTCTGGACCTCGAACGTCGAGAGCGGCTTCGCCGTCGCCTCCAGAATCGATTCCGGCACGGTCTGGGTGAACAAGTCCCTGGACCTGCCATTCGATGTGCCTTTCCGCGGCTCCAAACAGTCCGGCATCGGCGCGGAAAACGGCCAGGAAGGGATCGAGGAATACACCCAGGCCAAGATCATCAACATGGCGCTCTAGGGCGACACAGGCGCTGCGTCGCCCCTCTCGGGGCAGCGTCGGGTAGGCGCGACAATTTGACCGGGTCTGGGCAGATGGCGCAAGGCGCCCTTCGCCAGTTAAAACCTTCGCCGTTCGGGTTCCAGACACCGAATTAGGTCAGGGGGCGGCCGGTGATCATAGCAGCCATCATTATCGTGGTCGGCCCGGCAGGCTTCCTTGCCGGAGGCTGGTTTGTTCGAGCCCTCGAAAACCGGCGGCTGTCGGCGGGTCTGGCCCGCGCCGCCGCCGCGATGAAGCCCGGCCCCGTCCTCAGCCCGAAGTCGCTGAAACTGGCGAGCTTTCACTGACCTGACTTAAAAGCCGCGCGCGACAGGCGGTGTTTGAGCGGTCTTTGTTGCTCGGGCCTGATCGCCGGCTTCGGTTGCGGGCGGCGGCCAAACTGCTATGCCGCGCCCATGCCCACGCCCTTCTTCGCCCTGACGGCCACCCACAACCCGCACCGCTGGTATCTGCCCCTGCATGAAGGGCTCTGCGTCGGCCCCGTCGGGCGCAGCTTCATGTTCGGCGGGGTCGGACTGGCCGCCGCGATCCAGGCGATGGAGCGCACCTGCGAGCGGCCGGTGATCTGGGCCACCGCCCAGTACCTGTCCTTCGCCCGCCCGCCCTCGGTGGTCGACCTGGACGTCCGGGTCCCGGCCCACGGCCACTACACCAGCCAGGCGCGGGTGATCGGCCATGTCGGCGACAAGGAGATCTTCACCGTCAACGCCGCGCTCGGCTCACGGCCCAGCGACATCTCCCACCAGTGGGTGAACAAGCCCGACGTGCCGGCGCCCGAGGACTGCCCGCCGGCGGAGCACTGGCGCGGCGACGACGGCGGCCTGCACAGCCGCATCGAGCTGCGCAACGTGCACGGCCGCTATGGAAACCAGCGCCAGGGCGGCCAGATCAGCGACGACGGCCGGCTGATCCTGTGGATGCGCCCGCGCGGCGACCACGGCATCGACGCCAGCATGCTGGCCATCTTCGCCGACCATGTGCCCTCGGGCATCGGCGCGGCGCTCGGCCGCGAGGCCGGCGGCAACAGCCTGGACAACACCATCCGCATCGTCCGCCTCGCCCCCACCGACTGGGTGCTGTGCGACATCAGCATCCACGCGGTGAACGGCGGCTTCGGCCACGGGGCCATGCGGCTGTTCTCGCGCGACGGCCTGCTGCTCGCCACCGCCAGCCAGTCATGCATCGTCCGCATGCACGACGAAGGCCCGGAGGGGCGCTAGGCGCCGCGGCAACCCTAGCCCGTCACCCCCCGCTGGAGCCGCGAAGCGGCGGAATGCGGGGGGCCCATAGACACTGATCCGAGACGGTGATCATGGGTGGCCCGAACAAGTCGGGCCATGACGGAACTTAATGGAGGATGGCCGTGCCTAGTCTCCCGCGGCGGCGCGGTTCTTCACCAGGTCGTCGACCACCGCCGGGTCGGCCAGGGTGGTGGTATCGCCCAGGTTGCCGATGTCGTTCTCGGCCACCTTGCGCAGGATGCGGCGCATGATCTTGCCGGAGCGGGTCTTGGGCAGGCGGGGCGCCCACTGGATGACGTCCGGGGCGGCGAACGGCCCGATCTCCTGGCGCACCCACTTGATCAGCTCGGCGCGCAGGGCGTCGCTGGAGGTCTGGTCGGCCTTCAGGGTGACGTAGGCATAGATGCCCTGGCCCTTGATCTCGTGCGGATAGCCGACCACCGCCGCCTCGGCGACGGCCAAGTGGCCGACCAGGGCCGACTCGATCTCGGCCGTGCCCAGCCGGTGGCCGGAGACGTTGATGACGTCGTCGACCCGGCCGGTGATCCAGTAGTAGCCGTCCTCGTCGCGGCGGCAGCCGTCGCCGGTGAAGTACTTGCCGGGATAGGTGGTGAAATAGGTGGTGATGAAGCGCTCGTGGTCGCCATAGACCGTGCGCATCTGGCCGGGCCAGGAATCGATCAGGCAGAGATTGCCCTGGGTCGGGCCGTCCAGCACCTTGCCGTCGGCGTCGACGATCTGCAGCTTGACCCCCGGCAGCGGCTTGGTGGCCGAGCCCGGCTTCAGCGCCGTGGCGCCCGGCAGGGGCGAGATCAGGGCGGCGCCGGTCTCGGTCTGCCACCAGGTGTCGACGATCGGGCAGCGGCCGTCGCCGACCACCCGATGGTACCAGAGCCAGGCTTCCGGATTGATCGGCTCGCCGACGCTGCCCAAAAGCCGCAGCGACTTGCGGCTGGTGCGTTTCACCGGCTCGTCGCCCTCGCGCATCAGGGCCCGGAGCGCCGTGGGGGCGGTATAGAAGATCTCGACCTTGTGCTTGTCGATCACCTCCCAGAAGCGGGAGACGGTCGGGTAGTTGGGCACCCCCTCGAAGATCAGCGAGGTCGCGCCGTTGGCCAGCGGCCCGTAGACGATATAGCTGTGGCCGGTCACCCAGCCCACGTCGGCGGTGCACCAGTAGACCTCGCCCGGCCGGTAGTCGAACACCAGCTCGTGGGTCCACGCGGCCCAGGTCAGGTAGCCGCCGGTGGTGTGCAGCACGCCCTTGGGCTTGCCGGTGGAACCCGAGGTGTAGAGGATGAACAGCGGATCCTCGGCCCCCATGGGCTCGGGCGGGCAGTCGGCTGAGACCTCGGCGCGGGCCTCGTCGTAGGCGATGTCGCGGCCGGCCTGCATCGGCACGTCGGCGCCGGTGCGTTTGACCACGATCACCGTGGTCACGTCCGGGCAGGCCTTCAGCGCCTCGTCGACATTGGCCTTCAAGGGCACGATGCGGCCGCCGCGCAGGCCCTGGTCGGCGGTGATGATCAGCCGCGAGTCGCAGTCCTGCACCCGGCCGGCGATGGAATCCGGCGAGAAGCCGCCGAAGATCACCGAATGGATCGCGCCGATCCGCGCGCAGGCCAGCATGGCGTAGGCGGCCTCGGGGATCATCGGCAGGTAGATGGTGACCCGGTCGCCCTTTTCGACGCCGTTGGCCTTCAGCACGTTGGCCATGCGGCAGGTCTCGGCATGGGCCTCGGCATAGGTGATGTGGCGGCTGTCCTTCGGGTCGTCCCCTTCCCAGATGAAGGCGACGTCATCGGCGCGGTGCGGCAGGTGCCGGTCGAGACAGTTGACGCAGGCGTTCAGCACCCCGTCGGCGAACCAGCGGACGCGGAAGTCCTCTCGCTTGAAGGAGACGTCCTTGACGACCGAAAACGGCTCGATCCAGTCCAGCCGGCCGGCCACCTCGCGCCAGAAGCCGTCGGGATCGGCCTCCACCCGTTTCCAGGCGGCGTCATAGCCGGCGGCGTCCATGTGGGCGCGCTCGGCCCAGGCCTCGGGAACCGGAAAAACCTCGCCTTCGCTCATCAAGCGTCTCCTTTATCCCTGGTCACGACGACTAGGCGGCCGGGGCGACGAGCGCAACCGCCCCGCTCCGCAAACGGGGTGTTTCCAGCCGCCGCGGCTCAGGCTAACCGTCTGACCCGATGACCGAGCCGCTCGCCGTCGCTTACCGGGCCCGCCTGGCCTCGGGAGAGCTGAAACCCGATCCGGCGCAGGAGGCGGCCATCCGCGCCCTCTCGCGCCTGGAGGGGGAGCTGAACAGCCTGGGCGAGCCGGGCTTCGTCGCCTCGCTGTTCCGCAAGAGCCCGCCGCCCAAGGGCGTCTACCTCTGGGGCCCGGTGGGGCGCGGCAAGTCGATGTTGATGGACCTGTTCTTCGCCGCCGCTCCGGTCGAGAAGAAGCGGCGGGTGCACTTCCAGGCCTTCATGGCCGAGACCCACGGGCTGATCGGACAGTGGCGCGACGGCGACGCCGCCGAGCGCCGCGCCGTTTTCGGCCAGGCGCGCGGCGATGATCCGATCGCCCCCACCGCCGCCCTGATCGCCAGCCGCGCCAGGCTGCTCTGCTTCGACGAACTGCAGGTGAACGACATCGCCGACGCCATGATCCTCGGCCGGCTGTTCGAGGCCCTGTTCGAGCGCGGGGTGGTGCTGGTGGCGACCTCCAACCGGCCGCCGGACGACCTCTACAAGGACGGGCTGAACCGCCAGCTGTTCCTGCCGTTCATCGCCATGCTGAAGGCGAAGATGCAGCTGGTGAACGTCGGCGGGCCGCTGGACTACCGGCTGGACCGGCTGCGCAGCGCCGGAGTCTATTTCCAACCCCTCACGCCGCAGAACGAGGCGCGGTTCGAGGCGCTCTGGGCCGGTCTGCTGGACGGGGCCGAGGAGACCGGCGCGACCCTGGAGGTGCTGGGCCGGCGCCTGCGGCTGCCGCACGCCAGCGGCGGGCTGCTGCGCGCCTCGTTCGCCAGCCTCTGCGGGGCCATGCTGGGGCCGCAGGACTATCTGGCCGTCGCCGCGCGGTTCCACACCGTGCTGCTGGAAGCGGTCCCGATGCTCACCCCGGAAAAACGTGACCAGGCCCGGCGGTTCATCATGCTGATCGACGCCCTGTACGAGGCCCGCGCCCGGCTGGTGGTGCTGGCCGCCGCCGAGCCCGAGGCCCTCTATCCCGCCGGCGACGAAGCCTTCGACTTCCAGCGCACCGCCTCGCGCCTGGAGGAAATGCGCTCCGCCGACTGGCTGGAACAAGCAAGGGGGCAGGTCGAATAGGGCTTAGCCGGCGCGGCGACGTGTGTTCACCATAAGTAATGACGGTTCTTTCACCGCCTTCCGTCTCTCGTACGGACGAACGAGGGAACGACGATGCGGGCTTGGCTGAAAGCGCTTCTGACTCTCCTGGCGGCGCTCTCGGCGTCCCTCGCCTTTTCACCCGTCCCCGCCCAAAGCCAGCAGGTGAGCGGGGCGGTGTTCGACTCCACGGCCCAGTCCGTGAGCGTGGCGGCCGGCGGAACCTTCCAGCAGGTGCTGGCCTATAGCGCGACCCGCCACGGCTGCTTCGTGCAGAACACCAACGCCAGCGACACGATCTGGGTCTTTTTCCAAAACCCGGTCACGACGCCGACGCCGATCAAGGGCGCCAGCGTGGTCCTTTCCCCTGGCCAAGGGGTGAACTGCAATTCCGGGGTCATCGTGGCTGACGACGCGATCTGGATCACCGGATCGAACACGAGCGACACCGCGACGGTGATCAGCCAATGATGCGCCGTCTGCTTCTGGCGACGGTCGCCGCCGCGCTCGGCGCCGACGCCGGCGCCCAGACCCTTGGGCCGCCGCCGCCGAGCGCGCCCCTCACGCTGACCGCGACCATCGGCGAGACGGCCGGCAACGGCAACCCGGGGACCGGCATCCTTGGGATCGGCGCCCCGCCGGCGACAGGCTTCGGCCTCTACATGGACGGGCCGCCGATCAACATGACCGACGGCGGCGAGCAGATCGGCGGCCGTTTCGCGATCACCAACGTCCCTACCTCTGCCGTCGCTCTCAACACCGGCATCTTCGGACTGCTCGGCACGGCCTTTTGGCGAGGTTCCGCCGACTCCAGCCAGTATGGCATCGCCCAGGGCATCCAGGGCTATGTCTATGTCCAGGGCTCGCCATCGCTGGGATCGGCGGTTGGGATGGAGGGCGGCGTCGTCGACAGCGCCACGGCCGGGACGGTGGTCAACCCGGTCGGCGTCCATGGGTTCATCCAGGACGCCGGCGCCGGCGGCCACCTCACCAACAGCACTGCGTTCCAGGCCTCGATCACCGGCAGCGGAAACAACAACGACAGCATCGGTTTTGAAGCCGATAGCCTTGCCGGGGCGCATGTCTTCGGCGTCTACGTGAAGGATCAGACGCTCGGAACCTCAAGCAATTACGCCATCTACACCAATGCGGGGGGCGTCCACTTTGGCGGCGCGACCGACATCAGCGGAACGCTGCAAACGACCGGCACCTATACCTCGCACGGCGACCTCAACATCGACGCCGGCCACGTCCTGCGCAACGACGGCGGCATCCTCTTCCTCGACAGCGCCCCCGGCGCCGCCATCTGGCTGCGCCCCGGCGGCGTGGTGGCGATGCATGTCGACCAGAACCTGCACGTGAGCTACGCCGGGACCGCGCCGGCGCTGACGTCCTGCGGCGGGGCGCCCGCGATCTCGGGAACCGACGTCGCCGGCAAGATCACCGTCGGGACGTCCGCGACCGCCTGCACCGCGACCTTCGCCATCGCCTACGGCGCCGCGCCGAGCTGCGTCGTCGCCGACCAGACGGCCCTGTCGCGGCTGACGTCCTACGCCGTGTCGACCACGGCCATCGTGCTGAGCATGACCTCGAACAGCGGCGACGTCGTGGACTACGTCTGCAACGGCGCCTGAGAGACCCGCGCCGCCGCGGACACGTCCGCAAAGCCCGGCTTCATTGGCCCGCCACGATCGCCAGCACCGCCTCGCCGTAGTGGTCCAGCTTGGCCTGGCCGACGCCGCCGACGCTGGCCAGGGTGGCGGGGGTCTGCGGCCGCAGCCGGGCGATGTCGGCCAGGGTGCGGTCGTGGAAGATGACGTAGGGCGGCACGCCCTGGCGCGCGGCCGCCTCGCGCCGCCAGGCGCGCAGCGCGTCGAACAGCGTCGTGTCGTTCGCCGCCACCCCCAGCGGCTCGCCGCCGCGTCGCCGGCGCGGGCGGCCCGAGCGGGTGGTCGCGTCGTGGGCCTCCGGCGCGCGGCGCAGCTGCACCGTCCGCTCGCCGCGATAGACCGCCCGCACCGCCTCGGGATCGCCCAGCGCCAGCAACGGACGGCCGTCGTTGGGGTCCTCGCGCACCAGGCCTTCGAACAGCAGCTGGTCGATCAGGTCGCGCCAGCCGGCCGGGCTGAACTCCTTGCCGACGCCGAAGGTGGAGAGGCCCGCCTCGAACTCGCTGGGCTCCTTGGTCTTGCCGAGCAGGTGGTCGACCACCCGGCCGCGGCCGAACCGGCCGCCCAGCCGGTGCACGGCGGCCAGCGCCTTGCGCGCGCCCTCGCCGACATCGACGGCCACGGGGGGCGCCAGGCAGAGGTCGCACTGGCCGCAGGGCTCGACCTCGGTCTCGCCGAAATAGCGGCGGACGGCGGCGGCGCGGCAGCCCATGCCCTCGAGCATGGCGTAGAGCTGCCGCGCCTTGCGGGTCTGCACCTGGCGCACCTCGTCCGAGACGTCGCGCGACGCGATCCGCCGCAGCGCCCAGTTCAGGTCGGCGGGGCCATAGAGGGTGATGCCCTCGGCCGGATCGCCGTCGCGGCCGGCGCGGCCGATCTCCTGCCAATAGGCCTCGATCGAGGCCGGCGGATCGGCGTGGATGACGAAGCGGACGTCGGCCTTGTCGATGCCCATGCCGAAGGCGATGGTCGCCACCATCACCGCATCGTCGGCGGCCAGGAACTGCATCAGCCGTGTCTTGCGCACCGAGGCGTCCAGGCCGGCGTGATAGGCCAGGGCGTTGGCGCCCGCCTCGCGCAGGCTGGCCGCCAGCGCGTCGGCGCCGTCGCGGCTGCCGGTATAGACCACGCCGGCGCGGCCGGGCCGCTGGGTCACCAGCTCGATGACCCGCTTGTCGGACTTGCCCTGCTTGCGCTCGGCCTGGAGGATCAGCTCGGGGCGGGCGAAGCTGTCGACGAATTCGCGCGCGTCGGTGAGCCTGAGCTCGGCCTTGATGTCCTCGCGGGTGCGGGCGTCGGCGGTGGCGGTCACCGCCAAGCGCGGCGTGCGCGGGAAAAGCGAGGCCAGCTGGCCCAGCATGCGGTATTCGGGGCGGAAGTCGTGGCCCCATTGGCTGACGCAGTGGGCCTCGTCGATGGCCACCAGGGCGAGGTCCAGCTGGCCGAGCCGTTCCAGCATGGACGGCTGCATCAGGCCCTCGGGGGACAGGTAGAGGATGTCCAGCTCGCGGGCCTCGATCCTGGCCCAGGTCTCGCGGCGCTCGCCCGGATCGACGGCGGAATCCAGCCGGGCGGCCGCCACGCCGGACTGGGTCAGCGCCGCCACCTGGTCGGCCATCAGCGCGATCAGCGGCGAGATGACCAGGCCCAGGCCCGGCCGCACCAGGGCGGGGATCTGATAGCAGAGGCTCTTGCCGCCGCCGGTGGGCAGCACGGCCATGGCGTTGCGGCCGGCCAGGATCTCGCCGATCACCTGCGCCTGCAGGCCGCGGAAATCGGCGTGGCCGAAGGTGCGGCGCAGCCGGTCCCGCGCTTCGTCGATCAGGGGAATCGCGTCCACCGACGGCTTATGGCCGAGCCCGGCGCCGGCCACAACGAGATGGGCCCTATTGCGACGAACGCCAGCCCTTGTCGGTCATGCAGGTCTCGAAGGCGGCCTGGCGGACGATGGCGCCGCGGTCGGCCAGGGGATTGTCCCTGGCGACCGCCTCGGCCATGGCGCTGGTCACCCCGTAGCGCGGATCCGAATAGGTCGAGGGGTCGCTGACGTCGAGCCCGAACGCCTCGTTGTGGCAGGCCGCCTGGTCCGCCGCCAGATGGGCCGGATCGCCGCCGCTCCAGGTCTCGGGCGCCGCGCCCGAACTGGCGCAGGCCCCCACCGACAGGGCGGCCGCGAGGATCAGGGCGATCCTGGCATTGATCATCGAAACGGCCCTCTCGCGGCGTTGGGCGGCGACCCTAGCGCGCCGCGCCGGGCTTGCAATCTCCTCGCGCGATTCAATCGCTTTCGCTAAGAAACCGGGCGGCGGCGCGGGCCTGAAGGCGTCCCACGGAGACGATAGGCGCATGGCGAACGGGCAGGGTCGGGGGCCAGGCCGGAGCGGCCGTTCCGGCGGCGGTGCGCCCACGCCGCCCCGGCGCGGGCGCTCGCTGGTCGGCAGCGTGGCCTATTGGACCCTGGTGGCCGGGGTCTGGGCGCTGATCGGCGTCGTCGCCTTTTTCGCCGTCTTCGCCATCGACCTGCCGGACACCTCGAAGATCTTCGACGTCAAGCGCCAGCCGTCGATCTCCTATCTCGACCGGTCCGGATCGCAGGTCGCCGTGCGCGGCAGCCAGTTTTCGCCGCCGGTCGACCTGGACGACCTGCCGCCCTATGTGCCGGCCGCCTTCGTCTCGATCGAGGACCAGCGCTTCTACCAGCACTTCGGCTTCGACATCGAAGGCATGGCCAGGGCCGCCTTCGCCGACCTGCGCGCCGGCCACACGGTGCAGGGCGCCTCGACCATCACCCAGCAGCTCGCCCGCAACCTGTTCCTGACCCCCGACCAGACGCCCAAACGCAAGATCCAGGAGCTGATGCTGGCCGTCTGGCTGGAGACCAAATTCTCCAAGAAACAGATCCTGTCGCTCTATCTGAATCGGGTCTATTTCGGCGAAGGCGCCTATGGCATCGAGGCCGCCTCCCAGCGCTATTTCAACGAGCCGGCGTCCAAGCTGACGGTGGGCGAAGCGGCTCTGCTGGCCGGGCTGATGAAGGGGCCGACGCGCTACAGCCCCGTCTCGGCCACGGACCGGGCCGAGCGCCGCGCCACGATCGTGCTCGACAAGATGGTAGAGACCCACGCCATCACCCCGCAGCAGCGCGACGAGGCCTTCGCCCAGCCGGTGCGCGTCTCGGCCACCCTGGCCAACCAGAACGCCCAGTATTTCGTCGACTGGGTCGACGCCCAGGTGCGTGGCCTGGTAGGCCAGCCGCGGAAGACCTGGTGGTGCAAACCACCTTGGACCTGCCGATCCAGCAGAACGCCGAACACGCCGTGCGCACGGTGCTGATGCGCGACGGGCCGGCCAAGGGCGTACAGCAGGCGGCGCTGGTGGCGCTGGACGGCCAGGGCCGTATCCGCGCCTATGTCGGCGGCAGCGACTATGTCGCCAGCCCGTTCGACCGCGCCAGCCAGGCCCAGCGCCAGGCCGGCTCGTCGTTCAAGCCCTTCGTCTACCTGACCGCCATGGAGCATGGGCACACGCCCAGCGAACCGGTGGTCGACCAGCCGGTGACCATCGGAAACTGGCAGCCGCGCAACTACGAAAACAGA
>DATAYM010000071.1:0-15768 GCA_036272595.1 Caulobacteraceae bacterium
ACCCTGGAGCGGATGGACCGCGGCGGGGAGCTGACCTCAGGGGTGAACGAAGCCGGCGCCGTGGAGATCGCCATGCACGCCGACAAAGCCGCCAGGCGCGTCGCAGCCGACGTCCTCTCCCAACTCCAACCCTCGCTCTAGTTGCGCCCGAGCAGCCGCGCCTCGGCCAGCGCCAGGATGAGATCGGCGTCCGATTCAGGATTGTGCACGAATCCGAGCACCCTTGGCATGCCCGCTGAGACGCCGGTCACGCGGCGGACTCTGACGTCGTTGCCGTGGATGACGCTGCGAAGTTCGCCATCGGGAAGACCGCCGCGCACCAGGCTTTCCAGTGCCGCGGCTGTCTTTGCGCGAACCTTTATCGGAGCGGTGACGGTGAAGACCACCGTCTGGTCTTCCGGCACGACCCCGTCCAGCGCGGCCTTCAGACCGCCGACCAGCCGCACGACCGACTTGTCGAAGCGCAGGCGAAGCTTGGCCGCCGCGGCCTGCTCGGCGATCGTCCGTTCGATCGCGGCGGGCTCGGGCGATTTTGCGCTCATGCGATTGCGTCCTCGCAATTCGACGGCGGCTCCTTTACCGCCAAGACGTCGATTTGAAGACTACAGCATCGGCGTGCGGACGGAGGCCTCCTAAGTGAGCGACTGGGTGCTTGGCGTCATCGGCGGCTCCGGCCTCTACGAGATCGAGGGCCTGACCCAGGGCTACTGGACCAAGGTCGACACCCCCTGGGGCGATCCGTCCGACGAGCTGCTCAGCGGCGAACTGGACGGCCTGCGGCTGGTCTTCCTGCCTCGCCACGGCCGCGGCCACCCCTTGCCGCCGACGGCGGTCAACGCGCGGGCCAATATCGCCGCACTCAAGCTCGCCGGCTGCACCGACGTCATCTCGCTCTCGGCCGTCGGCTCCCTGCGCGAGGAGCTCAGCCCTGGGACCTTCGTGGTGGTCGACCAGTTCATCGACCGCACCTTCGCCCGCGAGAAGAGTTTCTTCGGCGCCGGCCTCGCCGCCCACGTCTCCATGGCCCATCCGGTCTGCCCGCGCCTGTCCGAATTCGTCGCCGAGGCGGCGACCGAAGCCGGCGCCAGCGTCGTGCGCGGCGGGACCTACATCGCCATGGAAGGCCCGCAATTCTCCACCAAGGCCGAGAGCGAGCTCTACCGCTCCTGGGGCTGCGACGTGATCGGCATGACCAACATGCCCGAGGCCAAGCTGGCCCGCGAGGCCGAGCTGCCGTACGCCTCCCTGGCCATGGTCACCGACTACGACTGCTGGCGCGAGGAGACCGCGCACGTCGACGTCGGCCAGATCATCGCGGTGCTGAACGCCAACGCCGACAAGGCCAAGGGCCTGGTCGCCCGCATGCCGGCCAGGCTTTCCGGGCCGCGGCCGCCGTCGCCGATCGACACCGCCCTTGACGGCGCCGTCATCACCGCGCCATCCGCGCGCGACCCGGCGATGATCGCCAGGCTGCAAACCATCGCCGGCCGCGCCCTCGGCCAGCCCAGCTGAAAAGAGACCGCATGGACCTGAAGGCCGCCATCCGCACCATCCCCGACCATCCGATCCCGGGGATCATGTTCCGCGACATCACCACCCTACTGGGCGACGCCAAGGCGTTCCGCGCCTGCGTCGACGCCATGGCCATCACCTTCGCCGACCAGAAGATCGACAAGGTGGCCGGGATCGAGGCGCGCGGCTTCATCCTGGGCGGGGCGGTGGCGCACCAGCTGGGCGCCGGCTTCATCCCGCTGCGCAAGAAGGGCAAGCTGCCGCACAAGACCATCGCGGTGGAATACGCCCTGGAATACGGCGTCGATTGCCTGGAAATGCATCTGGACGGCTGCGCCGCCGGCGAGCGGGTGCTGCTGATCGACGACCTGATCGCCACCGGCGGCACCGCCGTCGCGGCGCTGCAGCTGCTGCGCCAGACCGGCGCCGAGGTGACCGACGCGGCCTTCGTCATCGACCTGCCCGACCTGGGCGGCGCGGCCAAGCTGCGCGGCATGGGCATCCCGGTCTTCACCATGGTCAGCTTCGGCGGCCACTGAAGGCGCCGATGCTGATCAACGGCCGACCGACCCGCACCATCTGGCCCGCCGCCGACGGGAGCGGCGACGTGGAGATCCTCGACCAGACCCTGTTGCCGCACGTGGTCGAGGTGGCGCGGCTGACGAGCCTGGACGACGCCGTCCGCGCCATCCGCATCATGCAGGTGCGCGGCGCGCCGCTGATCGGCGCGGCGGCGGCCTACGGCGTCTGTCTGGCCCTGCGCGAGGACGCCTCCGACGCCGGACTCGACGCGGCGATCGCCGCCCTGGCGGCCACCCGGCCGACCGCGGTCAACCTGGCCTGGGCGCTGGACCGGATGGACCAGACGGTGCGGGGCCTGCCGCCGTCCGAGCGGCTGGCCGCCGCCCGGGCCCGCGCCGCCGAGATCTGCGACGACGACGTCGAGACCTGCCGCCGCATCGGCGACCACGGGCTGGCGCTGATCCGCCAGCTCGCCGAGCGGCGCGGCGACGGGCCGGTCAAGATCCTCACCCACTGCAACGCCGGCTGGCTGGCGACGGTCGACTGGGGCACGGCGCTGGCGCCCATCTACCGCGCCCAAGAGGCCGGGATCGACCTCCATGTCTGGGTCGACGAGACCCGGCCGCGCAACCAGGGCGCCTCGCTCACCGCCTTCGAGCTCGGCCAGCAGGGCGTCTCCCACGCCATCGTCGCCGACAATACCGGCGGCCACCTGATGCAGCACGGCGAGGTGGACCTCTGCCTGGTCGGGACCGACCGCACCACCCGCGAGGGCGACGTCGCCAACAAGATCGGCACCTACCTCAAGGCGCTGGCGGCGGCCGACAACGGCGTGCCCTTCGCCGTCGCCCTGCCGGGTTCGACCATCGACTGGGCCCTGCGCGACGGGGTGCGCGACATCCCGATCGAGCAGCGGGGCCCTGAGGAGCTGACCCGCATCGCCGGCCGCAACCTTGCCGGCGAGGTGGTCCAGGTCGACATCGCCGCCCCCGGCAGCCCGGCCCTGAACATCGCCTTCGACGTCACCCCCGCCCGCCTGGTCACCCACCTGATCACCGAACGCGGCGTCTGCGCGGCCAGCGAGGAGGGCCTGCTGGGCCTCTATCCGGAGCGCCGCGCGGCGGCGTAGGTCGAAAGCTTCGCCGCACATTCGCCTTCGGCTCGGCGCCTGTTAGACTGTTCGTGCGTTCATTACAGACGGAAAGGACCTTGATGCCACCGAAACGCTTAGCCTGGGCGCCGAAACGCCTGGCCCTCATGGTCGCCCTGACGACGGCGCTGGCCGCGGGCGCGGCCCACGCCGCCGATCCCGCCGTCGCCAAGATCGAGGGCTTCGACAGCGGGCTCCTGGAAGCGATGAAGTCCGGCGCGCCGGTGGCGGCGCGCTATCGGCTGCTGACGCCGGTGGTCGAGCGCACCTTCGACCTGCCGGTGATGACCCAGTTCGCCGTCGGCCCGGCCTGGTCCAGCTTCACCCCGGCCCAGCAGCAGGCGGCGATCGCCGCCTTCACCAAGCTGACCATCGCCAGCTACGCACACAATTTCAGCGCCTATGGCGGCGAGAAGTTCGAAGTCGACCCCGCCGTCGTCACCCGCGGTCCCGACAAGATCGTCTCCACCCACCTGATCCGTCCCTCCGCCGGGCCGGTGGCGTTGGCCTACCGGATGCGGTCCGCGGGCGATTCCTGGAAGGTGATCGACATCTACTACGGTGCGATCAGCCAGCTGACCACGCGCCGCGCGGACTTCGCCGCCTCCATCGCCGCGGGCGGCGCCCCGGCCCTGATCGCCCACCTGAACGCGCTCAGCGACAAGCTGATGCAGTAAATCGTCGTGTGGCGCTAGGCTTTCACCGGCCGCGTAACGCCCCGCCCGCGCGCCTCGCCCTCCGGCGCCGGCTCCGGCACAGCGGGGGGCGGGCCCATCAGGGCGGGCTGGAACAGCAGGGCCGAGACCAAGGTCCACAGCAGCGAGATCATCAAGAGTTCGCCCATGCTGGCCGTGCCCGGGTGGCTGGAGGCCCACAGGCTGCCGAAGCCGGTGGCGGTGGTCAGGGCGCTGAAGAACACCGCCCGCGCCAGGCTGGAGGTGAGCAGGTGCGAGCCGCCCGAGCGCCAGGACATGACGAAATAGATGTGGAACGCGACGCCGATGCCGAACAGCAGCGGCAGGGCGATGATGTTGGCGAAGTTCAGCGGCTGGCCGATCACCACGCAGCTGCCCATGGTCAGAAGCCCGGTCAGGACGATCGGCGCCATGGTGATGGCCACGTCGCGCACCCGCCTCAGCACCAGCAGCAGCAGCAGGCTGATGGCGACGAAGGACAGCACGCCCGCCTCGACGAAGGCGCCGACAATGGTCGCGCCGCCTTCGTGGATGCCCAGCGCCGCCCCGGTCACGTCCGGGACCAGCGGCTGCACGGCCTTGATGAACCTGGTCAGCACCGCGTCGTTGTTTGAATCGCCCTTCGGGATCATCGACACCCGGGCGCGGCCGTCCGGCGTCACCCAGTCGCGCACCAGGTCGGGGGGCAGGGACTTCAGGCTGATCGGCCGCGGCTGCAGCTCGCCGCGCACCTGATCGAGCAGGACGGTCAGGCCCGGCATCAGCACCTGGGCCGCCTGGGCGCGGGCGGCGGGGCCGGCCTTGGCCAGCCGTTCCAGATCGCTGGCCAGTCTGCGCGCGTCCACCGCTGGCAGCGTCGTCGTGGTCCCGGCGGCCTGGCGCAGGGCGCTGGCCGTCTGGTTCAGGCTGTCGACCACCTCGGCGTCGGTCGGCGGCGCCGCGACCGTCGGCGGGCTGAGGGTCAGGTCGAGCAGATTGTACGCGTCGGCGATGACGGCGATCTTGGCCGGCTGGTCGGCCGGCACGAAGCTGGAAAGGGTGCGCGCGTCGGCGACCACCGGCAGGGTGCGCACCTTGGCGGCGACGGCGTCGGCGGCGGCGAGGTTGGGCGCGACATATTCCAGCGTGTTGGTGGCCTCGTTCGGGTCCTGCATCAGGTCGGCCAGCGCCTGCATCGACTCCACATGCGGGTTGCGCAGGTGCATCGGGTTGAAGTCGAAATGCAGCAGCGGCAACAGCGCCGCCGAGACCAGGGCGGCGCCGACGCCGGTCCCGATCACCAGCCGCCGATGGCCGAGCACGAAGTCGTCGATTCGCGACAGGCTCGGATGGGTTCCCCGCTCCGGGGCGCCCGGCGGCTGGGTGATGCGGATCAGCGCCGGCAGGAAGGTGAGGTTCAGCGCCAGGGCGATGAACATGCCCATCCCGGCGATCACTCCCAGTTGGGAGACGCCGTAATAGTCGGTGGGCGCGAAGGCCAGGAAGCCGCAGGCGATGGCCGTCGCGGCCAGGGCCAGCGAGCGGCCCATGCCGTTGCCGGTCGCGATCAGCGAGTCGCGCACGCTGGTTACGCCCAGGTGCTCGGCGCGGTAGCGGACGCTGAACTGGATGCCGAAATCGATGCCCAGCCCGACGAACAGCGGGATGAAGGCCACCGAGATGGCGTTGAAGGTGTGGAAGATGAGAAGGCCGAGCGCGGCGGCGCAGACCAAGCCGACAAAGGTGGTGACCAGGATGGAGCCGATCAGCCGCGCCGCCCGCACCGCCATCCACAGCATCAGGGTGATGGCGCTGACCGCCAGCAGGCCGATCAGCCCGGCGTGGTCGGCCAGGCTGCCGAACTCCTCGTCCTGCAAGGGGATCGGGCCGGTCAGCCGCACGCGGACGCCGTGGGCCGGGTCGAGATAAAGCGCCTTGGCGTCGTCGCGAATGGCCTGGCTGGTGAGGCTGCCCGGCTCCAGCTTGGTGAAGTCGAGGCTGGGATCGACCAGGATGACGTGGCGCATTTCGCGCGGGTCCGGCGGGCCGTTGGAGATCAGGGTCTGCCAGGAGAAGAAGGTCGGCTTGCCGGCCCGAAGGCTTTCCAGGGCGTCGGCCAGCTTGCTGATCGGCTTATGGATGTCATCCAGCGAGGCCTGGCCCATGCTGACCCCCTGCAGCGCCGTCGACAGGGCGCCCATCAGCCCACGGATCGAGGGATCGGCGGCGATCGGCCCCAGGAAGGGCTGTGCCTGGATCAGCTGGGCGGTGGTGGACTGCACGTCCTGGAGCGACAGGTAGAGCAGCCCCTCATGGGCCCAGAAGGGCCCGGCGTCGGGCTGGCGCACGGCGTGGAACAGCTGCGGCTGCGAACGCAGCTTCGCGGCCAGGGCCGCCGCGCCCTGTTCGGCCAGTTCCGGCGTCTGGCCGTCGACCACCACCACGATCTGCGAGCCGGCCGGCGGGAAGGCCCTGTTGAACGCCGCCTCGCGCACCTTCCAAGGCAGCTTGGGCGACAGCAGGGCGTTGGTGTCGGTGCTCATGGCGAAGTGGCCGACGGCGAACATCGCCGCGCCGACGCCAAGCGCGAGGACCAGCGCCAGGACGATCCAGGCCTGGTCGGCGCATAAGGCCACCAGGCGCCCGATGAGCGTGGGACGGCTGGTCACCGCGCCGGACCGCTGAATCCGCAACTGATCATAGGCCCGCCTGCCACTCCGACTCCGCTCGATTGAACATGACCGGGCCGAGCCCGTCCAGCCCGGCGCGCCGCAGCCGTCGCCAAGCTTGGTTGCGCAAGGCCTTCAGCGTCCTAATATGTGTCGCTCACAAAAGGGGGAATTCATGCGCCGCACCGCTCTGGCCGCCATGGTCGGCGCTACGCTTCTTGTCGGCGCGCCGGCCGCCTGGGCGCAAAGCGCGCAGGGGCCGGGTGCGCAGGGGCCGGGCCCGCAGGCCGCATCCTCCGCGCCCGCCGCCGCGCCGTCGACGCCGGGCGACCCTTGGGAGCGACTCAATCGCGCCAACTACGCCTTCGAAACCGAGCTCGATCGTCACGTGATCGGCCCGATCGCCCACCTCTATCAGGCGATCACGCCGGGCCCGATCGGCCGCGGCATCCACAACATCCTGACCAACCTGTCGGAGCCGTCGGTGTTCATCAACGACGTGCTGCAACTGCGTCCCCGTCGGGCCGGCGAGACGGCCGCCCGGTTCGTGACCAATTCGACCGTCGGCCTGCTCGGTCTGATCGATGTGGCCACCAAGGTCGGCCTGCCGCACCACGACAACGAATTCGGCGTCACCCTCGGTCGGCTCGGCGTGAGGCCGGGCCCCTACATGTACCTGCCGGTGGGCGGGCCGACGACGGTGCGCGACCTGGTCGGGACGGGAGTCGATCTGCTGCTGGACCCCTTCCATTGGGCGCGTTTCGCCAGCCAGACCGCGGTCAATGGCGCCCGGCTGGTGGCCGGCGGGCTCGACATCCGGGTGGCGACCGAGGGCGAGCTGAGCGCCCTGCTGAGCGACGCCACCGACCCGTATGCGACGCTGCGCTCGGTCTACCTGCAGAACAAGCAGAGCGAGATCGAAGGCGGCGCCGGGCCGGCGAGCCTGCCGGACTTCGATACGCCGCTGCCGACCCCGGCCCCGCCGCCGGCGGGCGCCGCGGCCGACAGCGGTGAATTCCCCATCGCCAGCAACATGTTCCCGGAATCGGCCAGCGAATCGGCCAGCCGCGTGGTCTCCGACGGGCCGCCGAAGGAACTGGCCGACGCGGCGGCGCTGAAGCTGATGGCGCAGGCGGACAACCTGCCCGTCGCCGAAGTGGACCGGGCCGCCCAGCTCGGCCGCGCCCTCGGCGACGTGCGCGGCGCCGAGCGCAACCTGGCGTCCACGGAGGTCGGGGCGCTGCAGCCCGCCGATGGATCCGACGCCGGCGCGGCCCCGGACAGCCTCGATACCCGGCTGGCCTCGGCCAACTAACCGATCGCCGCCTCCACGAACGACGCGAACTGGCGCGCCTTGGCGCTGGCCAGCCGGCCGGTGGGAAACACCGCCCAGAGATCGACCGGCGGAAGCGCCCATGGTTCGAGCAGACGGCGAACCCCGCCGCTGGCCAGCTCCGGCGCGAACATCCAGTCAGAGGCGATGGTCAGGCCCATGCCGGCCAGGACGGCGGCCCGCAGGCCTTCCGCGGCGCTGACCCGGACGCGCCCCTGGACCGCCACAGACACCGTCGTGCTGCCCCGCTGGAAGGCCCAGGCGCTGCTGGCCTGGCTGTAGATGACCGCCTGGTGGTTGGTCAGGTCGGCCGGGACCGCCGGCTCTCCGGCCCGGTCAAGGTAGCCGGGCGTGGCCACCACCGAGCGCCGGCTTGACGCGAGCTTTCTGGCGACGGCGGTGGAGTCGGCGAGCACGCCCATCCGCAGCGACACGTCGATGCCCTCGGAGACCAGGTCGATGGCGCGGTCGTCGAGGATCACGTCGATCTCCAGGTCGGGATGCTGGGCCAGGAAGGCGGGCAGGCGCGGGATGACGTGCAGCCGGGCGAAGGTCGTCGCGGCCGACACCCGCAGCCGGCCGGAGAGCCCGGCGCCGGCGCCCCGCGCCACCAGCTCGGCCTCGTCCGCCTCTTCCAGGGCCCGGCGCGCCCGTTCGTAGAAGCGCTGGCCGGCCTCCGTCGGCATAAGCCCGTGGGTCGAGCGCAGCAGCAGGCTGACCTGCAGGCGATCCTCCAGCTGGGCGATGGTTTTGGAGACCGCCGGCTGGCCGACGCCCAGCTGTCGCGCCGCCCCGGAAAACGAGCCGTTGTCGATCACGCACACCAGGGTCGCCATCGCCTGCAGTCGATCCATGTCATTCCTCCGCGGAATGGACGTTATCGCTTCGCGCTCTCATCCGCACTGACGGGCTCGGAGCTAGCTTTGTCCAGCGACCGATGACGGGTCGCGTCCAATCCGGAGCAGCAGCCCATGACCCGCTTTGACACCTACCGCGGCGCCTTCTCCAACGCCCGCCTGACCCGCTCGGAAAACGGCGTCCTGGAGGTCGCGCTGCACACCGACGGCGGCACGCTGGTCTTCAATGGCCACACCCACGAACAGTTCGTCGAACTGTTCCACGCCATCGGCTCCGATCCGGACAACCGCGCCGTGATCCTGACCGGCGCCGGCGAGGCGTTCATGGAAACGATCAGTCCCGAGGGCTTCGATTTCTTCACGCCGCGCGGCTTCGACAAGATCTTCCGCGAGGGCCGCAAGGTCCTGATGAACATCCTCGACATCGAGGTCCCGCTGATCGCGGCGCTCAACGGCCCGGTGCGGCTGCACTCGGAATACGCGCTGCTCGCCGACATCGTGCTGGCCACGCCGTCGACGGTCTTTCAGGACAAGCCGCATTTCGACTTCGGCATCGTGCCGGGCGACGGCGTCAACCTACTGTGGCCGGAGGTGGTCGGCAGCGTTCGCGGCCGTTACTTCATCCTCACCCGCCAGGAACTCGACGCCGAAACCGCCAAGGCCTGGGGCGCCGTCAACGAGATCGTGCCGGCCGACCGCCTGCTCGCCCGCGCGCACGAGATCGCCGGCGCCCTGGCGGCGCTGCCGCCGCTGACCGCCCGCTATACCCGCATCGCGCTGACCCAGAAGCTGCGGCGCATCGTCGACGAGGGTGCGGGCTACGGCTTGGCGCTCGAAGGCATCAGCGCCGCCGACGTGGCCCGGAGCGCGGCGCCACGGGGCTGACATTCCCGCCGGGAATATCGGCTAGTCGGTCGCCCCGACTACAGCCGCCTCTCGGAATAGCTCAATTCAGTCGTCAGGCCGGAGGGCCACGCACAACCCAAGGAGAGTCCGATGTCCCTGCAAGCCAAGCTCGACGCCTTCAAGGCCGAGTTCGAGGCGGGCAAGCCGCCCTACAACGTCCCCCCGTCGGTGATCGAAATCATGCACCGCGCCACCGACGAACTGATCGCCTCCGGCGCCGCCGGCCGGGCCCTCAAGGCGGGCGACCAGGCCCCGACCTTTGTTCTGAAGGACCAGGACGGGGGCGAGGTCTCCTCCGCCGAACGGCTGGCCAAGGGGCCGTTGGCGGTCAGCTTCTATCGCGGCGCCTGGTGCCCCTACTGCAACATGGAGCTTCAGGCGCTGCAGGCGGCCCTGCCGGACATCCAGGCCGCCGGCGCCGGCCTGGTCGCCATCTCGCCGCAGACCCCGGTGAACAGCCGCAAGTCGGTCCGCCAGAACGGCCTCGGCTTCCCGATCCTCTCCGATCCGCACAACACGGTGGCGGCCGCCTTCGGCCTGCGCTTCGCCCTGCCGGACGATCTGGTCGACCTCTACAAGAGCCTGAAGAACGACCTGCCGGCCTTCAACGGCGATCCGAGCTGGACGCTGCCGATGCCGGCCCGGTACGTCATCGCTCCGGACGGGACCATCCTCTACGCCGAGGTCAATCCCGACTACACGCGCCGCCCGGAGCCCCGGGACATGCTGCCGGCGATCCGCGCGGCGACGGCGGTGCGCGCCTGATCCGCCGGAATCGCTTCGGCGACGGCCTCCGCGTGCTAGGGTTCGGAGCGCGGAGGCCGTGAGCGGTGTTCGAGGACCTGACATACGAGGAGCTGCGGCGGCGGGCCAACGCGCCGCTGCCGGAGGGTGCGGTCGCCAAGCTGGAGGCCGCCGGCCAACGCCGCCGGGTGGCCGCCGGCGAGGCGATGTACCGGACGGACGATCGCGACTATCCCTTCGTCTACGTCATCTCGGGCGCGCTCGAGATCCGCGATCCGATGGGCATCGTGCTGGGCGCCATGGCGCCCGGGCAGTTCACGGGCGAGCTGGCGCTGCTGCTCGGCCAGACCTCGTTCTCCGACTGCATCATCACGGCGCCGGGGGAGGTGCTCGTGGTCGGCCAGCCGCAGATCCTCGAGCTGGTGCAGCTCGACCCCGACATCGGCGACCGGTTGCTCGAGGCCTTCGCCGCGCGCCGGCTGCTGCTGATCCAGCGCCAGCAGGGCACGCTGATGCTGGTGGGGCCCGAGAGCGCGCCGGCCCTGCAGCGCGTGCTGGTCTACGCCGAGCGCAATCGCATCCCCTACCGTTGGGTCGACCCCGGTAATCCGGACGAGCGGAAGCAGCTGCCCGAAGCGGCGCTGGAGGGCCAGGCCGCCAAGGTGGTGGTGCGCGGCCGGCACGTGCTGGTCGAGCCGACGGTCGCGGAGGTGGCGCGAGCGCTCGGCCTGGACCTGACGGTCGCGGGCGACGAGCTGGTGGACCTGATCATCGCCGGCGCGGGCCCGGCCGGGCTTTCGGCCGCCGTCTACGGCGCGTCCGAGGGTCTGACCACGGTGCTGCTCGACGACGTGGCCATCGGCGGCCAGTCGGCGGCGTCGTCGCGGATCGAGAACTTCCTTGGCTTTCCGACCGGCGTATCCGGGCTCGACCTCGCCTACCGGGCCGAGCTGCAGGCGGTGAAGTTCGGCGCCCGGGTGGGCACGCCGCGACGGGCGCAGAGGCTCGAGCGCGGCAGCCGGCCCGGCGTTTACGAAATCACCCTCGACGATGGAGGAAGGCTGCGCGGCCGGGTCGTGGTGATCGCCACCGGCGCCCGTTATCGCCGGCTGGGCGTCGCCGACGAGGAGCGCTGGCAGGGCGCCGGCCTCTTCTACGCCGCCACCGAACTCGAAGCCCGGTCGTGCAGGGGCAAGGACGTGGTTGTGGTCGGCGGCGGCAATTCGGCGGGCCAGGCGGCGATGTTCCTGTCCGGCCGGGCGTCGCGGGTGTGGCTGGTCCATCGGGGACGCGACCTGGCGGACAGCATGTCGAGCTACCTGGTCGAACGATTGCGCCACGCCGCCAACGTGGAGATCGAGATGGCGTCCCAGGTGGTCGAGCTGATAGGCGACCAGCGCCTCTCGGCGGTGAAGATCCAGAGCGGCGACGGGTCGGTCCGGCTGCGCGAGGCGGGCGGCCTCTTCGTCATGATCGGGGCCGATCCTTGCACCGGCTGGCTGGACGGAACGGTCAGCCTGGACCCGCGCGGCTTCGTGCAGACCGGCGAGGCGTGCGGCGAGGCCGCGCCGCAGCCGTTCAACCTCTTCCAGACCACCCTGGCCGGCGTGTTCGCGGTCGGCGACGTGCGCTCCGGCTCGGTCAAGCGGGTCGCCTCGGCGGTCGGCGAAGGATCGGTGGTCGTGCAGGCGGTGCATGCCCGGCTCGCGGCCCTGCGCGAGGCCGAGGGACGCGAACCGGTCACCCTTTGAGGTCCGGCGATCGTTCCTCTAGGCTGGGCGGAGCGGACGCAGGGGGCAACGGTGTACGACCAGCCTTTCATCGACATCGACGAATGGCGCGACGCGCCGGTGCGCCACCGCTACCTGCACGGCGGCTTCAAAGGCTCGGAGCTGTTGTTCTCGCTCTATTTTCCGCCTGAGGCGCAATATGGCGGCCGCTTCTTCCAGCCGCTGCAGGCGGTTTCCGGCAGCGAGAACATGGCGCCGATGGCCATGCACCAGGCCAGCGGCGTCGGGTTCGCCGCCGCCAGCGGCGGCTACCTGGTCGAGTCCAACCAGGGCAGCAGGGACATGTTCGGCGGCAGCGCCGAAGCCAATGCCGCCGTGGCCGAGTACTCGCGGCTCGTTGCGGCCGAAATGTACGGCCGGCATCGCCCCTACGGCTACGTCTACGGCGGCAGCGGCGGCGCGTTCAAGACGCTCGGCTGCGTCGAGACCATGCCGGGCGTGTGGGACGGCAGCGTTCCGTTCGTGCACGGAACGCCGGTCAGCATCCCCTATTTCTTCACCGTGCAGGCGCATGCCATGCGCATCCTCGGGCCGAAGTTCCCGCAGATCGTCGACGCCATCGATCCGGGCGGCTCCGGCGACATGTATGCCGGCCTGAACGATGAGGAGCGCGAGGCGCTGCTGGAGATCACCCGGTTCGGCTTTCCGCCGCGCGCCTGGTTCAATTTCCGGAAGATCGCCTTCGGCTACACCGGGGTCTTCACCACCCTGGTCGACCGCATCGTCGACGGCGACCCGACCTATTTCGAGGATTTCTGGAGCCGGCCCGGCTATCTGGGCGCCGATCCGCCGGACTCGCTGAGCAGGGCCCGCATCCAGCATCCGACCCGGATCGCCGCGCTGGTGATGCCGGACGAGGCCCGGGCGATGGGCCTGCCGCTGACCATGGCCACCGCGCAGACCGAGAGCGGCGTGAACTTCCCCGCCGCCCTGAGGCTCGCCGATCTGCCGCCGGGAAATCTGCAGGGCGCCTCGGTGATCGTCAAAAGCGGCGGCGGCGAGGGCCACATCTTCTATGTCGCCGGCGTCGTGCGCGACATGATCATGATCGGCTTCGGCCAGGGGCATTTCCACGCCATGGCGGCGCTCAGGGCCGGCGACGCGATCGAGATCGACAACTCGATCTACCTGGCGACCCAGACCTATCATCGCCACCAGATCCCGGCGGCGGAATACCATGCCTGGGACCAGTACAAAGGGGCGGACGGCAAGCCGCTCTACCCGCAGCGCCCGCTGCTTCCGGGACCGGAGGCGCTATCGGGCGGCGCGACCCAGAGCGGGCGCTTCCACGGCAAGATGATCGTCATGCAGGCGCTGATGGACGAGGCGGCCTATCCCTGGAGCGCGGACTGGTACCGCACGCGAGTGAAGGCGGCGCTGGGAGCCGAGTTCGACGACCGCTACCGGCTCTGGTTCGTCGACCACACCCTGCACACGCCGCAGAGCGCCTCGCCCGCCGATCCTCGGCCGGTGGCGACGACGCGGGTCATCTCCTACCAGGGCGTGCTGCAGCAGGCCCTGCGCGATGTCGCGGCCTGGGCGGAGAAGGGCGTCGCGCCGCCCGAGAGCACCGGCTATTCGGTGGTCGATGCGCAGGTGCTGCTGCCGGCGAAAGCGGCCGCGCGCAAGGGCGTCCAGCCGACGGTGGCGATGACCGCGAACGGCGCGGCGCGCGCCGACGTCAAGGTCGGCGAGGTGGTCGAATTCGCCGCGGTGATCCAGGCGCCGCCGGGCGCGGGGCCCGTGGTGAGAGCCGAGTGGGACTTCGACGGCGCGGGCCGATACCCGGTCGCATCGTCCTTCACGCCGGAGCCGAGCGTGACGGCGACAGCCACCCATGCCTTCGAGCAGCCGGGAACCTATTTCCCGGCCCTGCGCGCCACCGTCCAGCGCGACGGCGATACCGACAGGACCGCCTTCGCGCGCGTGCAGAACCTGGGCCGCGTGCGGGTGGTCGTAACGTGATCTAGGCTTTCAGGCGATGGCCGGCTCACGGTCGGCCTCGACACCTGGTCTCAGGAGGCGCGGTCGAGCAGGTAGAAGGGCAGGGCGCGCAGGGTTTCGGCCTTGGCGCCATAGGGCGCCAGGGCGTCGGCGGCGGCGCGCGCCAGCCGCACCGATTCGGACTTGGCCTTGTTGAGGCCGTAGAGCGAGATCAGCGTCGCCTTGCCCTGGTCCTGGTCCTTGCCGACCGCCTTGCCGGCCTGCTCCTCGGTGCCCAGCGCGTCGATCAGGTCGTCGGCGATCTGGAAGGCGAGGCCGAAATCCCTGGCGAACCCGTTCAGCCTTGAACGATCCTCCGCGCCGGCGCCGGCCAGGATCGGCCCGGCCTCGCAGGAGAATTCGAACAGGGCTCCGGTCTTCAGCGCCTGCAGCTGGATGACGTCGGCCTCGCCGTAGTCGCGCTCGGGCGCGAGGATGTCGATCATCTGCCCGCCGATCATGCCTTCGGAGCCAGCCGCCGCCGCCAGCCGCCCGACGAGCTCGGCGCGGACGCCGGCGTCGGGATGGGTGCGCGAATCGGCCAGGATGCCAAAGGCCAGGGTCAGCAGCGCATCGCCCGCCAGCACCGCCGTCGCCTCGTCGAACTTCCTATGAGTGGTCGGCCGGCCGCGGCGCAGGTCGTCGTCGTCCATCGCCGGCAGGTCGTCGTGCACCAGCGAATAGGTGTGCAGGACCTCGATGGCGGCGGCGGCGCGCAGGGCCTGGGCGCGCTCGACGCCGAACAGCGCCGCCGACTGCAGGGTGAGGAATGGCCGCAGCCGCTTGCCGCCGGCGAAAACGGCGTAGCGCATCGCCTCCTGCACGCGGGCGTGCGGGCCGTTGGGCGTCGGGAGCACCGCCTCGAGGGTCTGCTCGACCTCCGCGGCGCAGGCCTCGAGCGCCGCGCCCAGGCGCCGGCTCGCCGCCTCCTGTTCCTCAGGCGTGCGAGCCCGCCCGGTACCTACAGAACCCATGCTCGTCCGCCACTCCGTGCGATTCGGTATCCGCCCATCTTGTGGCTGAGCTTGTCCTCCGCAAGACCCCGCCGGCCACAACGGCGCCTTGCACGCGGCCCAGTCCGGGCCCAAGTGGTTAGGCCATGGCTCGCGCGCTGTCATTGGCTGTGGCGAAGAAGATGCAGTTGGTGCGAAGCGGCGACTTGCGCCACTCTCGCGGTGCGGGTCGAAGCGAAGCTGTCTATGTTCGGGGCGCGGCTGGCCCCTGGGGGAGGTGTTGTTGATGCGCGTTGTTCTGGCCCAGCCACGTGGGTTCTGCGCCGGAGTGGTGCGCGCGATCGACATCGTCGACCGGGCCCTGGAGAAATTCGGCGCGCCGGTCTACGTGCGCCACGAGATCGTCCACAACCAGCACGTGGTGAACGGCCTGAAGGCCAAGGGCGCGGTGTTCGTCGACGAGCTGGACGAGGTCCCGGCCGGCGCGGTCACGGTCTTTTCCGCCCATGGCGTCCCCCGTGCGGTGGTCGAGGACGCCAAGGCGCGCCACCTGCCGGTGCTCGACGCCACCTGCCCGCTGGTCTCCAAGGTCCACACCCAGGCCAAGCGCTACGTCCGCTACGGTCGCACGATGATCCTCATCGGCCACGCCGGGCACCCGGAGGTGGAGGGCAC
>DATAYM010000072.1:0-30465 GCA_036272595.1 Caulobacteraceae bacterium
CGGATGCTTGGGGAACCAGCGCTTGTGGTTGCGGTAGGAATCCGCATCGCCAGCGTCGTCGCTCATCAACAAGCTCCCTTCACCACGGGCGGCGCGCCCCTGGGGCAGGGCCCTTCAGGTCCCGCCGGCCCGCCGCCGCAAACCCCATCAAACCCTCCAAACCCATCGCCAACCAATTGAAATCCCCTCAGCGCCTCATGAACGACAGTAATGGATGGGCCGGGTTCGGGGCTCGGCGGGTCGCTTTGGGGCGGCCGCGCAGGCCGGCGGCAATTGCAAATTTTCATTGGGACTTGCCGGCTTTCGCTTCGATAGTTTCGAAATCGATTTGATTTCAGCGTCGGGCGCGACCTTCCGAGTCGGTTCCGTCAGTACGGCCGGCGTCCGGAGGGGACTGATGAAGAGCTTGATATTGGCCGGCATCGCGATGGCGGCCGCCGCGGCGACCAGCGTCAAGGCGGCGCCGGAATACCACCTGATCGCCAAGGTTCCGATTTCCCCAGAGCGGCAGATTTTCGACTATGCGGCGGCGGACAGCGCCAACCGGCGGATCTATCTGTCGCACGGCGAGGAATTCGTCGTCATCGACGCCGACACCAACGCCGTGGTCGGCAAGCTTGCCGCGCCCAAGTTCGATCCGTCCTACGGCATCGGACTCTATGGCCGCAAGACCGCCTATCAGGGCGTGCACCACGTGGCCTTCGCCGACGATCTCGGCCGCGGCTTCACCGCCAACGGCCGCTCGGCGACCTCGACCATCTTCGACCTGAAGACGCTGCAGAAGATCGGCGAGGTCAAACTCCAGGGCGACGATACGAACATCGTCGTCTACGAAGCCTCCACCCATCGCGTCTTCGCCTTCAACGTCGACACCCACAACGCCACCGTCTTCGACGCAACGACCGGTCAGGTGCTGAAGAGCATCGATCTGGCCGGCGAGCCGTCCTTCGCCGCCTCCGACGACAAGGGCCATGTGTTCGTCAACCTTGAGAGCAAGAACGCGGTCCAGCGCATCGATGCGCGCACCCTCGAGCCGGACGCCCGCTGGCCGGTCGGATGCAAGGGGCCGCAGAACGAGACCATGGCCATCGACAAGGCGCACGACCGCCTGTTCATCGGCTGCCGCCCGGATTTTCGCAGCTTGCGCTTCGCCGCCGGCCCCGCGCCGGACCGCATCATGCAGGTGCTGGATTCGACCGACGGGCGGCTTGTCGCCACCGTGCCGATCGGCGGCAACCCCGACGAGGCGGCGTTCGATCCCGGCGCCGGCCTGGCGTTCAGCGCCAACGGCGAGGGCAGCGTCACCGTCATCAAGGAAGAGTCGCCAAACCGGTTCAGGGTGGTCCAGACCGTCCCGACCGAGCCCGGCGCGGCGCGGATCGCGGTCGACCTGCGGACCCACAAGCTGTTCCTGCCGAACAACGACCTGGAGCCGTCCGGGCACGGACCGAACTTCCGGGTCCTGATCTACGGCCTGGAGCCTTAAGGGCGCTTTTCGGCGCCGACCGCGCCGGGCGTTGGAGATGAGCCGATGCGACCGCACCCCATGTTCAGCCCCTTCAACCTCGAGGCCTGGATCGAGCGCCATCGCGCGCTGCTGAAGCCGCCGGTCGCCAACCGGCTGGTGTTCGAGGAGCCCGACGGGCTGGTGATCCAGGTCATCGGCGGCGGCAACCAGCGGGTCGATTTCCACGACGATCCGGCGCAGGAGTTCTTCTATCAGCTCCAGGGCGACATGATCCTGAAGGTGATGGACGAAGGTAAGATCTATGACGTGCCCATCCGCGAGGGGGACGTCTTCCTGTTGCCGCCGCATGTGCGCCATTCGCCGCAGCGGCCGATGGTCGGCTCGATCGGCCTGGTGGTCGAGGGCGCCCGCCGCCCCGGCGACCGCGACGGGTTCGAATGGTACTGTTTCGAGTGCGGCGGGCTGGTGCACCGCGTCGAGATCACCCTGAGCGACATCGTCAAGGACCTGCCGCCGCTGTTCGAGGCCTTCTACTCCGACCTCGCCGAGCGCCGCTGTCCCGCCTGCGGTGCGGTGCATCCCGGCCGCGAGCCGCCGGCCGGTTGGGTCGAGATGGACGCCTCGGGCCGCGTCCCCGCGCCCGGCGGCGCCTAGCCCAGCTTCAGGCCGCTGGCCTCGAGGGCGTTCCGCGTCGCTTCGCGCTCTTGCGCGGTGAGTTCCAGCAGCGGCCGGCGAACTCGTCCGCCGACCTGGCCGAGCAGTTCCTGCCAGTATTTCTGATGCGCGTGGATCTTCCCGCCCGGCCGCGAGGTCAGCAGCGCCTTGCGGACCGGACCCAGGCTGTCGCGAACGGCGCGGGCGCGCTCGAGGTCGCCGGCCATGGCCAGCCTGGTGTATTCGTTCATCCGCTGATCGACCCTGGTCTGCATCAGATAGGGCGGCGTCGAGCAGAGATAGACCTGCCAGTTGAGCTCGATGATGTTGTCCAGCCACTCTTCTTCCGACGAGGTGCTGACGATCAGCTTGTCGCCGGCTAGGTGCGTCAGTCGGACGTACATGTCGCGCGGCACGCTGTACTTGATGGCGACGATGTTCGGCAGCTCGGCGATGCGGGCGCAGAGCTCGGGGCTCATCAGATAGCCGCTGTCCGGATGGCTCCACATGGCGATGCCGATGTCGAGCTGTTCGCTCAGATAGCGGTAGTACTCATAGAGGGTGTCGTCCTGCGGGTTGACGAAGTGCAGCACCGGGGCGTGCACGACGATGTATTCCGCGCCGATGTCCTGGGCATGGCGGGCCAGCTCGAGCACGGTGTCGAGGTTCTGGTCGGAGCAGGACAGGATGGTCTGGGAGACGCCGGCGGTCTCCTCCACCGCCAGTTCGAAGGTGCGCTTGCGCTCGGCGAGCGACATCGAGAAGAACTCGCCCTGCTTGCCGGAAACGAACAGGCCGGCTAGGCCCAGGTCGCGAACCCAGTGCTGCAGGTTCTGGCGAAACCCGCCTTCGTCCAGCGACAGGTCGTCCCGGAACGGCGTCAGCGCCGCGGCCCAGACGCCTCTCAGATGCTCGCGGGCGAAATCCTTGGCGTCGAGCTTTCGGTACTTCATCACCAGACCTCAATGCAGCCGCGACGCGTCGGCGAACACCCGGGCCCGCGCCGCTTGGCGCAGGACTAATCGCCGCTCCTGACCCCAGCCAATGAATACTTTCGCCGTCGCTATTCGGATCGGGAATACATGATTTTTTGTCTGACCAGCCTTGAGGCCGCGGCGGCCCGCGCCGGGCCCGCGCGGGGCGCAAGTCAGCAAAGCCGCCGCGATGGCTATAGATCGAAGGAATACTGTCTTGCGGAATCGCTAATCGACCAAGGTTTGGCCCGCTGTTATCCCCGAGCCGTCGCTCATCGACGGCGTTGGCGAGCAGCCTGTTGAAAATCGGTCTCATCGGAAACGGCGCCATCGCCGGCATGGTCAGCTACTTCTGCCTGGCCCGCCCGGCCGACTTCGAGCTGGTCGGCGCGCTGACCCTTTCCCGGTCGGCGCCGTCCGCCGGCCGGCATCCCTTGACGGATTCGCTCGACGTGCTGCTGGCCATGCGCCCGCGGATGATCGTCGAGTGCGCCGGCCACACCGCCGTCGCGGCCCATGCCACGGATATCCTGACCGCCGGGGTCGACCTGATCATCGCCTCGACCGGCAGCCTCGCCGACGCCCGCCTGCTGGAATCGATCCGGCAGGCGACGGCGGCGTCCTCGGCGCGGGTGCGGGCGCCGGCCGGCGCCTTGCCGGGGGTGGACGCCCTGTCGGCCGCGCGGCTCGGCGGGCTGAGCTCGGTGACGCTGCGCTCCGCCAAGCCGCCGCGCGCCTGGGCCGGCACGGCGGCCGAACCGGCCTGCCGCCTCGACGCCATCACCGCCGCGACGATCCTTTTCGAGGGCGATGCGCGCCAGGCGGCGCTGACCTATCCGAAGAACGCCAATGTCGCCGCGACCGCGGCGCTGGCCGGCCTGGGCTTCGAGCGCACAAAGGTGCAGCTGGTCGCCGACCCGGCGCTGAGCTGCAACGTCCATCGCCTCGAGGCCGCCGGCGCTTTCGGGGAGATGGCGCTGGAAGTCCGCGCCAATCCCGCGCCGGGCAATCCGAAGACCTCATACCTGGCGGCGCTCAGCATCATGCGTCTGCTGGAGAACGAGACCGCCGGCATCGCCGTCTGAGCGCCTTGCCGATCAAAAAGGGCCATAGCCGTGAACATGTTACGCCATTTCATCGACGGCCGAGCCGTCGCCGGGACCTCGGGCCGGTTCGGCGATGTGTTCGATCCGAACAGCGGAACCGTCCAGGCCCGGGTTCCGCTCGCCGACGCCGGCGAAATCGACGCCGCCGTCCGGAGCGCCCGCGCCGCCCAGGTCGGCTGGGCGGCGACCAACCCGCAGCGGCGGGCGCGGGTCATGTTCGGGTTCAAGCGGCTGCTCGACAGCCACCTGGACGAGCTGGCGGATCTGCTGTCGTCCGAGCACGGCAAGGTGGTGGCCGATTCCAGGGGCGACATCCAGCGGGGCATGGAGGTCATCGAGTTCGCCTGCGGCATCCCCCACCTGCTGAAGGGCGACTACACGCAAGGCGCCGGCCCGCGGATCGACGTCTATTCGGCGCGGGTTCCCCTCGGCGTCGTCGCCGGCGTCACCCCGTTCAACTTCCCGGCCATGATCCCGATGTGGATGTTCGGCCCGGCGATCGCCGCCGGCAACGCCTTCATCCTGAAGCCCTCGGAGCGCGATCCCTCCGTGCCCGTCCGCCTCGCCGAGCTGATGCTGGAGGCCGGGCTTCCCGCCGGCGTGCTGAATGTGGTGCAGGGGGACAAGGCGGCGGTGGACGCCATCCTCGACCATCCGGGGATCGGGGCGGTGAGCTTTGTCGGCTCGTCCGACATCGCCCAGTACGTCTACGGACGCGCCGCGGCGAACGGCAAGCGCTGCCAGGCCATGGGCGGGGCCAAGAACCACGGGATCGTGCTGCCCGACGCCGATCTCGACCAGGCCGTCGCCGACATCATCGGCGCGGCCTACGGCTCGGCGGGGGAGCGGTGCATGGCGCTGCCGGTGGTCGTTCCCGTCGGCGAGCGCACCGCCGAGGCGCTGCGCGGCAAGCTCGTCGCCGCCATCGCCGAGCTGCGGGTGGGCGTCTCCAGCGACCCTGAGGCCCACTATGGTCCGGTCACCACCGCCGCCCACAAGGCGCGGGTCGAGGACTACGTCACGCTGGGCGTGCGCGAAGGGGCCGAACTGGTCGTCGATGGCCGTGGCTTTTCGCTGCAGGGCTGGGAGCGGGGCTTCTTCGTCGGCCCGACCCTGTTCGACCACGTTCGGCCCGACATGAAGAGCTATCAGGACGAGATATTCGGCCCGGTGCTGCAGATGGTGCGCGCCGACTCGCTGGCCGAGGCGATCGCGTTGCCGACGCGGCACCCCTATGGCAACGGCGTGGCCATCTTCACCGGCGACGGCGATGCGGCGCGTGAGTTCGCCGCCCAGGTCGAGGTGGGCATGGTCGGGATCAACGTGCCGATCCCCGTGCCGGTGGCCTACCATTCGTTCGGCGGCTGGAAGCGTTCGGGCTTCGGCGACCTCAACCAGTACGGCGAGGACGGCGTGCGGTTCTACACGCGCCAGAAGATCATAACCCAGCGCTGGCCGCAAAGGGGCGCCGCGGCGGACGGGAGCTTCGTCATCCCGACCATGGCCTGAGCGGGGAGGCCGGTCTCGCGCCGGCCGGCCGCCGCTACGCCATCAGGTGCGAGACGTTTTTGATCGTCGTGTAGTGCGAAAGCCCCTCGGCGCCGCCTTCGCGGCCGTAACCGCTGTCCTTGACGCCGCCGAACGGGGTTTCGGCGACCGAGGCTTCCAGGGTGTTGATCGAGAAATTGCCCGCCTCGATGCCTTCGATCAGCCGGTCGGCGTTGCTCGCCGAGTGGGTGAAGGCATAGGCGGCGAGGCCGAAGGGCAGGCCGTTGGCCTTCTCGATCCCCTCATCCAGCGACGAAATCGGATTGATCAGCGCCAGGGGGCCGAAGGGCTCCTCGCGCATGGCGCGCGCATCGTCGGGCAGGTCGGCCAGCGCCGTCGGCTCGAAGAAATAGCCGCGGTTGCCGATCCGCGACCCACCGGCGAGCAGGCGCGCGCCCTTGGCCTTGGCGTCGGCGACGAGCATTTCCAGCGCCTCGATGCGGCGCACGTTGGCCAGCGGACCCATCTGGGTCGACGGATCGAAGCCGTCGCCGACCTTCACCGTCCTGGCCGTTTCGGCGAAGGTCCTGGTGAAGGCCTCGTAGATCGAATCCATCACATAGAACCGGGTCGGCGAGGTGCACACTTGGCCGGCGTTGCGATATTTGCGCTGGGCCGAGGTGATCGCCGCCGCGACGGGATCGACGTCGTCGCAGACGATCACCGGCGCGTGGCCGCCAAGCTCCATCAAGACCGGCTTCATGTTGCGCCCGGCCAGCTCGGTCAGACGCTTGCCGACCGCGGTCGATCCGGTGAACGCGACCAGCCGGATCTGATCCTTGGGGATGAGATATTCGGAGATTTCCGCGGGCGCGCCGAAGACCAGGTTGAGCACCCCGGCCGGCAGACCCGCGTCGTGGAAGGCGCGGGCGATGTGGATCGCCCCGGCCGGCGTCTCCTCGGCCGCCTTCATGATGATCGAGCATCCGGCCGCGATCGCGCCGCCGATCTTGCGCGCCGGCTGGCTCATCGGAAAGTTCCACGGCGAGAAGGCCGCCACCGTGCCGATCGGCTGGTGCAGCACCATGTAGCGGATGCCCGGCTGGCTCGGGATGACGCGCCCATAGGCGCGCACGCATTCGCCGGCGTCCCATTCGAAGAACTCACAGCCGCGGATCACTTCGGCGCGGCCTTCCGCGAAGGGTTTCCCGTGCTCGAGGGTGATGGCGTAGGCCACCTCGTCGATGCGCTCGCGCAGCAGCGCCGCGGCCTTGAGCATCACCGCCGCCCGTTGCGCCGGCGAGGTCCGGCTCCAGACCCTGAAGCCGTCCGCCGCGGCGGCGAGCGCCTCGTCGAGGTCCGACCGGCTGGCCATGGGCGCCATGCCGATCACGCTCTCGTCGGCCGGGTTCAGCACCGGCTGTCCATCGGCGGTCTTTCGCCAGGCCCCGCCGATGTAGAGCTGAAGATCGGGATATCGCGTCATGTTGAAGCCTTGGCGAAGACGAAGGGGAGGAAAGATCGGCGATTTGGCGGATAGGGCGGGCCGTCGGGGGACGCCGCGTCGCTAGCGATCGAGTGGGCGGACCTCGTGGGAGCGGCGGCCCGACTGGCCCGCGCCAGGGCGGGCGAGGATCGGGATCTGGGTGGTCTGTTCAAATCGAACCGGGCTGTTCACGGGCGGCGTCCCTGGCTGGGACCCCATCCTCAAAGCTCGCCGGTATTCCGACAACTGAGTTGTGGAGAACTGGCTATGTCGAGACGCTATACTAGACGCCGGGCGCGACATCCCCGGCCGGAGCGTCATGGCTCTCCCGGGCGCCGCCGAGCAGGCGGTAGATCGCCGGCATGGCCACCAGGACCAGGGGCCCCTGGACGATCAGGCCGGCGATGATGGCGATGGCGAGCGGACGCTCCATCGACGAGCCGCCGCCGAGCGCCAGCGCCAGCGGCGCCAGCGCCAGGATGGCCGCCAGGGTGGTCATGGCGATGGGCCGCAGACGATTGGTTCCGGCCTGGACCAGAGCCTCCTCCGGCAAGATGCCTTCGGCCAGCAGGGCCTCGTATTCGGTGAAATAGAAGATCGCCACCTCGGTGGTGATGCCGAGGATCATGGTCATGCCCATCAGCGCCATGATGTTGAGCTCGACCCCGGTCAGCCAAAGCCCGATGGCCACGGCGGTGGCGGCGACGATCGGCATGATCAGGATGGTGCCGGCGATCCGGAAATTCTCATAGATCACCAGCAGCAGCACGAAGACGGCCGCCACCGCGGCGGCGAACACCAGCGCCATGCCGCGAAAGGCGATCTGCTGCTGGGCATAGAGTCCGCCCATCTCGAACGTGACGCCGGCGGGCAGGAACCCCGGATGGCCGACCACCCGCTGGACCTCCTTGGCCGCCGATCCGATGTCGCGGCCGGTCACCCGGGCGGTGACCGCATCCATCCGGCGCAGGTTCTCCCGGCCGATCTCGGCCTGGCCGGTGACGGTCTGCAGCGTGGCGATGCGGGAGATCGGGAAGAGGTGTCCGTCCGCCGGCGATTTCAGCAGCAGCCCGCCGACCTGATCGATGTTGGCGCGGACCGAGGCCGGGGTCCAGACCCGGACATTGACCAGGTTGGCGCCCGACTGCACCTGGGTCGCGACATTGCCCGACAGCTGGTCGCTGATCTGGGTCGCGGCCTCGCCGGCGTCGATCCCCTCCAGTTCGGCGCGCACCGGGTCGACCTTGATCTCCAGGCCGTCGCCGGCGATCACCACGCCGCTCTTGGCTTCGGTCACGCCGCGAACCTTGGAGATCGCGTCGGTCACCGCCGGGGCGGTCCGCTCGAGCAGGCTCGCGTCGTTGCTGTAGAGCTTGACCTCGATCGGCTCGGGAACCGCGGTGAGGTCGCCGATCAGGTCCTCCATCAGCTGCGCCGTCTCGATCCCCACGCCCGGCACGCTGGCCTGCACCCGGGTGGCGACATCGTCCATCACCGTCTCGATGGGCCGGCGGCCGTGGGACTTGAGCCGGATGAAGAAGTCGCCGGTGTTCGGCTCGGTCAGCCCGCCGCCGAGCTGGTCGCCGGTCCGGCGCGAATAGGTGTCGACATCGGGGGTCGCGCGGATGATCGCCTCGATCTGGCGCATCAGCCGATCGGTCTCGGTCAGCGACATTCCCGGCGGCGCGACATAGTCGAGGATGAAGCCGCCCTCGTCGATCTTGGGGATGAAGCCCGAACCGACGTTCAGCAGGCAGATCACGCCCAGCACGGCCAGCGCCGCCACGCCGGCGAAGGCCAGGCGCGGCCGCGCCACCACATGCTGCAGCAGACGGCGATAGCGGGAGAGGATGCGGCCGTTCTCGTTCAGCTCGGCCACCGGCCCACTGCGGCGGACGAATTGCTCGACCAGCACCGGCACCAGCCACCAGGCGACGAAGAAGGAGATGGTCAGGGCGATGGCCATGGTGATCGACAGCGCCTTGAAGAAGGCCCCGGTCACCCCGGTCAGGAAGGCCAGCGGCAGGAAGATCACCGTCGTCGCCGCGGACGAGCCGACCAGCGGCCGCATGAATTCGGCGACGGCGCGGCCGATCGCCTCCTGGCCCGGGTCGGTGGTCTCGGCGAGGCGCCGCTCGATATGCTCGATCATGACGATGGCGTCGTCGATGATCAGGCCGATCGCCGCCGCCATGCCGCCAAGCGTCATGATGTTGAAGCTCTGGCCCAGCAGCTTCAGCGCCAGTGTGGTCGCCGCCAGCACCGCCGGCACGGCGATGACCGCGGCCAGGGTCACGCGCCAGTTGCGCAGGAAGACCAGCAGCACCAGCGCGGCCAGGACCACGCCGATGATGATCGCGTTGCGCAGCGCGGAGGCCGACTCCAGGATCAGGTCGCTCTGGTCGTACCAGGCCTTGACCTGCATGTCGGCCGGGCCTTGCCCCTGCATCCGCTTGAACGCCGCCTGCACGGCCTTGGCGATCTGGACGGTGTTGCCGCCCGGTTGCTGCAGCACGTTGACCAGCACCGCATCGCGCCCGTCGGCGGTGACCCGCACCCACTGCGGCGCCGGCGCGGCCGTCACCTTGGCCACGTCGCCGACCCGGATGACCGTCCCGTTCACCGTCTTGACCACCACGTCCTCGATCTGGCGCGGCTCGGTCAGCCGGGAGTCGGTCAGCACCAACAGCAGCTTGCCCTGGTCCTCGATGCGGCCGGAGGCGCTGAGCGTGTTGGCGCCGGAGACGGCCGTGGCCACGTCGGCCAGCGACAGGCCGTCGGCCCACAGCCGCGCCGGATCGACCTCGATGCGGTATTCGCCCGGCGCGCCGCCCTGGTTTTCCACTCGCGCCACCCCGTCGATGGTCGACAGCACCGGGGCGAGCGTCAGGTCGGCGAAGCGGCGCAGCTCCACCGGCGTGGCGGTCGCCGAGGTCAGGCTGTAGGCGGCCACCGGAAAGACTGTCGGGTCCATGCGCCGCACGTCGAAGGTCACCCCCGTCGGCAGCGTCTGCTGCGCCCGCGTCACCGCCGCCTGCGCCTGCTGCAGCGCCAGGTCCATGTTGGAGCCCCAGGCGAAGTTGATCGAGATCTCGGTCGAGCCGCGGCCGGTGGTCGAGCGGATGGTCTGCACCCCGGGGATGGCGCGCAGGGCCTGCTCGACCGGCCGGGTGATCACCGCCTCGGTCTGGTCGGCCGGACGGTCGCCGGCGTCGACCTTCACCGCGATGCGCGGAAACGGGATGTTGGGGAACAGGCTGACCGGCATCAGGAAGAAGCTGGCCAGCCCGCCGGCCACCAGCAGCGCCAGCAGGGTGAGCAGGGATCGCCGCCGGTGGAACGCGAACGCGGTCAGCGTCATTGGCCGGCGACCTTCACCGCCATGCCGTCCTGAAGCTCGTAGGCGCCTTCGACGGCGACGCGCTGGCCGGCGGCGATGGGTCCGCTCACCTCGGTCTGGTCGCCGTAGTCCCGCCCCGGCGTGACGAAGACCCGCCGCGCCTTGCCGCCGGCGACGACGAAGAGGTGCGCGCCGGTCTCGTCGAACACCACCGCGGCCCGCGGCACGACCAGGCCGTCATGGGCGCTGACGGCGACGTCGGCCTGCACCGGCGCGCCGATCGCCAGGCCGGCGTCGCCGATCGGCGCTGTCGCCTGGATGGTCTTGGCCGCCGGATCGGCCACCCGGCCGACCATGGTCAGGCGCGAGGCGATGGGCGGGCCGCCGTTCACCGGCCGAACGGTCACCGGGTCGCCGACCGCGGCGCGGTTCTGGGCCGCTTCGAGGCCGAGCTTGACGCTCAAGGCGTTTGATTGCGCCAGCACCAGCAGCGGTCCGTCCTGGGCCACATGGTCGCCGGGCGCGATCGCGATGCTGGCGACGACGGCCGAGTGCTGCGCCGTCAGCAGCTCGGTCCGGCGCGCGCCGCCCTGCTGCCGCTGCGCGTCCAGGCCGGCCTGGGCGTCCGACAGCGCCTTCTTGGCCGCCGACAGCTGGTCCGAGGCCGCGAGATGGTCGTCATAGAGCCGCTGCACCCGCGCCAGATCGGTCTGGGCGAACGCGGCCGCGTCCGCCGCCTGGCGATAGGCGAGCTCGGCGGCCGGCGCGTTCGCCACCTCGATCAGCGCCTGGCCGGCCTTGACGCTCTGGCCCGCCTGGACCAGGACGCGGCTGACGATCACCGCCCTGGGCGCGGCCAGCGTGAGGCTGGCGGCCGGATCGGCCTGAACCACGCCATAGGTGGTCACCGTATCCTTCAGGGGCTGGCTTTGGACCGGCGCCGTGGTCACCGTCGCCGTCGGCGCGACGTCGCTGTCGGCCTGGCCGCTCCCGGCGCGCATCAACATCAGGACGACGACGCCGGCGACGAGCAGGACGGCGACGACCAGGCCTATGATCCGATTGCGGGTCATCCGGCGCCTCCGGCTTCAGCGGGTGGAATGAACAGCGTGGTCTCCAGCTGGATCTGCGCCATGCGGGCGGTGAGTTCGCGGTCCTCCAGGTCGGCCTGCTTGGCGACGACGGTCTGGACCAGGGCGAGATAGGCCTGGCTGTCGAGGTCGCCGCGGGCAAAGGCGGCGGGCGCCGGCCCCAACATCGCCTCGAGCCGCGGCAGGTCGGCCTCGAGCACGGCGGCCTGGGCGTTGGCGGAGGCCAGTTCGGCGGCGGCGCTTTTCACGTCCGCGTCCGCCTGGTCGAGCCGGGCCTGGTATTCGGCGCGCAGCTGTTCGCGGGTGGCCTCCTGCACCTTCACGTCGCCGCGATGGCCGTTGAAGATCGGCAGGGCCAGGACCGCCGCGATGCCGAGGGTCGTGGTCGGCGTCGGGTCGCGGGCATAGGCGAAGGCGATCGAGGCCAGCGGAAACTGCGACAGGATCGTCTTGCGCAGGTTGACGTCCTGGGCGGCGTAGCCGGCCTGCAGCGCCAGGAGGTCGGGCCGCCGCGCCGGCAGGCTGGCGAGGTCCCGCTGCAGGTGGCCGGCTTCGACCCCCTCCGCGGGCGCGCCGCGGACCAGCGGAAGATGCACGGCCGCGTCGAGGCCGAGCAGGGCGTTCAACTCGCGCCGGGCCTTCTCGGCGTCGTGCTCGGCGGTGGCGAGCTGGGTTTCGATGTCGAGCTTGGCCGCGAGGTCGGCCGACGCGGTCTGGCCGGTGACGTCGCCGCGCTGCAGGGCCTTGCCGGAGCGGTCGGCGCGGTCCGCGGCCGCCTTGAGGATCTCGCCCAGGAAGGCCGCCCGGGCCTCATCGGTGAGCGCGGTCTCGGCCAGTTGCCGCGCCTGCTGCGCCGTCGTCCATTCCGCCCAAAGGACGTCCAGATTGGCCTGCTTGGCGGTGAAGCGCGCCGCCCGTTCGTTGTCGGCCACCGCCAGCAGCCCGGCGATGTCCAGGCTCGGGCTGATGTTGAAGGCGGTGTGGGTGTCGGGACCGGCGATCGGCTGGTCGACGCCCGTGCTGATCTGCGGGTCCGGCAGCAGCCCCGCGGCGAACACCTGGGCCGCCGGCACCCCGAGGCTGTCGCGCTTGGCCCGCAGGTCCGGATTGTTGAGCGCGGCCAGGACGGCGACGTCCAGCGGCGTGAACCCGGCCCTGGGGTCGATGACGATGGTCTTCAGCGGCTCGAGCCGCAGGTTGGCGACATCGACGCTCAGAGCCGCGGCGGCCGGCTGGATGTCGGGGGCCGTCGGCAGGGGGCGAGGGTGGTAGCCGGCGCAGGCGGCGAGACTCATCAGCGCGGCGATCGCGCCGAGGCGCCGACCCCGGGCCAGCCTGGGCGTGGCCGTTACCGATGGGCCAGATTTCATCGCCACTCCGGACGTTGCTCGCCGGACTCAGCAAATGGCGAAGCTAGAGTCTAGGCCCGTCGAGATGACGTCGAGCTGTCGGGAAGGTTGGCAAACCCCAATGAATCGGCTTTGCGGCTGATCGGGAAGGCGATCTGGACCTCGAGGCCGGGATCGGCGTCGCGCACCTGCACCGTGGCGCCGTGCAGGCGGGCGACGGCGGCGACCAGTGAAAGGCCGAGGCCGCTGCCCGGCGTCGAGCGGCTCTGCTCCAGCCGATAGAGCCGGTCGAAGATCCGCTCGCGCTCGGCGGCCGGCACGCCGGGACCATTGTCGGTGACCGAGATGACCGCGTCCGGACCGCGCTGGGCGGCGCGCACGCAGACCTGGACCTGGGCGCCGCCGTGCCGCAGCGCGTTTTCCACCAGGTTCGCCAGCATCTGGGTCAGCAGCTCGCGATCGCCCTCGCCGACGATCGGCTCGTCCCCTTCGAATCGGACATCCTGGCCGGCGTCCTCGGCGGACGGGGCGAAGGCTTCGGCCACGGTCCGCGACAGCGCGGCCAGGTCGACCGAACGGAACGCCGCCCGGCGGGCGCCGCCTTCGATCTGGGCGATGCGCAGCAGGGCGGCGAAGGTGTCGAGGATCGCATCGACGTCCTCGAGCGCCCCGGAAACGGCGTCCGCCCGCTCGCCCTCCGCGGTCAGCGACTGGCTCGCCTCCAGGCGCTGGCGCAGGCGGGCGAGGGGCGTGCGCAGGTCGTGCGCGATGTCGTTCGAGACTTGCCGCAAGCTCTCCATCAGCGCCGCGATGCGGTCCAGCATGCGGTTGAAGGTCGCCGCCAGCCGGTCCAGGTCGTCGTCGGATCCGCTCACCGGAATGCGGCGGGTGAGCTCCCCGTCGATGATGGCCTCGGCGGCGCCGCTCATGGTGGCGAGACGCCGATGCACGGTGTGGCTGAGGCCGTAGCCGCCGAGGATGCCGAGCACGACGACGCCGGCGAACGCCCAGACGAAGGCTCGCAGCACGGTCTTTTGCACCGCGTCGCTCTGATCGTCGTCATCGCCGACCAGCAGACGGTAGCCGCCGGGCAGGGTCGTGGTCAGCACCCGGATCGACTCGCTCCCGCCGCGCGTCCGCGCCATGCTCGCGTTCGACCAGCCGGGCGGCGGTTTCAGGCGGGCGAGGCGGCCGGCGAGCGCGCCGCCGTCCGGGCCGTCGAGGCCGTAATGCAGCGCCCCGCGGGTCCGGTCGCGTTCCTGTATGGCCTGCGCCACGCCTGACAGTCCCTCGGTCCGGAACTCGTCGGCGAGCGCCGAGGCCTCGGCGGTTATCCGGGCGTCGAACTGCTGTTTCAGCGTGGCGCGCGTGGTGAGCAGGGTGATGGCGCCGAGGACGACCACCGAGACGGCGAATGCCGCCGTGTACAGCGCCGCCAGGCGAAGGCTTGTGGAGCGAAACATTCAGTCGGGTTCGCGCAGGCAGTAGCCGGCGCCGCGCACGGTGTGGATCAGCTCCGGTCCGTGGCCGCGATCGAGCTTGGCGCGAAGCCGGCTCACATGGGTCTCGACGATGTTGGTCTTCGGATCGAAATGAAAGTCCCAGACGCTTTCCAGCAGCATGGTGCGGGTGACGACGCGGCCGGCATGACGCATCAGATGCTCGAGCAGCTGGAATTCGCGCGGCTGGAGGTCGATGCGCGCGCCGCCTCGGGTGACGGTCCGCCTGAGCCGGTCCATCTTCAGGTCCGCCACCTGCAGCGTCGCCTGGATGTCCTGCGGCGGCGGCCGCCTGGCCAGGGCGTTGACCCTGGCCAGCAGCTCGGCGATCGCGAACGGCTTGACCAGATAGTCGTCGCCGCCGGCCTCAAGGCCCTCCACCCGGTCGTCGATGCCGCCAAGCGCGGTTAGCAAAAGGACCGGCGCCTTGACGCCCGACGCCCGGATGGTCCGCAATATCGCCAGCCCGTCCATCTCGGGGAGCATGCGGTCCAGCACGATGACGTCGTAAGGCTCGCCGGCGGCCAGGAGCAATCCTTGCCGGCCGCCGGGAGCGTGGTCGACCGTGTGGCCGGCCTCGGACAGCGCCTTCTTCAGGTAGTCGGCGCCGTTCTTGTCGTCTTCCACGATCAATAGTTTCATCGCTGCCCTCCGCGGCGCGTCCGACGCTTCGGCGAGCGATCTGGCCGGGTCTTAGTCCGGATGGTCGCCTTCGCGGTCATTCTCCAGGATATCACCTGACTTGGCATCCACGCCGACTTCAAAGGTGACGCCGCCGCTCTTCACGTCGAAGGAATAGCGAAGGCCGCTGCCGCCGGCTTCCTTCTCGAGTTCCTCATCGGTGATGACGCCGGGCCGCGCCTTGAGAGCCAGCCGTCGGGCTTCGCCCAGCGAGACGCGGGCGTCGGCGGCGAAACGATGGCCGGTGAACCGGGGTGAGGTCGCGCTGGCGGGGGCGGGAGGCTTGGCGAGGGCCGCGCCGCCGACCACACATGCCACGGCCAGCACGGCCAAAGGAGACAGATCAAGACGCATCATGGACGCTCCGGGATGCACCCCCTCACATCTTCCTGCCAGCGTGGGCATGGGAGCGAACTGGAGCGAGGGTTAAGGTTTCCCAATGTCGCGGGCTCGGGTCCGCAAGCGCCTATTGGCCATAGTCGAAGTCGGACTTCGCCTTGGCCGCCCCGCCGAAGCTGTAGACGACCCCGACATAGGCGATACGGCCGACCTGATAGCGCTGATAGGCGTCCTTGAGCGTCGCGGTGCTCACAAACCGCCGCAGCCGCTGTCCGTCGAGAACGTCCGAGACCGTGACCACCATGGCCAGGTCTGGGCGGAGCTGATGCTTGTAGCCGAGGTTGACCAGGTCGATGGCGTCGACGAAACCTTGCGGCGTCAGGCGCTTGTCGGTGCGGGACAGCGAGATCTGGGCGTCGTCCCGGGCCGTCGGGCGATAGTCCAGGCTGGCCTTCAGATTGACCCCGACCGTCGACCTCAGACCGGTCGCTCCCAGCGCGGTCGCATCGATCTGGGTGTAGAAGGCCTCGCCGCTCAAGCTGTAGGACAGCGTCCTGGCCAGCCTGCCGCTGGCGTTGAATTCCAGGCCGGCGGACTGGCTTTTTGGCAGGTTCGCCTTGGTGAGCAGCACCACGCCGCCGCCCAGCGGCTGGGCGACATCGGTGACGCTGTCGCGATCGAGGCGATAGTAGCCGGTCAGGCCGTAGCTGAGCGCGCCGGCGCTGTGGGTCCAGGCCAGCTGGGCCGACCAGGTGTCCTGCGGCAGCAGGTTCGGGTTCCCGGCCCGCAGATTGTAGATGTCCTGATGGTCGGTGAAGGGATTGAGCGCCTCCGGGTCGGGCCGCGTCACCCGGCGCGCCAGGCTGGCCACAAGCTTGTCGGCCGCCCCCAGCGCGCGCTCCGCCTGCAGGCTCGGATAGAGCGCGAACTCGTGGCGCCCGCCTGGAATGTCGCCGGTGACCTGCAGCCATGAGGCGGACGTCGCCTCCGCCCGCAGCCCGCCCTGCAGCGACCAGGGGCCGAGGGTTCGGTCATATTCGCCGTAAAGGGCGTTCACCGTCTGCCGATAGCGGAACTGGTTGGTGATGGTCGGGTCGACCAGCTTCTGGCCCGTCACCGGATCGATTGTGTCGCCCCGGTTGTCGAAGTCGTCGTCGTCCGCCTCGAGGTCATAGCCGAGCTTGAGCGTTCCTCGGTCGGCGATCGGCAGGGCGTAGTCGACGCTAAGCTCCGTCTTCGCCAGCTCAAGGCCCAGATGCAGGTCGTCGAAAGTAGGGGCGGCCGTCGGCGGGAGGGCGGTGTTCTGGTAGTTGTAGACCTCATGCTCGTGGGTCGCGCTGCGCTGCAACGAGACGCTCAGCGTTTCGTCCGGACGCCACAGCCCCTGGCTGAAATGGGCTTCCTCGCTTTCCTCGATGTGCCGCTCGTGGCCATCGCTATGGCGCAGGGTGTCGGTCTGCACCGGCCCGCCGGCCGGGCCGCCGAGATCGGACTGGTCGAAGTAGCGATGGCCGGTGAGGTCGGTGACGTTGAACGACGCGCCGACGGATTGGCGCGGACTGAGGTCATAGTCGATTCCGGCGTTCGCCGACGGCGTCAGGCGATGGAAATGCTCGTCGATCGTCTCGCTCGATCGGGTGGCGGCGCTCGTCCCCGGAGCGATCTCGGTGCGCGCGTCGGTGGTCAGCCGCTCGCGGATATCCTGGCGCAACCCGACGCCGGCGGAGAGCTTCAGCCTGCCGGCGTTGTAGCTGGCATCGGCGCCGAAAACCGCGCGGCCGGACTCGCCGACGCTCAACCGGGCCGAGCCCGCGAAGCCGGGCCGCCGGCTTTTCCTGGTGATGATGTTGATCACCCCGCCCGATCCCTCGGCCTTGTACTGCGACGGCGGCGTGGCCATCACCTCGATCCGGTCGATGTCGGCGGCCGACAATTGCTGCAGGCTGAGACCCGCCGCCGCGCCCTGGAACGCCGCCGATGGCTTGCCGTCGACCAGGATCGTGACGTTGGGATCGCCGCGCAGGGTGACCAGGCCGTCGGCGTCGACGTCCACCGAGGGGACTTCGTTCAGCACATCGGCGGCGGAGCCGGTCGTCGCCTGGAGGTTGCCGGTGACCGTGTAGACCTTGCGGTCGATCAGGGTCTGGGACTTGGGCCGCTGGGCGGTGACGACCACCTCCTGGGCAGTGTCCGGCGCCTTGGCCGGCGGGGGAACGGCCTGCTGAGCCTGCGCCGGCCAGGCCCATCCCAAGGCGAGCAGCGCCAGCGGCCCGATCGCAGCCCTCATCGTCGACGGCACGGCCGCGGTTCCTTACGGGTCAGTCGACGCCGCCCCGGCGATCGAACGCAGCGTCGCGTCCACGACCTGGAGGCCGGGCGAGCCCCGGCGTCGGTCGCGTCATGCGCGGTTCGTGTGCGATCCAGCGGTCGGCCCCAGTCGACGAGACCTTAGCCGGCCAAACGTGACACGGCGGTGTCGGCGACATTGACAAACGCCAATGCCGCCGCCGCGCGTCCAGGCTCCGGCGCCCTCGCCGCCGCGGGCGCATGACCGAAAGCTGGACCATAGATTACCGATTCCCAATCTCGCCTGCGGACCGAGGTTGCGCATGGCGGCGTTTCGAGGCTGACCGGAGCGCCGGGCGCCGAGCGGCCGTCGGTGCGGTGGGCGATCGCCGATCCGGCGAAAAAACAAGGTCCGGCTTGGCCGATCGTCGCCGCCGGCCCGCGTCGGAAAGCGCCGGGGAATCGCTCCGAACCCGTCATGGTTTCCCGCGCTGCCGAAGCCGCATTGTCATAATTACTTAATTTGAGCTCCGGCGAGCCGCGTCGTCTTACGACCAGATCGCGCTTGGATGCCGATCATCGACAGCTTTGTTCGGTGAACCGCGGCTGAACCCAAGGTGACGGGTGGGGATCATCATGAATATTATCAGCAAGTTGCTGACGGGCGCAGCATTGCTTACGGTTTGGTCGTTCGGCGGTTACGCCTATGCCCAATCGGCCGACGCCAAGACCGCGACCGGCGCCGAAGGCGCCGACGTCTCGCAGGTGGTGGTGACGGCGGAACGGAGCGCCGCCGCGGCCGCCGCGCCGTCGAAAGCGTCCTTGGCGGAAACCCAGCCGCAGTCGATCATCACCCACCGGTATCTGGAACAGTCGACGCCGGAATCCGGGGACTACACGACCGCGGTGGTGATCGCGCCTTCGGTGTCCGGCGTCTCCTCCAACGGCGGCGGGGTCGGCGACACCAACACCAGCCAGATGCGCGGCTTCCAGGACGGCCAGTACAACGTCACCTACGACGGCATCGCCTTCGGCGACGCCAACGACACCACCCACCACCCCGCCGCCTTCTTTCCGGGCTCGATCATCGGCGCGGTCGTCGTCGACCGCGGACCCGGCGCGGCGGGCGATCTGGGCCAGGCCAATTTCGGCGGCGCCTTCCACCTGTTCTCGCCGACGGTCAGCGACGTCTTCGGCGTCAGCCAGAAGGCGACCTACGGGTCGTTCAACACCCAGTCCTACGTCACCACGGTGCAGACCGGCGCGATCAGCCAGCTCAACGGCGCCAAGCTGCTGCTGAACTTCGACGAGCGCTCCTCGGACGGCGAACTGAGCTACATGAAGGGCGTCGCCTACAATCAGACCGCCAAACTGGTTGTTCCGGTCACCGACACGCTGGTGCTGACCGGCTTCACCTCCTTCAACTACACAAAATACTATCAGACGGACAACGGCGCCGGTCTCGGAGCCGGGGTTACGCCGGCCCAGCTGGCGGCCTATGGCAAGAATTTCCAGCTCGACAACAACCCCTTCGACGAACACTATTTTGGCTACAACTACGTCGTGAAGCATACCGACTTCAATTACGTCGACCTCCGGTGGGACGCGACGCGGAACCTGACGGTTGAAGACCAGGCCTACTATTATTACTATTCGAACCACACGGTCTCAGCCCAGGCGGCGAGCGACCTGGTCAATCCCACCTTCGCGCCGGCCGTGTCGCCCAGCTCGGCGCCCGCGCCGCCGCTGCCGCAGACCGATATCGGCGGCTACCGCAAGCTGAACCAGTACCAGACCTATGGCGACATCCTTCGGGTCAACCAGAACTTCGGCTTCGGCACCCTGCGGGCCGGCGGGCTGCTGGAATGGTCGCAAGCCCAGCGCTTCATCAAGAACTACGACCTGACGACCGGGCAGCCCGACCCGAACTATGTCGTTCCGGGCAGCGGCAACAACGCTTCCTATATCGAGCCGTCATCCTGGTTCCAGTATCAGCTGTTCGCCGACTTCGAGTGGCGGCCAACCGACCAATTGACCATCACGCCCGGCATCAAGTTCCTGAACTACAGGCGCACGGTCGATAACGCCTTGGAATCCAACGGCGCCCTCGGCTACTACACCGTCAACGGCAGCCGCGACTATGAGAAGCCGCTCTACTTCTTCACCGCCAATTACCGCGTGACCCACAACTGGTCCGTCTACGCCCAGGCGGCCACCGCCCTGCTCATCCCGCCGATCAAGACGGTGGTGACCTTCCACGGCACGACCGACACCACCGCCCCCGAACAGACCACGACCTATCAGGTGGGCACGGTCTATGCGGCGGGTCCGGTCACCTTCGACCTGGACTATTACAATATTCAGGCCAGCAACATCCTGGACGGGACCAACGCCAACAAGTCGCCGTGCTTCTGCTATATCAACCTTGGCTCCGGCGTCTATTCCGGCGTCGAGGCGGAAGGGGCCTATACCTTCGGCCGCGGCTTCACCGTGTTCGCCAACGGTTCGGTCAACGACGCCAAGCTCACCCGCCCGTCGCGGGGCCCCATCCCGAATTCGCCGAAAGGAACGGCGGCGGTCGGCGTGCTCTATGACCAGGGCCCGTGGATGGCGAGCATAGCGGACAAGTTTGTCGGCCCGCAGGTCGGCAGCGACGGGGTGACCAACCTGGCGGGCTACAACACCGTGGATGCGACGGTGTCCTATGATTTCGGCCGGTTCAAGCTCAAGCTGGCCGCCTTCAACCTGGCGGACTCCCGCGCGCAGATCGACTTCGACGGTACCTACGAGGTCTTCCAGGTCGGGCGTCAGATTCAGGCGACGATCGAAGCCAAGTTCCCGTGAGGCGAGGGCGCGACAGCTGCGGCATGACCGCGCGCGCCGTCTTTCCCCTGTCATGCCGCCGCGTTAGCGTCCGCCCATGAGGAAAGCTCTCCAGGCGGGCGCCGGCTTGATCGCGCCGGTTTGCATCGCCGCCGTCGCCGTGCTCGGCGCCGGCGTCGCCGCCGCTCAGACGCCGCCCTGCCAGGGCAGCCTGACGGTGATCCGCGACTCCGCCATCCTGCCGGGCAAGATGCCGCTGTTCGAGAAGGCGGTGGCTGACCAGACCGCGTGGTACGCGACGCATGGCGACACCGCCACGCCCAAGCTGCTGAAGATCCTTCGGCGCGATCCGCAAACCGGGGCGATGAGCTACGCCGCCGACGAGGCGATGACCGCGACCGTCCATCGGCCGGGCGTCAAATCGCCGCCGCACGACGCCGCGTGGAACAGCTTCGTCGCCGAATTCCAGGCGAGCTCGACGATCAAGTCCGAGACGGCGGTCTGCTGGCCCGGGCGCTAGAGCGCTGGCCGATCCCGCCAGGGCGCCCCTGTCCCCAATCGACGGCATCCCGCGACCAGGCTTCCAGAACGTCCGCCCGCGGAAAAGATGATATCATCCTTGGACGGAGGGTTTCGTTCGCCGTTCCAACTAGCTTTGCCGGTCCCGCGTAAGTATCCCCGCCGACATAAGTCGCAATCAACTTGCAAAATCACGGCGTTCGTGCGGCGGATTGACCTTGGACAGCCAATAGGCGCGTGGGTTATCCTCGCCCGCATTGGTGGCGGAACTTGCGGTTCCGGCTGGGGGCGATCAGCATTTTGGCATTTCACCGGTTTCAGGGCGCGCGGCTCGACCGCGATGCGCCTCGGGCAGCCGCCAAGGCGGCGCAGGGGCTGCTCGCGGCGTTTTTGCTTGTGCTGGCCGCCGCGCCGGCCGCCGTCGGCGCGCCGTTGTCGCCCAACGATCCCACCCAGGCGCTGCCCAAGGGCGGTCCGCCCGGTCCTTCGGCGCCGCTGAACCTGCCCAACACCCGGCCGCCGGTGGCGCCGCAGGACCTGACCGTCCGTCTGGTCCTGCGCGGGGTGGAGTTCGACGGCGCCAGCGCGGTGCCGGAAGCCAGGCTGCGGCCGGCCTGGGAGCCCCTGGTCGGCAAGCCGGTGACCCTGGGCGATCTGCGCGCCATCGGCCATCGCGCAGAGGCCATCTACGAACAGGCGGGCTATCCGTTCGTGGCGGTGGTGCTGAAGGTGCAGGAGGTCAAGGACGGCATCGTCCATTTCGACGTCGTCGAGGGGCGCATCTCCGACCTGACCGTGCTCGGCTCCAACGTCGCCGCCCGCCGCCAGGCGACCGCGGCGCTGCAGCCGATCGTCAACGTCTCGCCGCTGTCGCTCGGCGAGGTGGAATCCACCTACCAGCTGGCCAAGCAGGTGCCGGGCCTGGCCATTTCCGGCACGCTGCGGCGCGGCAGCCAGCCCGGCGGCATGGATCTGGTGGTCGACGCCCAGCGGCCGACCGACTTCCGCACCTACATCAACGTCAACAACCTCTACGCCGATCCGGTCGGGCCGTGGGGCGTGCTGGCCGGCGTCGACTATTTCGGCTCGACCGAATACGGCGACCAGACCTCGGTGCAGGTCTACACCTCCGTGCCGGTCGGGCGGCAGGTGCTGGTGCGCGGCAGCTACGCGCTCAGGCTGAACAGCTACGGCACCACCGTGACCCTGTCGGGCCTGTGGGGGACGGCCGATCCCAAGGGCAGCCTGACGCCGCTGGCCATCGCCGAGGACGTGGCGACGGTCCGCGGCGAGGTCTCCCAGCCGCTGTGGGAGCGGCCGGACGGCAGCCTTTTGGTCGACCTCGGCCTGGAGGGCAGCAACCAGACCACCAAGGTGTTCCGGACCATCGGCCTCAGCGACGATCGCCTCAGGGTGCTGGACTTCACCCTCTCCGGCGAAAAGCGCGGCCGCCTCGGTCGGCTGTCGTTCTCCGGCGAGATCCGCCAGGGGCTGAACTTCGGCGACGCCAGCTATCCGGGCGAGGCCAGCCTCGGGCGCATCGGGGGCGATCCGCAGGCGAGCATCTTCCGCGTTGCGGCCGAATATGAATCGCCGACCGTCTCCTACGTCAGGCTGCTGGCGCGGCTGGATTCCCAGTATTCCGACAGGCCGCTGACCACGCCGGACCAGTACTCGATCGGCAACCTGACCATCGGCCGCGGCTATCAGCCGGGCGCGGCGCTGGGCGACAAGGCGCTGGCCGGATCCACCGAGGTCCGTTTCGGCCCCTTCGCCCTGACCAAGTCGCTGCAGATCGAGCCGTTCGGCTTCTATGACGTGGTCAGCCTCTGGGACAACGGCATCGGGACCTTCCGCCAGCACACCATCGACTCCGCCGGCGGCGGCCTGCGCCTGCAGCTGGGCGACAAGGCCCACATGGACCTGATCTACGCCGTGCCGCTGGCCCCGGCCCTCGGCCTCGGCGATTCCACGCCCACGCCCAGCGTCCTGGTCAACCTCACCGTCGGCCTGAACGACGCCTTCGCCGCCATCCACAACCGATTAGTATCGGGAACTGCGAAATGATCCGTCCCATCCCCCGCCCGATCCTCGGCGCTCGATCCTTCGTCGTCAGCGGCCTGGCCGCCTTGCTCAGCTCCGGGGCGACTGCGGCCTATGCCCTGCCGTCCGGGTACATCTTCGCCGGTTCGGGCGGCGGCGCGACCGTCGACAGCAGCATCGCCAACCAGCTCACGGTCAACCAGCCCACCAGCCGCGTCGTCATCGACTGGAACTCTTTCAACATCGCCAGCAACGAGAAGGTCATCTTCAGCCAGGCGGCGGGCAAAGGCGCGATCGCGTTCAACGTGGTGACGACGCCGGGCCAGGTGACGACCATCAGTGGCAGCCTCAGCGCCAATGGCGGTGTGTGGCTGTTTTCCCCCGCTGGCATCGTATTTGGCCCCACCGCCAAGGTCAGCACTGGCTCGTTTCTGGCCTCGACCGGGATTTTCAACAGTGCTGCGGTCACGCAGGCGGACAACGGCAGCGACACGATCCAGATCGCGTCCCAGGGGACACCCGCCCCGGGCGGCGCCGTGTCGATCGATGTGGAGGACGGCGCGACGATCGGCGCCACCGCCGGCTTCGTGCTGCTGCACTCACCGACGCTCACCGTCGGGAACGCCGACATCAGCGCCACGGATGCCGTGATCTACACCGCCGACAACGATGTCCAGGTGCAGTTCGCGACCAGCGCCAGCGGCGTCACCATGGTCGACGAGTCCTCGGCCTCCGGCACGCCGAGCGACTCCCACATCGACTACACAGGCAGCACCACGGCGGGAAGCTATGTCGAGTTCGACGCCGCCGAAGATGTCGCCACTGACTCGGGCTACGGCGGCGTCATCAACCTGTCAGGCCACGTCGCCGCCAACGGCATCAAGAACGACACCGCCAACCCGGCCTCGTCCGGCAACGGCTTCAGCGTCATCCTCGACGGGGACTCCGCCGGCAACGACAGCCAGACCGAAGTCACCACGCTGGACGCCTCGGGCGGAGACATCACCGCCAAGTCGGGCATCTATGCCAACGCAGGATTGATCAAGACAGGGCTGTGGACCAACAACGGCGGCCAGGTCGCGGTGAGCGGCGGCGGCGTCGACGGCGGCGTCGATGTCGACCAGTCCCTGACGTCGAACGGCGCGGGCTTGGTAAGCATCGCCGGTCGGAATGTCGCGATCAATGACAACGTGATCGCCGCCGGATCCATGTCGATCGTCAGCTTCGACACGCAGGTCGGGCCGAACGTCATCGTGCAGGCCGGAGCCTCGATCCCGGGTTCCGCGCTGCTCGTCAAGTCGACGGGCGACATCACCGCCGATGCGAAATCGAGCTTTTTCGTCGGCCCGTCCCTGGGCGCGCCGACCGGCAGCCTCACCATCGCGGCCGGGGCGACGATCGGCCCGCAGGACGACCCCGCTGTCGGCCAGACCTATGCCGGGACGGGCGGCGATCTGACCCTGGGCGCCGCTGGCGGCACGTTCGTCTCCTTGCAGGCGACGCCGCTCGGGGGCGCCGGCGGCACGCTCGACCTCGAGGGTCCGGTCCAGGCTAGCGGCTCGGTGTTCATGAGCGCGTCGCAGCTCAGGCTGGGCGCCAGCAGCGCCATCGCCGCCGGCCTCACCAGCGGCGTTGCGAATGCTGGACAGATCAGCACCGGCTCCGGGTCGGTGAACATCGTCCTTCAGAACGCCGCCGCGCCCGCGGTCCTCCCCGCCGCCGCCGGCGACATCGTGCTCGGCGCGCCGGTGAGCTGGACGAACCCCGGGGGCCAGCTCAGCCTCGACGCCTATCATTCGGTGCTCGTTACTGCACCGATGAACGTCGGCGGTTCGGGCAGTCAGGTGAGCTTGAACACGAACTACAACAATAGCGGGACGAGCGGCGACTACTCTTTCGTCAATGGCGGGTCGCTCAGCTTCACGGCCGGCGATAGCAGCCAATCGTTGATCATCAACGGCGTCCAATACACTCTGATCTACACCCAGGCCGACCTTCTCAACATCAACAATTCCGATAACGGTGTCGGTGGGTTGGGCGGAAATTACGCCCTGGCCGGGCCGCTGGATTTCAATACCGCCAACGCCGCGACCGTGTTCACCGGCGCGCCGATCGCCAGCACGGTCTACGCACCGTTCACCGGAACCTTCACGGGCCTCGGCAACACCATCTCCAACCTGGATATCCAGGCGGTGACGCCGGTGGGCCAGGTGACCAACAGCAACTACAGCACGAATGGCGCGCTCGGCCTGTTCGGCGTCGTCGGCTACAGCGGCGTGGTGCGGGACGTCAACCTGTCCAACGCCACGGTCAGCGGCGGCGACGGCTTCCACGCGGGCGCCTTGGTCGGCGACCTTGACGGACTCGTAGAGAACGCTTCGTCGTCGGGCCAGATCGCCACCGGGGGCGCCGCCATAGTGGATACCGGTGCGGCCAGTGGCGCGGCCTTCGCCATGTCTGGCGGGCTGGTCGGCTTGTCCGACGGGCAGATCATCAACTCCCACTCCTCCGCGAGCGTCTCCGGCGACGGGGTCGTCGGCGGGCTGGTCGGCATGTTGCTGTATACCGGCTCGATCGCCAATTCGTCCGCCAGTGGTCCGGTCACCGCCGGCGACTTCATCTTCACGCAACCCTCCGCGGGCGGGTTGGTCGGGCAGGTGCAAGGGTACAACACGAGCTCAACGCCCCTGCTCAACAACACGCCCAGCGCCAGCATCACCGGATCCTCCGCCACCGGCTCCGTCACTGGCGGCTACGGCTCTTTCGTAGGTGGCTTGGCGGGTCAGGTCACCGAGGCCTCCATAGCCGGCAGCTTCGCCACGGGCGCGGTCAGCGGCGGGTCGTCCTCGTCCGCCGGCGGGTTTGCCGGCGCCCTGGGCTCCGGCCAGGTCACCACCTCCTACGCCACCGGAACCGTGGGGTCGAGCGACGTTTACGCCAGCCCTGACGCCGGACAGAATTTCGCGGGGGGCTTCGTCGGTCAGGTCCAGGGCGGCGAAACGATCACCCTGTCCTATGCCACAGGGGCTGTGACGGCGGACGGCGCGCCGTTCTTGAGCAGCACCACCGACAACCTCGTCGGCGGCTTCGCCGGCGAGGTCACCGGCCTCGGCAGTTCCGTGAGCAACGCCTATGCGCTCGGGTCGGTTACTGTCACCGGCGCCTACAACAGCAACGCCAACATCGGCGGCTTCGCCGGCGCCGTCGTGTCGAGCGGCAGCGTCGACCACGTCTATGCGACCGGCGCCGTCAGCGGCGGCGGCTGCGCCACGATCGGCGGCCTGGTCGGAGAATTAGGTGATCCCGTCAACAATGACCCCACCACTACCATTTCCGATAGTTACTGGGATGAGGGAACCACCGGCGCTTCCACGCCCATAGGCGGCGGGTACGGCGTGCCGACCGATCTGACCCCGGTCGGCGGAACGACAGGGCTCAGCCCCTACGCCGCCGCGAGCTACACGAAATTTTTCGTCGACGAGCCCAACACCTGGGTCCTGGTCGAGGGCGTGACCCGACCGATGCTGCAGTCGGAATATTCGACCACCATCACCAACGCCCATCAGCTGCAGCTGATGGAGTTGCACCCGGATGCCGACTACACCCTGGCCAGCGACATCGACGCCAGCGCGACGAGCGCGGCCGCCGGCGGACTATGGAACCCGGCGACCGGTTTCTCGCCCGTCGGCGGCAACGGCGAGGCGGCCTTCACAGGAACCTTCGACGGCCAAGGCCACACCATCTCCGGCCTTTCAATCACCTACACGACGGCCTACTCGCAATCGCCGGCGCCGGGGCTCACGACCGATGGCGCCGTGGGCCTGTTCGGCCTCGTGGGTTCCACGGGGGTCATCGAAAACGTCAACCTGGTCGATGCCCATGTCGTTGGCGGCGCCGGGATGCTGGTGGGGTCCCTGGTCGGCGGCCTCTTCGGCACGGTGGACTATGCCTCATCGTCGCAGTCCGCGCAGGGATCAGCCCTCGTGCAGGTTGGCGACGAGCTGGGCAGCGTCACGGCCAACGCCGGCGGCCTTGTCGGCGCCTCGGCCGGTTTGATCGTCAATTCGCACGCGTCGGTGACTGTCCAAGGCGGCGACGCCTTTGCCGGCGGCCTGTTGGGGACCGGCGGCGGCAGCGGCCTGATCGTCAATTCCTATGCGACCGGCGCGGTCAGCGTCACCGCCTATCCGGCTGGCGGGGTCGACAGCCCGGCCGCGGGAGGCCTGGTCGGAGAGTTCAGCGGGTCTGGCAAGCACTCCGGGGGGGGCATCGTGGCCTCCTACGCGACCGGCGCCGTGAGCGGCGGCGCGGGCTCGTCGGTCGGCGGCTTCGTCGGATCGCTCGACGACGGCGTCATCACCGACTCCTACGCGACCGGCGCCGTGACCCAGACCGCGGGCGGGGTGACAGGGTCCACCAGCGCCGCCGGCGGCTTCGCAGGCTCGATCGAGGACGGAGCGCAAGTCAACAACGCCTATGCCAGCGGCGATGTGAACTCGCAGGCGGCCGGGGCCAACAACTTCACCCGCGCCGGCGGCTTCGCCGGACAGATCGAGGGCGAAGGCACGGGTGTTTACGACGCCTATGCGCTCGGCTCGGTCACCATCAACGGTTCGGGTGCGGGGACCAGCCCCGCCGGCGGATTCGCCGGCGCCATCGACGGCGACGGCGAGGCCGACCACGTCTATGCGACCGGGTTCGTGACCGGCATCGGCAGCATGACCGGCGGGCTCGTCGGCCAGGTCGGTTCCACCGATGGAAGCGTCCAGACCGGCGGCTCGATTTTCGACTCCTATTGGGATGTGGGGACCACCGGCCAGGGGGTGATGAGCGGGGCCAATGCCGGAAGCACGCAGGCGACCATCGTCGACATCACTGGCATCGGCGGCTCGACCGGCCTCAGCCCCTATGCCCAGGCCACCTACGCCAATTTCTTCCCCGGCAGCGATTGGTTCATGATCGAGGGTGCGACGCGGCCGATCCTGCAGTCGGAATATTCCGCCGACATCACCAATGCTCATCAGCTGCAGCTGATGGATCTGCACCTGGGCGCCAACTACACCCTGGCCAACGACATCGACGCCTCGGCGACCGGCGGCGCGTCGGACATCTGGAACCCGGCCACCGGCTTCTCACCGATCGGCGCCGGGGCGACAGCGCCCTTCACCGGGACCTTTGACGGCAGGGGCCAGACGATATCCGGCTTGACCCTGATCGGCGTAACCGGCGCCAAGCAGAGCGTCGACGGCGTGACGACCACTGGCGCGGTGGGCCTGTTCGGCTTCGCGGGGCCAACAGCCTCCATCAGCAACGTCAATCTCGTCAACGGCTACGCCAGCGGCGGCGACGGCATGTCGGTCGGCCTGCTGGTCGGCAGCCTGAGCGGCGCGGTGACCAACGCCACCTCGTCCGGCGTGGTGAGCGCCGGCAACGGCGTCGATCCCGCCGCCAGCTTCGCCAACGCCTCGGCCGGGGGCCTGGTCGGCTCCCTCAGCCACACCGGCTCGGTGAAATTCTCCTCGTCTTCCGCGAGCGTCACCGGCGGTCAGGCCAGCGTCGGCGGGCTTGTCGGCGAGATGGACGGCGGCGACATCGAGACCTCGTTCGCCACCGGAAGCGTCACCGACGGCGCCTATGCGAACGCCCAGGTCCCGGCTGCCGGCGGCCTGGTGGGCGCGGCGCTGGTCACCGGTGGCTATACGCCGACGATCTCCGGATCCTATGCGACCGGCGACGTCCATGGGGGCGGCTCGTCGGATGCGGGCGGTTTCATCGGCCTTTCGCAGGGCACGATCAGCACCTCCTACGCCATCGGTACGGTCGATGAAGCCGCGGCGGCCTCCAGCGGTGTGGACCTGGCCGGCGGCTTCGCCGGCGAAATCTCCGGCGGCGCCGTCTCCCAGTCCTTCTCGACCGGGACGGTGACGGTGACCGTGACGAACCCGAGCGCGGCGGCCGAAGTCGGGGGATTTGTCGGCGAGCTGGTCAACGGCGGCGTCATCACCAATGCCTATTCCACCAGCCCGACCACGGCCATGGGATGCGTGTCGAACGTCGGCGGCTTCGCCGGAGAGATTCTCGACACCAGCAGCGCGACCGATTTCTATGCCACCGGCTACGTCACCACCAACGCCAACGGGGGCGGTCTCGTCGGCAAGCTGGGCGGGACGATCGTCAACGGCTACTGGGACGAAGGGACGACCGGCCGAAGCAACTCAGTCTACACCGTGGCCGGCGGCAGCCGCACCAACATCGTCGGCATGAACGGATGCGGCACCTTCGTCGATCCGTTCAATCCAGGCACCTACGTCGGCTTCGACTTCCAGAGCACCTGGTCGACCCCCTCGGATGGCGTCTATCCGCAGCTCTACGGCGTCTCGCACGTGCTGCAGCTCACCGCCTCGGCCGACCCCATCACCTACGGCAATTTCCCCGTCTACACGGTCACCGCCACTGGTCTGCAAGCCGGCGACACGTTCACCTCGGCGGTGCAAACCTTCCAGGTGGGGCCGCTGCTCGACCAGCCGGGCATCGCCTATTCAGGCTACTATGATGTCGGATCCTATGGCCTGAGCGTCTCCAACGTAGCGGCGACCGGCCCGATCCCCCAGTCGGGACCCTATCGGATCATCTACAACGATAGCGATGCCTCGACCAATGACGGCGGCACGCTGACTATAAACCCAGCCTCCCTGACCATCTCAGCGTTCGACGACGAAAAGACCTACGATGGCGGGACATCGTCGCTGGCGATGCCAACCTACAGTGGACTGGTGCCCGGCGACAGCATCGCCTGCCTCACCGAAAGCTATGACAACCCGAACGCGGGCAGCAATCATGTCCTCACCGTCAATTCCGGTTTCTCTGTTCAGGACGGGAACGACGGCAACAACTATACGGTCGGCCCTCTCGGTACGGCCACGGGCATAATCGACCAATTGGGACTGGAGGTCTCACTCCAAGGGACGGTCGAGAAAACCTATGACGGCACTACCAGCGCCACTCTGAACGCCGAAAACTACGTTTTCCAGGGCGGCCTCTCAGGAGACGACGTTAGCCTGAACATCGTAACGAGCGGCTACTACAACGATCCAAACGCCGCAATCGGTAAGACGGTGACGGTGACCCATCTAACCCTGTCGGGCGCCTCGGCAGGCAACTACTTCCTTGAAGGTCTGGGTTCGGCTTCCGGCGCAATAGGGACGATCGACCAAGCTCCGCTGACGCTGACGGCTCAGCCCAGTTCCAAGCCGTATGACGGCACGACGTCTTCTAGTCAGGCGGTGGTCTACAGTGGACTTATTCCCACCGATACAATT